>NZ_JBIMEZ010000008.1:0-141174 GCF_051262695.1 Aeromicrobium sp. CF3.5
GGCTGCTGTGCGCAGGATAGTGCGTGAGGAACTTACCGAAAGACAGCGGAGAGCATTCGAGGGTATAGCCCTACTGGGCCTGTCCGTCAGCCAAGTGGCGCGCGACCTTGATTCGAATCCGAACGCGATCTACAAAACCATGTTCGACGCCAGAAGGAAGGTGCGAAGTTCCCTACTTTCAGCCGGGTACCTACATTCCGCGTGAGTGATGGTCGCCGCGGCGAGATCACTGGATGGTCGTGGACACGCCATCGACACCCAGCCAGCGTCACACCTCGGCGTACGTCCGAACGTATGCGATCGCCATTTCCAGGGAAACCTTCATGGGCTCGATGCTGCGGGCAGTTTGCGCCAACAGGTACCCGCCCTGCACGGCTGCCATGAGCCCTGTAGCCAACAGGACAGGATCCGCGTCCTCTCGCAAGGTCCCGTTCGCACGCATCTGAGTGAGACCCCGGGCTAGCAGTTGTTCCCATTCAGCGAACGCACTGGCCAGCTGCCGGCGGGCGTCCTCGTTCGTGTCAGAAAGCTCCGCAGCCAAGGAGCCCAGAGGGCAACCGAACGCTCCTTGGTGCAGACCATGACAAGCAACCAGCCCCTCGGCCCACAGCTCAAGGCCTCGCATCGAATCCATTGTCTGGAGTCGTGGCAACTGTTGCTCCACAACGTAGGCTCTCCGACGCTCGATGACGTCGGATACGAGGGAGTCTTTGCTGGTGAAATGTTGGTAGAATTGCGACTTGCTCGTGCCGCTCGCAGTGATGACGTCAGCAACGCTGGTTTGCGTAACCCCTCGCTCAAACATGAGTTGATCGGCGGCAGCGATCAGGCGTGCCCTGGTCGCGGCGCCGCGCGCGGTCAGGCGCGAACGAGCCGGCCGGTCACGCGATTCAGTCACGCAGCGCAGACTACGCCGAGCTCAAGTGGCCCACCAATGAACGGCCGACTCCCCACCCGTGGGGCTCAGCGGAGCCTGGCCCGAGTCCGGGCGCCCAGCTCCGGCGCAAAGATTGGGCGAGTCGCATGCTCAACCCGCCGACGCTTCAGGTCCCACTACGTGGTGTGGCGGGGCGGATCAGCGATGCTGGCCCCATCACGCAACTTGTCAGATGGGGAGAGATCACGGTGAGAGAGCTTCATGCGAAGCCACGAACGGCTGCCGAGGTGCTGCAGCAGCTCGCAGATGTAGCCGCCACAGATGTGGCACACCTCGCACTGGGGGCCCGGCTTGAGCGACTGCTGCATGCGCGTGTGGACCACATTCACGGCCCCGAAGAAGCCGCTCCTGCGGGGGAGCGCGTCGACAGTGAGGCGCTGAATGACGCAGAACGGGCCGCCGTGGCCTACGCCGACGCTCTTCTGCGGCCAGAGGACTCGGCACCCATCGACGGCATGCTCAGGGATCTGGCGTCGCACTACGACAAGTCCGCGGTGCGTGACATGACAGCAGTTGTCCTCCGGGCAGGGATGCAACACCAACTCAGGATTGCGCAACTCGAAGGTTCCGATCCCGAACCGGCCGACCTCGGTCCCGCAGAGCATCACGCAGCCATGGATTCAGACCAGGCCCATGGCATGGGTTCCATCATCTGTCCCCAGTGTGGCCACGAGCTCAGCCTGTTCATGGAGACGCCGGAGAGTCGAGCCAACCGGTCAGCTCAACGGCTCGCGGACGCCCTGGCCTCATGGCGCTTCATCGCGCTGCTGAGCCTGGTGGCCGTCCTGTACGTCGTCATCGTGCTCGCCATCCCGCTCGGCACGGACACTGCCATTGCCATCAATTACCTCGGGATCGGCATGACCACACTGGTGGCCCTGCAAACGCCCCTGATCCTGCTCACCCAGCGCCGTGACGCGGCACGCGACAGAGCGCGAGACCAAGAGATTCTTCGTGTAGCGACGCACACCGAGTACGACCTGCATGCTCTTCGCAACGCACTCGAGGGGCCCCGCGACTAGTGCGAACGGGCGGCCACCGCTACCGGTCGAAGGGAGCGGGCACAGTCACCGCGCATGCTTCAAGGGAAAGGGGTACAGGCGACGCCGCCTCTGCTCGTGAGGATGACGGGCTCTCAAAGAGGGCGGCCCATCCACGTAAGCAGACGGGCCTGACCGCACACCAACGTGTGTACCGGTCGGCGCTTGGTCAGCAGAAGGGCATGTCAGATGAGTGTGATCAGTAGAGGTTTCGCCGGACGAAGTGACGACCGCGATCGTCAGGTGCCACCAGGGCAGTACCTGACCGACGACTTCCCCGTCCTGACCGCTGGACCGACGCCTCGGATCGACACCAAGGATTGGCGCCTCGACATCACCGAGATCGACGGCTCGAAGTCCTCGCTGGCCTGGGAACAGCTGATGGACTTGCCCAGCGAAGACGTCACAGTCGACATCCATTGCGTGACCCGCTGGAGCAAGCATCAAACCAACTGGCGAGGGGTGTCGATCGACACGGTTCTCGAGCACCTGGAAACCGAAGCCGAGTACGCCCTCATCCACTGCTACGGCGACTACAGCACGAACCTTCCGCTCGAAGACATCATCGACGGCAAGGCCTGGATCGCCTTCGAGTACGAAGGGGACGCACTTGAGCCGGAACACGGTGGTCCGGCCAGGCTGCTGGTGCCCCACCTGTACCTGTGGAAGTCCGCCAAGTGGATCAACGGAATCGAACTGCGGCTGAACGACAAGCTCGGCTTCTGGGAGAGCTTGGGGTACCACGAGTACGGCGATCCGTGGCTCGAGCAGCGTTACGTCGGCGACTGATGCACCGGCATGAAGCGACATCTGCGTCGCGGATGGCACCGGGTGGCGGTCTGGCCACGTCACGCACTTATCCGCTGAGGGGTGAGCCTTCCTGTGTCTACGTCAACTGATGCTGCGCGCTCCACTGCGACGGACGTCCTCAGACGAGGACCCATCCGGTGGTTGCGTGCACGCGTCTCTGGCACCCGCCTGGAGACCCGTGACGCCAGAACGCTGACACTTGAGGTTCCGGGGTGGCCGGGCCACGACCCAGGACAGCATGTCGACGTACGGCTCACCGCTGAAGACGGCTATATGGCCCAGAGGAGCTACTCGATCGCTTCAGTGGGAAGCCCCGGTTCCCTGGAGCTGACCATCCAGAAGGTGTCGACAGGCGAGGTGTCGCCGTACTTCGTCGAGACCATTCAGGTGGGGGACGAGTTCGAGCTCCGCGGCCCCATCGGTGGTTGGTTTCGTTGGACCGGCCAACTCGATCATCCCGTCACTCTCCTCGGCGGCGGGTCTGGCATCGTCCCGCTGATGGCGATGCTTCGGGCACGAGTGGACTCGACGTCGCGATCGCCGTTCCACCTTGTCTACTCGGCGCGGAATCCTGACGACATCTTCTACGCCGACGAGCTTCACCGCATCGCGTCCTCTTGTGAGGGGGTGACCATCAGCTACGTGTTCACTCGTTCCGGACTCCCCGGACACGACAGGGAGCCCGGGCGCCTACGGGCAGAGGATCTTCCTGTGCCTTCTTCCTCTGCAGGTATCCAACAGCCGCGCGCATACGTGTGTGGTCCGAACGGGTTCGTTGAAGCCGCGTCGCAGATATTGCTTGAACGGGGCTACCCCGCATCCGCCATCCGTACCGAGCGATTCGGCCCGACAGGAGCATGACCATGGATTATCACCGCACAGATCGGTCCGTCGACGGGAACGCGCTGGCCGGGGACCTCTCGGAGATCTTCGCTGTCGACATGACGGCGGCCCGTCTCACCTGCCGCAGCTGCAGCGCCACGGAACCACTTGCGCGAGGGAGGGCGTTTGGTGGCGGTCCCGGGTGGGTGTTGCGCTGCGACAGCTGTCAGTCCGTCCTGGCGCGGCTCGTGAAATCGCGCGATTCCGTCTGGCTTGACCTGCAGGGCGCCTCCTCGGTCCGAATGGAGATCGCGACACCGTAAAGCGCAACCGCACTTTCTGAACCCAGCGAGGTCACGGTCGAAAGAAGTACCTGCCCCGAAGCACACAGACACGTGTGCCCTACCTTGCCTTAGCCCCGACTGCGCCCACGCAGCCATCCGCTCGTGGTTTTCTTCATGAGACGGGCCGGAGTCGGCCCTGCTCAGCTTCGTTGGCCGGTTCGAGCTCGGCCTGCGGATTCGCTGCGGATAGAGCCGATGATCGATGAGCGCGTCAGAGATTGAGCTTGCCTACGACGTCGTCGTGCTGGGCGCCGGACCGGGCGGCGAGGACGCCACGAATGCTCTGCTTGCTGCTGGGCTCACCGTCGCTCTGGTCGAACCCGAGCTTCTTGGCGGTGAGTGCTTCAACTGGGGCTGCGTCCCTAGCAAGGCGATGCTGCGACCGGGACACGCCGCACGCTCGGCCACGCGCGCCCCTGGGGCTCGAGAGGGACAGAACGGCACGGCCATCGACGCACAAGCGGCACTGGCCCATCGAGATGAGGTAGTGCTCCACCACGACGACCGAGAGGTCGTGGCTGGGTTCGAGGCCGCAGGTGCTTCCTTCTGGCGCGGACGAGGGCGCCTCGACGGAATCCGACGTGTCGTTGTAGAGACAGATGCTGGAGACGTGCAGCTCACGGCCCGGCAGGCGGTCATCATCGCCACCGGATCGAGCCCTGCTGTCCCGTCCATACCCGGCCTTCGAGAGGCACAGCCCTGGACGAACCGCGAAGCTACGTCCGCGCCGCGCGCACCAGAGCGACTGACGGTCATCGGCAGCGGCCCGCTCGGCTTGGAAATGGCTCAAGCGTGGAAATGGTTGGGCAGCCGACAAGTGGTCGTCCTCAGTCGCCGAGAGGCGCTGTTGCCAGAGCTCGAGCCTTACGCGGGCGAACTAGTACTTGCGGGGTTGCGTGAAAGCGGTGTGGATGTGCGCTTCGACGTGGAAGTTGAACGGGTGTTGCGTCCGACGCCGGGCGGTGAGGTGACCGTCGATCTGAACGATGGAACATCCGTCGTGGCCGACGAGCTACTCGTGGCCACCGGCAAGGTCGCAGACACCGGCGACCTCGGTCTCCATACAGTAGGTATCGAAGGTGATGGATTCATTCCCATCGACGGGTACGTCACCGCCGGAGAGACGGACTGGCTTTACGCCATTGGTGACGTTGCTGGCCGCAGCCTGATGACTCATGAGGCGAGTTATCACGCCCGCGTCGCGGCGGCGGCAATTAGTGCTCGCAGCCGGGGTCTTGACCCGCCCATGGCTACCGACGCGGACGGACAGTTCATCCCTCAGGTCGTGTTCACCGATCCGGAGGTCGCCGCGGTCGGCATGACGCGCGCGGTAGCTGAGCGGGACGGTATTGCGGCTCGGTACGTGGAGACAGACCTCGGCGCCGTGTTAGGTGCGCAACTGCACGCCAAGGACTACAAGGGACGCGCAAGCGTGCTCATCGACGATGAAGCCGAGGTCATGATCGGAGCGGCCTTCGTTGGGCAGGACGTCGCAGACATGGTTCACGCCGCCACCGTCGCCATCGCCGGCCGCGTTCCACTGTCGGCCCTGCGACATGCAGTTCCCAGCTTCCCTACGATGAGCGAGGTGTGGGTTGATCTACTCGGACCACCTCAGTAGCGAATCCGAATTGCCGCGGATGGCGTGCGACCGCACGTTCGACGATGGCCGTTTGGCGTTGCTGCTCAACCGTTCCACCGCACCTGCGGCCCGTCACAGCCCTGCACCGGGCCGCCGAAGGGCGCGACGCTCATGCCTGCCGTGGGTGTAGTCCCGGGGGAGCCGATGGGCGTGATCACAGCGATGCTCGCGGCGGGGCAAGGGTTTGCTACGGCGCGAGCGGTGTTCTTGCAGCAATGGTGGTCCGCAAGTACACGGCCTCATCAGTGGCCTTGGTTGTGCAAGCGACAGGACTTCTCCTGATGATCGTTGGCACGCTTTTGACTCGGCCCGAGATGTTGCTGGTCCCCATGTTGTGGGGACTTGGTGCCGGTGGTCTAGGGCTACAGGCGTCCTAGCCTTCTACGTCGCGCTGCAGAACGGTCCCGCCTATGCGGTGACGTCCGTGGCGTCAACGGGGTAGTAATTCCCGTCTTCGGCGTCATGGTGATCGCGTTTTCCCACCGAGGTGCACAGCCAGATGACGTCCACCTCCTGTCAGTCGGAACCCCGGAGCGGGCGCAGGCTAGTGCTGTCCACGACGGCGACTTCGGCCGCGTCTTACATCGGCGAGGGCGACAGTCGTATCGGCCAAACCTTCATGGTGTCGCTCGTGTACTCGTGTGGGGTCGATCAACCCGTCGCCGCCGAGCCCCGCATCAAGTGGATCGCTGCGATCGCGGGAAGTAGGAGGCCTCGGCCGCCTCGAGGCGCGATGACAGATCGGAGACGGGCTGTGCGGCCGACGAGGAAGAGGCCATCCTGGAATTCTGCGCCCACATGATCGACTGCTCGGGCCTCTAGTTCCAACGCTGACACGTTCATGACACGGAAATGGACCGAGAAGTCGTGGAGCGGCGTGAGCGCGTCTCATCTAGAGGCCTGCAGAGTCAAGGTTCAGTGCGGGCGGCGTTTGAATGACGTGAACCCCGAGCCCAACCCGGAAGGTCGGGGGTGGGAACCCCACTTCGCCCACGGACCCCACGCGCCAGGCGCACGTCGCGCACGGCCCAGGTGCTCGTCGATCACGGGGCCGTGGATGTTCCTGCGGGTGCGTCCTCGGGCTGCTGAAGGAGCCCGCGCACGAGATCGGCCATGGTGAGCACGCCCACCAACCGTCCGTCGTCGAGCACCACGCTGAACTGCGTGCTGGTGGACCGCATCTGGTGGAGGGCGTCGGGCACGCGGGTGTCGGCGTCGAGCTGCAGGGGCTGGCGCTGCAGCTCGCGGACCGGGCGGTCCGACGGCTCGAGCAGCGCGTCGCGCACGTGCACCACGTGAGGCAGCCCTGGCCCGTCGGCGTCGACGAGGATCCGCAGGTGACCGGACCGCTGGGCGGCGTCCTTGACGTCGGCGACGGTGGCGGTCGGTGGCACCGAGGTCGGGGTCCCGGGTCGCACGAGCGTGCCGACCTGCAGGTCCTGCAGCTCGAGCGCCCGCAGGAGCTGGGGGCTGAACTTCGGGTCGAGCGCGCCGGAGCGAGCCGAGTGCTCCACCAGCTGACGGATGGTCTCGGCGTCCTGTCCGCCGACAGCGGCCTGGTCGAGCGGTTCCACCCCGGTCCGCGCCACCAGGCGATTGGCGATCGCGTTGACCCACAGCAGCAGGGGCCGTACCACCCACGTGAAGGAGCGGGCCGGGATGCCGATGAGCCGAGCGGCCCGCTCGGGGTGGGCGATCGCCCACGACTTCGGCGCCATCTCGCCCACGACCAGGTGGAGGAACGTGACGAGCAGCAGCGAGAGCGCGAACGCCAGGGCGCCGGCTGACCACGTGGGCAACCCGAGGTCGTCGAGCACGGGCGACAGCGCCGAGTCGATCGCCGGCTTGGTGACCGCGCCGAGTGCGAGCGTGCATGCCGTGATGCCCAGCTGGGCTCCGGCCAGCATGATGGTCAGCTCGTTCATGCCCCGCAGCGCCGCCCGGGCAGTGGCGCTCGTGGGGGCGATCTCCTCGAGGCGGTGACGGCGTGCGCCGAGCAGGGCGAACTCGATGATGACGAAGAAGGCACTGAGCACGATCAGCGCGATCGTCACGAGGGTCACGATGAAGGGGTTCACGGGCGGACCTGTTCGTCGGTGGCCTGATCGGGGTCGGCGTCGGCCGGTCGCTCCTGCAGCGTGACCCTGACCCGGTGGGGGACGAAGCGCTCGATCTCGAGCACGTGGAGCAGCAGGCTGCGGTCCAGGCGGTCGTCCGCGACCAGTTCGGCGGGGTCCTCGACGAGGTCGACCTGCACCTCGTCGCCGATGTCGGGCAACGAGCCGACCGCCTCGATCACGAGACCGGAGACGGTCTCCACGTCGGTGGGCGGGAGCCGGTGGCCCACGACGCGCTCGACCTCGTCGAGGTGGGCGTCGCCGGACATGACCCACACGCCGTTGCCGTGGGGCACAACGACGTCGGCCTCGTGGGTGTCGTGCTCGTCGGTGAGTTCACCGACGAGCTCCTCAGCGATGTCCTCGACCGTGAGCACGCCGGTGAAGCCCCCGTACTCGTCGACCACGCAGGCGAGCTCGGTCTGCGAGCGGCTGAGTTCGGCCAGGGCGTCGGGCAGGGACATCAGGGTGGGGACGACGAGGGGCTCGGTGAGCAGCGACTCGACCAGGGTGTCGTCGGCCACGGTGTAGTCGAGCACCTGCTTGAGGTCGATGACCCCCACCACGCGGTCGTCGGCGTCGAGCACCGGGTAGCGGGTGTGCTCGCCGGCCATGCGGCGGCGCACCTCGCCAACCGTGGCCTCCGTCGAGACGGTCCCCACGCGGGAGCGGGGGATCATGGCGTGCTCGACGTCATGGTCGGGCAGGTCGAGGATGCGGTCGATGAGCAGGGACAGGCCCGGGGGCAGGTCGCCGGTCGAGCTGGACTCGGCGACGATGCGCTCCAGCTCGGGGGCATTCGCGGTCGAGTCGAGGTCGTGCACCGGCTCGATGCGCAGGAGCCGCAGCAGGGCGTTGGCCGCGTGGTCGAAGATCGTGATGAGCCACCCGAAGGTGGCCATGTACAGCAGCGTCGACCCGGCCAGGCGGCGCGCGAGCGGCTCGGGGCTCGCGATCGCGAGATTCTTGGGGAACAGCTCGCCGAAGATCATCTGGAACACCGTCGACGCGACGAGGGCCACGATGGTGCCTACTGCGATGCCGACGGCCGTGGGCACGCCCACTCCGCCCATCAGCGTGCCCAGTGACTCGCCCACGAGTGGCTCGGCCACGTAGCCGACGAGCAGACCGGTCACCGTGATACCCAGCTGGGCGCCCGACAGCATGAAGGAGGTGCGTTCGGTGACCGCCAGCGCCCGCTCTGCGCCGGTGTCGCCCTCGGCTGCGCGCGCCCGCAGTCGGGAGCGGTCGACGCTCATGTACGCGAACTCCTGCGCCACGAAGTAGCCGTTCGCGGCGATGATCACGACGATCACGACGATGCCGACCAGCAGCAGCAGGACCGCAGTCAGCACGGGATCAGCCCCTGGGGGCGGGGGTAGGGACCGTCCACAGGTGGTGCTTCTCCTCGGGTCGCGACGTCGGACCGATCGGCCCGACGTCAGTCTAACGACTGCACCGAATCCAGTGCTCCATGGCCGACCAGGCCGACCGGCGGGCGGTGTCGGTGCCGGGTGCCACGATGACGTCATGCCCGCCGAAACCGAAACCACCCACGCCGACACCGCTGCCGCTGCCGCCGATGCCCTGCATCACCTCACCGGGGTCGAGGGCGCGGCGTTCCACGATGGACAGCTTGAGGCGATCACGGCACTGGTGGACGACCGGCGCCGCGCCCTGGTGGTGCAGCGGACCGGGTGGGGCAAGTCGGCGGTGTACTTCATCGCGACATCGCTGCTGCGCAGCCGAGGCGCTGGACCCACGTTGCTGGTCTCGCCGCTGCTGGCGCTGATGCGCGACCAGGTCGAGGCCGCTGGGCGAGCCGGCGTGCGGGCGGTGGCGATCAACTCCACCAATCCACACGAGTGGGAGCAGACCCGCGCGGCGCTCGAGGCCGACGAGGTCGACATCCTCCTGGTCTCGCCCGAGCGTCTCAACAATCCACGGTTCCGCGACGAGCAGCTGCCCACGCTGCTGGAGCGGATGGGGTTGCTCGTGGTCGACGAGGCGCACTGCATATCGGACTGGGGTCACGACTTCCGCCCCGACTACCGGCGCCTCGCCGAGCTGATCGATCAGCTTCCGACCGATCTCCCGGTGCTGGCCACCACCGCCACCGCCAACGAGCGGGTCGTCACAGACGTGGTCGAACAGCTCGGCGCCGGCGACGTCCTCACCATCCGCGGCTCCCTGGCTCGCGACTCGTTGCGGCTCGGGGTGCTCGAGCTGCCCAGCACGCGTGCTCGACTCGGCTGGCTGGTGGCGCACCTTGCGGACCTGCCCGGCAGTGGAATCATCTACGCGCTCACCGTGTCGGCGGCCGAGGACACGGCCCGCCTGCTGCTCGAGGCCGGTCTCGCCGTCCGCGCCTACACCGGACGCACCGACACCGAAGAGCGAGCCGAGCTGGAGCGACAGCTCAAGAACAACGAGGTCAAGGCGCTGGTGGCGACCAGCGCGTTGGGCATGGGGTTCGACAAGCCCGACCTCGGATTCGTGGTCCACCTCGGCGCGCCGTCGTCGCCGGTGGCGTACTACCAGCAGGTCGGCCGCGCAGGCCGCGCCACCGATCACGCCGACGTGCTCCTGCTTCCGGGCCGCGAGGACCAGGACATCTGGACCTATTTCGCCACCGCCTCCATGCCGAGCGAGGAGCGAGCCGCAGCCGTGATCGGCGAGCTCAGCGCCGGACTCGGGCGCGATGGGCAGGCCGATCCGATCTCCACACCCGCGCTGGAGGCCCGCGTCAACATCCGTCGCACACCGCTCGAGCTGCTGCTCAAGGTGCTGGACGTCGACGGTGCGGTCCGCCGGGTGCAGGGCGGCTGGGTCGCGACCGGCCAGCCGTGGACCTACGACCGCGAGCGCTACGAGCGCATCGCCCAGGCCCGCAGCCTCGAGCAGCAGGCGATGATCGACTACGAGCGCACCACCGGGTGCCGGATGGCGCTGCTGCAAAGAGACCTCGACGACGACTCGGCCCGGCCCTGTGGTCGGTGCGACACGTGCACGGAGCCCTGGTACCCCACGGACGTGCCCCAGACGGCCGACTCAGCCGCCACGGCCACCCTCGGGCAGGTGGGTGTGGCGATCGATCCCCGGGCGCAGTGGCCCACCGGCTCGAAGGTCGCCAAGGGCAAGATCGCCGTCGACGAGAGAGCCGAAGAGGGGCGCGCCGTCGCCCGCCTCACCGACCTGGGGTGGGGCGGCACGCTGCGCGAGCTCTTCGCAGCCGCAGCGCCTGATGCGCCCGTCCCCGATGCGCTTCTGGGTGCCTGCGTCCAGGTGCTCAAGGACTGGGCCTGGGCCGAGCGTCCCGTGGCGGTGGTGAACATGCCCTCTCGATCCCGACCCCAGCTGGTCGACTCCCTGGCCCGGGGGTTGGCGCGCATCGGGCAGCTGCAGGACCTTGGATCCCTCGATCCCCTGGGCGAGGGGCCACGACACGGCTCGGGCGGCAACAGCGTCTATCGACTCGCAGACGTGTGGGGCACGGTCGGCGTCGGACCTGATCTGGCGCAGCGGATTGCTGCTGTCGGGGCGAGGCCGATCCTTCTGGTTGACGACTGTGTCGACAGCCGGTGGACGATCACGGTGGCGGCCCGCGAGCTGCGCCGCAACGGAGCCGGCCCGGTCCTGCCGTTCGCACTCGCCGTGGTCGGTTGAGAGCGCGGCGTACTGCACTGCACCACCCGACCCAGTAACGTCAGGCCTGAAACATCACGACGAGAGGCATCACATGTACATCGGCGGATCCATCTTCCTGCTCGCGGTGGGAGCGATCCTCGGCTTCGCGGTGACTGAGACGATTCCGGGGATCGACCTGCCCGCAGTCGGCTTCATCCTGATGGCAGCGGGCGCACTCGGCCTCATCCTGACCCTGTTCCTCAACGCCCAGCAGAACGACGGCGGGCGTCGCCGCGACGACTACCAGCAGTGACCCCAGCCCTTCATCGGTGAGGTTCGGGGCATGGTGCGTGCGGCGCTGGCGTCGGCTGCTGCGCTGCTCTTCGTGCTGACCCTGGCCGGGGCCGCCGTTGCTCTGGAGCAACCGGCCCCGCCTGTGCTGTTCCCGGACGATCCGGAGCTGCAGCAGGCCTACGAGGACGGCTTCGGCACCGGCTACTCCGTCGGATCCGACGACGGATTCTCCACGGGTCGCCGCGAGGCGCGCGAGCAGGCCAGTCTGCGCGACGACGTGACCGGTGAGGTGCGCGACGATCCTGTCGAAGGCGGCCGGGACCTCGGCGCGGAGATCGAGCCGACGCCTGCACCCTCACCGACCACGACGGTCCAGCAGACCGACGATCCCGACCCCACCGGATCAGCCGCTGCACCCACGGTGATCGACCGCACCGCGGACGACGACGGCATCGACATCCCGTGGTGGCCGATCGCGTTCGCTGTTGCGGCGACGGCATGGTTCGTGACCCGCCGCGCCCGACCCGACGACGACTGACCGTCGTGCGCCGTCGGCCCGAGTAAGGTGCGGGGATGCCGACGCTGAGCGAGGTCGTGGCAGTGCTCGACGACCTGTACGACCCTGCCCACGCCGACGACTGGGACGCCGTGGGCATCGTCGTGGGCGATCCCGACGCCCCCGTGCGCAAGATCTTGTTCGCCGTCGATCCGGTGCAGGCCGTGGTCGACGAAGCAGTCGAGTGGGGCGCTGACCTGGTCGTGACGCACCATCCCCTGTGGTTGAAGGGAGTCACCTCGGTCTCCGCGTCCACGCCCAAGGGGCGTGTCGCACACACCCTCATCAGCCACCAGATCGCGCTGCACACGTGCCACACCAACGCCGACAGCCCACGCCTGGGCGTGTCGGAGTCCATGGCACTCGCGCTCGGTCTGGAGAACCTCCGGCCGCTCGACCCCGACCCGAACGAAGCCGTCGACGCCTGGGTTGTCTTCGTGCCGGTCAGTCACGCGGATGCCGTCATCACCGCGATGCATGCCGTAGGAGCGGGAGCGATCGGCAACTATGAGCGGGTCTTCTTCCGCTCCGAGGGACTGGGGTCTTTCCGTCCTGTCGCGGGTGCGAACCCGACCATCGGCGAGATCGGCCACATCGAGGAGGTCGACGAAGCCCGCCTGGAGCTCATCGCCCCACCGCACCTGCGCGAGAAGGTCAGGGCCGCGATGGTCCAAGCCCACCCTTACGAGGAGGTGGCCCACCAGGTGGTCGAGATCTGCTGCGAGCCGTCGCTCGACCGGGGGAGCGGCCGGATCGGGACCCTGGCGATGCCGACCACCGTCGGCGAGTTCTCTCGCACGGTCGCCGCAGCCCTCCCCGGTCACCTCAGCGTGGCACGCGTGGCAGGCGATCAGGACGCATCCGTGCGCACGGTGGCTCTGTGCGGCGGTTCCGGCGATTTCCTGCTCGGTGCAGCGACCGCTGCGGGCGCAGACGTCTATGTGACCTCAGACCTGCGGCACCATCCGGTCAGTGAGCATCTCGAGTCAGGAGGGTGCCCGGTGATCGATGTTCCACACTGGGCGGCGGAGTGGACCTGGCTGCCGGTGGTGGCTCGGGAGATCAGCGAGCGGGTGCCTGAGATTGAGACGCGCGTCTCTGAGATCGTCACCGACCCGTGGTCGGGCCACGTCGCAGGTACGGTGTCCAGATGAGAGCCGACGATGTAGCCCAATCCGCCCTGCTCGACGTGCAGGCGCAGGACACGTCGATCGCGCAGCTGATCCACCGCCGCGACTCGCTTCCCGAGCTGGCCAACATCGCCGAGCTGGAGCAGCGACGCAAGGACCTCGACGGCCAGCGCATCGAGGCTGACACCGCAGTGTCCGACCTGACCCGCGAGCAGAAGAAGGCCGACGCCGAGGTCGAGACCGTCAAGACGCGCCGCGAGCGCGACGAGAACCGACTCAACTCCGGGGAGATCACCAATCCCAAGGATCTGGAGAGCCTGCAGCACGAGCTGGTGGCCCTCGAACGACGCATCTCGACCCTCGAGGACGAGGAGCTCGAGGTCATGGAACGTCTCGAAGAGGCCCAGTCGTCGTTGTCTGGTGTCATGGCCGATCTTCATGCCCTCGACACGGACCTGAAGCACGCCACCGATGCGCGAGACGCCGCGGTGGTGCAGATCGACGGACAGCTCGACGCCGCCCGTACCGATCGTCAGCAGGTCGTCAGCCAGGTCCCCGACGACCTGCTCGCGCTGTACGAGAAGGTGCGCACGGCCAAGGGCGGCATGGGCGCGGCCGCGCTGCGGGCGCGCAGCTGCGAAGGCTGCCGACTCGAGATCAACAGCGCCGACCTACGGGAGATCGCCGCTGCTGACGAGGGCGAGGTCCTGCGCTGCCCCGAGTGCGACCGCATTCTGGTGCTCACGGCCGAGTCCGGTCTCTGATCGACTGATGAGCACCATGTGGGGCTCTAGACCTCGGTGACGATGATGTCGAGCGCGGTGTCGTGGCGCTCGACGGTCCAGCCGAGGTCGTGCAGGGTCGAGGCCAGCGCGTCGACGTTGCGCGGATCGGCGTCCGCCTCGAGCAGATCGCGCACGATGCGGCCCTTCGTGGCCTTGTTGAAGTGGCTGACGATCTTGCGCTTCCCGCCGTGCTCGTGCAGCACGCGCAACGTGGCGGTGCGGTCCGCGTGGGTCGCCGGTGGCTTGCCGAGCGCGACGTAGGTGCCCGATCGCAGATCGACGATCAGGCCGTCGCCGATGGTCTCGCCGATCACCCGGGGCAGCACCGGCCTCCACCGGCCCGCGACCGGCCCCAGCCGAGGCAGGGAGACGGTGCCGGACAGTCGGTAGGCCGGAATGAGGTCCGAGGGCCGCAGGAGCCCGAACAGCCCGCTGGCGATCGCGATGCCCTGATCGGCCCGCGCCCGGGCAGCTGGGGCCAGAGACGGCAGGTCGAGGGCGGAGAACAGCACGCCGGTGTAGACCTCGTCGGCGCGAGCGGTCGGCTCGTCGGCCAGTCCGGCGTTGACGTCGAGGGAGTCGGCCTGGGTCGGACCCAGACCCAGGATGTCGGCAGCCCGCTTCGGGTGGCCACCGCTGACCTTGATCAGCGAACGCAGCAGCTGCGTGCGTACCGCTGTGAGGCGAGGGAAGCTCAGCTGATCCAGATCAAGAGGTGCGCCGGCAGTGGGTCGGGTCTTGCCCTCCGAGGGAGGCAGCAGCACGAGCACGCGCCGACCCTATCGCTCAGCGGATGAGTGCTCGACGGATGAGTGCTCGACGGAGAGAGTGCTCACCAGATGAGGCTGGTCCACGCCCACAAGGTCGCCGTGGTGATCACGACCAGCGGTGGTGTGGTCCACAGGCCCAGACGGTGGAATTCGCGCAATGTGGTCACCTCGCGCGCCGACGTGCGGCGCCACAGGAGATTGGCCAGGGACCCGATCACGGTCAGATTGGCGCCGACGTTGACCCCGATCAGCAGTGCGAGGAGCCCCTCAGGTCCGGCGAGCGTCGCAGCAGGAAGCAGCAGCAGGGTGGCCGGCAGGTTGTTGATGAGGTTGGCTGCGACCATCGCCAGCAGCGCGATGACGATCAGCGCCAGCAGCCCCGTGCCGCGGGGGAGGAGGTCACCGATCCCCGCGCCCACGTCGGTGCGCGCGACCCAGGCCACGAACGAGCCCCACACCAGGACCAGCGCGGCCAGCGGAAGGTTGGCGGCGATCACCAGGTCCCGCGGTCGGGACCATCCGCGCGACACGCTCCACCCCGCGACGAGCACGGCACCGGCGGTGGCGGGGATCCACGGCGCCGCTCCGCCGGACAGGGCCAGCAGCACGACGATCAGGACAGCCGCCGGGAACAGCGGAACCGAGGGCACCTCGGTGATCGTCGGTGGGTGGGAGACGTCGTGGCCATATCGGCGCCGCAGCACCACGTACTCGCCCGTCACAGCCACCAACCAGACCGGCAGCATTGCCCAGGCGAAGCCGAAGAACGTCAGGCCCGTGGCGGGGAAGACCAGCAGGTTGGTCAGGTTCGACACGGGCAGCAGCACGGACCCGGAGTTGGCGAGCCGCACGGTCGCGTAGGCATGGTCGCGACGGTGCGCCGACGCCACCATCAGGATGGGTGTCAGCAGGACGACCGTGGCGTCGAGGCTCAGCACGACGGTGACGGCCGCAGATCCGACGACGGCCCATGCCAGGGCGCGCCCGGAGTCCCGCCTGAGCCCGGCGACCCGCGCACCAAGGGCGTCGAAGAGGCCTGCGTCGGCGCTCGCGGTGGCCAGCACCATGATCGCGACGAGGAAGGCAACGACTTCCGCCAGCTGGGTCACGTCCTGGGTCACGCGCCGAACCTACCGAGCGGATGCGTACCCATCGAGGCACGCGTCCGCGACGCGCTAGGCTGTGGACGCGAATGAGCCGGCCGGGCGGCCGCGGCTCGCCTCCGGGCGGTCGAGGAAAGTCCGGACTCCACAGAGCGCGGTGGTGGCCAACAGCCACCCACGGTGACGTGCGGGACAGTGCCACAGAAATCAGACCGCCAACGGCTTCCTTCGGGAGGTACGGGTAAGGGTGAAACGGTGAGGTAAGAGCTCACCAGCGGGCCGGGCGACCGGTTCGGCTAGGTAAACCCCACTGGGAGCAAGACCAAGAGAGCACCTTCGGGTGCTTGCGCTGACGGGCTGCTCGTCTGATGTCAGCGGGTAGGTCGCACCGAGGTGTCCAGCAATGGGCGCCCCAGATGGATGGTCGCCCTCGCCTCCCAGCAATGGGTCGGCGGGACAGAATCCGGCTTACAGGTCGGCTCATTCGCACCATCGGTGGCCTGTGGCCGGGCGCGCTAGATTCGATGCATGACTTCTGTTCCCACGATTGACCTGAACAACGGTTCCAAGATCCCCCAGCTCGGCTTTGGCGTGTTCCAGATCCCGCCGGAGGACACGAAGGCCGCGACGCTGGAGGCGCTCGAGGTCGGCTATCGCCACATCGACACCGCGCAGATGTACCAGAACGAGGCCGGTGTGGGAGAGGCACTGGCTGCCTCGGACCTGGCCCGCGACGACATCTTCGTCACCAGCAAGCTCAACAACGGCTTCCACGCCCACGACGACGCGCTCATCGCGATCGATGGCACGCTCGAGTCGCTCGGCACCGATCACGTCGACCTGTTCCTCATCCACTGGCCGATGCCCGGCATCGACATCGACTTCGTCGAGACCTGGAAGGCGCTCGAGGAGGCCTACCGTGACGGCCGTGCCCGCGCGATCGGCGTCTCGAACTTCCAGTCCAACCACCTGCACCGCCTGATCGACGAGACCGACATCGTGCCCGCGGTCAACCAGATCGAGGTGCACCCGTACCTCGCCCAGGACGAGCTGCGTGAGGTGTGCCGCGAGCTCGGCATCGCCGTCGAGGCGTGGTCCCCGATCGCGCAGGGCGCCGTCCTGGACGACCCGGCGCTGGGCGGCGTCGCCAGCGAGGTCGACCGCTCCCCGGCCCAGGTCGCACTGCGCTGGCACATCCAGCGCGGCGACATCGTCTTCCCGAAGTCGGTCACGCGGTCCCGCATCGAGGAGAACTTCGCGCTGTTCGACTTCGAGCTCGACGACGGCCAGATGGCCGTCATCTCCGCACTCGACAAGGGGATGCGCACCGGGCCGAACCCCGATGAGTTCAACATGATCCCGTGATCGACCTCAGGTAGGACCCGGCCCCGGCCTCAGGGCAGGGTCAGGATCTCTGCGCCGTCGCGGGTGACCAGGATCGTGTGCTCGAACTGAGCAGTACGCGCATGGTCGCTCGTGACGGCGGTCCACCCGTCGTCCCACTGGTACCAATTGGTGCCGCCGCCGATCGTCAGCATCGGCTCGATCGTGAAGGTCATGCCGGGCTCCATCACCGTGGTGGCCGTCGGGTCGTCGAAGTGGGGGACCACCAGGCCGTCGTGGAACGCCGGGCCGACCCCGTGGCCGGTGAACTCACGCACGACGCCGTACCCGAAGCGGCGGGCGTAGGTCTCGATGACACGGCCGATCACGTTGATGGCACGGCCGGGCTGCACGGCACGGATGGCCCGCAGGGTCGCCTCGTGGGTCCGCTCGATCAGCAGCTGGGACTCGTCGTCGACCGTTCCGACGCCGAACGTGCGGTTCGTGTCGCCGTGCACCTCGCCGACGTAGGCCGTGATGTCGATGTTGACGATGTCGCCGTCCACGAGCGGGCGATCGTCGGGGATGCCGTGGCAGATGACCTCGTTGACGCTGCTGCACAACGACTTGGGGAAGTCGCGATATCCCAGGGTCGAGGGGTAGGCGTCGCGAGCGATCAGGAACTCGTGTGCCATGGCGTCGAGCTCGTCGGTGGTGACGCCCGGCGCGATGGCCTCGCCGACCGCCTCCAGCGCCTGAGCGGCGACCCGACTCGCGTGGCGAATGGCCTCGATCATCTCGGGCGGGCGGACGAGCGGTCCGCGATACGGCAGGGGCGCGATCTGGCCGACGTACTCGGGTTGGTCGATCGACGCGGGCACGGGTCGGCGGGCGGAGACGGCACCGGCGGCCACGGAGGGCGTGTTCAGGGCAGTCACCGGCCCAGCCTAGGTGAGCAGGACAGCGGCGAACGCTGCCGGTTCAGGCACAATGGGGCGATGGCTGATCAGAAGTTCTACTACTGCACCAAGCACGATCGCGTCGAGGGCGAGAAGGGGTGCAGGGCCGTTGATCGCCTGGGCCCCTACGACTCCAAGGCCGAGGCTGGCCGTGCACTGGAGATCGCGGCCGAGCGAACCCAGGAGTGGGACAACGATCCTGCCTGGAACGACGACGTCGAGGACGACGAGAACCCGTGAGTCGTCGACGCCGCCGAATCCGGCTGCGTCGCTCGGGGCCGTGGATCGGGGTGGCCGGGCTCTTCGTGGTGCTCTGGCTGTCCATCTCGACCGCGCTGTATGCCCCGTGGTGGGCCGTGGTGCTGATCGCCTCGCTGCTCGTGCCGCAGGCCGTGCTGGTGCGTCGGTGGGCGATCAGCCGACCGACGTGGTGCCCCTACGTCCCGGTGGGCGGTGCGGTGCTGTGGTTCCTCATCGTCGTCGCCGGCGCCTCGTGGTGGGGTTGGACCTCCGACAGCACCTTCTTGAACCCCGGCCCGGAGGGTTTGTAGAGCAGGTCCGTGAGGCCCGGCTCCTAGGAGTCGAACGAGTGCTCGGCGGCCGGGAAGGTGCCGCCCTTGACGTCGGCGACGTAGGCCTCGGCCGCCTGCAGCATGACGCCGTGCAGGTCGGCGTAGCGCTTGACGAAGCGTGGCGCCTTGCCGGTGTTGAGGCCCATCATGTCCTGCCAGACGAGCACCTGGGCGTCACACTCGACGCCCGCGCCGATGCCGACGGTGGGGATGCGTAGTGCGGCGGTGACCTCAGCGGCCACGGGGGAGGGGACCATCTCCATGACGACCGCGAAGGCGCCCGCCTCCTGCAGGGCCAGGGCTTCCTCGACCATGCGTGAGGCGCCGTCGCCGCGGCCCTGCACGCGATAGCCGCCGAGGTTGTGCTCGGCCTGCGGAGTGAAACCAATGTGGGCGCACACCGGGATGCCGGCATCGGTGAGCAGCTTGACCTGCGGCACCATCGGCAGACCGCCCTCGAGCTTGACGGCGTGGGCGTTGGCCTCCTTCATGAAGCGGACAGCGGTGTCAAAGGCCTGTTCGGGCGAACCCTGGTACGACCCGAACGGCAGGTCGGCGAGCACGAGGGAGTGCGGCGCCGAGCTGGCCACGGCACGCACCAAGGGGATCAGCTGATCGACGGTGACCGGCAGGCTCGTGGCGTTGCCGAACACGTTGTTCGAGGCCGAGTCGCCGACCAGGAGGACCTCGACGCCGGCCTCGTCGAAGGTGGCGGCGGCGTACTGGTCATAGGCCGTGAGCATCGTCCACTTCTGGCCGTCCGCCTTCATCTGCTGCAGATGGTGGGTGCGAATGCGCTTGCGTGCGGACTTCGACGCGGATGGTCCGGCACCGTAGGGCGCGGTCTCCTCCGGGGTGGCGTCAGCCATGAGATTCTCCTGTTCGTCTCGCAGCCCAAGCTGGGTCCACGGATGCGTCCAGCCTGCCAGATGCAGCGGGCGACGTGCCGAAGTGTGAAGCACCTCATAGCGCTGCTCACGCAGGTCGTCGAGCGATCCACAGCAGTCGCTCGGAGCTGATGACGTGGAGATCGGCGCGGCGCCTGACGTCGTCTGGGCCTTCGTCGAGGAGTGCGTCGAAGGCGTGGAGGTCGGCGGGGTCCAGTCGATCGACGACGGCACGCCGGATCCGGGTCAGCACTGCTGCCGCGTAGCGGTTCACTGCCGCCGGCACCGGTGACGCGAGGTCGGCGGTGATCGTGCGGTGCACGTCGACGACCAGACCTGCTCGTGTCAGGCGCGATCCCCAGTCACTGCCCATCATCGGCATGTCGACGGCGCGGTCTGCAGCGATCAGCTCGTGGGCGCGGAGCTCGGCTGCTCCGCCGGGAGTGTCGCTCGAGAGGAATCGCGGCAGTCCGTTGACCTCGGCGACAGCCAGCAGCCCGCCGGGGCGGATCGCCGACGTGATCTGTCCCAACGTGCGGTCCGGATCGGACAGGTGGTGCAGGGAGGCTGCGGCCCACGCCAGGTCGACGGGGTCGAGGACGGGCAGGGCTTCGTCGAGATCTGCACGGGCAGTGGTGATGCGATCGGTCAGGCCGCGACGTTCGGCCTCTTGCTCGAGTCCTGTGAGCATGTCAGCCGAGGAGTCGACCGCGACGGCGCGAGCGCCGGTGAAGTGCTGCAGCAGCCCGAACGTGCCGGCTCCCGTGCCTGCGCCAAGGTCGAGGATCGAGCGAACGGGGGCATCGGCAGCATTCTCGATGTCGGCGTACACCGTGCGCATCGCCGACGCGAAGATCTCAGCGTCGAGGTCGAGCATCTCGGAGAGGGCCTGGTGATCGTGGTTCTGGTGGCCATGGTCTTGGTGGTCGCTGTGGTCGTGAGTCATGGGGCCAGTCTAGGAAGATCTGCGCCCGAGGCATAGCATCTTGCGTATGACGCAAGATCATTCGACTGAAGATTTGGTGCGCCAGCGGGTCCGTGCCTTGCGGATCGCTCGGGGCTGGTCGCTCGACGAGCTGGCCGAGCGCTGCTGGTTCAGTGCTTCCACGCTGAGCCGCATGGAGACCGGGCACCGCCGCATCGGCCTGGACCAGCTGACCGCGATCGCACGGGCGCTCGGGACGTCGCTCGATCATCTCGTGGCGCCCGAAGACGACGAGGACGTGGTGATCCGCCCCCATCAGGACGAGGCGCGCGGAATGACGACGTGGGTCCTGTCCCGTGCCGAGGGCACGCGCGGCATGAAGGTCGCCAAGATCCGCCTGACCCAGCCGCCGCTCCGACCCAGCCGTGGCGATCTGCCGGTCCACCCGGGACGCGACTGGTTCACGGTGCTGTCCGGGACGGTCCTGCTGCTGCTGGGGGAGCGGACGATCCGTGTCGAGACCGGTCAAGCCGCTGAGTTCTCCACGATGGTGCCGCACGCCTTCGGCGCAGAGGGCGGTCCCGCCGAGATCATCGTCATGCTCGATCCGGACGGAGAGCGCTACCACCTGCACGGGTGAGCGGGGTCCAGCGACCTAGGCTGGCGCGGTGGACCCTGTCGTGATCGAGCCGGCAACGACTCCCGCTGCGCAGGTGGAAGCCGCGAGCATCTGGGCTCGGGCCACTGACGTTCGAGACTCCTGCACGGTGCCGTCCGATCCCGCCGCCAAGCTCGAAGGCATTCAGGAGCGGCTCCGCAGCCCCTGCGCGACGCTGCACATGGCCCGCCGCGGAGACGCTGCTCAGGGTTTCGCGCTGCTGGTGCCGCACGGCTCGGAGCTGGAGCTGGTCTACCTGGCCGTCGATCCTGCGGCCTGGGGGCGTCAGACGGCATCGGCGCTCCTCGCCCACGTCGCCTCGTATGCCCGAGAGTGCCAGTTCGACTCGGTCGACCTCTGGGTCTTGGCGGACAACGAACGCGCGATCGAGACCTACGCACGAGCGGGTTGGCAGCTGACCGCGCAGGAGAAGTGCGAGGGCAACAGGCGGGAGCTGCAGATGATGCGCCCCTTCGCTCGCTGGGGGTGATGGGTGAGAGCGGCTGGTAAGCCTGCCTGTGTTGTCCCTGAACGGATGGGGGCGTGCCGGTGGGCCGCCGGACTGGGGTGGTCAGGCGGCTCGGGTGAAGCGGGTTCTTCGTCGTCGGCGCAGTGGTCGGCCGGTGCGGTTGGTGAAGCGGAATCCATCGGTGGCGTTGCCAGTGATGTGGAGTCGGCCTCGGTGCAAGAGGTGGTGGCAGCGGGTGCACAGCCCGACGAGCTGGTCGAGGTCGGTGCGGCCGCCGAGAGACCACCAGATCACGTGGTGGATCTCTAGATGGGTGTGCTTGCACCCCGGAGCCGCACACACGCCTTCTTGTCGGGCGATGACGGAGCGGCGTTGCAGCTGGTTGGGCTGATACCGGTCACGTCCGGCGTTGAGGACCTGCGCCTGGCGGTCGCCGTCGCCTTCTTTCATGAGGAATGCGGTGAAGTCGGAGATGCACAGGAAGTACATCAGCAGGTTCGGTCCGATCGCGCCGTGACCGGCGAGCCGGGCGGGTTCAACCGGCGGCATCGGTTCGGGGACGAAGCCGGGATTCTCAGTCGCGTCCTTGACGTGCTCGGCAGCCGCTTGGAGCGTCTCGGCGTCGACGAAGACCGACATGTGGGGCTTGACGCCCTTGTCCGAGGGGAGACCGTTGCCCAGGATCGAGGACAACAGGTCGTGGAGGCCTTGCACCCGGCGCTGCGCGCCGGTGCGGGTGTCGTCTGCATCTCGGGGCGCGGAGACTGACTCGATGACCTTCTTCAACATCGCCCCGGTCGTGGTGCCCAGGAACCCGTTCACATGCCACCCGTCGGGAACGGCGTTGACTTGGAAGTCTTCCTTGTCCATGCCCTTCTCCCACGCATCATCAAGATCCTCGGGATGCACGACATCCTTCAAGTGCTTGACGGCCTCGAACAGATCGGCCGGGTCGCTTTCGAGCGCTACCGCGAGGAACACGTCCTCGAACTCACGCATCTTCTCAAGACCGACATGGCGGATGCCGTAGACGAACGCCCGCACATGGCCGGCACTGATCCGACCCGCCACCGCCGCCTCAGCAACTCCAGGCAGCT
Source organism: Aeromicrobium sp. CF3.5 (assembly GCF_051262695.1). NCBI lineage: Bacteria > Bacillati > Actinomycetota > Actinomycetes > Propionibacteriales > Nocardioidaceae > Aeromicrobium > Aeromicrobium sp. CF3.5. The sequence continues at coordinate 22,868 of NZ_JBIMEZ010000008.1, forward strand.
CGTCCAACGCCGTCACGTTGCGGACCAGGGAGGTCGCCTGACCGGCGTTGAGTCGCAGCTCGTTACGGACCCACGCATTCAGAGTCGAAGCGCCGTCGAGCTCGTGATCACGACTGATCTCCAGCTCGCCGAGCGCGATGGCCTTGGCCGCGTCAAGAGCATCCGTCGCGGCCTGGATCGCACGCGCACGTTCACGAGCATCACCAGAACGCAGCGCGTGCGCGGCCTGGCGCATCGCGTCGATGGTGGGCTCCGGATTCATGCCTCCAACGTACTCGAACAGGAGTTCGATAGCAAGGGTTATTTACTGATATTCCAGTACATTCTTTAGCCACAGCCCATGTCTGACCCATCTGCAACACTGGCCACAGAGCTCCGTCTTCAGAGCTTCTCGCGCCACCGATGCGTGATGGGAACACGGCGATCGCGACCGAAGTTGCGGCGCGACACCTTGGGTCCCGGCGGGTACTGCCGGCGCTTGTACTCAGCGCGGTCGACCAGGCCGATGACCCGCTCGACCAGCGCCGGGTCGTGCCCCTCGGCGATCACGGCTGCCGATCCGAGGTCACGCTCCACGTAGGCGTCGAGCACCGCGTCGAGCAGCTCGTACGGCGGCAGGGAATCGGTGTCCAGCTGACCGGGCCGCAGCTCGGCCGACGGCGGCTTGTCGATCGCGTTCTCGGGAATCGGGGGAGTTTCGCCCCGCTCGACCGCGACCGCGTTGCGCCAGCGCGAGAGCTCCCACACCAGCGTCTTGGGCACGTCCTTGATGGGGGCGTACCCGCCGACGGCATCGCCGTAGATGGTCGAGTAGCCGGTTGCGAGCTCGGACTTGTTGCCGCACGCCAGCACCAGGTGGCCGTGCTGGTTGGACAGTCCCATCCAGATGACGGCGCGCACCCGGGCCTGCAAGTTCTCCTCGGCCAGACCGTCGAGGTGCAGGGCCTCCTGGTACGCGTCGAAGATCGGCGCGATCGGCACGGTCTGCAGCGTCAACCCCGTGCGCCGTGCCTGCTCGGCCGCGTCGGACCGGCTGTGCTCGCTGGACCACGCGCTGGGGTTGGAGACGCCGAAGACGTTCTCCGGGCCGAGCGCGTCGACCGCGATCTGGGCGACGAGCGTGGAGTCGATGCCGCCCGACATCCCGAACAGCACCGACGAGAACCCGTTCTTGGCCACGTAGTCACGCAGGCCGGTGACGAGCGCCGTGTAGATCTCCTCGTGGCGTTCCAGCCGCTCAGCCTCGACGACCGGACGCGGCTCGTAGGCGACGAACGGTTCGCTCGAGACGACGGTGCGCCGGATGCGCACGCCCTCGAAGCGCTCGTCGGGGTCGGGCATCCGCTCGGTCGCTGCGGGCAGGTCGAGATCGACGACCAGCAGCTCGGGCTCGAACTGTCCGGACCGGCCCAGCAGCTGCCCAGCGGCGTCGACCACGATCGAGTCGCCGTCGAAGACCAGCTCGTCCTGGCCGCCGACGAGATTGACGTAGGCCAGCGCGCAGTCACCGTCACGGGCGCGCTCGCGGCACAGGTCGAAGCGAACATCGTCCTTGTCGGCCTCGTACGGCGATCCGTTGGGCACCACCAGCAGGCCCGCCTCGGCGGCCCGGGCGGCAGCGGTCGGCCCCTCGCGCCACAGGTCCTCGCAGATGGCCAGAGCGACGTCGATCCCGCCGATCTGCACCACGTTGACCGTGTCGCCGGGCACGAAGTTGCGGATCTCGTCGCCGACGCCGTAGTTCCACAGGTGCAGCTTGGCCTGCGTGGCCACGACCCGACCCCCATGGATCACCGCCACCGCGTTCTGGGGCGCGTTCTTGGGGATACCGGGCGCGTCGGTGATGTCCTCGGCCTGGTCGAGGAACCCGACCACGGCCACCAGGTCGCCACACCCCTCGTCGTCCAGGCGTCGCGCGAGATCGCCCATTCCGGCCCGCGACGCCGCGATGAACGACGCGCGCATCGCGAGGTCCTCGATGGGGTACCCGGTCAGCACCATCTCGGGGAACACGACCAGGTGGACGTCGTCGGCCGCCGCCCGGCGGCAGTACTCGACCACCACGTCGGCATTCCCGGCGAGATCGCCGACCGTGGTGTTGACCTGGGCAAGAGCGAGACGCAGCTGGGGCACGCGACGAGCCTAGCGATCGGCGACGTCAGCCGTGCAACGCCAATCAGGACCCGGCGTCGAACACCAGCCCGCGACGAGGAATGCCAGAACCGTCTCGGCTCGGTGACATGTCTGAAACACCACGCGTGGGAGACTGCCCGCATGGGAAAGCAGGAAGACTTTGTGCTGCGGGCACTCGAGGAGCGCGATGTCCGATTCGTGCGGTTGTGGTTCACCGACGTGCTGGGCTCGTTGAAGTCGGTGGCGATCGCCCCGGCCGAGCTCGAGGGAGCCTTCGCCGAGGGCATCGGATTCGACGGATCGGCGATCGAGGGGTTCGCACGCGTGCACGAGTCCGACATGCTCGCGATGCCCGACGCCTCGACGTTCCAGATCCTGCCGTGGCGCGGCGAGCAGCCGGCCACGGCCCGCATGTTCTGCGACATCACGATGCCCGACGGAACGCCGTCCTACGCCGATCCGCGCTACGTGCTCAAGCGCACCCTCAGCAAGGCCAAGGACGCAGGGTTCACCTTCTACACGCATCCTGAGATCGAGTTCTACCTGTTCAAGGGCAAGCCCGCCCCCGGCGATCGGCCGGTCCCGGTCGACGACAGCGGCTACTTCGACCACACGGCACAGGGCGGCGGGCAGGACTTCCGTCGTGAGGTCATCACGATGCTCGAGAACATGGGGATCTCGGTGGAGTTCAGCCACCACGAGGGCGGCCCGGGTCAGCAGGAGATCGACCTGCGCTACGCCGACGCGTTGTCGACGGCGGACAACATCATGACGTTCCGCACCATCGTGCGCGAGGTCGCGCTGGCCCAGGGCAAGTGGGCCTCGTTCATGCCCAAGCCGTTCACCGAGCACCCCGGATCGGGCATGCACACGCACGTGTCGTTGTTCGAGGGTGACGAGAACGCCTTCTTCGAGGCCGGCGCGCAGTACCAGCTGTCCGCCACGGGTCGCGCCTTCGTCGCCGGCGTCCTGCAGCACACCCCCGAGATCACCGCAGTCACCAACCAGTGGGTCAACTCCTACAAGCGCTTGGCGTGGGGCGGCGAGGCTCCCAACTACGTCTGCTGGGGACACAACAACCGCTCGGCGCTGGTGCGGGTGCCGATGTACAAGCCGCACAAGGGCAACTCGGCACGCATCGAGAACCGCGCGATCGACGCCGCCTGCAACCCGTACCTGGCGTTCGCCCTGGTGCTGGCCGCCGGCATGAAGGGCATCCAGGAGAAGTACGAGCTCCCCCCGGAGGCCGAGGACGACGTGTGGTCGCTCAACGAGTACGAGCGCCGCGCCATGGGGATCGCTCCGCTGCCGCGCAATCTCGACGAGGCGATCCGCACGATGGAGAACAGCGAGCTGGTCGCCGAGACCCTCGGCGAGCACGTGTTCGACTTCTTCCTGCGCAACAAGCGCTCGGAGTGGCAGGACTACCGATCGCAGGTCACGCAGTTCGAGATCGACCGACTCATGCCCATGGTCTGAGGCCTCACCCGCTGGTGTGCCTGCAGTGATCGGTACTCTGCCCACGTGCCTTCCGACATCTCCGACATCGCTCGACGGGGCTTTCGTGATGTGGCCGCCGCCACTCGCCTGATCGAGCAGATCGACGCAGATGCGGCCCTGATCGAGCAGGTGTCGTCGGTCGCCGATCCCGACGGGGCGCTGAGCGCCCTGGCGCACATCGTCGAGCAGATCGGCACCGACCGGTTGCACGAGCTGCTCGCCGATGACGAGCTGCGTCAGCGCCTGCTGATCGTGCTCGGCACCAGCCAGGCGTTGGGCGAGCTGCTGGGACGACGTCCGGAGATCATCGAGGACCTCGCCGCGCACGAGCTGTCGCGCTCGCCGCTGTCGGTGCAGCAGATGCGTGAACAGATGGGCCGCGCCACCGATGCGGACTCGCTGCGGATCGCGTATCACCGCACCCTGCTGCAGGTGGCCGCCCGTGACCTCACCGCACTGACCACCTTCGAGCAGTCGTCGGCCGAGCTGTCCGACCTTGCCGTGGCGACACTCGGTGCCGCGCTGGACATCGCGCGCGCCGACGAGTCCGATCCCGACGCCTGCCGTCTGACCATCATGGCGATGGGAAAGACCGGCGGGCGCGAGCTGAACTACGTGTCCGACGTCGACGTCATCTTCGTGCACGCCACTCCCGAGGGAGCCAGCGACGACGCCAGTGACCATCGCGCCACGACGGTCGCCACGCGTCTCGCATCGGCGGTGATCCGTCTGTGCGGCCAGCACACGGGCGAGGGCACCATCTGGGAGGTCGATCCCAACCTGCGTCCGGAAGGGCGCGACGGCCCCTTGGTGCGGTCGCTCGCCAGCCACCTGGCCTATTACGAGCGCTGGGCCAGCACGTGGGAGTTCCAGGCCCTGTTGAAGGCCCGGTTCGCCGCCGGTGACGAAGAGCTGGCCGAGGAGTACCTCGCGGCGCTGTCGCCGCAGATCTGGACCTCGAGCCAACGCGACAACTTCGTGCCCGAGGTCCGCGCGATGCGGCGGCGCGTGATCGAGAACATCCCGGCGCACCACCGCGATCGCGAGCTGAAGCTCGGTGCCGGCGGCCTGCGGGACGTGGAGTTCGCGGTCCAGCTGCTGCAGCTGGTGCACGGCCGGGTCGACGAGGGCCTGCGCAGCCCGACCACGATGGTGGCTCTGGAGGCACTGATCGACGGCGGGTACGTGGGTCGTCGTGACGGTGCGGCGCTCGCCGAGGCGTACGAGTTCCTGCGCACGCTCGAGCACCGCATCCAGCTGCACCGACTGCGCCGCACCCACCTGGTGCCCGAGGACGACGAGGACCTGCGTCGCATCGGTCGCAGCATGGGATTTCGGACCAAACCTGCCGAGTTCCTGGTCAAGGACTGGCAGGGTCACCGCCGCGTCGTGCGGCGGCTGCACGAGAAGCTGTTCTACCAGCCGTTGCTCGAAGCGGTGTCCTCGTTGCCCAGCGATCAGCTGCGACTCACCCCGGCGGCAGCCGAGCAGCGACTGACCGCCCTGGGTTTCAGCGACCCGCGCGGCGCGCTGACCCACATCCAGTCGCTGACCACCGGGGTGTCCAGACGTGCCTCGATCCAGAGGTCGTTGCTGCCCGCCATGCTGGCGTGGTTCGCCGAGTCCACCGACCCCGACGCCGGACTGCTGGCGTTCCGGCGCATCTCCGAAGAGCTGGGGGAGTCCCACTGGTATCTGCGCAAGCTGCGCGACGAGGGAGAGAGCGCTGAGCAGCTGGCTCACGTCCTGTCGTCGAGCCGCTGGGTCACCGACCTGATCCTGCGCGCACCAGACTCCGTGGCGCTGCTCGGCGACGACGCCGAGCTGGTGCCGCGTGACCGCGAGCGGCTCTTCACCGAGGTAGACCTGGCGGTGTCCCGTCAGTCCGACGGAGCCGCTGCGATCCGCACGGTGCGGCGCATCCGTCGCCGCGAGCTGTCGCGGGTCGGCATCGCCGACGTGCAGGGGCGCCTCGACATCCTCGAGGTGGGCACCGCGCTGACCGACATCGGCACCGCGACCCTGCGCGGTGCTCTGGCCGCGTCGATCACTGCGGTCGAAGCCGACCGGGGACCGATGCCGACGCGGATGGCGGTCATCCTGATGGGCCGTCTCGGCGGGTACGAGGCCGCCTACGGCTCGGACGCCGATGTCATGTTCGTGCACGATCCGCTCGAGGGAGCAGAGCCTGAGAAGGCCGCTGCCGCAGCGCTCGCCGTGGCCCAGAACATGCGCAAGACCCTGGCCGCGGCGGGCGACGACCCGCCGCTGGAGCTCGACGCAGAACTGCGGCCCGAGGGGAAGAACGGATCCTTGGTGCGCTCCTTCGAGTCGTACCGTTCCTACTACGACAAGTGGTCGGCGGTGTGGGAGGCGCAGGCGCTCCTGCGGGCACGCGCCACGATCGGCGACTCTGCCCTGTGCGAGCGATTCACCGATCTGATCAATCCGCTGCGCTGGCCCGATGGTGGAGCGACCGCCCCGGAAGTGCGCGAGATCCGGCGCATCAAGGCGCGGGTCGACGCCGAGCGACTGCCACGGGGCGCCAACCCGAACACCCACCTGAAGCTGGGTCGAGGCGGGCTGGCCGATGTCGAGTGGACCGTGCAGCTGCTGCAGATGCAGCACGCGTACGCCGTGCCCGACATGCGCACCACCGGCACGATCGCTGCGCTGCGCGGCGCGGTCGATGCGGATCTGATGGCCACCGACGACGCCGACTCCCTGGAGGCGGCGTGGCGCATGGTCAGTCGAATCCGCAACGCGGTCGTCCTGATGCGGGCCAAGCCCGCCGAGTCGATGGTCGAGGACGCCGCGGAGCGAGCCGGCGTCGCGCACCTGCTCGGCTACGGGGCCGACGGCTCCGAGGAGCTGGTCGACGACTACCTGCGGATCACGCGGCAGGCGCGGCGCGTCGTCGAGCAGACCTTCTACGCCTAGAGCGATGAAGTCGTTCGCGTGACGTGGCTGGCACTACGTTGCTAGCGTGACCAGTGTGGCGGCCGTGCGATCGTGGCGCCGGGCTCTTCCGGCGATGCTTGTCCTGGTGACGAGCCTGCTGGTCGTGCCCGGACCCGCGCTGGGCGCCAGAGCCGAACCCACCCCGACCCAGGGGCCGGTACCGAGCGGTCCGGTCGTCAAGGATCCTCTGCCGAACGAGCAGGCCCCCGAGCTGCGCGGTACGGCCGAGGTGGGGTCGACCATGTTGGTGACCAAGGGCGAATGGTCGGTCAGCGGGCTGCAGTACCAGTACCAGTGGTTCAGCGACGGAGCTGCGGTGCCGGGCGCCACGATGATGTTCCTCCAGCTGGACCCACGCAGCGTGGGCAGCACCGTGCACGCCGAGGTCACGGCCTCACGCGCCGGACACGCGACCGTGACCCGTCCGACTGAGCCCGTCGACGTGAAGCGCGACCTTCCTGCCGTGCGCGAGACGGTCCGCTACGAGATCGCGTTCGTGGGCAGCACCACCGGCGAGGATGAGTTCGCCGAACAGGTGCAGCAGACGCTTGACGATCCGCGGGGGTGGCGTGCGGACGGCATCGCGTTCGAGCGGGTGGACAGCGGCGGCGAGCTCGAGATCGTGCTGAGCGAAGCGTCGCGGATCCCCGGCTACTCACCGGTGTGCAGCAGCGACTTCAGCTGCCGGGTCGGGCGGTTCGTGCTGCTCAACCAGGACAACTGGACCAGTGCCACCCGTGCCTGGCGCGCGGCCGAGGAGTCCGTGCGGGACTACCGCCACATGCTCGTCAATCACGAGGTCGGTCACTGGCTCGAACGGGACCACGTGACGTGCGACGGCGGGGCCGAGCAACTCGCTCCGGTGATGCAGCAGCAGTCCAAGACGTTGGCCGGCTGCGCTGCCAACCCGTGGCCGCTGGCCGATGAGCTCGACGTGCCCCGCTTCGACTCCTGAGCGGACGTGAGTGAAGGGTCAGCCAGCTCGACGGCTGGTCGAGATGATCTCGGCCCGCTCGTTGATGGTCAGCCCGCCCCACACGCCGTACGGTTCCTGCACGCGAAGGGCGTGCTGACGGCACTGCGCGAGCACCGGACACACGTTGCACAACGCCTTGGCGGCAGCTTCACGGTTGCGGCGTCGTGGCCCGCGCTCGGCGTCGGGGGAGAAGAACGTCTCCGGGTCGACCGTGCGGCACGTGCCTTGGTACTGCCATTCGTACGCTTCTTGGATCGGCGATGGAAGTCGCGAAATCTCAGCCATGGTCAGCCCTCCCTCGGGGTGTCGGTTTCAGTCATTCGGACCCGAGCGGCCACCGGATGGGTGGAGGAATGATTTTTCAGGCAGCGCGTTCCATCCGCAACTGGTAGACGTCGATGTAGCCGGTGGAGAAGCCGGCCTCGCAGTAGGCCAGGTAGAACTCCCACATGCGACGGAAGGTCTCGTCGAAGCCGTGCTCCTGCACGCCGCTCCAGCTGGCGTTGAAGCGGTCGCGCCACATGCGCAGCGTGCGGGCGTAGTCCTGACCCAGTGAGTGGCTGCCGGTGACCTTCAGACCACGTGTGTGCTCCGCGAGGTTCTCATCGATCGCCTCGAGCGACGGGATGAGCCCGCCCGGGAAGATGTACTTCTGGATCCAGCCGTAGGAGTTGCGGGTCGTGAGGTAGCGGTGGTGGGCCATCGTGATGGCCTGGATCGCGACGGCGCCACCAGGGGCGAGCAGCTCGTCGATCTTCGCGAAGTAGGTCGGCCAGTACTCCTCGCCGACCGCCTCGATCATCTCGACGCTGACGATCGCGTCGTACTCGCCGGTGGCGTCGCGGTAGTCGACCAGCTGCAGGTCGATGCGGTCGGCGATCTCTGGTCCGGCCGCGGCGAAGCGTTCGCGGGCCAGCGCGGCCTGCTCGGTGGAGATGGTGATGGTGGTGACCTGGGCGCCTCGCTCGGCGGCGCGAACGGCCAGTGCGCCCCAGCCGCTGCCGATCTCGAGGACGCGGGTGCCTTCGGTGACGTTGGCTGCGTCGAGGATGCCGTCGATCTTGCGCAGCTGCGCGGTCTCGAGGCTCTCGTCGGGGGTGCTGTCGTCGAACCAGGCCGCCGAGTACGACATGGTCGGGTCGAGGAAGGTCGCGAACATGTCGTTGGACAGGTTGTAGTGCGCCTCGATGTTCTTGCGGGAGCCGGCCACGGAGTTGCGAGTCGCGTGCGGCAGTCGCTTGTCGACCAGCACGCGAGCGCGCTGCAGGGTGGGCGGCACCAGCTGGGTGATGCGTTCGGCGAAGGGCGTCAGCAGCTCGGCGAGATCCGTGTCGTCACCGGTGGTCCAGTCGCCGGCCATGTAGGCCTCGCCGAAGCCAATCTTGGTGTCCGCGCCGAGCCGGGCGAAGAACGACTGGGGGCGCACCAGCTTCATCTCGGGGGCGTCGGGACCTCCCGATCCCCAGGAATCACCGTCGGGGAAGGTCAGCCGGACGGCGATCCGGTTCACCGCTGGTCGCAGGATCCACGACGCCAACCGCGCCTTGAGGGGCGTCTTGGGGGTGCGGACGATGCCGGGCCAGCGGTCGGCGGCGATCTGCGTCATGTCGTGCCTTTCTGGGGATGGTGGGTCGGGCGGGTGACCACGGGCAGGCGCCGCAACCACAACCAGACACCGTGCATTCGGATCAGAAGGCTGGTGCGATGGGTCATGAGCGGCATGAGCACCAGGAGACGCAGGAGGCGGCGAGGTGTCGCAGCGTACGGGCGGCCGCCGAACGTGGCCGAGAAGACACTCTGCGCGTCGTGCTTGAGCACGACCGTGGACGAGACGTGCTCGGGCGAGAGGGTGAAGCTCAGGTCGTAGCGTCCCTCGACGTCGTAGAAAGGCGACACGTAGAAGGCTTTCTCGACGTCGGTGCGGCCGTGGTCGTCCAGGTCGAGCAGGTAGGCGTGACGCTCGCCGTAGGTGTTGTGCACCTCGGCGACCACGCAGGTCAACGAGCGGTCGGGTGCGATGGCCCAGAACACGCTCAGCGGGTCGAAGGTGTGTCCCAGGATCCGGGCGTTGGCCAGCATGATGATCTGGTGGCCGGAGACGTCGACGTCGTGGGCGGAGCAGAAGGTCTCGATGTTCTCGCGGATGGAGCGGTGCGGATCGCCGATGTGATCCGCGGCCACGAACGTGGAGAACGGCCGTAACCAGCGCGACATGCGTGGCAGGTCGTCGAGGTCGACCAGCCACTGGTAGATGCGGTTCTTGAAACGGTGCTCGATGGGGCCGCGGCGGTTGTGCTGCACCGCTCCCTCCACCAGAGCCGGCAACGGGGGGAGGGGGCGCTCGGTCGGTGCGGTCACCACGTGGCGCCCAACGCGGCGGCCGCGTCGACGCCGGACCGGCAGCCGTCCTCGTGGAATCCCCAGCCGTGATAGGCGCCGGCGTAGACCGTGGTGTCGGTGAAGAGCGCGCCGAGATCGGCCTGCGCGGCCACTGACGTGGGGGTGTAGATGGGGTGCGTGTACTGCATCGTGGCGTGCACCGTGTCCGGATCGATGCGATCGGTCGCGTTGAGCGTGACCAGGAACGGGCGGTCGCTCTCGATGCCCTGCAGGCGGTTCATCCAGTAGGTCACGGCGGTCACGTCGCTGCGTCCTGCACACGTGTCCATCCGGTAGTTCCAGGCAGACCGGGCCGCTTCCGCCGCGGGCAGCAGGGAGCCGTCACGGTGCAGGACCGTCTCGTTCTGGGAGTACTCGAACGCGCTCAGAACGCGCTTCTCGTCCGGGGTGGGATCGGCCAGCAGCGCGAGTGCGTCGTCGGCGTGCGTCGCGATGACGACCGCGTCGGCGTGATGGATGCTGCCGGAGTCGTCGAGGAGCTCGACGCCGTGCGTGCCGTCGGTGTTCTCGGTGCGGGTGATCTGGCGGATCGGGGTGCTGGCACGCACGTCGCCGATCGCGGCGGTGACCTTGTCGATGTAGGAGTGCGAGCCACCCACGACCGTGTACCACTGCGGCGAGCCCTTGATGGACAGGAAGCCGTGGTGCTTGAGGAAGGTGAACAGGTAGCGGGCCGGGTACTGCAGGGCCGTCTCGTGACCCGAGGACCACACGCACGACACGACCGGCACCGCGTAGTGCGAGAGGAAGTACTCGTCGAAGCCGTGCTGGTCGAGGAAGTCGCCGTAGGTCTGCGGTTCGTCGGCGGACTCCGGCGACTCCAGCAGCTCGTTGGCCAGACGCCCGAAGCGCTTGACGCCCAGCAACATGCGCAGGTACTGCACATCGAGCAGGCGGCGCTTCTGGGCGAAGATTCCCTTGCCGCCCCGGCCACCGGCGAACTCCAGCCCGCATCCCTCGCAGGAGATGCTCATCGACATCTCGGTGGCGTGGACGTCGACGTCGAGCTCGGCGAACAGGCGACGCAGGTGCGGGTAGGTGCGGTCGTTGTGGACGATGAACCCCGAGTCGACCCGGTGCTGGGCGTGCGGGTCGTCGATGGTGTGCGTGTGGGCGTGCCCGCCGAATCGGTCATCGGACTCGAAGACGGTGACGTCGTGCCCGGCCCGGCGCAGCAGGTAGGCGGCCGTCAGTCCGGAGACACCCGATCCGACGACGGCGACCGAACGCACTGGTGAGGAGCTCATGTCTGTCATTCGGCGCTAGCCCCGGGTCGGCTTGCTGCGGGCGGTGTGATCGATGTCCGACCCCGCGCGCCGACTCGCCTCCGCGATCTCGAAGATCTCGGTCGCGAAGGCGCCCAGCTCGTGCGTGATCTTTCGTGCGGACTCGAACACGATGGCCGCGACGTGCCCGGCGCTGGTGATGGCGGCCTCGGCGGACTGCTGGAGGACGTCCTTCGTGATCTCGGGCCGGTTCAGACTCATGCTGTCAAGTGTGGCGTACCCGATGTCTCGTCGCTCTGTGCGGCCTCGGCCTCACGCTTGGCCCGGCGCAGCGCCTTGGACTCCGGGCTCTTGCCCTGCTTGTAGGGGTCCTGGGGCTTGACGCCGTAGGCGCCGAGCTGGCGGGCCACGCTCCACAGCTGACGAGACAGGCGGCCGGAGTTGTACTGCAGACCGTACTTCTCGACCAGGGGCCGGACCTCGCGTGCGACCGCGGGGTAGCGGCGCGCCGGGATGTCGGGGAAGAGGTGGTGCTCGATCTGGTGGCTGAGGTTGCCCGACAGGATGTGGAACGGGCGGCTTCCGCTGATGTTGGCCGAACCGAGCAGCTGACGCAGGTACCACTGGCCACGGGTCTCGTTCTGGGCGTCCTCCTCGGCGAAGGTCGCGACCTCGGCCGGGAAGTGGCCGCAGAAGATGATCAGGAAGGTCCAGATGTTGCGGATCAGGTTGGCCACGAGGTTCGCGCCCATGACGGCCAGCGGGGCCCACCAGCCGGCGAACGGGATCAGCGCGAGGGCGATGGCGGGGTAGGCGATGAAGTCCTTGGTCAGCTGGCGACGTGCCTTCTGGGCCGCGCGGCTCTTGCGATCGGCGAACTCCTTCTTGGTCATCTTGCCGCCGAGATAGTCGTCGAGCTCGATGCCGTGGTACGCCACGCCCCACTCGAAGAACAGCATGAGGGTGAACGCCAACGGCAGGTTGAAGCGGTGGTTGGGGTACCAGGGCTGCTCGTCGTCGATGCGCAGCAGCCCGTAGCCGATGTCGCGATCGAGGCCGTGAATGTTGGTGTACGTGTGGTGGATGTAGTTGTGCCCGTGCTTCCAGTCCTGCGCGTTGGCGGCGTTGTCCCACTCGTAGTTCTTGGCGTCGACGACCGGGTCGTTCATCCAGTCGTACTGGCCGTGCATGACGTTGTGCCCGATCTCCATGTTGTCGAGGATCTTGGACAGGCCGAGCAGGAGCACGCCCGCGACGATCGCCCAGATGGAGAAGACTCCGCCGAAGATGGTGATGCGTCCGAGGATCTCGGCGGACTGCTGCACGCGGATGACGCGGCGGATGTAGTTGGCGTCGGCCTGACCCAGGTCGTCCAGCACGCGCTGGCGCACGGCGTCGAGCTCGTCGCCGAACTCCTCGAGCTGCTCGTAGGTGAGCATGTCGGTACCGATGGTGGCGCGCTTGGTGGCATCGGCGCCGACCAGGGGCTGGGGTGCCTGGTTGTGATTGGTCGCGCTCAGGGGCGCAATGGGTGCGAGCTTGTGGGACATGGCTTCCTCCTACTGAGAGGTGCTGGCTAGAGGGCGACGGAGACGTCGCCGACGGGAACGTGGACGCAGATCTTGACGGTTTCGTCGGTGCTGGCCTTGATTTCGCCACTGACGACGTGGCGGACGGCTCCGCCGAGCTTCTTGACGGCGCAGGTGTTGCACACGCCCATGCGGCAGCCGTAGGCCGGAGTCAGTCCGGCCACCTCGGCCTGCTCGAGGATGGTGCCGCCGGTGTTCGCGATCCGGGTGCCGGACACGTCGAACTCCAGCGTTCCGGTCGCCTCGGCGGCGTTCTGCTCCAGCAGGGCTGGATCGACGGTGGGCACCTTGAAGTACTCCATGCGCAGCTGGTCTGTTGCGCCGAGGTCGGCGTAGGTGTCGCGCACCGTGGCGATCAGTCCGGCGGGGCCACAGGCGTAGGTGAGCGTGTCGACCGGGTCGATGCCCAGGCGCTTGAGGTGATCGATCGTGAAACGACCGGTCAGCTGGGCATCGGACTCGCTCTCACGCGTGTACACCCGCACGGTCTCGACCCCGGAGGCCTCGAGCTCGTCGAGCTCCGCGGTGAACATCTCGTCGGCGCGGGTGCGCGCGTAGTGCACGAAGGTGATGCGTCCGGAGTGCTGGCGGTCGTGCAGGGTGCGAACCATCGACATGACCGGCGTGATGCCTGAGCCGCCGCTGAGCAGCAGGACCCGATCGGGGACCTGGGCCGGAAGGACGAACTCACCCTCGGCCTGGGACAGGTAGACCGTGGTGCCGGGCTTCAGCTCGTGGTGCAGGAACTGCGACACGTAGCCGTCGGGGTGCGCCTTGACCGAGACGCTGAAGATGCGCCGGCCGCGCCGGGACGTGGCGACGGCGCTGCTGGCGACGGAGAACACGCGCACCCGACGAGTGCCGTCGACCTCGACGCCGAACTGCACGTGCTGGCCCGGCTCGAAGCCCTTCCAGGCGCCATTGGCTCGCAGCACCACGGTGCTGGCGTCGCCGGTCTCGCGACGGACCTCGAGCACGCGGGCCCGCACGGCCGCGGCAGTCGCACGAGGGTGGACGCGCTCGAGGTAGTCATCGATGTGGTGCGGGGAGGTCAGGGCAGCCACGGGGCGCGATGTGAGCGTCGAGCGGATGATGCCCATGGCGTGCCTCCCTCTTTCAGTGAACGTCCGTACACCCAAAGCATGTCGTGCTTGATCGCATCATGCAAGGTGACGCGCTGGTGACCTCGACCACGCGGGCTCGGCGGGGGTACGGGTGTGCACTGAGAACCTCTCACTAGGATGGGGCCATGACCGAGGTGGCCGGAGAGTCGCGGCAGGCGCAGAAGGGACGCACGCGCCAGGCGATCATGGACGCTGCGCTCCAGCTGGCGAGCCAGCACGGATTCGCCCAGATCAGTCTGCGACAGGTGGCTCGCCAGGCCGGTGTGGTGCCCACGGCCTTCTACCGACACTTCGAGTCGATGGACCAGCTCGGTCTCGCTCTGGTGGAGCAGTCCTTCTCGACGTTGCGACGGATGATCCGTGAGGCGCAGCGGGACCCCAAGGTGCTCGACAACATCATCGACGCGGCGGCGGAGGTGCTGGTCGAGTCGGTCAAGGTGTCCAGGACGCACTTCGCCTTCGTGTCGCGCGAGCGGGTCAGCGGCTCAGTGGTGGTGCGTCAGGCGATTCGCCACGAGCTGGACCTGTTCGTCAGTGAGCTCGCGGTGGTGCTGGCGCGCCTGCCCAACATCGAGACCTGGTCGACCGAGGACGTGCAGATGGTCTCGCGACTGTTCGTGCGCAACATGGTCTCCAACGCCGAGGAGGTCGTGGAGACCCCCGAGGGCCGAACTGATCTCGAGGAGCAGATCAAGGACGGCGCCCGCCGGCAGATGCGCCTGATCGTCCTCGGCTTCCGCGCGTGGGAGTCCTGACCTCCTGATTCCCAGGAGAACCCCGAAAGTTGTCGCTTCGCCCTTGTTGCAACAGGGGTGAAGCGTTGCGATCCGGGGTTCTCCTGGGAATCATGTGACACCAGCGTCGGCAGCGAGGCGAAGGGCGACCTGGTCGAAGTAGGTGTCGTGGTGGGTGATCGAGCCGACGAGGTGGCCCCACAGCTCGAATGAGATGACTCCGAACAGGCCCGACCACGCCATCAGCGTGCGGCCCACGACCTCCGGCGGGGCGTCGGCCGCGCCCTCGAGGTTGATGACGAACTCGGCGGCGCCCTGCACCGACCGGCCGAAGCCCGATCCGATGGGACTGCTGGGGGTCCCTCCGGCCACGTGTGCCGCCACGACGATCTCGACCAGTCGCACGACCACGCGGGTGGCCGGCGCGACGGTGGCCTGCGGGGCGGCGTACCCGAGCACGGGGGAGCCGTAGAGCAGTGCGTACTCGTGGCGGTGCGTGAGTGCCCAGGTGCGGGTGGCGCGGCAGACCGCCAACCAGCGGTCGAGCGGCGCCCCTCCGGTGTCGGCGGACTCGGCGGCGTCGCCCAGCTCGTCGTAGGCCTGCACGAGAAGTGCGGTCAGCAGATGGTCGCGGCTGGGGAAGTAGCGGTACACCGCGGACGACACCATGCCGACGTCGCGTGCCACCGACCGCAGCGACAGCTCGCCGGGGCCGACCTCGGCCAGGCGAGCGCGTGCGGCGGTAAGGATCTCGGCGGTGATCTCCTCGCGGGCGCGCTGACGAGCGGTCTTCGACGGGGTGTCCATGGCCTCACCGTGCCAGACGGCGAGAGCAGGTGCAACAACCGAGAGCAATGCTCTTGCTTTATCTGCCGAAGGGTGCGAGGGTTATGGCGAGAGCGGTGCTCTCCCCGCTCGAAAGGTACGCACCATGACTGATCGTCACCTCGTCGTTGGAGCCGGTCCCGTCGGCCGGCACGTCGCCCAACTGCTCGCAGCCCGCGGATCGGAGATCACCGTCGCGACCCGCTCGGGCACCGACACCGGCATCGACGGCGTGCAGCACGTCGCGCTCGACGCCTCGGACGCCGATGCGCTCAGCGCCGCCTCGGACGGTGTCTCGGTGTTGTACAACTGCGCCAACCCGGGCGACTACACGACGTGGGACGAAGTCTGGCCCCCGCTCGCAGCGGCATTCCTCGCCGCGGCCGAGCGCTCGGGCGCCGTGTACGCGATCACCGGCAACCTCTACCCGTACGGCCCGGTCGGGGTGCCGATGGTCGAGTCGCTGCCCGACGCCGCCACCGACCACAAGGGCGTGCTGCGGGCCCGCATGTGGGCCGACGCCGTGGCCCTCCACGACGCGGGTCGCATCCGCGCGGTGGAGGTCCGGGGCTCGGACTACATGGGCACCGGAGTCGGCCAGAATGGCCACATCTCGCGCCAGATTCCCGGTGCGTTGCAGGGCAAGCGTGCCTGGGTGATCGGCCGGACCGACGTGCCCCACACCTTCACCGACGTGCTCGACGTGGCACGACTGCTGGTCGCGGCGGCCGAGGACCCGTCGGCGCACGGACGGATCTGGAACGTGCCGAGCAATCGGGCTGTGTCGCAGGAGGCTGCGCTCACCGCCGTGCTGGCCAGCGTCGATCACGAACCGGTGAAGGTCTCGAACATTCCCATGCTGGCGCTTGGTGCGATGGCTCGACTGATGCCGATGATGCGCGAGATCAGCGAGCTGTCCTACCAGTGGACCAAGCCGCACGTGCTCGACGACTCTGCGGCTCGTGCGCACTTCGCCATGGAGCCGACGCCGTGGCACGAGGTCTGCCGACGCACGGCGGTGGTCTAGGGACTCCTCAGCGCTGGGTCGCGTAGAAGTCGGCCGCGTCGGCGACGTCGTTGTTGTACTCCACCGAGTCGTTGTAGGCCGAGATCGCACTGATCCAGCTCTGGGGCCGAGTCATGGTTCCGCCGATGTCGCACAGGTGGATGCCGGCAGCGAGGGCCGCGTCGTCGATGTTGTTGACGTCTGCGGGCGCGGAAGGCCGCGCGACTCGCTGCCGACGCCTGACGGCGCTGGTCGAGGGGTGGGTCGAACGCCCGATCGGAGTCCAGGCAGAGACGCACGGACGATGGTCCTGCGGATCCTGGCCCTAAGCCGGTGGGCGCCCGCAGTGTCCGGGTGCATCGTGGAGGTACCCCACCCAGGAGACCCCATGAGCAGCACGCCCCACCCTGTCGTCGTCGGCCTCGCCACCGACCAGCCCACCGTGGTCCAGTACGCCGTCGCCGAAGCGCGACGTCTGGGGAGGGCCCTGCGGGTCGTTCACTGCTGGGCGCTGCCGACCGTCGGTGCCGAGTACGCGGTCGCCGCCGGCACGACTGCGGTGCTGAAGGCCGACTCCGACGAGCTGCTCGATCGCACCGGCCGCCTCGTCTCCAAGATCGACGCCGGCCTCGAGCTCGAGCTGATCGCGATCAACGCGGTAACCGCCGGCGCCTTGGCCGTCGAGGCGCGCACCGCGGCCGTGATAATCCTCGGGTCGGACGACGTGCCGTGGTTCGAGCGCGTCCGCGGCGGCGGGTTGTCGTCGCACCTGGCGCGGGTCGCGACCTGCCCGGTGGTGTTCGTCCCCGAGCGTGGCGAGCTCGCCGGCACCGACCGTGCGACCTGGGGAGTGGTGGTGACGATCAACGGGGAGACCTCAGCGGCCGGACCGCTGCGGTACGCCTTCGAGCAGGCCGACGTGCGCGGTGAGCCCCTGCACGTGCTGCACGCGGCACCCGCCACCACGTTCGGCCCGGGGCTGACGGCGCACCGGGCCAGCGTGGCCGAAGTCGTCGCCGGCTGGCAGGAGCAGTTCCCGAGCGTCGAGGTGGTGAGATCGACCAGTGACGGGTCCGCGTCGGACGCCAGCATCCGCGCCACCTTCAACGCCTCGCTGCTCGTCATGGGTCAGCACCACGGACACGACACCCCGCTCACGATGCTGTGGCCCGTCGCGCGCACCGTGCTGCAGGGTGCGCACTGTCCGGTGGTGGTGGTGCCGCTCGACTTCGGGGCGGACCGTCCGGTCGTTGTCGTGTGACCGAGGCAGGGGACGACCTGCGCGGCCGAGGGTCACTGGGACGTGGTGTGTTCGCTCTCGCCCACCAACGAGATCAGTTCACGCTCGACCGTCCAGCCCAGCGACTCGTACAGGGCGCGCCCGTCGGCTGTCGCCGCCAGGATGCCTTGAGTCGCTCCAGCCTCGACGGCCCGAGCGGACAGCACGGTCATGACGTGGCGGCCGAGGCCGCGCCGACGATGTGACGGCAGTGTCTCGATCTCGTCGAACGTGGCCCAGCCGTCGTCGATCCCGAGAGTGCCCTCGGCCGCGACACGGTCGGAGTCGATGACGCGATAGATCAAGCGGGATCCCACGATCTCGATGTCGGTGTGCAGTCCCGGCGGCACTGCGGCAGTGGCCCGATCGGTGCTCAGGTGGGTGGTCATCAGCGTCTCGTCGTCCCGCGCGACGCGCACCCCTGCGCCCCACGCTGCCGCACGGCAGGCGGAGAGATCAGCTCCCACCACGGTGAGCATCGCCTCGGGATCGTCGGCGACGTGGGGGAGGAGCTCACGAACCACGTCGAGGGAGGGATCGGCGCAGATCAGCTCGGTGCGCCGGGAGAGCGAGTTGACGTGCACCAGCGGCCAGCCGTCAAGCGTCTCGACCCGCAGGCCCCGCAACCGGACCCATCCGGTGAGCCAGCGGTCCGCGACGAAGTCGCTGACCCGGTGAGCCACCGGATCACCCGTCGGGCTCAGCGGTACTCCGGGTTCTCGAAGTCGTACCGGGCGCCGTCCTCCCAGGCGGGCCGCACGTTGCCGTGGGCGGGGATGCCGCCGGCCCGCTGGAGCATCGCCGCCAGGTGCATGAGGTTCCACGTCATGAACGTGGTGTTCTTGTTGGTGAAGTCGTTCTCGGGGCCACCGGAGTCCTCGTCGAGGTACGACGGACCGGGGCCGACCTCGCCGATCCAGCCGGCGTCGGCCTGCGGCGGGATCGTGCACCCGAGGTGCTGGAGGCTGTACAGGATGTTCATGGTGCAGTGCTTGAGGCCGTCCTCGTTTCCGGTGATCAGCGACCCGCCGGCCGTGCCGTAGTACGAGGACTGTCCGTCGTCGTTGAGCTCGCCGGAGTTGCCGTAGAGGCGCTCGATGATCTTCTTGGTCATGCTGGAGTTGTCGCCGAGCCAGATCGGACCGCAGATGACGAGGATGTCGGCCGCCTTGACCCGCTCGTAGATGGCCGGCCACGCGTCGGACGACCACCCGTGCTCGGTCATGTCGGGGTAGATCCCCGTCGCGATGTCCTCGTCGATCGTGCGGATCACCTCGACATCGACTCCGTTGGTGCGCATGATGTGCGCGCTCGCCTCGATCAGACCATCGGTGTGGCTGCGCCCGGGGGAGCGCGTCAACGTGCCGTTGAAGTAGATCGCGGAGATGCCGGAGAAATCGAGAAAGGGATCGCTCATGCAGCGATCCTCACACGAGTTCGGTCAGGCGGCGGAGGTACCGGTGCCGAGAACGGCCGCGGCCTGCTGCTCGTGGGCCGCGGTGGCCAGCTTGTCGAGGGCGTGGGAGAAGACGTCGTCGCCCAGCTGGTCCTCCAGCATGTGCATGATGCCCGGATCGGACTCGAACTCTGCGGACCACTCGACGTAGCAGGTGGTGTCGCGGTCGACCGTGACCGAGATGGTGGCGCGGTGATCGGTGATCGGGAACGGCGGCTCGGGCATCGAGTACGTGAGGGTGTACGTCGCGTCATCGCGCTCGAGGACGGTGACGACGATGTCGGGGTCCGACTCCGGACCGCCTGCGTAGATGTTCAGGCGCGGGTGCCAACGGTCGAACTCCTGGATGAGGGTCCAGACCATGTCGGCGGGGGCGGCGACGAACGTACGACGAGCGATGCGAGGCAACGGAACTCCTTTGTGAGGGTGGTGCTCTCACCATCCAACCTGTTCGCCTGCTCAGATCCCGCATCTGAGAGGTGAGGTATTTGTCACGTTCAGCGGGTGCGGTTGGCTGACGGGAACGGCTGCAGCAGCTGGTCGACCGGCGCGAGGTCGTCGGTCAGGATCTGCGCATCGCCGACCCAGGCGTCGAGAGCCGCACCGTCCGCGACCGCCCAGGCGAGGTCCCGACCGTCGAAGGACTCCTGCACACGGGCGGCGTCGAGCGGGGCGTCCGACGCGACGACGACGAGATTTCCGCCATCTCCACGAGAATTGGCTCCACGGTCACTGTCGACGAGCCCGATGTCGGCCGGCTCGCCGGTGATGGCCACGTGGGCGAATCGCGACTGCAGGGTGGCGACCTCGGCGCGGGCGAAGTTCAGGTCGCCGTGGTCGATCAGGTTGGCCACGTACAGTCCGTCGTCGGTGAGCACGCGTCGGATGTCGTCGATCGCCTCGGTGGTCGTGAGGTGCCACGGGACGCTGACCCCACCGAAGGCATCGCCGATGACCAGGTTGCGACTGTCGGTGTCGAGGCGACGCAGGCCCAGGCGGCCGTCCTCGACGCGGACGTCGACGCCGGGTGTGTCATCGAGGCCCAGCTCGCGGCGGTCGATCCGGACCACGCCGGGGTCGATCTCCGAGACCAGGCTGCTGGTGCCGGGACGGTCCTCGGCGAGGTAGCGCGGGAAGGTCAGCCCCCCGCCGCCGAGGTGATAGGCCTGTAGCGGTTCGGAGCTGGGGTACGCGGTGTCCACCACGGAGGCGATGGCTTGCACGTACTCGAACTCAAGGTGGGTGGGGTCGGCCAGGTCGACGTACGAGTGGCGGAGGTTGTCCAGCACGAGGACGCGCGCGTCGGCGTTCTCGGCGTCGGTCTCGACGACCGCGCAGTGGTATCGCGTCTCGACGTCGCATGCGCCGGGAGCAGTCTGCGCGGCCAGCGTCGAGGCGAGGGTCACCGCCACGAGGGCGGCGGAGGCGCCGCGGCGTCGGGCCCCTGCGACGAGGAGCACGGCGGTGATCATGAGCACGATGCCCAGGCCGATCAGGATGGCGCTGACTGGGACCCGCGACACCAGGATGAACCCGGTCACGATGGTGCCGACGATCGCTCCGGCCGTGCTGATGCCGGACAGACGTCCCACCACCGCGCCGGTCTCGTCGAGCGTGGTGAGGCGCAGCTTGGTCACGATCGGTGTGACGGCCGACAGCAGCGCGCCGGGCACCAGGATGGTCGCGCCGGCGACCAGGATCAGCAGCGGCAGGGCCCACTCGCCGGTGCTGCGCACGATCGACGGAGTCACGGCGACGACGGCTCCGGAGATGCCGAGCAGGGGAGAGAGCAGGCGTTCGGGTGCGATCCGGTCGGCGACGATGCCGCCGTACCAGGAGCCGAAGGCGATGGCGGTCAGCGCGATGCCGATGACCAGGGTGCTGGTCTCCAGCGTCAGGCCTAGATACGGAGCGAGCAGCCGCAGAGCCACCAGCTCGACGACGAGGACCGCCGCCGACGATCCGAACACGAGTGCGGCGGCTGTTCTCTGACCCGGTTCCACCTCGACAGCGTACGGGCAGGCCCGGAAGGCTGGGACGTGTTGCTCGGAGACGTGGCCCAGTACCGTTGGCTGGTGCCCTCCCCGCCTCTTCTGCTGGTCGTGTTCGACCTCGCTGGAATCTTCGTGTTCGCCACGGCGGGCGCGCTGGTGGGCGTGCGCAAGGGCTTCGACTTGTTCGGGGTGCTGGTGCTGGCCGGCACGACCGGGCTGGGCGGAGGTTTCCTGCGCGACGTGCTGATCGACGCCGTGCCCCCGGCAGCCCTGGCGGACTGGCGCTACCTGGTGGTCCCCACCGCCGCAGGACTGATCACGTTCTGGTTCCACCCGTCGCTGGGGCGGCGCGAACGGGCCATCAAGATTCTCGACGCGTTCGGCCTGGCACTGTTCTGCGTGACCGGTGCGGTCAAGGCCACCGACTACGGGCTGGGCCCCATTCCGGCCGCGCTGATGGGCATGGTCACCGGAATCGGTGGCGGCATGGTGCGCGACCTGCTGACGCACCGGCCACCTGAGGTCTTCCATGCCGAGCTGTACGCGACTCCGGCGCTCGTCGGGGCGCTGATCGCGGCCCTGCTGCACATGAACGAGCAGCCGTTGTGGCTGACCGGTGTGGCCGGCGGAGGCGTGTGCCTGGCCTGGCGCCTGCTGGCCATCCGCCGCAACTGGCACGCACCTGTGCCGCGCAAGCGCGGGGACGCCGTCTGAGCTCGTCGTCTGGGCGTCAGGTGGTTGCGATGAAGTTCGCGACGGCTTGGCCGAGGTCGGTGCCTGCGTCTTCTTGCAGGAAGTGTCCGGCGCGCTCGATCGTCGGGTGATCGAGTCCCGCAGCACCGGGCACGAGCTTGCGCAGGATCGGGGCCATGGCGCCGGTGATGGGATCGCTGTCGCCGAAGGCGGTCAGGAAGGGCTTGTCCCACTGCTGCAGCACCTCCCACGCGGCCCGGTTGGCCTCGGTGGCCGGGTCGTCGGTCGTGTTGGGCACCAGGCCGGGCATCGCGCGCGGTCCGGCCTTGGACTCCTCGGTGGGGAACGGCGCGTCGTAGGCGGCGCGGACGTCGGCATCCATGCTGCGAGCACACCCCGAGGCCACCAGACGTCCCACGTCGAGCACCTGGGCGGTCTCGACAGCCTCGCGAAAGCTCCACCACACATCGGGCATGCGGAAGTCTCCGGTGGGCAGGCCGGTGTTGGCTGCGACCACGCGGGCGAATCGGTCGGGGTGCTCGGCCACGAGCCGCAGGCCGATCAGGCCGCCCCAGTCCTGACCGACCATCGTCACGTCGCGCAGGTCGAGGTGGTCGAAGGCCAGCTCACGCACCCATTCCACGTGGCGCGCGTAGCTGTGGTCCGCGATGGCCAGCGGTTTGTCCGAGCGCCCGAAACCGATCAGGTCCGGCGCGAGGCATCGCACCCCCGAGTCGACCAGCTCGCCGATGACGTCGCGGTACAGGAACGACCAGCTGGGCTCGCCGTGCAGGAGCAGCGCGACCGGGCCGTCGGCGGGCCCGGCGTCGAGGTAGGCCATGCGCACCTGGCCACCGTCCGGATCGGCCACCTCGGCGTAGGAGGGCTGCCAGACGAAGTCCGGCAGATCGGCGAAGCGCTCGTCGGGGGTGCGGTACAGATCCATGGTGGTTCCTTCGCTCGAGTGCGGGCAGACCTCGAAGGTATCCGGACCCGGCTCACCGAGGCAGCGAGATCTCGATGACGGAGTGCACGATGCGCACGGGGTACACCGACACCGGCGAGGTGGCCGGGGGACCTGTCGGAGCACCGGTGGTGAGATCGAAGCACGATCCATGCTGCCAGCACTCGATCAAACCATCGGCGACGTCGCCCGCGGACAACCGCACCTGCCCATGGCTGCACTCGTCCCGCAGTGCATGGACCGCATCGCCGGCGCGGACCAGGCAGACCGAGTGACCCGCCACATCGACATGGAGCGGTGCGTCGTGGACGAGGTCCTGGGTGGCAGCAGCCGCTCGCCAGATTCGGCGGTCGTCCGGGAGAGGCTGGTGCGCGGGTTCGGTCATGTTCGATGAGCCTCTCGCGTGCCGTCGCCCGGCACCACGGTCAGAGGACCCCAGGTCACGGGACCTCTGGCGGACCGGGGCCGATGGCGGTCCGCGGACGAGGTGAGAGCCGATGGTCCCGGTGATCGTGGGCCTTGGACCGTGTGCGGGGGCGCGCGCCGAGGTCATGATCGGAGTCAAACCTCTTGAGGAGACCTCATGTCCAAGCAGTCACGCCCCGTCGTCGTCGGTGTCGCCGACGACCAACCAGCGGTGCTCCAGTACGCCGCCATCGAGGCGGAGCGTCGTGGTCGGCCCTTGCGGATCGTGCACTGCTGGTCACTGCCAGCGCTGGGCGCCGAGTTCGTGGTGGCGCCCGACGCCTCCACGGCGATGCGGACCGATGCCGAACGGGTTCTCGACCAGGCCCGAACCGTCGTGACGCAGGCGGCGCCGACCGTGGAGTCCACCTACGTGGTCGAGTACGGGGGAGTGACAGCGATCCTGGCTGAAGAGGCACGAACCGGCTCGGAGCTGGTGATCGGTGCGGACGACATTCCGTGGTTCGAGCGGTTCCTCGACGGCGAGCTGTCCTCGCACCTCGCCCGAGTCGCGGCGTGTCCGGTCGCGGTTGTGCCGGAGGAGGTCTCGTCGGGCAGCGGCGACGGCGGGGTCGTCGTGGCGATCGACGGCAAGACGTCGGCCGTCGGTCCCCTGCGGTACGCCTTCGAGCAGGCCGACCTGCGCGAGGTAGAGCTGCACGTGATCTACGCGGCCCCCGCCGGAACCCTCGATGCCGACCTGGAGATGTACCGGGCCACCCAGGCCGAGGTCGTGGCCGGGTGGCAGGAGCAGTTTCCGGGCGTGCAGGTGTTGCGGTCCACGTCGTCGGGCGGAGCGACCGAAGCATGCATCGAGGCCACGGCGAGCGCCGCCGTCCTGATCCTGGGCCGCCCGCAGAGCCATTCACCCCTCGCGCTGATCCGCCCGGTTGCTCGTGCGGTGCTGCGCCGCGCGGAGTGCCCGGTCGTCGTCGTGCCGCTCGACTACGGCACTGCCGAGTACACCTCCGCCGAGCAGACATGACCTGGCGACCAGGGAAGGTGCGCGCACTGATGATGACGATTCCCGAGAGCGACGATCTCGACCTCCTGCAGGTCCAGCGACGAGCGAGGGCGGTATCTCGCTGGGAGAACGAGGGCGGCGGACTGACCGCCGTCCACCCCGAGGAGGAGGACACGTGTCGAACACATCGCTGACCGCGCTGGCGCACTGCATACCCTCGAGGCCCTCGAGGACACGGTCGTCCTGCTGACCGCTGTCACGCGGCGCCGCCCGACCACCCATGGGAAGACCTCAGGGACACCGGTGACGTCGTCGCGGTGAGACATGGTTGGGCGACCGGCACCCGAACGACCCTGGCTGAGTGATGCTGTGTGCGGCGAGCAAGCAGGTGAGACACAATTCCCTGATGAGCTCGCACAGCACCGCCGGGGACGTCATGATGCGTCGCCCGAGAACGCTGTCAGCCAACGCGTCGATCGGCGAGGCGCGCACCGTGCTGCGCGACGACCATCTGCACATGGTTCTGCTGACCGATGGCACGAAGCTCGTCGGGACCGTCACGCGATCGGACCTGCCAGAGCCTGCGGCGGTCGGGCTGGCGCTGCGGTGGGCGACGCTGGAGGGCCGGACCGTCGGGCCCGGCACATCGGTCGCCTCGATCGAGCAGATGCTCGTCGATCAGGGACGCCGCCGCCTGGCGGTGGTCGACGCTGACGGAGCGCTGCTCGGCCTGATGTGTCTCAAGCGCCGCGGCCGAGGATTCTGCTCCGACGACGACGTCGAGTCGCGACTGCGGGACTGTGTCGACGCGGAGCGCGGTCGGTGACGAGCTGACGTCTACGTACGACGCACCCGTCGACCGCCCAGGGAGCTGCGGCTGAGGTGAATTACCTCACCGCGCGGACCTCCGGCCCACGGTCGCAGCGCAGGTGTGACGATCACGTGATCGCGGAGGTCCGGGTCGGAAACTCGCTTCGTGCTGCCCTTGACCGTGACGTTCCACCCGGAGGGGGACACCTCGCTGTGGTGGTCGATCTCGAACGCCACCGCGCACCCTTCGCCCAAGGCGTGCAGGACGCTGGACGGGTCGGTCCGGAAGTAGATCTCGCCATCGACGACTGCAAAGTTCAGCGGCAGGAGCTGCAGGCCCTCGTCGTCGACGAAGGCGATGCGGCCCACGGTCGTGGTGGTCAGCAGGTCGAGGCACTCGTCCTCGGTGAGCACCGTGAAGTGACTGTTCGTCGTGACTGTGGTCGGCGTGGGAGAGGTCGGAACATGCTCGGTCATGGGACTCCTTCACGCAGGCGAGGGCCGAGTTGGCATCGGCCGCCTGCACCTGCAGACATCCAGTCTGGGGGTCGGAGCGTTGACACACCACGGCCAGAAGCCCTCGAAGGTGTGGACCTCTGCACCTGCTGGCGGGTGTCGGGCCCGGCGTCAGCGACTAGCCCACGACAGTGCCGAACGCTCGACCGATCGCGTAGGTCAGTCCGAGCCCGGCGGTTCCGCCGATCACGATGCGCGTGACCGCCACGCGCACGCTGCTGGCGCCGATCCGTGCGCTCAGCCATCCTGCGAGAGCCAGGCGGCGAGCACGATCATCACCGTCACGATGACGCTGGTCCGATGGCGCGAGGAGGATCGCAGCGCTCACGAAGGGTCCTCTGGTCTGCGGTGGGTGCGGACCGATGAGGCGACGTGCTCGATCCTGCAGCATGGTGGCCACCAGACGCAGGCCACGCCGGTCCGCGCGTGCGCCACGATCGAGCCAGGAGGACGGCAGGACCTTCAGCGCGGATCGAGGACTTTCGTCGTCATGAAACGATCGAGAACGGGTACACACTGGAGTGTTGGCATGAGGTGTCGACGAGGAGATCTTGATGACAATTCGCGTGTTCCTGCTCGACGATCACGAGATGGTCCGCATGGGCCTGCGCAAGCTGTTGGAGAGTGCCGGGGACATCGAGGTGGTGGGTGAGGCCGGAACGGCCGCATCGGCCATCGCCCGCATCCCGGCGCTGCGCCCCGACGTCGCGATGCTTGACGCCCGACTACCCGACGGCAGTGGTGTCGAGGTGTGCCGCCAGATCCGCTCGTCCGAGCCGTCCGTGCAGGCCATCATCCTGACGTCCTACGACGACGACGAGGCGCTGTTCGCCGCCATCATGGCGGGCGCCGCCGGCTACATCCTCAAGCAGGTGACGAGTCAGGACCTGCTGAGCGCCGTGCGGCACGTCGCTGCGGGCGGTTCTCTTCTCGATCCCGGTGTCACGGCCCGGGTCATGGAGCGACTGCGCGAGGGCGCGCCGGGGGAGCCGGAGGAGCTCAAGACCCTCACGCCCCAGGAGCGCCGCATCCTGGAGCTGGTGGCCGAGGGCATGACCAACAAGCAGATCGGCGAGAAGCTCTTCCTCGCCGAGAAGACGGTCAAGAACTACATGTCGAACGTGCTGGCCAAGCTGGGCCTGGTGAGCCGCACGCAAGCGGCCGTGTTCGCCACTCGTCTCCACTCCACCTGAGGTGACCAACGGCCCGCTCCTTCGGGTATGCGGACCGTTCCACCTCGGGTTCCTGATTGCTTTTCCGGCTGTCCTTTCCGACTGCTCCGCCCCGCTCAGTCTGGGTCAGGCCGGGACGGACCAGATCATCTGCGTGCCGCCGCCCGACGCGGGCAGCAGCTCGAACGAACCGCCGTGACCCTCGGCGCGGGCGCGCAGGTTGGCGAGTCCGCTGAGCCTGGGGCTTGCGCCCGGGCCGGTGCCGTCGTCGGTGACCTCGACCGTGACCTGCCCTGCGGCGGCCGAGATGACGAGATCCACCTTCTGGGCGTCGGCGTGTCGCTGCACGTTCGCGAGAGCTTCGGTCACGACTGCTGCCACGTCGTCGGTCAAGGTGGCGTCAGCCATGAGGTCGACAGGACCCAGGAATGTCACCCGGGGCCGTAGTCCGGTGGCTTCCTGGGTCTCGACGCGGTCGACGATCTCGAGCACGCGTGCCCGCAGGTTGACTGTCGTGACCTGGGAGTCGCGGTTGAGGGCGAAGATGCTCTGGCGGATCTGGGCGATCGACGCATCGATCTCTCGGATCTGACCGGTGACGTCCTCGGCTGCCTCGGCCGGAAGCTTCATCGCCACGGCCTGCAGGCTGAGACCCGTGGCGTAGAGACGCTGGATGACGTGGTCGTGCAGGTCGCGGGCGATGCGGCTGCGTTCCTCCAGGAGGGCCACGCGCTGACGAACCATGCGTGACTCGGCACGCTCGATCGACACGCTGACGTGGCTGGCGAACGAAGTGCCCATGTCGAGGTCTCGGACGCCGAAGACGGGGCTGCCGTGCAGCCGGGCCACGATGAGGACACCGCCGACACCGGACCCCATCGCAACCGGAATGGTCATGGCCGGCCCGAGCTCGGACCGCTGCGCGAAGCCGAAGTCCTGGGCGCACGTATCCGGGATCAGCACGGGTTGGCGGGTGCGGACCGCTTCGCCGGAAGCCGACCCGTCCACGGGAAAGGACATCGCGCCCATCTCCTCGGCACCCGCGCCGACGGCACGGTCGATGATGAGGTCCTCACCGCTGGAGCTGACACGGGCGATGGCCACGAGGGCGGCGTCGGCGAGATCCTTGACCCGGCCCATCAGGAAGCCGAGGTGCTCCTCGTCGTCGTCCTGGATCAGCAGACGGGCGGTCTCGGCGAGGGCTGAGGCCCAGTTCTCGCGGTACAGCGAGTCCTCGAACAGTCGGGCGTTGGCGATGGCGATGCCGGCCGTGGCGGCCAGGGACTGCGCGAGCTCTTCGTCGTCGGCGGTGAACTCGCCGTTGCGGCTGTCGGTCAGGTACAGGTTGCCGTACACCTGCTCGCGCACCCGGATGGGCACACCGAGGAAGCTGCGCATGGGCGGGTGGTCGGCCGGAAACCCGCTCGAACGTGCGTCGTCGGAGATCTCGGCCAGCCGGACCGGGCTCGGGTCGTCGATGAGGGCACCGAGCAGGCCCTTGCCCTGTGGCATCTCACCGACGAGGGCGATGGTGGCGTCGTCCATGCCCACGGTGATGAGCTGCTCCAAGGTGTTGTCGTCGGCGATGACGCCCATGGCGCCGTACTCGGCGTGCACGAGCTCGACGCCGATCTCGACGATCTTGCGCAGCACCGTCTCGAGGTCGAGGTTGCTCGTGAGGTCGTTGTTGACGCGGATCAGGTCGCGCAGCCGGTGGTGTGAGCGCTGCATGTGGTCGGCGCGCTCGACGAGCTGGGCGAGCACCTGGTCGAACTCGAAGTCTGGCCCCAGTGCAGAGGCCTGGGCTGGTGCGTGGTGTGGCATGTCACTCCCCGGCGGTGCCTAGAGCCGTCACACTACGCGCAGCGGGGGAGTTCGTTCGCAGTTAACCATCAGGCTGGAGTCGATCTCGAGACGGGACGTCCGGGCTCGCTCGTCAACGGGCCGCTGCGACAGGGCCAGACGGCACCGGGGCGCTGGACCGTGGACCGTGTTCATCGCGGTCGTGTGCGGACGACAGTGGAGGGAGCCCCGTACGCCACTCCAGGAGTCACCATGCAGTCATCCAACGTTCCGGTCGTCGGGGTCGAGAACTGGGCACCGTCGCCGTCGCCCCGCCGCCGGGGCGGTCGAATCGTGAGCGGTCCGACGAGCACGATCGACACGTTCACGCTGGCCGACGGCGCTGCGGCCACGGTGCGCCCCGTGGTGTCATCGGACAGGCCGGCGATGCAGGGCTGTTCGACTCGACCAGCGAGGAGCACCTGTACACCCGGTTCTTCACGCTCGGCCGGGGCATGGTGACCGGGCACCTCGATCACGTCTTCTCCGGGAGCTCCGACGTCACGGGCTACCTGCTGCAGGTCGGCGGTCGGGTGGCTGGCGCCTGGGACCTCGGGCTCGACGTGCTGCTGACGCCCGATCACGGTGACGTCTCCATCCGCATCAGCACCCAGCCGACCGCCGGCTGGGACGCAGCTCGAAAGGACAGGCAATGAGTCTTCTCAAGGTCCAGCAGTGGGTCCTGACCGCCGGCATCACCGCGGTGGTCCTCTTCCCGATCGGTGCGTTGATCGTGACCGCCGGGGGTCAGGACCGCAGCGGCGACCCCGGCAACGCCATCGCGCTCAGCGTGATGGCAGGAGTGATCGGCCTGCTGGCGTTCGCCGCGTGCCGACTCGTCCACCGGGCTCCGCCGATGTCGCCGTACCTCGCGCTGGGAGCGATCCCAGGGGCGGCTGCGGTCGTCTGGCTGCTGGTCCGCTGACGGGTCAGCGGTCCTGCATCATCCTTCCGTGGCTGGAGGAGTCCATCCAGTCCGGCATGGCGCCTGGACCGTCGAGGGCTGGGGTCGCCGAGGGCTCGATCGGCTCGTCGTCCGCGGTCAGCGTGACGAAGGTCGCGCCGATGGCGACACCCGCCGCGAACGCCAGCAGCACGAGGAGGCGCGTGCAATGGGGTGGGTCGTGGCGCGTTCGACCAGGAAGGAGGTCGTGCCTCGACTTTCCTCGGTTCACGGAGGTCCTACCAGGACCAGAAGGGCATGACGTGTGGGCCGGCCGGGTCGCCCTCAGGTGTTCTCCTGCGATCGCGGCTCGTTCTCGTCGGCCGTCGGCATGGTTGGCCTGCGCGTGCCACGGTGGACGTGACACAACAGAGCCCCCAACGATCTATCGAAGAGGAGTGCTCATGTCCACGATCACGACCCGCAACCCCGCCACGGGCGAGGACCTGAAGACCTACCAGCTGCACACCGATGCGGAGGCCCGGCAGGTCGTCGAGACCGCCGACGCCGCCTTCTACGACTGGCGACGCCTCCTCATCGAGGATCGGGCCGCTGCCGTGCGCCGCCTCGGGCAGGTGCTGCGCGACAACGAGCGCGAGCTCTGCGAGCTGATGACGGCCGAGATGGGCAAGCCGATCGCCCAGGGCGCGCCCGAGGTCCAGCTGTGCGCCGCCATCTGCGACTGGACCGCAGATCACGGGCCAGACCTCCTGCGCGATGAAGAGGTGCCCATGGAGGGTGGCCGCGCGGTGATCAGCCATCAGCCGATCGGTGTCGTCTACGGCATCCAGCCGTGGAACTTCCCCATGTACCAAGTCATTCGATTCAGCGTCTCGCAGCTGGTCGCCGGCAACACCGTGCTGCTCAAGCACGCCGAGTCGGTGTTCGGGATGGCGCTGCGGCTCGAGGAGCTCTATCAGGAGGCCGGCATCCCGGCCGACGCGTTCAAGGTCCTGCTGATCGACCACGACCAGTCCGACGACATCATCGCGATGCCTCAGGTGCGCGGCGTGACGCTCACGGGGTCCGACGGTGCTGGTCGGCACGTGGCCTCGAAGGCCAGCGAGCACCTCAAGAAGTCCGTCGTCGAGCTGGGGAGCAACGACTCCTACCTCGTCCTCTCGGACGCCGACGTGGAGCTGGCGGTGCAGACCAGCGTCCAGGGCCGCATCGCCAACAACGGCCAGACCTGCGTGGCGGCGAAGCGGTTCGTCGTCGCCAACGAGGTCTACGACCAGTTCAGGGATGCCTACGTCGAGGCGATGGGCGCCGTCGAGATGGGCGATCCCATGCAGGAGGGGTGCGCGCTCGGGCCGATGTCGCGCGTGCAGCTGCGTGATGAGCTGCACGATCAGGTCATCGCCTCGGTCGAGAAGGGCGCGAAGGTGTCGGTGGGCGGAGAGAAGCCGGACCGTGCTGGCGCCTGGTACCCCGCGACCGTGCTGGAGAACGTCGTGCCCGGCCAGCCGGCGTATGACGACGAGCTGTTCGGTCCTGTTGCCGCCCTGATCCGCGCGGACGACGACGACGATGCCAAGCGCATCGCCAACGACTCACGCTACGGACTCGGCGGCGGCATCTTCTCCCGCGACGTCGAGGCCGCGACGCAGTGGGCACTCACCGAGTTCGACACCGGCATGGTCAACGTCAACGGGTTCAGCCTGGCGCAGCCGCACCTGCCGTTCGGTGGCGTCAAGGACTCCGGATTCGGCCGTGAGCACGGCGAGCCCGGCATGAAGGAGTTCGTCAACATCAAGTCCGTGATGATCGCCGACGCCTGATCGCCGGCAGCTCATCCACGGAGAAGGCCCGGTCTGCACGCGCGGACCGGGCCTTCGCACGTGCGTCTACCGTGGCGCGCATGGTGCAAGAGCTCGCAGAACGTCCCCGTGTCATCGTCTTCGACGTCAACGAGACGTTGTCCGACATGTCCCCGCTGGCGGCGCGTCTCGAGGACGTGGGAGCTCCGCCTCACCTGGCGGCCACCTGGTTCGCCGGCGTCCTGCGCGACGGGTTCGCGCTGGCCGCTGCCGGGGCCGACCACCCGTTCGCC
Source organism: Aeromicrobium sp. CF3.5 (assembly GCF_051262695.1). Classification (NCBI taxonomy): domain Bacteria; kingdom Bacillati; phylum Actinomycetota; class Actinomycetes; order Propionibacteriales; family Nocardioidaceae; genus Aeromicrobium; species Aeromicrobium sp. CF3.5. Next base: position 54,493 of record NZ_JBIMEZ010000008.1, read on the forward strand.
GAGATCGCCAGCGATGCGTTGTCCTCGCACCTGGGTGACCTCGACCTGTCGGTGGACACGCCATCGGCCGTCCGACACGTGATGGACGGCTTCGCTGGTCTCGACGTGCACCCCGACGTGCCCGAGGCGATTCGTGCGCTCGACGACCTCGGCATCCGTTTGGTCACGCTGAGCAACGGCGCGGCCTCGGTCGCTGCCGCCCTGCTGGATCGGGCCGGCGTCCGAGACCGCTTCGAGCAGCTGCTGAGCGTCGAGGACGCCGGCCGGTGGAAGCCGGCACGTGCCGCCTACTCGTACGCCCTGACCGTGTGCGAGGTCGAGGCGCACGAAGCCATGCTGGTGGCCGTCCACCCGTGGGACATCGACGGCGCGGCGAGGGCCGGGCTCTCGACCGCGTGGATCAACCGGACCGGACATCCCTACGCGGGCCACTTCACCGAGCCCGGGGCCACCGTGACCTCCTTGCATCAGCTGGTCGATCAGCTGAGGTAGACCCGCGCCCTCACCGTGCGCGGGCGTCGGCCCGTGCCTGGAGACGGCGGCGGTACTCGGCGGCAGGATGATCGTCGCGGACATGCTTCTGGCCCGGTCCGTACAGGCCCTCCCGCACCGTCGTGCCCTCGTCGTAGTCGTCCCAGTAGCGCCCACGGCGCTGCAGCTCGGGCACGACGTGCTCGATGAAGTCCTCGAACGTGCCTGGCGTGATGGCGTACGCCAGGTTGAACCCATCGATGTCGGCCTCGTCGATCCAGCGCTCCAGCTCGTCGGCGACCGTGGTGGGGGAGCCGACGATGGCCGGGCCCATGGCGCCGATCGTCAGGAACCGCACGACCTCGTTGGGTGTCCACGTCCGACTCGGGTCGGCCTTGGAGAAGATCTCCAGCGCGAACCGGGCGGAGTCGGTCTCGACATACTGCAACGGCTCGTCGGGGTCGAGGTTCGACAGGTCGATACCGGTGATGCCGGCGTAGAACGCCAGGGCGCCCTCGTAGTCGGAGTACTGCAGGTACTCCTCGTGCTTGGCGTTCGCCTCCTCGTCCGTGGCGGCGACGATGATGCAGATCTCGGTGAAGATCTTGACGCTCCGTGGATCGCGCCCGCTGTGCTCGGCGACCTTGCGGATGTCGTCCACGAAGCCGCGCAGCACCGACGTGGTCGGTGCTGCGGTGAACACCGCCTCGGCGTTCTTGGCGGCGAACTCACGGCCCTTGCTCGACGTGCCGGCCTGCCAGATCACCGGGGTGCGCTGCGGCGACGGTTCGTTCAGCCCCACGCCGGGCACGGAGAAGTACTCGCCCTCGTGCTCGATGGGGTGCACCTTGGCCGGATCGGCGTAGACCTGGTTCGCGCGGTCCTCGACGACGGCGTCCTCCTCCCACGATCCTTCCCATAGCTGGTAGCAGACGTCGATCGCCTCGGCGGCCCGGTCGTAGCGCTCGTCGTGGGACATCTGCCGGTCCATGCCCAGGTTGCGTGCCGCACCGTCGAGGTAGGACGTGACGATGTTCCAGGCGACACGGCCCTTGGTCAGGTGGTCCAGCGAGCTGAAGCGGCGCGCGAGGCTGTAGGGCTGCTCGTACGTGGTCGAGACGGTGATGCCGAACCCGAGGTTGTCAGTGGCCGCCGCCATGGCGCTGACCTGCATGGTCGGGTCCATGACCGGCACCTGCATCGCTCTGCGGACCGACGCGTCCGCGGACCCCTGGTAGGTGTCGTACACCCCCAGGACGTCGGCGATGAAGAGGTTGTCGAACTTGCCGCGCTCCAGCAGCGTCGCGAGGTCGACCCAGTAGTCGAGGTCCTTGTAGCGCGTGGACTGGTCGTCCGGATGCGTCCACAGGCCGGGCGACTGGTGCGTCACGCAGGTCATGTCGAAGGCATTGAAGCGGATACGTGAGTCAGGCACTGCGATCTCCTTGTGAGGTGGCGTACTCACCAGCCTCACACCCGGGCCGGTCGGCTTGGGCATCGTCCGACTCCTGAGACGATCGTGGATCGCGTGTCCCGTCCGGCGGGCGCCCGAGCGACTCAGTCGCAGCCGATCCCGTCACCGTCGCGGTCGAGGCGGAATGGATCGCCACCGGTGACCGTGACGGGCCCCGCGATGTCGGGGCAGCCCAGGTCGGGCCCGGCGGGCACGCAGGGTGAGTACTGGGCCATGCAGCCGCTGTCGGTTTCGGTGGCTGGTTCCGGTGCTGCCGCGAAAGGGACCGGAGCGGCGGTCTGGCCGCAGCCGGGCGTGGAGGCTGCAGCCAGCGCCTTGTCGAGTCGGGCCGCCAGGTCAGGGTTCTCAGAGCGGAACTGCTCGAGGTACCTCGCATCGCCCAGGCCGCTGCGTGCCAGCGCCACGTTCAGCGACTCGCCGTCGGCGTCGAGCACCTCGGCGACGCTGCGACCGTAGGTGTCGCTGGAGTACACGTCGGCGGTGAAGCCCGAGTCGAGGAAGGAGCGGCTGAACTGCGCCGCCTCAGGGCCGCACGGCTCGCTCAGTTCAGGCGCGTTGACCTGACCGAGCCGGTACTCGACGCCGTCCGAGGCCACCCAGGAGTCGCCGTCCTTCTGTTCGGCGATGAACAGCAGGTCAGCAGCCTCGCGCTCGGTCGGGGTCGGCGTGGGGGAAGTCGTCTCCGGCTCGGTCGTCGAGGCCGGAGCGGGATCCGCCACCGGCGTCATCTCGGCCGCGGTCGGCTCCTCGGGGTCGTCGACGGCCGTGCTGATGGCGCCGCCGACGAGAACGACCCCGAGCACCCAGCCCAGCATGCGCTTCATGGAGTGAGGGTGACATCTCGGCGGCCCTTGCGCAGCAGAATCGTTCGATCAGTCGTGACGTCGGCACCGACCGGTGAAGACGGTGTCGAGCACCGGCCGGAGCACGGCTTTGACGTCGTGGGCGTGGCCGTCACTCACCGACATCTCGAGACCGAGGCCGATCGTGACCGCCAGCAGCCGGACGGCCGCGGCGGCCTCGTCGACCTCGGGGGAGACCTCACCGCAGGCCTTCGCGTTGTGGATTCCTCTCGCGATCCGGTCACGCAGACGCGCGGACACGGCCTGCGCCACCTGGGCGAGGGTGGTGTCGTGCGGCGCCTCTGACAGCAGGCTGCGATGGACCGCTGCCTCGTGTCGCCGACGGTCGCGGTCGTCGCGGGGTGCTGCCTGGGGCCTGGGTGGGACGCTCGTCCTCGCTGGAGCAGCGGTCTACCTGCTGGCTGTCATGCTGCCGGGTCTGGCCGGACTGCCTCTCCGACGGCTGCCGCTGTGGGCTCCCGACGTGGGGTGGCTGGCCATTGCCGGCGTGACGACGGCCGTCGTCGCGGCACTGCTTCGGGTGGTGGTCGCGATCCGTGAGAGGCGGCCGGCTGCGGGGAGCTGACGGCAAGTGCGGGGTCGTCGTTTGAACAGCGACCCGGCGGGTACGAGATGTCGACCGAGGCCGACCGGCCTGAGGCGGCACCAAGGAGCACATCATGGCGAAGCACACCGAGCACTCGAGCGATTCGACGCCAGTCGAACCCACCGCGGGAACAGATCAGCGCCACCCGAACGACCGCCATGATGGCGTGGTGGGCGCGCACGACACCCGCGCACGGGACAAGTTCGGCGGCCTGAACATCGGAGCTGCGTTCTTCGGCTGGATCGTCGCGATCGGTGTGACTGCGCTGCTGGTCGGCATCGTGGGCGCGATCCTGGCCGGGGTGGGGTCCTCGATCGAGGTCACCCAGTCCGACGCCGAGCGCCAAGCGGGAACCATCGGCGTCGCCACGGCCATCGTGTTCCTCGTGATCCTCGCACTCGCCTACCTTGCCGGTGGTTACGTCGCGGGCCGCATGTCCCGGTTCGACGGCGCGCGCCAAGGCCTCGGGGTGTGGATCATCGGTCTCGTCGTGACGATCATCGCCATCGCGCTCGGCGCGATCTTCGGCTCGAAGTACAACGTGCTGGACCGGGTCAACCTCCCACGGATCCCGATCTCGACCGACCAGCTGAGCTGGGGCGCTGTGATCGCTGCTGTCGTCGTCCTCGCGGCAACGCTGCTGTTCGCCATCCTCGGGGGGATCCTCGGCCACCGTTACCACAACCGGGTGGACCGGGCTGTCCGCCGCTGACCCGATCGGGCGGGCGACGCGTGGTCCAGTTCCCGTGAAGATGCATGTCGCAGACACCATGGCATGCTGGGACGACAGCGTCGCCCGGTCCCCGCGGCTCCAGAAGCGAGTGTGCGAGGGAGACCGATGAGATCACAACCGATCCGTGCGCGAGATGTCGAGCACGGCAGCTTCCGTGCGGTGTGGTGGCGAGCCGGGGCTCCGCGCGATCTGGTGAGGGCCCGATGACGACCGACGAACGACCGGCCGAGATCCTGCACGATCGTGTCGCGGACACGATCGATGACATCAAGCCGCATCTGCGTGGATGGTTGCATGCCGGGGCGGCGCCGGTGGCCTTCATGTCCCTGCTGGTGATGCTGGTGCTGGCCGGTGACACCCGCAGCCGCATCGCCGTCGCCGTCTTCATGAGCAGCGCGGTACTGCTGTTCTCGATCAGTGCGACCTACCACCTCGGCACGTGGTCGCCACAGCGCGCACAGATGTTGCGACGCATGGACCACGCCACGATCTTCGTGCTGATCGCCGGGTCGAGCACTCCGTTCGCGATGCTGCTCCTCACCGACCGCAACGCCGCCATCCTGCTCACGATCATGTGGATCGGGGCGCTGGCGGGCGTCGTCTCCAAGGTGATCTTGCCGTTCTCGCCACGCTGGCTCCAGGTCCCGCTCTACTTCCTGCTGGGGTGGGCCCCGGTTGCCTTCGCCGAGGACTTCATCGGGCCGGGCGTGTCGGCTCCCTTGGTCCTGCTGGCCGTCGGCGGAGTCCTGTACTCGATCGGCGCGGTCGTCTACGCGATGAGGAGACCGGATCCGTCGCCGGTCTACTTCGGTTTTCACGAGGTGTTCCACGGGCTGACCGTCGCAGCATTCCTCGTCCACTACGTGGGTATCAGCCTGCTGGTCTATTCGCAGGTGTGAGCGGCCGGTCGTGCCCGGCAACGCCGGTCCCGCTGATGTGTCGAACCCGTTCAGGCGGGTACATCTCAGCCACGGCACCGTCCGGTGTCACCGCACGCCGACGAACGGAGCCCTCATGACCTCCTTGTGGCGAGATGACGCCGCCCCCATCTCCACCGACTCCCTGGACGGGGTCCTGGCCTACGACGACATCGTGGTCGGGGCCGGACTGACCGGTCTGACGACGGCCCTGATGCTGGCACGTGCCGGACGTGCCGTGCTCGTCCTCGAAGCCAAGACCGTCGGAGCGGTCGCCACCGGCAACACGACGGCGAAGCTCAGCATGCTGCAGGGCACCCAGCTCTCCACCCTGCGCCGACACCACTCGCGCAGCGTCGCGCAGGCCTACGTCGATGGCAACAGCGAGGGCCAGCAGTGGCTCTTGCGGTACTGCGCCGAGCACGAGGTCGTCGTGCAACGGCGTGACGCCGTGACCTACGCCAACGGACGCACCGGTATCGCGCTGGCGCGGGCCGAGCTGAAGGCGCTGCGAGCCGCCGGTCTCGCAGCAGAGTGGGTCGACGACCTCGACGAGCTTCCCTTCGAGACCCAGGGCGGGGTCCGACTCGCCGATCAGGCCCAGTTCGACCCCATGGACGTCCTCGCTGCCCTCGCACGCGATCTGCGCGCCCACGGCGGCGTGATCCACGAGGGTCTGCGCGTGACGGGGGTCTCCGCAGGCTCGCCGTGCGAGGTCCAGACCGAGTTCTCGACGTTTCAGGCCGACCGAGTCGTGATCGCCACCGGTTCGCCCATCCTCGACCGCGGCCTCGCCTTCGCCAAGACGACCCCGAAGCGGTCCTACTGCGTGGCCTTCGAGGGTGTCGATCCCATGCCCGAGGCCATGTATCTCGCGGCCGATCCGCCGAGCCGTTCCCTGCGCACCGCGCCGCGTCCCGACGGCACGTCGCTGTTCATCGTGGGCGGCGCCGGTCACGGCGTGGGCCGCGCCCGATCACCGCGTCAGCACGTCGACCAGCTGCGGGAGTGGACTGCCGAACACTTTTCGACCGCCCACGAGACGCACTGGTGGTCGGCCCAGGACTACTCACCGATCGACCACCTGCCGTTGGTGGGAGCCATGCCGCGAGGTGGTCAGAAGATCTTCGTGGCGACGGGCTTCGACAAGTGGGGCATGACCAACGCGGTCGCCGCCGCGCTCACCCTGTCCGCCACGCTGCTGGGAGGCAGCATGCCGTGGGCAGCGCGGCTCGCCCGACGGAAGTTCGACCCGCTCGCCCTGGCCAAGGGAGCGCAGGCGAACGCCGAGGTCGGATCCCTGATGGGCGCTGGCCAGATCGGCGCCCAGCTGCGCTCCGCGACAGGCATCGTCCCGTCCGAGGGGCAGGGTCAGGTGGGCCGGGGCCGCGGCGTGAAGCCGACGGCGGTCTCGACGGTCGACGGCACCACGTGCGCCGTGAGCGCCTTGTGCAGCCACCTGGGAGGGGTCGTGACGTGGAACGACGCCGAGAAGTCGTGGGACTGCCCCCTGCACGGGTCACGCTTCGCCCCAGACGGCACGGTGCTCGAGGGCCCGGCAACGGCGCCGCTGGCTCCCCGCGCCTGAGCGGGGGCTGGTCACGGTCCGGCGGCATCACGGCCGCCGGACCGTGACGCACTCGGCCGCAGAGGTCAGTCCTGGGTGCGCTCGGCCTTCTTGGCCTCGGTGAGATCTTCGAGCACCTCGGCATCGGCTCGAGCCTCGGCTGCCGCCTCCTTGGTCTCGCGGGCGGCAGCGAGGTCGGTCGTCGCCTCGTCGCGAGCGGCCTTCTTCTTCGCCTCGGCCTGGTCGGCCACCGCCTTCTTGCGTCGCTCGACCGTCTTGGTGCGGTCCTCGGCGGCGTCGGCTGCGGCCTTCTTCTTGGCGGCCGCAGTCTTCTTGGCGTTCGTGGTCGCCTGCTTCTTGCCCGTGGCCTCGGCCTTCTTCGCCTCGGCGGCGCGCTTCGTGGCCCGCTCGGAGGCGGCCCGACGCTTCTCGGCCGCCTCGCGACGGCCGGCTTCGGCTTCCTCCTTGGCAGCCTGACGCTTGGCCTCGGCCTCCGCCTCCAGGAGGGCAGCCTCGGCCAGCGCCGCAGCGCGGCCGATCCGCTCCGTGCCACGTTCGGCGATCGAGCCGTTGCGCAGCAGCGTCCCGGCCACCTGGTCGACGGTCCCGACGGCGCGGTCGAGGGCCGCGCGGGCCAGCGAGGTGTCGGAGAGACGTCGGGACAACCCGCGATCAACGGCGGTGAGCGGCAGCCTGGCTGCTTCGTAGGGGAGGGCGATCAGGGTGCTGAGGGTGCTCATGCGTCGTGCTCCTTGTCGTGGGCGGCGGTCTGGTTCCGCAGGTGCGTGGCTCGTTGCTCGGCGGTCGCGGCCTCGCGCGCGAGGCGCGTGGCGTCGGCAGCAGCGTCCTTCTCGGTGGTGGCGGCGTCCTCGGTCAGGGCCTCGGCCTCCTCGCGCCCGGACTCGGCGACGTCGTCGGCTCGCTGCTCGGCGGCTCGGCGCTCGACGGCCTCCTGCTGGGCGGCGTCCCGCTCGGCGTCCTCGTACTGCTCGGCGCGTTGCTGGTCCACCGCACGCTGGGCCATGTCGGCCTTGTCGTCGGCGGACTCCTTCTCGGCGGCAGCCTCCTGGTTGGTCTCGCGCAGGTCACGGGCGGCTTCGGCTTTCTTGGCGTCAGCGACGGCCTCGTCGGTGGCCGCGGACTTGCGGGCCTGGGCCTCTGCCTGCTGGAGCTGTCCCTCCTTGGCGAGGTCGTCGTTGCCGGTGACGGCACTGGCGACTTCCTTCGCCTTGCCGGCGACGTTGTCCAGCAGTCCCTTGCGGGCCTGTGCTGCGGTGTCTTCGCTGTCATGGGTCATGTCCGCTATGTGCCCGTTCGCCGGCGAAGCAATCCTCCAGGTGGTGTGAAATCGGTCTCCGGCGTGGCGGGCCACCCAGCTCAAGTGCACGGGGCAGCGTCATCCGTTGCTCGACTTGGGGTGATCGGCGAGGCTGGAGTCATGAACGCTCGAGCCGCAACGCCCGCGTCCCTGGTCCTGAGTGCCGTCGTCGTCCTGGCGGCGGGCTGCTCGGGCGACGGCGTCCGAGAGGTCTCGGCGACCACGTCGTCCTCAGACTCCGCTCCGGCGTCGTTCCAGGTCGAGGAGATGGGTCAGTTCGACGATCCGTGGGCGATGGCCTTCCTCCCGGGAGGCGACCTGCTCGTGACCGAACGCACCGGCACGCTGAACCTGCGCGACGCGGACACCGGCGACAGCGTCGAGGTCGGCGGCGTCCCGGACGTGGCCGCCGAGGGACAGGGTGGCCTCGGCGATGTGGTGCTCGCCCCGACCTTCGCCGAGGATCAGATGGTCTATCTCAGCTGGGTCGAGGAGGGCGAGGGCGGCTCGGGAGCGGTGGTCGGGCGTGCGACGCTCGAGACCGGCGACGAGCCCACGCTGGAGGGCCTCGAGGTGATCTGGCGTCAGGCACCCAAGGTGTCGGGCACGGGCCACTTCAGCCACCGCATCGCCTTCGATCCCGAGGGTGAGCACCTGTTCGTGTCCTCGGGCGACCGGCAGAAGAAGACTCCCGCGCAGGACACCTCGAACTCGCTCGGCACCATCATGCGGATGGGGCTGGACGGGTCCTCGCCGCAGATCTGGAGCTACGGGCATCGCAACCCGCTCGGTCTGGAGTTCGCTCCGGACGGCAACCTCTGGTCCAGCGAGATGGGCCCCGAGGGCGGTGACGAGCTCAACCTGATCGAGCAGGACGCCAACTACGGCTGGCCCGAGGTCTCCAACGGCAGCGACTACGGCGGAGGAGAGATCCCCGACCACGCCCCGGGCGACGGTTTCGTCGCTCCCGAGGCGTTCTGGACGCCGAGCATCTCCCCGGGCAGCCTGCTGATCTACTCCGGCGACCTGTTCCCCGAGTGGGAGGGCGACGCTCTCATCGGCGCCCTGTCGGGTGAGGCCCTGGTGCACGTCGACCTCGACGGCACGACCGCGGGGGAGACCCAGACCTTCGAGATGGGCGAGCGCATCCGCGCCGTCGAGCAGGGGCCTGATGGCGCGATCTGGCTGCTCGAGGACGGCGGCAGCGGCCAGCTGCTGAAGCTGACGCCTGAAGCCTCCTGACGTCGAAGGTCTGTGCTGAACGGCGGTCAGCGCGAGACGCCCGTGCGCCAGGCGCTGTAAGAAGTGAGGCGCTGGACGTGGGACGGTCCAGCCACGGCCACGGGTGGAGCGCAGCGATCGTCAGGTCCGCCGTGCGGCGGGCGAAGATCGGCACGGGGGGCGAAGGTCACCGCGAGCGGTGTGTCGCCCAGCTCCCGTGAGGTCTCGCCCAGGCGGACCTCGACGTCGCGGCGCTGCACCAGGTCGGCCAGGCACTCGGTGAGGACCACCAGGCGCTTTCCCGACAGGCGCAGCGACTGCAGGTGCGGTTCGTCGAACGCGAACACCACAGGCAGGTCGGGGTGCGCCTCGAGAGCGGGTCGGCGTTGCCGAGCGACTCCGCGGTGAGCCAAAGGGCCGACGGCTCATTGTCAACGACCGGGGCGTCGGGTCCGGGGCCGGGCGCACCGTCGGCCCAGCCCTCGCGGACCGGACTGTGCAGCGATGTCATCGAGAGCGTCCACATCAGAGCGTTTCACAGAGGAAGCAAGTCTTTCTCTGCGCGAGCTCGCACCCGGTCCTTGAGGTCGTTGCGGGAAACCAGGTCAACCGGCAGGCCGAGCAGGTCTTCCAGCTCGTGCTGGATGCCGATGATGTCGATGATGCTGGTGCCGGCGGCGAAGTCAACCAGGATGTCGACGTCACTGCCATCGTGGTCGTCGCCACGTGCGGCGCTCCCGAAGATCTCCGGGTTCGTCACTCCATGGCGCCGCAGCACGTCCATCAGCTCGCCGCGTCGGGCATCCACTCGACGGCCCGTGGGACCGCTGAGCGGCCCGCGCGCTGCTGGTGTCGTTTCACCCATGGTCCCAGTCTATCCGCCGCGCGCCGCGGACCTTCCGATCCAGGCCGCGCCCTCCATCCACGCTTCAACCGCACGAGGCGGTCCCGAGCCGGTGGCTCGGGACCGCCTGATGGGGGTGAGAGCTACTTCACGGCGTCGAGGGCGTCGACCATGCCCTCACCGGCGTAGCTGTTGTTGCGGGCCGATCCCTCGCACGGTGCACCGCCCGAGCCGATCGGCTGCTCGGCCGCACACGGCCGGTCGTCGGCCTGCGCCTTCAGCTGCTTCATGATCTTCGCGGGCTTCCACCCGGGGTGCTGTGACTTCATCAGTGCCGCGACACCCGCGACGTGCGGCGACGCCATGGACGTGCCGCTCTTGAGCCCGTAGCCGTTGCCGGCCACGATCGTCGACAGGATCGACGAGCCGGGAGCCGCGACGTCAATGACGCCCAGACCGCGGTTCGAGAAGTACGACAGCTGCGTCTCGTTCGACGTGCCGATGCGCGCGTACGACGACACGGTGGCGACGCCGGGCAGCTCGGTCGGGATGTCGAGGCATCCGGAGTTGATGGTGCGCTCGATCGGCGTGCTGTCGTTGGGGCTGGTGTCGTTGGTCGTGTTGTTCGTCAGGTCGGTGGCCGAGTTGCCGGCCGCCGCGACGTGGAACGAGCCCTTCTTGGTCGACCACTCGACCGCACGGCTCACGGCCTCGAGAGCGGCGGCCTGGTCGCCCTGGTCCTTGCACCAGTACTCGAACGGATCGATGTAGTAGCTGTTGTTGGTGACGTCCATGCCCTGCATGCCGGCCCACATGAATCCGCAGATCGCGTACTCGGGGTAGATGAAGCCGTCGTCGTTGACGACCTTGACCGAGGCCATGCGCACGTTCGGCGCGACGCCGGTGATGCCGACGCCGTTGCGGTCCGCGCCGATGGTGCCGGCGACGTGCGTGCCGTGATCACTGGTCGTCGGCTGCCAGCCTGTGGCGGAGCGGTCGATCGTGCCGGCGTCGGTGCAGTTGACCGATCGTCGGGTGTCGATGTTGGCCGCGAGGTCGGGGTGATCGGCGTCGATGCCACTGTCGAGCACGCCCACGAGCGTGTCGCGGGAGCCGTCGGTGATCTCGTGGGCATGGTCGGCCTTGATGTGGGCCATGTCCCACTGCTCGCCCTCGCGGGGATCCGGCTTCACGAACTCCTCGGCGGTGTTCGCGAACTCGTCCTTCACGACGCCCTGCGCCTTGCGCAGCGTCCGGGGTGCATCCGTGCGCTCGCTGACGGCGACGGTGCGGGTGGCGCCCACGGACTCGATGTTCTTGCCGCCCAGCCGGTAGACGTCGGTGCGGAAGTCGGCGTGCGTCGAGTGCGCCACGACCACCCCGATCTGCGGCCACTGCTGCACGACCGTGCCGCCGGCCTTCCTGACCACGGCTCGTGCGTCGGCGGTGCTCTTGGCCGTCGCCTTCTTCGCATTGACCACGTAGCTGCTGACCTGGCCCTCGGGCGTCGAGATCGGCACGGGCGTGGACTTCTCGGATGTCGCCGCGTTGGCGCTGGTGAGCGTGCTGGCGATGACACCAAGGGTCAGTGTGGCGACCCCGATGGTGAGCCCGCGTCGGGCTCGAGACATACCTGTGTTCACGTGCGTCCCCCCTAGGAACTGCCGTCGGCCGCGAAGACGCGGCACAGATACCGGCTCCTCACCTCACCACGCCGCGGGCACCACGTCCAGAGGTCGGAGTGCGTCGATGCACGAAGTCAACACCGAGACAGGTCTGGAGCGGCTTCACGGCAACGTTCGGTCGAGAGGCCCGCTCGCCGACCGTGGGCTGAACGCATGTGAGGTCCGAGCGACGGGCCATGGTGCCTCAGGAGCCGTGCGTGTCGGCGACTTCGCCGACCTCCTCATCCCGGGGCGGCGCAGGACGCCGAGCGGATTCGCGGTGACCGAGACCGGCCGTCCACTACGATTCGTGCATGGCGCGAATCGTGGTGGCGGAGGACGACGCCGATATTCGTGAACTGGTCACCTTCAAGCTGGAGACGTCCGGCCACGAGGTCACGGCGGTCGGTGACGGTGCGTCGGCCGTGGACGCATGTCGCGAGGTGTGTCCCGACGTCGTCGTGCTGGACCTGATGATGCCGGGCATGGGTGGTCTCGACGCCTGCCGGGCGATCCGGAAGGATCCAGAACTCGCTGATGTCCGCGTCATCTTGCTGACTGCGCGGGCGCAGGAGTCCGACATCGAACAGGGATTCGCGGCAGGCGCGGACGACTACCTGGCGAAGCCGTTCAGCCCCCGCGAGCTCAGTTCACGCGTGCAGGCGTTGTTGGCACGGTCTCGTCGGTGAGAGCAGCAGCCGAGGTGGCCCTCCTCACTCTGGGGGGCGTCGCCGTCGTCCTGCTCGGTGCGCTCCTCGCCGCCCGCGTCGGGCGCGACCTGGTGGAGACCCGGAGGCAACGACGCAGCACGGAGATCCGCCGGATGTTGCTGCGTTGGTTGCTCGATACCGAGGGCATGCCGGGAGACCGGGCTCAGCTGGTCGAGGCGGGCCGCGGTCGGTCCGGCCGCGTGCTGGAGGAGCATGCCTTCCGCCTGCTCGCCAAGGTGGACGGCGAGGTGCGCGCCCAGCTCGTCACGCTGTTGACCGTGCGTCACGCGGACAGGCGGGCGATGGCGCTCGCCCGCTCCGTCTGGTCGGTCCGCCGGTGTCGCGGAGCCCACCGCCTCGGCCTCATCGGCCACGCGGAAGCGGCGCCTATCCTCAGGTCGTTACTCGCAGACGGCGACCCGCTGGTCCGTCGGGTGGCAGTGCGGTCGCTCGGGCAGGTCCGCGACGAGGGATCGGTGCCGGCACTCGTGGCCCTGGTGGTCGGGGAAGTCGCACTGGCGCGCGACGCGCTCGCCGCAGTCGTCGCCGTGGGACCCGACGCGACGCCGTCGCTCGAGCAGGTCCTCGGAGACTGGCTAGAGGGTCGTATGCCGGCCAGCGCCGGGGCGTTCTCGGCTCGAGCCCTGGGCGCGCTCGGATCAGTGCGATCAGTGCCGCTGCTCGTCCGCGCGGTCGGGTCCGGAGACCAGGACGTCGTACCGGCAGCGGCCGCTGCGCTCGGTCGGATCGGGTCCCGAGAAGCGGTCACGGCCTTGCAAGCGACCTTGTCGTCACGGAGCGAGGCTGTCCGGACGGCGGCGGCGACCGCCCTGGGAGACATCGGCGATCCTGGGGCGTCGGCGGCGCTCGGCGCCGCCCTCGACGGCAGGAGTGGGACCTCCGACCGCGCCGTCGCCGCGGCGCTGCTCCGCCTCGGCCGTCCCGGCCGCTCGGTGCTGGGCGAGCACCTGTCGCCCTACGCCCGGGAGGCACTAGCGGTCGCGGAGATCCGGGCGGCCGCATGAGCCTGGTCATCGGCGCCATCGTGTGGACGTTCATCGGCTACTCGGCGCTGATCAACACCAGCTTCCTGCTCCTCACGCTCGCCGCGGCGCGGGACTTCGTCCGCCACGTGCGCCGTGTGGAGTTCTCCGGGTACGACATCACCTTCGCCGGCGCGGTGGCGCCCTCGGTGTCGGTCCTGGTGCCCGCCTACGACGAGTCCGCGTCGATCGTGGAGTCGGTGCGAGCGCTCGCCTCGTTGCGATACCCGCAGTACGAGGTGGTGGTCATCGACGACGGTTCGAGCGACGGCACCTCGGATCGGCTGATCGAGGCGTTCGACATGGTGCCGGCGCCGATCGTCGTCTCGAGCGGAATCCCCACCAACGGCGCAGTGGTCGGGACGTACCTGAGTCGGCAGGGAAGTCACAACGTCCTGCTGGTGCGCAAGGAGAACGGTGGGAAGGCAGACGCCCTGAACGTCGGCGTGAACGCGGCCCGCATGGAGCTCGTGTGCATGGTGGACGCCGACTCCATCCTCGACCAGGACGCCCTGCTCCACGTGGCTCGCCCGTTCGTGGAGGACCCCGAGCATGTGATGGCGAGCGGCGGCATGGTCCGTGTCGCGAACGGCAGCACGGTGCGCGACGGCCGCGTCACCGACGTCCGTATGCCGCGTCGGTGGGTCGAGCGTGCTCAGGTCGTCGAGTACCTCCGGGCGTTCACGATCGGTCGCGCCGGATGGTCGGCGGTACGCGGGCTGCTGATCATCTCCGGTGCGTTCGGGCTGTTCCGACGCGACGTCGTGCAGGAGATCGGCGGTCTCGACCCGACCTGCATCGGCGAGGACGCCGAGCTGGTCGTCCGCCTCCACCGGTGGCTGTACGACCACGACGTCCCCGGCCGAGTGGTGTTCGTCCCGGAGCCTGTCGCCTGGACCGAGGCACCGGGAAGCCGTGCGGTTCTGCGCAAGCAGCGACGCCGCTGGCACCGGGGCCTCACCGAGATCCTGACCCGACACCGAGGGATGATCGGGCGCAAGCGGTACGGAGTTGTCGGCATGTTGGCCATGCCCTGGTTCGTGCTCTTCGAGCTGCTTGCCCCGCTCGTCGAGGTCGCAGGATTCGTGGCGTTCGTGGTCATCGCCGGTCTGTGGGGCGCTCAAGAGCTGGGTTGGGTCGACCCGACGTACGTCGACGGACCGACCGTGGTTCTGCTGCTGGCAGTCTCGGTCCTCTACGCCACCGTGCTCACCTGGTTCGCGCTCCTCATCGAAGAGTTGTCGTTCCGTCGACACCGCGGGCTGGGAGACTTGCTCCGTGCCGTCCGCGCAGGCGTCGAGGAGAGCTTCGGCTACCGGCAGCTCAACGCCGTATGGCGAATCGGCGGGGCCGTGGAAGCCGTCCGCAAGACCCGCCACGACTGGGGAGACATGAAGCGTCAAGGATTCGGACCACCATGAACGCGCGTTCGCTGTCACGACAGCTGGCCGCGCCGCTTGTTGTCCTCGTGGTGCTGGTCGCGCTGGTCGGGATCCTCGGCGGCGCCGGTGTCTGGTTCGCCACCCGCTCGATCGACGACATCATCAACCGTGTGGCCCCCACGGATCGTGCCAACAGTGCAGTGCTGCAGGACCTGACTGATGCCGAGACCGGCGTACGCGGCTTGGCCCTGAGTGGGGAGCGCCGCGTCCTGGCGCCCTACCAGGCCGCGCTGCGGCGCCTGCCCGAGGACCAGCGGAGATTGCGGGAGCTGACCGCCGGTGACGCACAGCTGCGCCGACTGGTGCTCGAGCAGGAGCAGCGGGTACAGGCGTGGCTGGACGACTACGCGCGGGTGCGGGTGGCTCGTACGGGAGGTGAGGGCAGCTTCGACCAGGAGCTCTTCGACCTCGGCAAGACGCGGTTCGACGCGATTCGCGTGGTGAACGGCCAGGTTGCCGATCGGATCGCCAGCGACCAGCGTCGCGCGAACCGGGATGCAGGCAACCGACTGCGGGGCACGCTCGGGCTCATCGCCGCGGTGACCACGCTCGGGCTGCTCGCCGGGTGGGCGCTGCATCGCCGCTTGCGGAGACACACGTTGCCTCCGCTGGAAGACCTGGCCTCGGTGGCGCGCCAGCTCGCGCACGGCGAAGTCGATGCCCGCGCCCGGGTGGCCGGCCCACGCGAGGTCCAGCAGGTCGCGGTCGCCCTGAACGCCCTGGCGGAGGAGAACCAGCGCGCGCGAGAGGCGGAGGATGCGATCCAGTCCGAGCTCCGCACGCTCGACGCGGCCCGGGGAGACTTCGTCGCGAATGTATCCCACGAGCTCCGAACTCCGCTGACGTCGATCACCGGGTACCTGGAGATCCTGGAGGACGAGTCCGAGCTCGACGACCGCCATCGACGGATGATCGACGCGATCAACAGGAACCTGACTCGGCTGCGCACCCTCGTGGAGGATCTGCTGACCCTCTCCCAAGCGGAGAACCGGTCGACCGATCTCGAGCAGGTCGATCTGCGTCCACTGGTCAAGGATGCTGTCGCCGACCTGGGAGGCGCGGCCGACCAGCGTGCGGTCCTGCTGGACGTCTCGGTTCCGGGCGAGCTCGTGCCGGTGCTGGCTGACCGAGGCCAGCTGCACCGGGTCTTCCTGAACCTGGTCAGCAACGCGGTGAAGTTCAGTCATGAGGGAGGAACGGTCCGCATCGCGGTCGTCGTCGCCGACGGCGAGGCGGTGACGGAGATCGCGGACGAGGGGATCGGCATTCCCGCCGGTGAGCAGCACCAGCTCGGCAGCCGCTTCTTCCGGGCGAGCAATGCTGTCGAGCAGCAGCGGCCCGGCACCGGACTCGGCCTTCGCATCACCCGCATGATCGTCGACAACCACGGTGGCCAGCTCACCATCGAGTCCGAGGAAGGCCGTGGCACCCGGGTGCGGGTCGCCCTCCCGCTCTCGGCGGGCGAGGTCGACGCGGTCCAGTGACGCGGCCGGTCGCCTGCGGATCCGCATAGTGCAGACCATCGGGCGAGCTTCGGGATCGGTCGGTCCGTCAGGTCGGGGATCTGCTGGTCGATCCTGAGGTGGTTCTGGCGGCCGATGGACAGGACGGAGTCCGCGACGCTCTGGTGCGCACCAAACACGAGCGGCGGCCGACCCTGGAAGACATCGTATGGTGTCTTCCAGGGTCAGCCGCCGCTCTCGACCACTACTGCCAGAAGCTGAAAGCTCCTGAATCAGATGTCGTAGTACAGCTCGAACTCGTGCGGGTGCGGCCGCAGCTGCACCGGGAGGATCTCCTCCTGGCGCTTGTACTCGATCCACGTCTCGATCAGGTCGGGCGTGAACACGTCACCGGCGGTGAGGAACTCGTGATCGGCCTCGAGCGCGTCGAGGACCGACTCCAGCGAGGTCGGCACCATGTCGATGGCGTCGTACTCCTCCGGCGGCAGCTCGTAGATGTTCTTGTCGATCGGGGCCGGCGGCTCGATCTTGTTCTTGATGCCGTCGAGCCCGGCCAGCAGCAGGGCCGAGAAGGCCAGGTACGGGTTGGCCGACGGGTCGGGGCAACGGAACTCGATGCGCTTGGCCTTGGGGTTCGAACCCGTGATCGGGATGCGCACGCACGCCGAACGGTTGCGGGCCGAGTACACCAGCGCGATGGGGGCCTCGAAGCCCGGCACCAGGCGACGGAAGGAGTTGACCGACGGGTTGGTGAACGCCAGCAGCGACGGGGCGTGCTTCAGGATGCCGCCGATGTAGTAGCGGGCCAGGTCCGACAGTCCGCCGTAGCCGGACTCGTCGTAGAACAGCGGCTTGCCGTCGTTCCAGATGGACTGGTGCACGTGCATGCCCGAACCGTTGTCGCCGAAGATCGGCTTGGGCATGAAGGTGACCGTCTTGTCGTTGGCCCACGCCGTGTTGCGCACGATGTACTTGAACTTCATGACGTCGTCGGCGGCCTTGAGTAGCGTGTCGAACCGGTAGTTGATCTCGCCCTGGCCCGACGTGCCGACCTCGTGGTGACCGCGCTCGAGGACGAGTCCGGCATCGGTGAGGTTGCTCATCATGTCGTTGCGCAGGTCGGCGGTCTTGTCGGTCGGTGCGACGGGGAAGTAGCCGCCCTTGTAGCGAACCTTGTAGCCCCGGTTGTCGTCGATGTCGTCGCCGGTGGACCAGGCGGCCTCGGCGGACTTGATCTCGTAGAACGACTTGTTCGCGCTGGTGCCGTAGTTGACCCGGTCGAAGATGTAGAACTCGGCCTCGGGGGCGAAGAACGCGGTGTCGCCGATGCCGGTGGTGGCCAGGTACGCCTCGGCCTTGCGGGCGATGTTGCGCGGATCGCGCGAGTAGGCCTCGCCGGTGATCGGGTCGTGGACGAAGAACTCCATGGCGATCGTCTTGCGTGCCTTGAACGGATCGAGGTACGCCGTTCCGACGTCGGGGAACAGCACCATGTCGGACTGATCGATCGTCTGGAAGCCGCGGATCGACGAACCGTCGAAGGCCACGCCGCTCTCGACCATGTCAGCGTCGAACGTCGATGCGGGCAACGTCACCTGCTGCTGGATTCCGGGGAGATCGGTGAATCGAACGTCGAGGTACTCGACACCCTCGTCCTTGATGTACTTGAACAGCTCGTCGGCGTTGCCGAACATGTGTGGCCTTCCTCGACCGCGTCGCGGCCTTGATTCGATCGTCTGTGGCACGAGGTGCGTCGCCGCACCCTGGTCATCACGGTAGGCCGGTGCAGTTTCCCGACCGTCACTTGATTGTTTCAGGCATGTTACAAGTCCGAGACGGCGGCCGCCGCAGTCCAGCGCCGCCGGGGCACCGCAGGTGGGGCGCACTAGGGTCACCCCATGGAGTCAGCGCCTTTCGGACGTCGCCTCGTGGCGCTGGTGATCGACTGGATCATCGCTTCCCTGACCGCGGTCGCGATCACGCCGGTGTCCTACCCGCCGGACAACATCACGCAGAACCTCATCATCACCGGCTTCTTCATCGTCGAGGTCGGGGTCCTGGTCGGGCTGCTCGGCGCCTCGATCGGCAAGCGCATCATGCGCCTGGGCGTCATCAACCCCGATGGCCAGGCCATCGGCATCCCGCAGGGACTTTTGCGCACGGCCCTCATCTGTCTGGTGATCCCGCCGGTCGTGACCAACGCCGACGGCCGCGGACTGCACGACATCGTCACCGGATCGCGCGAATACAAGGCGTGACGGGCCGGGCCTGACGAGCTGGGCCTCAGGAGTCCAGCACGTACCGGCCCGGAGCATCGCCCAGCGGGGCATGCTCGGCGCTGCCCAGCTCGGTCGGCGCCGGCTTGGACTCGCCCGACCGCTCGGCCAACCACTCGGCGTAGTCCGGCCACCACGAACCCTGCACTGTGGTGGCCGCCTCGCGCCACGCCTCCGGCTCGAGGGAGTTGTCCTCGGAGATCTGGTAGCTGGCCTTGGGGTTGCCCGGGGGATTGACGAGAGCGGCGATGTGGCCGCTGGTCGACAGCACGAACCGCGTCTTGCCGCCCAGCAGCTGACCACTGCGATAGCAGTTCGCCCACGGGCAGATGTGGTCACCGGAGCCGGCGACCACATAGGAGTCGACCGTGACCTTCTTGAGGTCGACCTCCGTGCCCAGGACGCTGATCGCTCCGGGCTGGGCCAGCTTGTTGGTCAGGGCTGCGTCGATGAAGTCGCGGTGCAGCTTGGCCGGCATGCGGGTGCTGTCGGCGTTCCAGTAGAGGATGTCGAACTTGGGCGGCTTCTTGCCCTCCAGGTAGTTGTTGACCCAGTAGTTCCAGATCAGGTCGCCGGGGCGCAGCCAGGCGAACACCTCGGCGAGGCTGCTGCCATCCAGATAGCCCTTGCGACGGGACTTGGCCACGGCGCGCGCTGCGACGTCCTCGTCCATCACCGCCGTGGTCAGGCCGGACTTGCTCTGGTCGATCATCGTGACCAGCAGGCTGAGACTGGCCAGGTTGTCGGACTTGCCGATGGCGCTGCGATGAGCCGCAGTCAGACAGGCCAGCAGACCTCCGGAACAAGCGGCCACGACGTGCGCCTTCTTCGACGCAGCGATGGAGGTCACGGCGTCGAAGGCGTCGAGAATGCCTTGGGCGTAGGCATCGATGCCCCACTTGCTGTGTCGCGAGTCCGGGTTGCGCCACGAGATCACGAACACCTGCTGGCCCTGGCCGACCAGATACTCGATGAGACTGCGATCCGGTGCGAGATCGAGGATGTAGTACTTGTTGATCGTCGGCGGCACGATCAGCAGGGGCACCTCACGCACCTCGCCCGTCGTGGGCGTGTACTGGATCACCTCGAGCATCGCGGTGCGCAGCACCACCGAACCGGGGGTCGCCGCAAGGTCGCGACCGACCCGAAAGGCCCGTGGGTCCACCATCGACGGAACGCGGGGCGAGGTCGCGAGGTCCTGGATCAGGTTGCGCGGGCCCTTGATCATGTTGGCGCCGCCGGAGTCGATCGCGGCCTTCCAGGCGACCGGGCTGAGCAACGGATTGTTGCTCGGCGACGCAGCCGCCACGAGGTTCGTCGCGGCGAACGAGACCTGCTCGGCGTCGGCCCACTCCATGGGCACGTCCTGCACGAGGCCCTCGATCGTCTCGCTGGCCGCCAGGTAGGACTGCACGACACGACGCAGCAACGGGTTGTGTGTCCACGCGGGGTCGGTGAAACGTCGATCGCCGCGGGCCGGCGCCACGGAGGAGGCTCCGATGGCGATCTTGCCCAGCTCGGAGACCAGGCCACCGGCCCGGGTCGCGACGCGTTCGGGTCGCCGCGCGGCCGCCGTCAGGAAGCGGACGGCCGGCCCTCCGGGAAACATGCGGCGCACCGCTCCGGTGGTGGCCTGGGTCAACAGCTGGTCCAGAGGGCCTGAGGTCTCGAGCACGTCGTCTGTCATGCCAACTCTTCTCGAAGATCGACTTCACGCATGGGAATCCGCGCCTGGGACCATGGTGGAGGCCCGGTGAGCCACATCACATCACGGTACGCGCACGCTCGGTGATCCGCCCGGAGATGCCCTAGCCTTCACAGATGACCGAGACCATCCACGACGTCCGGATCGGCGGCCACAAGATTCGCGTGGCGCACCGCGAGGGCACCGGCCGACCGCTGCTCATGTGCAACGGGATCGGCGCCAGCCTCGGGCTCCTCCAGCCGTTCGTCGATGCGCTCGACCCGAGCATCCCCGTGGTGCGGTTCGACGCTCCCGGCGTCGGCGGATCCCGGCTGTCGCGCTACCCCTACACCTTTGCCTCCCTGGCCCGCCTGATCGGCCGTGTGCTCGACCATCTCGAGATCGGTGAGGTCGACGTGCTCGGCATCTCCTGGGGTGGCGGGCTGGCGCAGCAGTTCGCGTTCCAGAATCCGCGCCGCTGCAAGCGCCTGGTGCTGGTGAGCACGGCCACGGGCTGGATGATGGTGCCCGCTGGCCTGGACGTCCTCGCCAAGATGGCGACTCCGCGACGCCACCGCGATCCGCAGTACGCCGCATCGATCGCCGGGACCATCTATGGCGGGCGGATGCGAGCCGAACCCGGGCTCGCGCGCACGCTGCTGCACGATCACACGCCGTTGACGTCACGTCGGGCGTACCTGATGCAGCTGGGCGCCGGCACGGGGTGGACCAGCCTGCCGTTCCTGCCGCTGATCCGCCAACCCACCCTGATCCTTGCCGGTGACGACGACCCCATCATCCCGCTCGCGAACGCCCGGATGATGCACCGTCTGCTTCCGCACTCCGAGCTGCACGTCTACGAGGACGGGCACCTGGGGCTGGTCACCGCGGCCGACGAGCTGGCGCCGCGGGTGGCCAAGTTCCTACGAGGCGTCGACTAACCCCGCATGGCCTTGCGCTGGCCCTTCATGGAGGTGGGGACCGGTCCACGCGGCATGGGCGCGACCGGGCGCATCGCGTCGAGTGCCTTGAGCTTGTACAGCAGCGACGTCATCTGCGCGGGCTTGATCGACTTGGGCAGCTTGCGCAGGTGCTTGACGAGCTTGGGCAACGGCACCTGGCCCTCGTCGCGGCCGATGATCACGTCGAGGATCGGCACTTCCTCGCCGGCGATGCGGGCATGCTTCTTCTTCTCGCTGGTGATCAGGTTGCGCACCCGTGTCGGGTTGCCCTCGCCGACCAGGATGACGCCCGGACGACCGATCACGCGGTGGACGACGTCCTGGTTCTTGGTGAACGCCACGGCGGGCTTGACCTCCCAGCCACGCTTGAGCATCTGCAGAGCCCCGGCGCCGGCGCCGACCTGCCCTTCGACCTGCGTGTAGGCGGCCTTCTCGGCGCGACGTCCGAACACGATCAGGACGCCGAGGATGCCGGTGAGCACCGCGAACACGATCGACAGGATCAGACCCAGCAACGAGCTGCCGAACGCCCACCAGCCGATGACACCGAGCACCCCACCGACCAGGAGGAAGGTCAGCAGCAGCAGCAACCCGATGTTGCGATCTTCGCGCTTGGTGATCGTGTAGGCCTGGCGCAGCTGGCGCAGTCGACCCCGGGGAGGTTCGGTGACGTTGGACATGCGGCCCAGTCTACGACGAGGCGCCGTGGCTGGCGGCTGCGGCGCTGGGGACCGCCCGGCGATCCATCGCCTGCTTGTACAACGTTCCGGCGCGGTAGGACGAACGCACCAACGGCCCGGACATGACTCCGGCGAAGCCGATCTCGTCGGCCTCGTGCTTGAGCTCGACGAACTCCTCGGGCTTGACCCACCGCTCGACGGGGTGGTGGCGCTTGGAGGGGCGCAGGTACTGGGTGATCGTGATGAGGTCGCAACCGGCCTCGTGCAAGTCGTTCAGCGCTTGCGAGACCTCCTCGCGGGTCTCGCCCATGCCCAGGATCAGGTTGCTCTTGGTGATCAGCCCGAAGTCGCGGGCGTCGGTGATGACGCCCAGAGAGCGGTCGTACCGGAAGGCGGGACGGATCCGCTTGAAGATGCGCGGAACCGTCTCGATGTTGTGCGCCAGCACCTCAGGACGCGACTCGAACACCTCGGCCAGCTGGTCGGGATTGCGGTTGAAGTCCGGGATGAGGTTCTCGACACCCGTGTCGGGGTTCAGCTCGTGGATCTTGCGGACGGTCTCGGCGTACAGCCAGGCGCCGCCATCGGGCTGGTCGTCGCGTGCGACTCCGGTGATGGTGGCGTAGCGCAGCTCCATCTTCTGCACGCTCTCGGCGACACGGCGGGGTTCGTCACGATCGATCGGTTCGGGCTTGCCGGTGTCGATCTGGCAGAAGTCGCAGCGTCGGGTGCACTGCTCGCCGCCGATGAGGAAGGTGGCCTCGCGGTCCTCCCAGCACTCGAAGATGTTGGGACAGCCGGCTTCCTGGCAGACGGTGTGCAGGCCCTCGCCCTTCACCATGGCCATGAGCTCGTTGTACTGCGGCCCCATCTTGGCGCGGGTCTTGATCCACTCGGGCTTCTTCTCGATCGGCGTCTCCGCGTTGCGGACCTCGAGGCGCAGCATCTTGCGGCCGCCCGGGCCGACGGAGTCAGAACTGGTGACGGGTGTAGTGCTCACACGTCGAGCCTACGCCGCACCAAAATCATCGTGGGGTGGCGGTCGCATCGCCGATAGGCTCGGTTCGTGCTCGATCTCGACCGCCCCTGGAAGCGACCCGTTCCCACCTCCGCGCAGCTGCGCCACGACCTCTGGACCGCGCTGGCAGCAATCGTCGTGGCGGTCGCGTCGGTCGAGCTGTGGCACAGCGCGAACGGGGCGTCGCTGGGCTGGATGGGGGTGGAGGCCTATCTGTGGTTCGCCCTCGCCGGGGCACTGCTGGCAGGTCGCCGACGTTTCCCCCTCACGGCCTTGCTGCTCGTGTCCGCGGTGTTCATCACGATCGGTGAGCGTCTGACCGAGTTCGGCGTCATCTTCTCGATCCAGATCATCTTGTTCGTGGCTCTGTACTCCGCCTGGGCGTGGTCGCGACACCCACGACGCCTGCAGGTCACCAGCGCGATCGTGCTCGTGGCCATGTTCGGTTGGCTCATCTGGCAGTTTCTCCGAGCAGCCCCACCGGCACTTCCGCAGGTGGGGCTGGTGCCGGCCCCCGTGGCCATCGTCATCTACTCGCTGCTGATCAACATCGTGTACTTCTTCGGCGCGATGGCCTGGGGTCAGGGCGCGTGGCGCAGCGCCCGGCAACGGGCCGAGATCGACGAACGAGCCGAGCGCGAGCGTGCGCTCCAGGTCGGCGAGCGCGAGCGCGCCGTGCAGGACGAACGGGTGCGCATCGCCCGCGACCTGCACGATGTGGTGGCCCACCACGTCAGCAGCATCGGGGTGCAGGCGGCTGGCGCCGGCCGGGTCCTCGACACCCGTCCTGACGACGCACGCCGCGCGCTCGAGACCATCGAGCGCTCGTCGCGGCAAGCGGTGTCGCAGATGCACGAGCTCGTCGGGCTTCTGCGCTCGGCCGACGAGACGACGGGTCCAGGACCCGACGACCGTGAGCCGCAGCCGGGCCTCGGTGCACTGCACGCCCTGGCGACGCAAGGGCGAGGACGGCCGATCATCACGTTCACGCAGGTGGGGGCACCGTTCGACGTGCCCTCCACGGTGGAGGCGTCGTTGTACCGCGTCGCGCAGGAGGCCGTGACCAACGTCCGACGCCACGCGCGAGCCCAGCACGCGGGCGTCACGCTGCGATACATCGGCGGCTGCGACGAACGACCCGCGACGGTGGAGATCGAGATCGTCGACGACGGAGCGGCGATGCCCGAGGCGTCGGACGGTTCCGGCGGGTACGGACTGGCCGGAATCCGCGAACGCACCTCGATGCACGGTGGCCAGTGCGACATCGGACCGCGCCCGCAGGGCGGATTTCGCGTCCGTGTCCAGGTGCCGGTGACTTCATGACGATCACGGTCCTGCTGGTCGACGACCAGGAACTGATCCGTAGTGGATTCGCGATGATCCTCGGCGCCGAGGATGATCTGAGCATCGTCGGTGAGGCTGCCAACGGGATCGAGGCCGTGCAACGCGTGGCCGAGCTGGCGCCCGACGTCATCTGCATGGACGTGCAGATGCCCCAGATGGACGGCATCGAGGCCACGCGCCGCATCGTGGCGGCCGATCCCGACGCGCGCGTGCTGATCCTGACCACCTTCGACGACGACGCCTACCTGTTCGAGGCCCTGCAGGCAGGTGCCGGTGGCTTCATGCTCAAGAACTGTCCGCCCGACGATCTCGTCGCGGCCATCCGCACCGTGGCGGCAGGTCATGCGCTGCTCGCTCCCGAGGTCACCCAGCGGGTCATCGCACGCTCGACGGAACGCTCCCGTGTGGTGCACCCGGGCCTCGCCGAGCTGACCGAGCGGGAGATGGCCGTCCTGCAGGCCATGGCGCGGGGGAGCAGCAATGCGGAGATCGCCGGTGCGATGTACGTCAGCGAGGCCACGGTCAAGTCCCACGTCTCGCACATCCTGTCCAAGCTGCAGGTGCGCGACCGGGTCCAGGCGGTCATCGCGGCGCACGAGTCCGGCGTGATGGACGACACCGACATCACCTGACCTCCGCCGCGCGGATGAGTCGGGAGTAGTCGTTGGGGTGATGCCAGCGTGTCCCGATCCGCCCTAGCGTGGGGAACATGTTGCAGATCGAGAAACTCAGTCGCCGATTTGGCGACGTCCAGGCCGTAGATGACGTGTCATTCACCGTGACTCCGGGGCGTGTGACCGGATTCGTGGGCGGCAATGGTGCCGGCAAGACGACCACGATGCGCATGATCCTGGGGGTGTTGGCGCCGTCCGGGGGCCAGGTCCTCTGGAACGATGCACCGATCACCGCGGAGCAACGCCGCCGCATCGGGTACATGCCCGAGGAGCGCGGCCTGTACCCGCGGATGAAGATCGCCGAGCAGCTCATCTTCCTCGGCCGTCTCTACGGTGCCGACGCCACCGCAGCCGAACGTCGCGCCGACGAGTTGCTCGACCACTTTGACCTGGGGGAGCGACGCGACGACCTGCTCGACTCGCTGTCGCTGGGCAACCAGCAGCGTGTGCAGATCGCCGCTGCGCTGATCCACCGCCCTGACGCCCTGGTGCTCGACGAGCCGTTCAGCGGCCTCGACCCGGTGGCGGTCGACCAGATGGTCGACCTGCTGGCCCGGGAGGGTGGCGACGTGCCGTTGCTGTTCAGCAGCCATCAGCTCGACCTCGTCGAACGGCTGTGCGACGACCTGGTGATCCTGTCGGGCGGCCGAGTGGTCGCTGCCGGCAGCGTCGACAGCTTGCGCACCACGGCCGCCGAGCGCGTCACGGTCACCTTCGAGGACACCGACGCGGCCTGGTTGCGAGACGTGCGAGGACTCGACGTGCTCGACGTCGACGGCCCCTCAGCCCTGGTCGAGCTCGACGGCATCACACGTGCCGAGCTGCTCGCCACCGCGATGAACCGCTCGCCGGTCGTCGAGTTCGCAACCACGCACCAACCCCTGTCCGACATCTACCGGGAAGCCATCCGATGAGCGCCTCATCCACACCCACTGGCACCTCGACACCGGCCTGGCGCATCGTCGCCGGTCGAGAGATCTCCACCACGCTGCGGGCCAAGTCCTTTCGCTACAGCCTGCTGATCATGGTCCTGGGCACCGTGGCGGCCATCGTCGCCTTCTCGATCCTGGGAGGACGACCCAGCGACGACACCGTCGCCGTGGTCGACGACACGGCCACGGCAGCGGTCGAGAGCGCCTCACAGATCGCCGGCACCGCCCAAGAGGGTTCGACCGTCACCGCGGAGACGTTCGATGACATGGAGTCCGCCGAGCAGGCGGTGCGCGACGGCGACGTCGACGCGGCACTGCTGCCCACCGGAGACGGAGGGCTGGAGGTGGTCGGCGACAGCTCCGTCGACACGAGCCTGTCGCAGAACCTGACGGTGGCCGCCTCTGGCGCGACGCTGCAGGCCAACGCGGCGGCCGAGGGCGTCAACCTCGAGGACCTCCAGGCCGGTACCGACGTCGGCGAGCGTCTGCTGGACCCCGATGCGGACCGCTCCGGCGAGCGTCAGGTCGCCGGCATCGTCTTCGTGATCCTGTTCTACATCACGGCGGTCACGTTCGGCATGACGATCGCGCAGAGCGTCGTGCAGGAGAAGGAGAGTCGCGTCGTGGAGATCCTCGCGGCGGCCATCCCGGTCCGAGCGCTCCTGTGGGGCAAGGTCGTCGGCAACACCATCCTCGCGATGGGGCAGATCATCGTCGTCGTGGCGGTCTCGGTGATCGGCCTCGCGGTCACCGGCCAGACCGGGCTGCTCGAGCTGATCGCACCGGCGGCCGGGTGGGGCGTGGTGTTCTTCTCCCTGGGATTCATCGCGCTGGCGGGTCTGTGGGCCGTCGCCGGCAGCCTGGCGTCGCGCACCGAGGACCTGCAGTCGACGACTGCTCCGGGTCAGATCATCTTGTTCGTGCCGTACATCCTGGCCGTCAGCGGGGGAGTGGCGATCAAGACCATCGTGTCGATGGTGCCGATCGCCTCGGCCATGGTCATGCCGGTTCGCCTGGCCGAGGGAAGCGTGCCGGGGTGGCAGCTCGCCGTCGCGGTGGTCGGCAACCTCGTCGCGATCATCCTGCTGGTGCGATTCGCGGCCCGGGTCTACGAGCGCGCCCTGATGCGGACCGAGCGCAAGATCTCCTACAAGGAGGCGCTCAGCCTGAAGGAGTGAGTCGCCTCGAGATCGGGCGCGGGCACGTAGCGCTCCCAGGTCAGCAGATCGCGCAGATGCGGCGCGAAGGCGGCCGCGGTGTCTTGGACCGAGACGCCGCGGCCGACTTCTGCGGTCAGCGAGGTGACACCGGCGTCGGGAATCCCGCAGGCCATGAAGTTCTCGTAGACGTCCAGGTCGACGTCAGCGTTGATCGAGATGCCGTGCATCGTGACGCCGCGAGAGACGCGGATGCCGATGGCCGCGATCTTGCGCTCGGATCGACCGGGAGCGGCCGACAGCCAGACCCCTGATCGGCCCGGTACACGCCCCGTGGCCACCCCCAGGTCGGCCATCGTGCGGATCATGGCCTCCTCCAAGCGGCGGACGTAGTCCACGACCAGCACGTGATCGGGCAGCTTCACGATCGGATAGGCCACCAGCTGACCGGGACCGTGCCAGGTGATCTTGCCGCCGCGATCGACATCGACCACCGGCGAGCCGTCGATCGGGCGCTCGTGCGGCTGGGTGCGGCGGCCCGCCGTGAAGACGGCGTGATGCTCCAGCAACAGTGCGGTGTCGTCGATCTGATCGGCCACCCGCCGTGCGTGCAGGTCGCGTTGCAGCTCCCACGCGTCGGTGTAGTCCAGGGCGTCGTCGCCGTACCAGTGCTCGAGGATGGTCAGGTCGCTCACGGCTTCACTGTAGTTCGCGTCTGCCAGCACGCGACCTGTGGATGACGGCGAGCTGATCGGGGAGCAGGCGCGACACAGTGGACCGATGACGTGGTGGTGGGTGCTCGTGCTGTCGCTGCAGGTGCAGGTCCCCGGCGCCTGCGAAGGACAGCTGGTGACCCTCGATCGGCACCGTGCGGCTGCGTTCGCCACGGCGGACGTGACGCGACTCGAGGAGGTCTACACCGTCGACAGTCCGTCCCGGGAGCGCGACACCGAGGTGATCGAGCAGTACCGCGAACGCGGCGCGACCGTGATCGGGGCTCTGCCGCGCATCTCCGAGTGCACCGTGCTCGATCGGTCGTCGACCAGGCTCGACCTCGAGGTCGTGGACACCCTGGGAGCGGCCCACGTCTGGTGGGACGACGGCACCCGGACCAGGCTTCCGCGTGATCAACCGACGCGCAGGCACCTGGTGCTACGCCTGACCGAGAACGGCTGGCGGATCAGTGAATCGCGTGAGCCAGCGCGGAGCTGAGGTCGTCGGCCTCGAACGTGAAACCGGAACCGGTCAGCGCCGCAGGGACGACCTGCAGCGAACCGAGCAGGTCGTCGGACAGTCCGCCGAGCACGGCGCGCACGGCGAAGGCGGGCGCCACGAGGAACGTCGGCCGGTTCACGGCGTCGCCCAGGGCGTCGGTGTACTGCGCATTGGTGACCGCCGCGGGCATCGCGAGGTTGACCGGACCGGAGATGTCGGCGTCCAGCAGGTGGGTGACGCCGCGGATCCAGTCGGCGCGGGTGATCAGCGACATGTACTGATCGCCCGAGCCGAGCCGGGCGCCGCCGCCGAGCTTCCACGCGGGCAGCATCAGGGAGAGCACGCCGCCGTCGCTGTCCAGGACCAGAGAGGTGCGCAGGAAGCAGGTGCGCGCGCCAGCGTCGACGGCTGGCTGCGCGGCCGCCTCCCACTCCTGGGACACGTCCGCGAGAAATCCCTCGCCGGGGCCGTCGGCCTCGGTGAGCGCCTCGGTCCCACGATCGACGCCGTACCAGGACATTCCGGAGCCGGACAGGAAGATCGTGGGAGTCGACGACCGCGCGATCGCAGCCGCCAGCGTGCTGGTGCACTCCAGCCGCGAGGACCGGATCACGCGCTTTCGCTTGGGGGTTCGGGGCCACTGCGAGATGGGCGAGCCCGACAAGTTGATGACCGCATCAGCGCGATCGATCAGCACCTGGTCGATGCGACCTGCCGCGGGGTTCCACAGTGATGCGTCGTCGCCGGGCTCACCGCTGCGGATCAGCCGAGTGACCTGGTGTCCCTGGGTGCGCAGGTGCGCCACCAGCGGCTGCCCGAGGAACCCTGAGGCTCCTCCGACGACGACGTGCACGGGTCAGGACCCCAGCTCGGCCTCGAAGGCGCCACCTTGCAACCGCTCCTTGACCGCGGTCAGGAACCGGCCGGCGTCGGCGCCGTCGACGATGCGGTGGTCGTAGGTCAGCGCCAGGTAGACCATCGAGCGAACGGCGATGGACTCTCCGACGTGCGGATCGGAGATCACGACCGGGCGCTTGACGACCGAGCCGACACCGAGGATCGCGACCTGCGGCTGGTTGATGATCGGAGTGTCGAACAGTGCTCCGTTGCTGCCCAGGTTGGTGATCGAGAAGGTGCCGCCGGACAGCTCGTCGGGCTTGATCTTGTTCGCCCGGGTGCGCTCGGCGATGTCGGCGATCTTGCGGGCGAGGCCGGCGATCGACAGGTCGCCTGCATCACGAATGGTCGGTGCCAGCAGTCCGCGCTCGGTGTCGACCGCGATCGAGAGGTGCTCGCCTTCGGGGTAGGTGACCGTGCCCTCGTCGAGGTGCAACGCCGCGTTCAGCTGCGGGTACGCCTTGAGCGCCTCGACGGCGGCCTTGGCGAAGAACGGCAGGAACGTCAGCTTGACGCCCTCGCGCTCCAGGAACTTGTCCTTGTGCTTGGTGCGCAGACGAGCCACCTCGGTGACGTCGACCTCGTGCACCTGTGTCAGCTGCGCGGAGACCTGGAGGGACTCGACCATGCGCGACGCGATGGTCTTGCGCAGACGGCTGAGCTTCTCGGTGTTGCCGCGCAGCGGGGACGGTTCGCCGGCCGGTTCGGCCGAGGACCCGGCACGGGGCGCGGGCGACTGGCTGGCGGCCGGAGCCGCCGGGGAGGTCTCGGCAGGTGCCGGGGTCTTGGGTGCGGCCTCTGCGGCGTCGAGGACGTCCTGCTTGCGGATGCGCCCGCCCACGCCTGTCCCGGAGACCGACTCGAGGTCGATGCCGTGCTGCTTGGCCAGCTTGCGAACGATCGGGGTGACGTAGGTGTCGCCGCCGCCCGACGGTGCGTCGGACGAGGAGTCCTGCGTGGCCGGAGTCGAGGTCGGGGCCGGAGCCGGGTCCGAGGGGCTGGGTGCTGAAGCCTCCTCGGGTTCAGGCGTCTCGCCCTCCTTGGCCTCGGCCTCGGGCTCCTTCTCCAGTGCGGGCTCTGATGCGGAATCAGGCTTGGCCTCGGGTTCGGGCTCTGCTTCCGGCTCAGGCTCAGGCTCAGCTTCGGCCTCGGCTTCCGGCTCGGGCTTGGCGGAGCCGCCCGATCCGCCGATGATGGCGAGCTCGGCGCCGACCTCGACGGTCTCGTCCTCGGAGACGAGGATCTTGGTGAGCGTCCCGGCGACGGGGGAGGGGATCTCGGTGTCGACCTTGTCGGTGGAGATCTCCAGGAGCGGCTCGTCGACAGCGACCTCGTCGCCCTCGGCCTTCAGCCACTGGGTGACGGTGCCCTCGGTGACGCTCTCACCCAGCTCGGGCAGCGTGACCGCCGTGCCGGAGTCGTCTCCGGCGTCCTTCGTGCCGGCATCGGGCGTGGGGGCGTCCTCGTCCGGCTCAGCGGCCGGTGCGGGGTCGCTGGTCTCCGACCCGGAGTCCGCGCCGGCGTCCGGTGCGGGGTCGGGCTCGTTGTTCGACTGGGTGGCGGTGGAGTCGGCCTTCTCCTCGGGCTCTGCCTCCGCCTCAGCGTCGACCTCGGGCTCGGCGGAGTCGTCGCTGGACCCGGAGCCGGACTCGTCCGAGCTGCCGATGATCGCCAGGATGGCGCCGACCTCGACGGTCTCGTCCTCGTCGGCCTTGATCTCCAGCAGAGTGCCGGCGACGGGTGAGGGGATCTCGGTGTCGACCTTGTCGGTGGAGATCTCCAGGAGTGGTTCGTCGACGGCGACCTCGTCGCCCACCGACTTCAGCCACTGGGTGACGGTGCCCTCGGTGACGCTCTCACCGAGCTCTGGAAGGGTGACTTCGGTTGCCATGTGTGCGGTCCTCTGCGTTCGGCGAGTGTCAGGCGTGCGAGTGGAGGGGCTTGCCGGCGAGGGCAAGAGCCGCCTCACCGAGTGCCTCGTTCTGGGTGGGGTGCGCGTGGATGAACTGCGCGACGTCGTCGGGGTACGCCTCCCAGTTCACGATCAGCGATGCCTCGCCGACCTGCTCGCCGTAGCGAGCGCCGATCATGTGGACGCCCACGATGGGGCCGTCCTTCTCCCGGACCAGCTTGATGGAACCAGCGGTACCGAGGATCTGGCTCTTGCCGTTGCCGCCGAGGTTGTACTCGAGGGTCTCGATGCCGTCCTCGCCGAACTGCTCCTTGGCCTGGGGCTCGGTGATGCCGACCGAGGCGATCTCTGGATCGCAGTACGTGACACGTGGGATGCCAGAATCGACGACCGGCATCGGCTTGAGGCCAGCGATCTCCTCGGCGACGAAGATGCCGTGCGCGAAGCCGCGATGAGCCAGCTGGAGGCCGGGCACCAGGTCGCCCACGGCGAAGACGCCGTCGACGTTGGTGTGCAGGCGTTCGTCGGTGGTGACCCAGCCGCGGTCGACAGTGACGCCGGCCTCTTCGTACCCCATGCCCTCGGAGTTCGGGCCGCGTCCGACAGCGACGAGCACCAGGTCGGTCTCGATGGTGTCGCCGTTCTCGAGCGTGACGGTGACGCCATCGTCGGTCTGCTTGACCGAGTCGAACTTGACACCGGTCTTGAAGGCGATCTTGCGCTTGCGGAAGGCTCGCTCGAGCTGCTTGGACAGCGACGGGTCCTCCAGCGGGACCAGCGTGGGCAGTCCTTCGATGATGGTGACCTCGGCGCCGAAGGATCGCCAGACGCTGGCGAACTCCACACCGATGACCGATCCGCCGATGATGACGACCTTGTCGGGGACCTCGGTCATCGTCAGCGCTTCGCTGCTGGTGACGACGCGGCCGCCGATCTCCAGTCCCAGCGTGCGCGCGACCGAACCGGTGGCGAGGACGACGTTCTTGCCGGTGTAGCGCTCACCGTCGACCTCGACGGTTCCGCCGCCGTCGGCCGAGGTCTCGACAAGCTTGCCCTCACCCTCGATCACCGTGATGCCACCGGACTTGATCAGGCCCTGCAGGCCCCTGTAGAGACGATCGACGACGCCGTCCTTGTAGGAGTTGACTCCCGCCATGTCGATGCCCTCGAAGGTGGCCTTGATGCCAAACCCCTCGCTCTCGCGGGTCGCGTCGGCGACCTCCGCGGAGTGCAGGAGCGCCTTGGTGGGGATGCAGCCGGTGTGCAGGCAGGTGCCGCCGAGCTTGCCCTTCTCGATCAGGGCGACCGACTGGCCGAGCTGCACCGCTCGCAGCGCACAGGCATAACCGCCGCTTCCGCCGCCGAGAATCACAATGTCGAAGGTGTTGCCGGCGTCATCCGCCACGATGTTCCTCCCAAGAACGTGTGTCGGGCCCATCTTGTCACTTCGGTGACACCGGCGGGCACCGGGGCAGTGACCGGCGAGTAGGTCCGGTCAGGCGGGTCGGGCAGGTCTGGCGAGTCGCCTGAACCATCGTCGGGCAGAATGTGCGCATGGGACTGTTCAGCCGTAGATCACGCACCGCCGGTGGGTCGGTGGTCTCCGATCGCGCAGCTGGTAAGGCCGACCTGGCTGCTCTGCGTGAGTTCGCCGAGTCCCGCTCCGGTGTGGAGGGCTACATCGAGCCACGCACCTCGGTCACGCAGACCACGCTGTTGCTCGTGGCGAGCACGGGTGAGTCGATGCGTCGTCGCGTGCCGTCGCCGCAGGCAGCGGAGGACTTCGTGCGCAAGAAGCTCAAGATCCCGGTCTATGACGTCAACCTGGTCGGCCTGCCGCAACGCAAGCGCGAGTGGGACCTGCGGCAGGCGGGGGCAACCTCGTCGAAGTCGTCGAGGTCCAGTTCGTCGACCCGTCGGCCGTCGGATGCAAGCCAGCGTCGGACCCCGCCATCGGCTCCGACCTCCGCGTCGTCGGTGCCTGGTCGCTCTCCCCGTGAGAAGGCCGCGATCATGACCCTCGAGTCGGCCGCAGGCGTCGAGCCGTTGTCGTCGGACCCGACCTTCGAACAGTTGATGAAGGTCTACCGCCAGGCACGTTCCAGGGCCCATCCCGACCGCACCGGCGGCGACCGCACCCTGTGGGACAAGGTCGAGGAGTCGGCCCGCGCCCTCGACCTCCCCGACTGACCGCTGACGAGTCACGTCGACCCGCTCGCGAGTCACGTAGACCCGGTGACGAGTCACGTAGGCCAGCCTGGCGGGCCAACACGACCGCATGGCGAGATGTGATCGAACACGAGGTGACGCCCCGGCCGCATCTCGTTGACGTGTCAGCGGGCGTACGTGACTCGCGAGCGGGTCTCGGTGACTCGTCACCGGGGTTCCGTGACTCGTCACCGGGTCTACGTGACTCCTCGGCGGGCTAGTGCCAGGTGCCGTCGAGGCCGCCGGGAACGTCGACGGCGGGGTCGTAGGGAGTGCGGGTGAAGATGAACGACGCGACGTCCAGGCCGACGGGGCGTCCGTCGGCATCGCGCGCGATCGTGAGGATCTCGCCGCGGTAGCAGCCGTCGAGGCCGATCCACTCTCTCTGATCGGATCCAGCACCGACTCTCTGATCGGATTCAGCACTGAGCCGGAAGCGCGAACCGCGGCCCGTGCCCGGCTCGCCGAGCACCAGGTCATCGCCGCGCAGGGTTGCGGTGAAGGATGCCGTGCCCCAGAACCAGGACCCCGTCAGGTCGAGCAGGTCGAGCTGGTCGGTCTCTGCGCTCCACGGCGTGGCGATGGCGGGTTCGCGTTCGGCCAGCAGAGCCAGCAGGTCGGCGCCGGCCGTGCCGAGTCCGCTGGTGGCATTGGTCATCAGCACGAGTCCGTCGCCGGTCTCGAGGTCGACCCGCAGCTGGGCGAGGAACCCCGGCATCGATCCGCCGTGTCCGGCGTACCGGCGACCATCGATGTTCCACACCTGCCATCCCAGCCCGTGCGCGACGCCCCACGGCATGCCGGGCACATCGCTGACCGCCGCAGGATGCAGCATCTCGTGCAGCGTCGCCGGAGCAAGGACGTCCCGGGTCTCGCCCGCGACGAAGGCGCTCCACGCCACCATGTCCTCGACGGTCGACCACAGCTGTCCGGCCGGACCGAGGGCTCCGGCGTCGTGCTCGGGCTCGATGTGCACCAGGTCGGCGAAGGGATGCACCGCCCACCCCGGCGCGGCGGGAGGCGCGGGCCGTGTCGTGGTGCGCGTCATGCCCAGTGGCTCGAGGATTCCGGTACGCACCGCCTCGGTCCACGGGGTCTGACGGAGCCGGGCCACGAGCTCGCCCAGGACCGCGTACCCGACGTTGGAGTAGTGGTGGGTGGTCCCGGGGGTGAAGCGCAACGTCAGTCCGGCGTCGAGCAGGTCCTCCCAGGTACCCCCGGCCGAGCGCTCCCACCAGGCACCGTTGGTCTCGGCCTGCAACCCGGACGTGTGGGTCAGCAGCTGCGCGACGGTGATCTGGCCGATTCCGATCTCGGGCAGATGGGTGTCGATGCGGTCGCCCAGGTCGAGAGCCCCGGCATCGCGCAGACGCAGAACCTCCACGGCGACGAACGTCTTGCTGATCGACCCCAGGCGGTACTGCGTGTCCGACGACGGAACCGATCCACCGGCGCGTCCATCCGGCGAGCCGGCGCCGCCCGACCAGACCAGCTGGCCGTCGCGCACGAGACCAGCGACCACCGAGGGAAGCCGGCACCGGGCCTGCTCGGTCGCGAGCCTCGCCGTCAGAGCGCTGACGGTCGATGGATCCAGCGCCACGAGCTCAGCCGCTACGCGGACGCGAGGTCCGAGGCGACCTGCACCAGAGTTCGCACGCTGACGCCGGTACCGCCCACCGTCGTGTGACCGTGCGCGGAGCCCTCGTTGAACGAGGGGCCGGCGATGTCGAGGTGGGCCCAGGACAGCTCGCCGACGAACTCGCGAAGGAATGCAGCAGCGAACAGGGTGCCGCCGGCGGGCTTCGGGTTGTGCTGGCGCAGGTCGGCGATCGTGGACGACTGGACGAGGTCGCGCATCTCCTCGGTGATCGGGAGACGCCACATCGACTCGCCGGTCGTGCGCGACGCCGTCATCACCGACTCGCTGAACGTGTCGTCGTTGCTCAGCACTCCGGTGGTGTTGTTGCCGAGCGCGACGATGCAGGCACCGGTGAGCGTGGCGACGTCGATCACGTGGTCGGGCTTCGCCTCGGCGGCCAGCGTGAGTCCGTCGGCCAGGACGAGACGTCCCTCGGCGTCGGTGTTGTGGACCTCGACCGTGGTGCCGCCCCGCATGCGCAGGACGTCGCCGGGACGGGTCGCCGTGCCGCTGGGCATGTTCTCGGCCAGGCAGGCGAACGCCGTGATCTGGATCGGCAGTCCGAGCCGCGCGATCGCGACGGTCGCTGCCGCCACTGCGGCTGCGCCGGCCATGTCGAGCTTCATGGTCTGCATGGAGGCGCCGGGCTTGATAGAGAGGCCGCCGGAGTCGAAGGTGATGCCCTTGCCGACCAGCGCAAGATGTGGCGTCTTCTTGGTCGTGCCTGCCGGGCGGTACGTCATCTTGACCAAACGAGGTGGACTGTCGGAGCCACGACCGACTCCAAGGATTCCGCCGCACGACTCCTTCTCGAGACGCTTGTCGTCCCAGATCGTGACCTTGACGTTCGATCCGGCGTGCTCGGAGATCGCCTCGGCGAATCCGGCCGGGCGAAGGTCGCCCGGAGGAGTGTTGACCCAGTCGCGGGCCACGTTGACGGCCTCGGACACCGTCTGCGCGCGCTCGACAGCCGCAGTTGCTGCACTCTGACGCGCGAACGCGGTCAAGATGGTGACGTCGTCGACGGTCGCAGCCGCGTCCTTCGAGGCGTCATCGGCCGCGGACTTGAAGGCCGTGAACGCATAGCTGCCCAGGTGGACACCCTCCGCGATCGCAGCGACCTCCTCGACACTGGCCGGATGCAGGTCGAGGGCGACCGATGAGACGTTGTTGAGGGAGCGCAGTGCGGTGGCTGCGGCGCGGCGAAGATCCTCCGCGCTCGGCTCGGGCGGCAGTCCGACGGCCGCGACGATCGGGGCCTTGACCGCCCCGTGGGACGGAAACACCATGACCTGGCTCTTCTGACCGGTGAATCCCAGCAGATCCAAGGAGGCGGCCAGGTCGCCCTTGTCCTCGTCGGTGCGGATGCCGACGATGACGGCGTCGGCGGTGAAGGTGGTCGACTTGGCGGTGCTCAGGCTCACAGACGGCATGTCCTTCACTGTAGTCATCTCGAACCATGGCTCCGGCACACGGCACGATCACCCGCCAGGCCTGGGCAGCGATGCCTGCCCCATCTCGAGAAGGCGCCCCGATAGGTTGGTCGCATGGATCTGCTGCACTCACCGCTGCACGACCGTCACCTCGACCTCGGCGCGAAGCTCGCCGAGTTCGGCGGGTGGCAGATGCCCTTGGAGTACGCCGGCGGTGGAGTCCTGGCCGAGCACGCCGCAGTGCGGGACGCGGCCGGCATCTTCGACGTGAGTCACCTGGGCAAGGCGGTGGTGCGCGGATCGGGCGCGGCCGCCTTCGTCAACCGGTGCTTCACCAACGATCTGGACCGCATCGCGCCGGGGCAGGCTCAGTACACGCTGTGCTGTGACGAGGACGGCGGCACGGTCGACGACCTCATCGCCTACCTGCGCAGCGACTTCGAGGTGTTCTTGATCCCGAATGCCGCCAACACCGCGGAGGTCGTTCGCCGGCTGCAGTCCCAGGCGCCGGACGGGGTCGAGGTGATCGATCTGCATCGTGAGCACGCCGTGCTGGCCGTGCAGGGGCCACTCAGCGATGAGGTCCTGCGCGCCGCGCAGCTGCCGACCTCCCATGGCTACATGTCGTTCGTGGAGGCGCAGATCGCCGGTCACGAGGTGACCGTGTGCCGGACCGGGTACACCGGGGAGCGGGGCTACGAGCTGGTCGTGCCCACCGCAGGCGCCGTCGAGGTGTGGGACGCGGTGGTGGCCGCCGGCGAACCGTACGGGCTTCGAGCCTGTGGCTTGGGCGCCCGCGACACGCTGCGCACCGAGATGGGGTACCCGCTGCACGGACACGAGCTGTCTGCAGAGATCAGCCCCGTGATGGCTCGCACGGGATGGGCGGTCGGGTGGTCCAAGGAACAGTTCTGGGGCAAGGAGGTGCTGACTCGGCAACGCGCCGAGAAGAGCGTGCGCACCCTGCGCGGACTGCGCGCGGTGGGTCGAGGTATCCCGCGACCCGGTATGTCGGTGGCCGACGAGGCCGGACGTCCGCTCGGCGAGATCACCTCGGGCACCTTCTCGCCGAGCCTGCGGCAGGGCATCGCACTGGCGCTGCTCGAGCCCGACGTGGCCGACGGCGCCACGGTCAGCGTGGACGTCCGTGGACGGTCCGAGTCCTTCGTCGTCACCAAGCCGCCATTCGTCCAACCATCGACCAAGGGGAACTGACATGACCTGGACCTGGAGCTATGAGACCACCGACGGATCGGTCACCGGTCGATCCGAGGAGTTCGACAGCCGCGGAGATGCCGAGTCCTGGGTCGGCGAGGCGTTCACCGAGCTCCTCGGCCAGGGCGTTGATCAGGTGCGACTGTTCGAGGGCGACACCGAGATCTACGGTCCGATGTCCCTGCACGCCGAGTAGCGCAGGTCGATCAGCGGTACGTGTCGGGCAGCGCCTCGCCACGGGTGACCTGCGGCTTCGGCAGCCGGAACCGGCGTAGCTGCGTGCTGCGCAGCAGTGCGTAGAACCGGGCTCCGCGCGCATCGGCGGGATCGAATCCCCGTGCCGCGAGCTGCTTCTTGACTCCGCGCAGCAGCAGGAGCGTGTCGATCACGACGGCGACGATCGTGAAGGCCCACAGCGTGCTGACGGCCGTGACGGCCCAGGTCTCGCCCAGCAGGGACAGCAGCAGGATCAGCACGAGGATGGGCAGCAGGAACTCGGCGATGTTCCATCGGCGATCGACGTAGTCGCGCAGAAAGCGCCGCACGGGCCCGCGCTCGCGAGCGGGGAGGAACTTCTCGTCGCCGGTGCGCATGGCCTGCTGCTGCTTGGAACGCAGATCGCCTCGAGCCTTGCGATCCCGCTTGGCCAGCTCCTTGCGGGTCAGTGCTGTCTTCATCTGCTTCTTGCGAGCCAGTTCGGCCTCGCGACGGCTGGGGGTCGCTCGTCCCTTGCTCGTCGGGTTGCCGCTGGGTGCATCCATGTCGTCCGCCACGCCGTCACTGTACAAGTGACTCCTGACACGAGCGTCTCCAGGCGATGTGGCCCACGTACGATGGGCCCATGGGAATCTGGAAGCGGTTGGTGGGCCTCGTGCGCTCGTTGTTCCACCGTGAGGAATCCATGGACCAGCTCGCCTCACGCATGGACGAGACCTACCGCGAGCAGACTCGTCTGCTGCAGCAGGTGCGCCGCGGCGTGGCCGATGTGGCGACGAGCCGCAAGCGGGTCGAGGTCCAGCTGGCCGCCCTTCGCCAGACCGAGGCGCAGCTCGACGACGAGGCGCGACAGGCCGTGGCCCGAAGCGATGATGCCGCAGCGCGATCCGCACTGGGACGCAAGGTCGAGCTGGAGAAGGCCGAGGCCGATCTCACCGAGCGGCACGCATCCTTGAAGGCCCAGGAGGACAAGCTGCAGGTCTCTGCGCAGCAGGTCGAGTCCGGGGTCGAGCAGTTCCGCATGCGGCGTGACACGCTCACCGCCCGCCACGCCGCAGCATCGGCCCGTTCAGAGATCAACAGTGCCACCACGGGCATCGCCGCAGCCAGCGGCGAGATGGGGCAGGCGATGGCTGACGCGGAGCGCGACGCGCGCCAGCTCGAGGCAACGGCCGATGCCGTCGACGAGCTCGTGGCCGGTGGTGTGGTGGGCCGCGTCGGCGACGATCCGCGTGACGCGGAGATGCGTCGCTTCGAGGCCGAGGAGGCCGAGATCGAGCGCCAGCTCGCCGAGCTCTCGTCCACGACGGATGCCACAGCGCACCCCACTTCGAGAGAGGCAACCGATGGCCCGGACCAGATTCAGAAGTGATCGCGGCCTGACGCTGCGCATGGGCGGCGTCGGCTTCGGCCTGGGCCTCCTCTACGTGGCGTTCGGCGCCTTCTTGATCTCCCAGACGAACTTCGCCTTCGGCGTCGTCGTCGTGGTGGGGATGTCGTGGGGTCAGTGGTACTTCTCCGACACCCTCGCCCTGCGATCCATGAGCGCGAAGGTGGTC
Source organism: Aeromicrobium sp. CF3.5 (assembly GCF_051262695.1). Lineage (NCBI taxonomy): Bacteria > Bacillati > Actinomycetota > Actinomycetes > Propionibacteriales > Nocardioidaceae > Aeromicrobium > Aeromicrobium sp. CF3.5. The sequence goes on from NZ_JBIMEZ010000008.1 coordinate 93,830, forward strand.
AGCCCCCAGCAGGCACCCGAGCTGCACGCCATGATCGACCGCCTCTGCGCCTTGGCCGACATGCCCAAGCCACGCGTCGCGGTGTCCGTCACCGACATGCCGAACGCCTTCGCGACGGGTCGGTCTCCCAAGCACTCTGCCGTCTGTGTCACCACGGGCATCATGCAGCGGCTCGACGCCGACGAGCTCGAAGGAGTGCTCGCGCACGAGCTGTCCCACGTGGCCAATCGCGACGTCACCGTCATGACGGTCGCCTCGTCGCTTGGTCTGCTGGCCGGTTTCCTGACGCGCTGGGGGATGTACTTCGGCGGCGGTCGGAGCAGCAACAAGAACGGTGCCCCGGCGTTCATCATCGTGCTGCTGGTGAGCGCCGTCGTGTACGCCATCAGCTTCATCTTGACCCGGTCGTTGTCGCGCTACCGCGAGCTCAGCGCTGACCGCAGCGGGGCCTACCTGACCGGTCGGCCGTCCAAGCTGTCATCGGCCCTGGTCAAGATCTCCGGCGACATGGCGCGTATCCCCAACAAGGACCTGCGTGAGGGCCAGGCGATCAGCGCCTTCTTCTTCGCTCCGGCGATCAACCGCGAGTCGGTCTCCGCTCTCTTCTCCACCCACCCCCCGCTCGAGCAGCGCATGGAGCAGCTGGCCAAGGTCAGCGCCGAGCTGTCCGAGCCGGTCTGATTGCACGGGAGCTGACCTCGATGGGACTGTGGGATTCGTTGATGGGCCGCACCAAGCCGCCCCGCGCCGACCTGGACGCGCTGTTCGCCGTGCCTCAGGCCGCCCTGTCGCTGCAGGCGGCGGGTTTCACCCTGACCGGTCAGGGTGCGGTCTGCTATCGCACTGCCGAAGGCGGAGCGTTCGCCACCACCGAGAAGAACATCGAGCAGTTGGTGGCCACCAGCGGTTCGACCGTCGAGCGCGTCGACGACAGCTACGGCTTCCGCTGGCTGAGCGTGCAGCAGACCGCCCCGGACGCCTCGGGTCTCGTCACCGATGTGCATGCGGTCAACACGTCCCTGGCCGGGGCCGGGTTCGACCAGGCACTGCTGTGCTCCACGATCGGTTTCACCGGCCCGCAGGGTGCGACGATGGCGCTGGTCTACCTGTACAAGCGGGGCACGTTCTACCCGTTCGCCCCTGCTTCATCGCAGCCCAGCGACCAGAAGCGCGACAACGCGTTGGAGCTGCAGGTGCGCGGGATCGTCGCGGCCGACATCACGATCGAGCCCGATCTGCAGCGCTGGCTCGCCATCTGGGGCGCGCCCGGCCTGTAGGGGCTGCCGCGCGCGGCGCGTTAGATTGGTCGGTGTGAGCTTCGAGAACCAGACCCGTGACCAGATCCAGACCCTGCTCGCCGAGCAGCGGGCGCACCTGGAGGACCTGAAAGGTCGCGGTCTGAGCCTCGACCTCACGCGCGGCAAGCCCTCCGCGGAGCAGCTCGACCTGTCGATGGCGCTGCTGGACCTGCCGGGGGAGGACTACCGCGCCGCAGACGGCACCGACACCCGCAACTACGGCGGACTGCTCGGCCTGAAGGAGCTGCGGGAGATCTTCGCGCCGATCCTGCGGGCTCCGGTCGAGCAGGTCGTCGCGGGCGACAACGCGAGTCTGGCGATGATGCACGACAACCTCGTGTTCGCCCTGCTGCACGGGACGGTCGACTCGCCCCGCCCGTGGGGCGAGGAGGAGACCGTCAAGTTCATCTGTCCCGTGCCGGGCTACGACCGACACTTCGCGCTCACCGAGGCCTACGGCATCGAGATGATCCCGGTCGACCTGCACGACGACGGCCCCGACGTCGCTGCGGTGCGCGAGCTGGTCAAGGACCCCCAGGTCAAGGGCATGTGGCTCGTCCCCACCCACGGCAACCCCACCGGTGTGGTGGTCAGCGAGGCCGTGGCGGCCGACCTCGCGGCGCTCGAGACGGCCGCGCCGGACTTCCGGATCTTCTGGGACAACGCCTACGCAGTGCACCACCTCGACCAGGAGGAGACGAAGAGCGCCGACATCCTGGGGCTCTGCGCCGCCTCGGGGCACCCCGACCGACCCATCTGCTTCGCGTCGACGTCCAAGATCACCTTCGCCGGGTCGGGCGTGTGCTTCCTGGCCTCGTCCCCGGCCAACGTTGCGTGGTACCTCAAGCACCTGGGCAAGCGCACGATCGGACCGGACAAGGTCAATCAGCTGCGACACGCGCGCTTCCTGCGGGACACCGAGGGCGTGCACCAGCTGATGGCGCGGCACCGTGAGATCCTCGCCCCCAAGTTCGCCCAGGTCATCTCGATTCTGGCCGATCGGCTCGGCGGCCACGGCGTGGCGCAGTGGACCGAGCCGCGCGGCGGGTACTTCGTCAGTCTCGACGTCGTCGACGGCACGGCGTCTCGCGTCATCGAGCTCACCCGCGATGCGGGGGTGGCGATGACTCCGGCTGGAGCGGCCTTCCCACACGGCAACGACCCGCGCAATCGCAACATCCGCATCGCGCCGTCGTATCCGACCCGAGCCGACCTCGAGATCGCGATCGACGTGCTCGCGACCTGTGTCCTCATCGCGGCCGCCGAACAGTCCCTGGCCAGCTAGATGGTCAGTGTCAGCGGGTCCGCATGAGGGTGCTGGTCGCGCCGGACTCGTTCGGTGACACGTTGACGGCGCCCGAAGCGGCTCGCGCCATCGAGGAGGGCTGGCGCCGGCACGCTCCCGAGGACGTCCTCACGGCGGCCCCGATGGCCGACGGTGGTCCGGGCTTCGTCGACGTCCTGCACGAGGCGCTGGGCGGTCAGCTGCAGGTCGAGACCGTGGTGGGCCCCTATGGCGATCAGGTGCCGGTCACCTGGCTGCTGCACGAGGGCTCGGGGTACATCGAGAGCGCCCAGGCGTGCGGACTGCAGCTGTCTGACCGTCGCGCCCCCACGGTCGCCAGCTCAGTCGGCGTGGGCCAGGTGGTCGGGGCCGCGCTCGATGCAGGTGTTCGCCGAGTCGTGATCGGACTGGGTGGCAGCGCCACGAACGACGGGGGAGCGGGGTTGCTGTCCGCGCTCGGTGCCACGGCGAACGTGCCGCTGGACCGCGGCCCGATCGCCCTCGAGGGCATCACCTCGCTCGACCTGGAGCCGGCGCGGGACCGGTGTGCAGGACGCGAGATCGTCATCGCCTCGGACGTCGACTCCTCCCTCCTGGGCATGTTCGGAGCGACCAAGACGTTCGGCCCGCAGAAAGGTCTGGACGACGAGCAGATCATCGCGGTCGATCGCCTGCTCGACGACCTCGTGGTCGCAGCGTGTGGCAGCACGCCTGCCGAGCGCCGCATCGCCGATGCGAAGGGTGCCGGTGCGGCCGGCGGACTGGGGTTCGCCCTCATGCTGCTCGGCGGACCCGGCGCCGTCACCTCCGGCATCAACCTCGTCGCCTCGGCCGTCGGGCTCTCCCAGCAGGCCACGCAGCACGACCTTGTCGTCAGCGGCGAGGGTCGCTACGACTTCTCCTCACGTGCCGGCAAGGTGGTCTTCGGGGTGGCCGCGGCTGCGGCGCAGGCGGCGCGGCCGTGCATCGTGCTCGCTGGACAGGTCGAGGTCGGGGCTCGCGAGATGCGGGCGATGGGTGTGGAGAGTGCCTACGCCGCAGCTGATCTGGTCGGTCTGGAGCGTTCGATGAGCGACCCGTACGGTGCGCTGGTCGAGCTGGCTGCCCGGGTGGCGCGCACCTGGTCCACGACCTGAGGGCGTACCGGTCTTGCGAGGGAACGGGGCGTAGGATGGGAATGGTCATCGGCGTTCGCGCGTTGACCACAAGACCAGCTGGTTGTACCAGCCTCCGCTCGCCACCAGGGAGACCGCATGACTGCCTCGACCGAAGAAACCACCACCGCCCCCGACGGCGTCACGCTCAGCAGCGGCGCCGCAGCCAAGGTCAAGAGCCTGCTTGAGCAGGAGGGGCGCGATGACCTCTCGCTGCGTATCGCGGTGCAGCCTGGCGGGTGCTCCGGCCTGCGCTACCAGCTGTTCTTCGACGAGCGTCAGCTCGACGGCGACCAGACCTTCATGTTCGACGGCGTCGGCGTCGTCGTGGACCGCATGAGCCTGCCGTACCTCGGCGGCGCGTCGATCGACTTCGTCGACACCATCGAGAAGCAGGGCTTCACGATCGACAATCCTGCGGCCACCGGATCGTGCGCCTGCGGTGACAGCTTCCACTGATCCTCGCCGGACCTGAACCGCTCCTCGCCCATCGGGCGGGGAGCGGTTCGTCGTGTGGGCACCTTCGAGCGGTCCGGCGCACCGCTCGACGTCCGGCCGGTTAGACTGCCGCACGTGCATCTCGCTATTGCCGGCTCGGTCGCGGCTGACCATCTTCAGACGTTCTCAGGAAAGTTCTCGGACTCCCTGGTACCCGATCAGCTCGCCAAGTTGTCGGTCTCGTTCCTCGTCGAGGATCTGGACATCCGGCGAGGCGGTTGTGCTGCCAACATCACGTTCGCTCTCGGACGTCTGGGCATCTCGCCGCTGCTGGTCGCCGCCGTGGGGCGCGACTTCGCTGACCAGGGCTACCGGGAGTGGTTGGAGTCCGCCGGCGTCGACTGCAGCCACGTGCGGGTGTCTCCGGACCTCCACACGGCACTGTGCACCATCACGACCGACGACGCGCACGCCCAGATCGTCACCTTCTACCCGGGAGCCATGGCCGAAGCCCGCGAGATCGACATCGCCGCGCTCCATGCGGAGCAGCCGATCGACCTGCTGCTCGTCGGCCCTGACGACCCCGAGGCCATGCAGCGGCACACCAGCACGGCCCGTGACGCCGGGATCGCGTTCGCAGCCGACCCGTCGCAGCAGCTGGCATGGGCCGGGGGAGACCTGATCCGAGAGCTGGTCGAGGGCGCCACCTATCTGTTCACCAACGACTACGAAGCCGCTCTGATCGAGAAGAAGACCGGGTGGTCCGCCGACGAGGTCCGCACCAAGGTCGGCACGCAGATCATCACCCGCGGCAAGGACGGCGTGACGGTCTACCCCGACGGCGGCGAACCGGTCGAGGTCGCCGCGATCCGGGGCGTCGAGGCGGTCGATCCCACCGGTGTCGGCGACAGCTTCCGTGGCGGGTTCCTCGCGGGCGTTGCCGCTGGTCTGAGCTTCGAGCGCGCCGCTCAGATCGGGTGCACCATCGCGGCCAGCGTCGTGGAGACGACCGGCACGCAGGAGTACGTGCTCGAGCGCGAATCCTTCCTCGATCGGGTCGAGGCGACCTATGGCGTCGCGGCCCGCGACGACATCGGCGCTGCCCTCTCCCTGGCGTGACAGAACACGTGCAGCGGGCCCGGACCTCGCCGTTCGCTCATGCTGCTGCTGGGTTACGATGCCGTGTAGTACTAGGTGGTCGCTCACGTCGAGAAAGGCGTTCCGTGGAACGGTTGAAACTGGCGTTCGTCGCCATCGCACTCGTGGTCCTGAGTGGCTGCTCGCCGATCGATGAGTCACAGATCAAGCGCCTCGCGCTGCCTGTGGGCTCCACCGATCGCACCGACTTCGTCTGGGACCTGTGGCTCGGTGCCTGGATCGCCGTGCTCGTCATCTTCCTGCTCGTGTTCGGCCTGATCATCTACGCGATGATCCGCTACCGTCGCCGTTCGGCCGACGAGGTGCCGTCCCAGGTGCGCTACAACCTGCCGATCGAGGCGCTGTACACCTTCGCGCCGGTCGTCATCGTGGCGGTGTTCTTCTACCACACGGTCACCGCGCAGAACGCGATCACCGAGAAGGTCGACAACCCCGACCACACCATCGAGGTCGTCGGCAGCAAGTGGCAGTGGGCCTTCAACTACCTCGACGAAGATGCGGTCGACGGCGTCAACGTCTTCGATCAGGGCACGCCGCGCGACATCGCCGACCTGTACCTCCCGGTCGACGAGTCGGTGCGCTTCAACCTCATCTCGCCCGATGTCATCCACTCGTTCTGGATCCCGGAGTTCTACTTCAAGATGGACGTCATCCCGGGTCGGGGGCCGCAGGAGAACTCCTTCGACCTGACCCCCACGCGCGAAGGCGTCTTCACCGGCCGCTGCGCCGAGCTGTGCGGCATGTACCACTCGCGCATGCTGTTCACGGTGCACGTGGTCAGTCGCGCCGAGTACGACCAGCACCTCGTCGAGCAGCAAGAGCGGGGAATGATCGGGGCTCCGGCCGGTTCGGACGAGGCCAAGACCATCGCTGGTCTGGACGAAGAGACCTCCGAGGAGGAGAACTGATGGTCGCCGAAGCCACCACCGCCACGTTCGACGCCCGCACCGACCGCGCCGCTGCACGGCGCGAGTCGATGGGCCGTCAGGCCGTCAAGATCATGACGACCACCGATCACAAGGTGATCGGCAACCTGTACCTGGTCACGTCGTTCGGCTTCTTCATCATCGGCGGACTCATGGCGCTGGTGATCCGCGCCGAGCTGGCGCAGCCGGGCACCAACTTCGTCGACGACGAGACCTACAACCAGCTGTTCACGATGCACGGCACGATCATGCTGCTGCTGTTCGCGACGCCGCTGTTCTTCGGTTTCGCCAATGCGATCATGCCGCTGCAGATCGGTGCACCCGACGTCGCGTTCCCGCGCCTGAACATGTTCAGCTACTGGCTGTTCCTGTTCGGCGGTCTGGTGGTCGTCTCCGGCTTCCTGACCCCCGGTGGAGCCGCCAGCTTCGGGTGGTTCGCCTACGCACCGCTCAGTGATGGCATCAACTCACCCGGCATCGGCGGTGACCTGTGGGTCATGGGCCTGTGGATGGCCGGTCTGGGCACGATCCTGGGTGGCGTCAACTTCATCACCACCATCTTCACGATGCGCGCACCCGGCATGACCATGTTCCGCATGCCGATCTTCGTGTGGAACACGCTGGTCACCTCGATGCTGGTGCTGATCGCCTTCCCGATCTTCGGTGCCGCGCTGCTCGCGCTGGCGGCCGACCGCCTGCTGGGCGCCCACGTCTTCGACGCCGCCAACGGTGGTCCGATCCTCTGGCAGCACCTGTTCTGGTTCTTCGGACACCCGGAGGTCTACATCATCGCGCTGCCGTTCTTCGGCATCGTCACCGAGATCCTGCCGGTCTTCAGCCGCAAGCCGATCTTCGGCTACGTCGGGCTGGTCGCCGCCACCTTGATGATCGCCGCGCTGTCGGTCGCGGTCTGGGCCCACCACATGTTCGTGACGGGTGCGGTCGACCTGGCGTTCTTCAGCTTCATGACGTTCCTGATCGCCGTGCCGACAGGTGTCAAGTTCTTCAACTGGATCGGCACCATATGGGGGGGAAGTCTGTCCTTCGACACCCCCATGATCTTCTCCCTCGGCTTCCTGGTCACCTTCCTGTTCGGTGGACTGACCGGTGTCATCCTCGCCTCGCCCGCACTCGACTTCGCTCTGTCGGACTCCTACTTCGTCGTGGCGCACTTCCACTACGTGGTGTTCGGCACGGTGGTGTTCGCGATGTTCGCCGGCTTCTACTTCTGGTGGCCCAAGCTGACGGGCCGCATGCTCGACGAGAAGCTCGGCAAGATCCACTTCTGGCTGCTGTTCGTCGGCTTCCACCTCACCTTCCTGGTCCAGCACTGGCTCGGCGTCGAGGGCATGCCCCGCCGCTACTCCGACTACGGTCCGCAGGACGGCTTCACGGTCCTGAACGAGATCAGCTCGGTCGGCGCGTTCGTGCTCGGGGCCTCCACGCTGCCGTTCCTGTACAACGTGTGGAAGTCCCGCCGGGGTCCCCTGGTCGGACTCGACGACCCCTGGGGATGGGGCCGCTCGCTGGAGTGGGCCACCTCATCGCCCCCGCCGCGGCACAACTTCCTGTCGTTGCCGCGGATCCGCTCCGAAAGCCCGGCGTTCGATCTGCACCACCCGGAGATCGCGGCACTGGAGCTGGCTCACAACCCGAGCGAGGGTGGCGTGTTCGCCGACGCTCCCGATGTGCAGGGCAAGTCCGAAGCGATCGACGATGCGAAGAACTCCGATCCGAAAGACGAGGGCCGCTGAGTCATGAAGGCTGAAACCTGGACCATCGTCGGCGTGGGCGTCTTCTTCGCCCTCATCGCGCCGATCTACTGGCTGCTCACCGAGGACTGGACCGGTTCGACCGCCCTGGTGATGACGTGCCTGCTGTGCGTCCTGCTGGGGTTCTACCTCGGCGTGGTGGCCAAGCAGATCCCCGCCCGGCCCGAGGACCGCAGCGACGGTGAGATCTCTGACGGCGCGGGCGAGCTGGGCTTCTTCCCGCCGTACAGCTGGTGGCCGCTGTTCGCCGCCCTCGCGCTCACGGTCGTGGTGCTGGGGGTCGTGATCGGGTGGTGGCTGTTCATCATCGGTGCAGGTCTGATCTCGCTGACGATCGCTGGCTGGATGTTCGAGTACTACCGCGGCATCCACGCGCACTGATCTTTCTCGGCCGAACAGGTCTTTCGACTGGCCCCGTCAGGGTGTGACACCTAGACTCACCTGGTGATCCGTTCTGCTGCAGCGCGCCCTCGCCTAGTTCTCGTGAGCTTGTCGACACTTGCCGTTCTGGCCTCGGGCTGCAGCGCCTCGGAGTCGGCTCGAGAAGCCGTGCCGGCCGACGATGCAACGCCCGACGTGGCGCTGACGTCCAATGTTGCGGACCAGGCGGCAGACATCGGTGTCGACACCTTGGTCACGGTCGAGGCGAGCGATGGCACGGTCACCTCTGCCGAGCTCTCCACGGGCGATGACGAGGGCACGATCGACGGCAAGGTCGCAGACGGCGTCTGGACCGCCGAGGAGCGCCTCGAGCCGGCTACGGAGTACACCCTGACGGCCGAGGGCGAGAACGCTGACGGCACCGCCAAGACGATGACCTCCAGCTTCGCCACGCAGGCGCTCACGCTCGAGCAGCAGACCTATCCCGCCGTGGCGCCGCTGGCCGGCGAGACCGTCGGGGTGGGCATGCCCGTGATCGTCACCTTCGACATCCCGGTCCAGGACAAGGCGCTGTTCGAGGAGAACATGCACGTCACGACGTCCAAGGACGTCGAGGGATCCTGGTCCTGGCTCAGCGACCGGGAGGTGCACTACCGCCCGAAGGAGTACTGGCCGGCCAACACCGACGTGACGGTCGATGTCGATGTCAACGGGCTCCCGGCCGGCGACGGGATCTTCGGTCAGCAGGATCAGGAGATCGACTTCACGGTGGGCCGCGCAGCGATCAGCACGGTCGACGTGGACAGTTACACCCTCACCTACACGCGTGACGGTGAGACGATCAGGACCATGCCTGTCACATCGGGCGATGCCACCCACCAGACGCGTCAGGGCACCAAGGTCGTGATGGAGAAGTTCGAGTCGGTCGACATGGATGCCGCGTCGACCGGTGTGGACGCCGACGCTCCCGACTACTACAACATCGAGGGCGTCAAGTGGGCGATGCGCCTCACCAACTCCGGTGAGTTCGTGCACGCCGCTCCGTGGTCGGTCGGATCGCAGGGCTCGGCCAACGTCAGCCATGGGTGCACCGGCATGAGCACCGAGAACGCCGGCTGGTTGTACCAGAACTCGATGCGCGGTGATGTCATCACGTACGTGGACAGCCCGCGTGGCCTCGAGGATCGCAACGGGTGGACCGACTGGAACGTCGACTGGGACACCTGGAAGCAAGGATCGGCCCTGGCCGACGGCAGCTCTGCCTGAGCGCTTCCAGACCATCTCTGAACGCGGTGGCCGAGGCCCGTGTCGTCCGGCGACGGGACGCTGTCGGGCCCGGGCGCGTGCGAAGGAAGAACCGACCAGCGCATCCCTGTGAGAACCCGAGTGGGCGTGCACGGACACGCACGAAGGGCCCCGACAGCAGCAGCTGTCGAGGCCCTCGTGACGTGCGAGGCCGCAGGAAACTAGTGCACGCGGGGGACACCGGTCTCGGAGACACCTTGGAAGTCGTCTCCGAGTGCCACGGGGTGGCCATCGTGATCGGACAGGTGCTCCTCGGCGTGCTGGACGTCCTCGGTGGTGGGCTTGTCCAGAGCCCCGTCGTAGTAGAACGAGCGAGCCCAGGCCCTGGCCTTGGCGGCGCGACCGTGCGGTGCAGGCACGCCGTTCTCGTCGGTCTCCGCCGGAGCCTCGAGGGCTGGCAGCCGATCGTGCGCGGTGAGCGTGTACTGGTGTGCCTGGGGGAGGGGCGCGTGACGCTCGGCGTAACCGCCGTCGGGCGAGCGCTCCAGCACGCCGGTCTCGTAGCCGTGCAGGATCGAGTTGGCGTCGGCGCGCTGCAGGCTGATGCAGATGCGCTTGGTCACCATGAATGCGATCACCGGAAGCACGAAGACTCCGATGCGGCAGAACCACGTGATCGCGTAGATGTCCATGCTGAACTGCGTCGCGATGATGTCGTTGCCGCCGGCGATCCAGAACACGCCGTACATCGTCATGCCGGCCACACCGAATGCGGTACGCACCGGTGCATTGCGCGGGCGCTCCAGCAGGTGGTGCTCACGGTTGTCCCCGGTGATCCACTTCTCCACGAACGGCCATGCAGCCAGCACACCGAACAGCAGTCCCATCAGGCCGGCGCCCGGGATGAAGACGTTCCAGCTCCACGTGTAGTTGAAGAAGGTGCTCTCCCAGGCCGGCATGATGCGCACGGCACCCTCGACGAAGCCCATGTACCAGTCGGGCTGGGAGCCCGCCGTGACCTCGCTGGGGTTGTACGGGCCGTAGACCCACACCGGGTTGATGGTCAAGAACGCGCCCATCAGCGAGGTGAAGCCGAAGACCACGAAGAAGAATCCGCCGGCCTTGGCCGCGTAGACCGGGAGCATCGGGTAACCGACGACGTTCCCCTCGGTGCGTCCGGGCCCAGGCCATTGCGTGTGCTTGTGGTAGACGAGCAGCAGCATGTGGGCGCCGATGAGCCCGAGCAGCAGGGCCGGGATCAACAAGATGTGCGCCATGTAGAGGCGGGGGATGATCTCGTCTCCGGGGAACTCGCCACCGAAGATGAAGAACTCCAGGTAGGAACCGACGATCGGGATCGACCGGATCAGCCCGTCGACGAATCGCAGGCCGGTGCCGGACAGGAGATCGTCGGGCAGCGAGTAACCGGTGAAGCCGTTGATCACGCCCAGTGCGAACAGGCCGACGCCGATCAGCCAGTTGATCTCACGCGGCTTGCGGTACGCGCCGGTGAAGAACACGCGCAGCATGTGCACGATCATCGCGGCGATGAACAGAGCGGCCGCCCAGTGGTGGATTTGACGGATCAGCAGGCCACCGCGGATCTCGAAGGAGATCTTCAGGGTCGACTCGAACGCTTGGCTCATCTCGAGGCCGTTGAGAGGCACGTAGGGTCCCGCGTACTCGACCTCGGCCATGCTCGGCTGATACCAGAACGTAAGGAACACGCCGGTGATCAGCAAGATCACGAAGCTCCACAGGGCGATCTCGCCGAGCATGAACGACCAGTGCTCGGGGAAGACCTTGCGCAGGTTCTTCTTGGCAACGCCGGCCAGGCCGAGACGCTCGTCGAGCCAGCCGACGGGGCCGGCGGCCTTCTTGCCGCCGGCGGTCTGCTCGATGGGGACGTACTCAGGTGTCGTTGTCATGATTTCTCATCCAACTTCTTCTGGTCCCGTGCCAGCTCGGGATAGCTTGGCGCGACAATATCGGGGAAATCGCTCACGGCGATCAGGTATCCCTCGTCGTCGAGCGCGAGCGGCAGCTGCGGCAAGGGGCGGTAGGCCGGTCCGAAGATGACCTTGCCGTTGTCGGCGAGGTCGAAGGTGGACTGGTGGCAGGGGCACAACAGGTGGTGCGTCTGCTGCTCCCACAGGCTGATGGGGCAGCCGACGTGCGTGCAGATCTTGGAGTAGCACAAGATGCCGTCGATGCCCCAGTTCTCCCGGCCAGCGGCGGGGCGCACGGCCTCGGGGCGCATGCGCACCACGATCACGGCGGCCTTGGACTTGGCGGCCAGGAGCTCGGCACCGTGGAACAGACGCTCGCCCTCCTCGTCCTCCTCGAAGAACACGGCAGGCTCGGCGTTGACGAGCTGCCCGACCTGGAGATCGGCCGGACGGATGGGGCGAGCGGTGACGTCGTTGACGACGCGCATGCCCGGCTCCCAGACCGTGACGCGCTGGCCACTGGGCAAGGGGCCGAGGTCGCGCAGCAGGAACACGGTGGGCAGGCTCAGCGCGCCCATGGCCGTGATGAGGGAGTTGCGGATCATCGGACGACGTCCGATGCCGGACTCCTCGATGCCTGCGTTGATGTCCTTCATGACCGCTTCGCGGTCCTCGACCGAGGACTGCGCGGGGTGGCGCATCTCGACGATCTCGTGATCGCCCATGAGCTTCTTGGCCCACTGGATGATGCCCACGCCGATCAGCAGCAGGGCAGTGCCCAACGTCGCGCCGAATCCGAAGTTCTGGGCTGACCAGCCCAGGAAGGTCTGGTCGGCGTCGACCGTGACGTAGATGACGCAGAATCCCACGAACAGGGCCGCTGCGGTCAGGAACATCGCGGAGATCTGGCGCTCGGTCCGCCGAGCCTGTTTCTCGTCGACGTCCTGGGGACGGAACAGGTGCTCGGCCAGGCCCGGGTCGCCGACCGGTTCGCGGACGACCTCGATCTCGTCGTTGTGCTCGCTCATCGCTTCTTCACCCGAGCTCCGTGTGCTCCGATCCAGATGGCGAAACCGACCAGGCCGCCGATGCCGATGACGAAGGTGAACATTCCGTCGACCACGGGTCCGAGGCTGCCGCCTCCGAAGCCGCCGTACTCGGGCTGGCTGTTCAGCTGATCGACGTAGGCGATGATGTTGCGCTTCTCCTCGGGGGAGATCACTTCGTCGGAGAAGACCGGCATCTGCTGCGGGCCGGTGATCATGGCCTCGGCCATGTGCACCGGTGTGACGTCACGGATGTCGGGGGCATACTTGCCGCCCGGCATGGCGCCACCGGCGCCGACGGAGTTGTGACACGCCGTGCAGTTGGTCCGGAAGAGCTCGCCACCCTCACGGATGTCGTCGACGTCCGCGTCGTCGATGTCGGTGTACTCCTCGCCGGGAATGGCAGGACCGGGCGCCAGCGACGCCACGTAGGCGGCCAGCTGGCGCGTCTCCTCCTCGGAGTACGCGAGGCGCTTGTCCGGTGCCTGGACCCCGGCCTGCGCGAGCGGCATGCGCCCGGTGCCGACCTGGAAGTCCACCGATGCGGCTCCGACACCGATCAGGGACGGTCCGTAGACGTTGCCGCGCTGCGTCTCGATGCCCTCGGCGTTGGTGCCGTGGCAGCTCGCGCAGCCGATGATGAACAGATCGCGGCCCGCCTCGATGTCGCGTGAGGTGACGGCCTCGGCCTCGGCCGGTTTGGGCGCGAAGGCTGCATACAGCCCTCCGGCAACGACGAGCCCCGTCAGGAGCACCAAAAGCCCGGCAAGTGGATGCCTGCGCCTGGTCGAAAGTTTCCGCACCAGTTCCTCGTTTCCTGCGTAGAACTCAGAAGATGTCTTCAGCGTACCCTCAAGTACGACGACGTGTAGTGGTCAGGGATGCCTGTGCGGGTCGAGTGTCGGTCGGACACAGGCAGATCGTCACTGGATCAGGTAGATCGTGGCGAACAACCCGACCCACACGATGTCCACGAAGTGCCAGTAGTACGACACGACGATGGCGCTGATGGCCTGTTCGTGGGTGAATTTTCGTGCCAGGAAGGTGCGGGCGATCACGATCAGGAAGGCGAGGAGCCCGCCGACCACGTGCAGGCCGTGGAAGCCGGTGGCGAGGTAGAACAAGCTGCCGTAGGCCGAGCTCGGGATCGTGACGTTCTCGCGGACCAGCTCGGCGTACTCGTAGGCCTGACCGCCGATGAAGATGGCGCCCATCACGTAGGTGAGGATGAACCACTCGCGCATGCCCCACAGGCCGAACTGCCAGACCTTGCCCGTGCGTCCGGCCTTGCCGCGCTCGGCGGCGAAGACGCCGAACTGGCAGGTGACCGACGAGGCCACCAGGATCGCGGTGTTGGCCGTCGCGAACGGGACGTTGAGCTTCTCGGTCTCCAACGCCCACAGCTCGGGGTTGATGGCACGGATCGTGAAGTACGCCGCGAACAGGCCGGCGAAGAACATCAGCTCGCTGGACAACCACACGATGGTGCCGACGGTGACCATCGAGGGTCGCCCCTCGGTGCCGTGCAGCCTGGACGCAGGTATCGAAGAAGTAGTCGCCACGCGATCATTATGTACGATCGGTCCGTGAGTGAGCATCAGCCCCTTCGAGTCCTGCTCTACAGCGACGATCGCGATGTCCGAGCCGCCGTCATCGCAGCCCTGGGCACCCGGGTACATCCAGATCTGCCGCTGCTGGAGTTCGTCGAGTGCGCGACCGAGCCCGTCGTGTGGCAGCACCTCGACGTGCGATCTGGCAGTCATCGGATCGATCTGGCGATCCTCGACGGGGAGGCCGCGCCGGTCGGTGGCATGGGCATCGCCAAGCAGATGAAGGATGAGATCTTCCAGGCGCCGCCCGCCCTGCTGCTGACCGGGCGTCCTCAGGACGCATGGCTCGCCACGTGGTCGCGCGCCGATGCCGTCCTGTCGCACCCGATCGAGCCGATTCGTCTGGCCGAGACGGTCATCTCGCTGGCGCGCGGCATCCTGCAGTCCACGTGACTGCGGAGACCTCAGCTCAGATGAACGTGCACAACACGTGGCCCCGGGTGCTGACCGATCTGGTGCAGCACCGCGATCTCGACACCGCCACCACGCGGTGGGCGATGGACACGATCCTCGCCGGCGGAGCGACGTCAGCACAGATTGCCGGATTCGCCGTCGCGCTCCGGGCCAAGGGAGAGACCCGCGACGAACTACAGGGCCTGGCCGACGCCATGCTCGATCGGGCGCACCGACTCGACGTGGCCGATCGGGTCGTCGACATCGTCGGCACCGGGGGAGACCTGGCCAAGACGGTCAACATCTCCTCGATGGCCGCCGTGGTCACGGCCGGTGCCGGTGTCGGTGTGGTCAAGCACGGCAATCGGGCCGCCTCGAGCTCCAGCGGGGCCGCTGACGTCTTCCAGGTGCTCGGCATCGCCCTGGACGTTCCGGCCGATCGGGTGCTCGAGGTGTATCGCGACGCGGGCATCACCTTCTGCTTCGCGCCGGTCTTCCATCCGTCGCTGCGGCACGCTGGTCCCACCCGAGGTGAGCTGGGTATAGCCACGTCGTTCAACTTCCTCGGCCCCCTGACGAACCCCGCCCAGCCGGCGGCTTCCGCGGTCGGCTGTGCCGATCTCGCGGTGGCACCGTTCATGGCCGAGGTGTTCGCCGGACGCGGCGCCGACGCGTTCGTCTTCCGCGGTGACGACGGCCTCGACGAGCTGACCACCACCACGACCTCACAGGTCTGGGTGGTGTCGGGCGGCGAGGTGAGGCAGGAGGTGCTCGATCCGCGTGACCTGGGGCTTGCGCAGGGGACCGCCGCGGACCTGCGCGGAGGCGAGCCGGCGTTCAACGCCGACGTCTTCCGACGGGTGATCGACGGCGAGATCTCACCGGTGCGCGATGCGGTGCTGCTCAACGCCGCCGCTGGTATCGCGGCTCACGCGGGTGGTGACGGTGACCTGCTCGATCGCTTGGGTGAAGGCCTGCGACGTGCTGTCGAGTCGATCGACTCCGGTGGTGCGGCCGCGGCTCTGGGTCGGTGGGCCGCCGCGACGCAGGCTGCCCGCTCCTGACCTTCACAGGCCGATGCTGAAGGCGTCCTCAAGATCGTGGCGACTGTAGGCGCGATAGGCGATCTGGGTCTGGGTGGACACGACGCCCTCGACTCGATTGACGCGGTCCGCCACGACGGTGGCGACGTCGTCGATCTCGGTGACCCGCACCATGGCGATGAGGTCGTGCTCGCCGGTGACGGAGTAGACCTCGCTGACACCTTCGAGGTCGGCGATGGCAGCGGCGGTGTCGGTCAGGTGGGCAACGGCGGCCTCGATGAAGACGATCGCGGTGATCATGAGCTCAGCCTAGCCGTGTGGCGAGCAGGTCGCGGCGACTCGACTCTGCCTCGATCAGGGGCTCGAGATGGCGGGCGCTGCCTGACAGCGGTGCTTGCCACGCGCCCCGAACCAGCCGTAGACCGGGGGTGGCCAGCCAGCGCAGCACCAGCTCGGTCTCCTCGTGGGTGGCCGCGGGTGCAGGACCGAATCCGGGGGAGACGGTCTCGGCCGTGGCCAGCAGGGCATCGACCCACCCGATCGGGTGAGTCCCGTGAGGCATGACTCCGGCTGCCGCGAGACGACCGAGGCGCAGCACGTGGATCTCCCATCCTTCGGGGTGGGGAGCAGCTGCGACGAGCTCGGGCACGGCGGTGAGCTCGCGCAGTCGCTGGGTGCGCGAGGCGGCTCGCAGGAAGGAGGTCAGTCGATCTCGCCAGTGCGCCGCGTCCTCGTAGCGTTCCTGTCCGGCCAGATCGGCCATGCGGGCGCGGACGGTGTCGACGAGCTCGACAGGATCGGCGGTCAGGGCTCGCCGCACGCGATCGACCTCGGTGGCGTACTCGTCGGCATCAGCCGAGCCGTCGCACGGCGACAGGCAGCGCCCCATCTGGGCCAGGACGCACGGCGTGCCGCGAGGTCTGCGACCCATGCGCGCCGTGCACTGACGGATGCGAAAGGTGTCGTGCAGGGCGGTCAGAGCGTCTTCGGCGCCTTCGCGGCGTCGAAACGGTCCGATGTAGTCGGCATCGTCGTCGAGGACGGCGCGCACGATCGACAGACGCGGCCAGGGTTCGCGGGTGAGCTTGATCCACGTGACCCGCTCAGGGAACTTGGAGCGTCGGTTGTACGGGGGGCGGTGGTGCGCGATGAGGCGCAGCTCGCGCACCTGGGCCTCCAGGGCCGTGGCACACACGATCGCCTCCACCCGGCTGGCCAGGGACACCATCTCGCCCATGCGCGTGCGCGTCTCGGCTCGGGTGAAGTAGGTGCGAACCCGTGAGCGCAACCGCCTCGAGGTCCCGACGTAGAGGACGTCATCGCGTGGGCCGCGGAACAGATAGACCCCCGGGGCATCGGGCACGTGGTCGGCGAGGTGGCGCTTGCGTCGCTGCGCCGGGGTGACCTTCGAGGTGTAGGTCGAGACCTCCTCGACCGTGGTGACGCCGAGGGAGCCGAGCCGCTCGAACAGGGCGTGCAGCACGTCGACCGTGGCGCGCGCGTCGGACAGGGCGCGGTGATCGGGCGTGGTGGCGGAGCCGAACCGCGCAGCAAGGGTGGACAGCTTCACGTTGGGGACCTCGTCACGGGTCAGGGCCTGGCGGGCGATGACGGCGGTGTCGAGCACTTCGTGGTTCGGCCACGGCATCGCGAGCTCGCGGGCGGCGTGCTTGAGGAATCCGATGTCGAATGGCGCGTTGTGGGCCACGAGGACGCAGCCGCGGGCGAACTCCAGAAAGCTCGGCAGGACCTCGGCGATGCGCGGGGCGTCCACCACCATCTGGTTGGTGATCCCGGTCAGCACCGTGATGAAGGCCGGAATGGACTCATCGGGGTTGACGAGGCTCTGGAACTCGCCGATCACCTCGCCACCGCACACCTTGACCGCTCCGACCTCCGTGATGCGCGAGCCGCGGGCCGGGGACCCGCCGGTGGTCTCGAGATCGACGACGACGAACGTGGCGGCGGACAGGGGACGGCCGAGATCGTCGAGCGTCATCTGCGCAGGACCGCCGGAGATGCGATCGGCTACCTCAGGGAGGTGACGGGTCGAGTCGTGGTGCTTCATCTGCCTGACCGTAGAGCCGGGGTCCGACAGTCCCGGCCGGTCCGCACGAGGGTCGCCGTGAGGTTCAGGAGGCTGCAGCGACACGTGGGGCAAATGAGGTAAAAGAAATTTGAGTGACTACTGAGGTTGATGTGGTTCACGAGTTCTGTCGGAGGGGGTCCCTAGTGTGCTGTCACGAGCCCGATGGGCCCGTCCAGACCGTCCCACGAAAGGGTGCGATCCATGTTCCAGCACGATGACAAGACCAGCCGTTCCGTCCCGAGCGGGGCGGTGGACCCCGTACGCGTCGACTGCGACAGCTGCGTGGTTCGCGGCCCGTCTGCCTGCGGAGACTGCGTCGTCACGGTGCTCCTGGGAGCCCCTCCCGCTGGCGTGCACATCGACGTCGATGAACGAGCCGCACTCGATGTCCTCGCACAGGCGGGTGTGGTCCCACCGCTGCGTCTGGTGACCGCTGTGTCGCCCGATCCACAGATCTTGGCGGGGTGATGCTGCTCTCGCCCGACACGGTGCGCGGAGGTTGCTCGACGGGGAGCCCGCACGTAGTGTTCAGCGGGTGCGTTCGGCCTTCGTCGCCCCCCAGGCGTCGACGATCGCACCGCCGTGTCACGGCGGACGTGGGGAAGACGTCCGTGGTGAGCCGGGCAACACGATGTCGCAAGCACGACGTTGCGACCTGTGCCCGGTAGGTGGAGATGACCCGAGGAGAACCGCGTGCTCTTGACGCGATCCACCGCCCGTCGCATCATGCCCGTCCTCGCCGTTTCGTTGGCCGCCGCGTTCGTCGCGATGCCGGCCCAGGCTGAGCCAGACGTCACGGCCAAGGACGTCGACGCCGCCTTCCGCGCCGCCGAGCGTGCGAACGAGCAGGTGAACCAGCTCGGTGAGGACGTCAAGGAGACGTCCCGCGAGATCAAGGACCTCCAGGCCGAGATCGCTGAACAGCGCAAGAAGTTCGAGGCCCAGCGAGACGTGCTCGGTGCCAGCATCGTCCAGCAGCAGATCGACGCTCCGCTGGGCACCACGGCCAGCCTCCTGGGCAGCGGCGACGCCGAGACGTTCATCGACGGACTGGGTGCGGTTCAGGTGCTCAACTCCACGCGCGCCGACCAGCTCGGAGCCTTCACCCGCATGCAAGCGGACCTGAACAATCGCGAGGCGCAGCTCGAGGACTCGCTCGACTCGCGGAAGGCGGACCAGGAGAAGGCCGCCGCCACGGAGGCGAAGGTCCGCGACAAGTACGAGGAGGCCAAGTCTGCGCTGGCCGCGCTGTCCGTTCCCGAGCGCGAGACATTCGAAGCCAGCTCGGCACCCGAGGTCGAGGCCCAGGACCCGGCCGACATCCCCACCAACGTCAAGGCCGATGGTCGAGTGCAGTCCGCGGTCGACTTCGCCCTGTCGCAGGTCGGCAAGCCGTACGTCTACGGCGCCACCGGGCCCGACGGTTACGACTGCTCCGGGCTCATCCAGACCTCGTTCTCCAAGGCGGGGATCTCCTTGCCGCGTGTCGTCGGTCCGCAGATGGGCGCGACGCAGTCGGTCTCGATGAGCGACCTGCAGCCAGGAGACCTCGTGGCCTACGGCGACATGTCCCACAACGGCCTTTACATCGGCAACGGTCAGGTCGTGCACGCCCCCCGGCCGGGCAAGAACGTCGAGATCACGAGCGTGGACTACGGCTTCAACGTCGCAGGTCGGGTTGGCTGACCTTCCAAGAACATCCAGCGCCAGTAGCAGGAGGCCACGTCATGTGGCACCGCTACTGGCGTTGGTCGTGCTCGCCGTGGTCGTCGCGCTGTGGCAGCAACCCTGGAGTGGCTCCGATGATGATCGTGCGGTTCTAGCGACGACCGACGTCCAGGCTGAGCTCACGACGCAGTTCGCCCGGCTGTCTGCAGCAACGACCCGAGCAGACTTCGCCGCCGCCGCTGGCAGCGATCCAGACGCCGAGACATTCGCTGCCGACGCCTGGCAGGCCCGCGAGACCCTGAACATCGGTGATGCCTCCCTTCGATATGTCTCCGGTGGTGACACGGCCGAGTTCGACAACGGCGACACCGTCGCCCGGGTCGACGTCTCGTGGGAGGTCGGC
Source organism: Aeromicrobium sp. CF3.5 (assembly GCF_051262695.1). Taxonomy (NCBI): domain Bacteria; kingdom Bacillati; phylum Actinomycetota; class Actinomycetes; order Propionibacteriales; family Nocardioidaceae; genus Aeromicrobium; species Aeromicrobium sp. CF3.5. The sequence goes on from NZ_JBIMEZ010000008.1 coordinate 113,688, forward strand.
GCCACGGCGGACACAGGGGGGGCGGACAGCGACGAGACCGACAGCGCCACCGTCATGGCCCGACTGCGACCGGCGGACGCCGGGACCTTCTCGCTGGTCTCTGTCGCGGCTCGAGATGGCCAGCTGCCGATCTGGCTGGCCGGTGCCATCGAGGTGGATCGCATCGCCGACGCCACCGTCGTTCGGATCGATGGGGGTGACCCCGAGGTCGACGTCGGGGCCCTGGCCAGCACGGCCCGCGAGCAGGTCGGTGACGTCGTCCGGACCCAGGATGCTCCGCTCACGGTCGTGTCAGCGCCGTCCGAGTCCGTCGCAGCTTCGCTGCTGGGACAACAGTCCGAAGCCGTCGGCCAGATCGCTGCGGTGTCGACGATCTTCGACATCCGACACGGTGACGTCGCAGGTCCGGTCGTCGTGCTCAACCCAGCGGTCTTCGACACGATGGATCAGCGTGCCGCCCAGATCGTGATGACGCACGAGGCCACGCACGTGCTGACCGACGCGGTCGGAAGCTCGGCCGACACCTGGGTCGTGGAGGGCTTCGCGGACTTCGTCGCGCTGCGCGATGATCCCGCGCCGCTGTCGGTCAGCGCCGGTCAGGTGCTCGGGGGTGTGCGCACCAACGGTGCTCCCGACCAGCTGCCCACGACGGCAGACTTCAGCGGCACGGCCTACGGCCTGGGTGGGGTGTACGAGTCGGCCTGGCTGGCGTTCCGGATGCTGGGCGAACAGTTCTCCGATGCCGAGGTCATCGACTTCTACCGTGCGGTGCGCGACGGTGCGTCCACGAATGACGCGGCTGTGTCGACGTTGGGGATCGACGCGGCACAGATCACCGAACGCTGGCGCGACTACCTGATGAACATCGCCTCGACGGTGTCGTGAAGATCGCTGATCACCCTGTTGCGCTTGACCTTGAACGACGGCGTGAGGTAGCCGTTCTCCTCGGTCCAGTCATCGGCCACGATGGTGAACTTACGGATCGACTCCGCCTGCGAGACCTGGGTGTTGGCGTCCTCCACGGCCCGTTGGACCTGCGCCTCGAGGGCGGGATCGTCGATGTCGCCGGTCCACGACTCGGGGTCGATCGTCACCAGCGCGGCCACGAAGGGCTTGCCGTCGCCGACGACCAGGCACTGGCTCACCACGGGGTGAGCGCGCACCCGGTCCTCCAGGACCGCAGGGGCGACGTTCTTGCCCCCGGCCGTCACGATGATCTCCTTCTTGCGTCCTGTGACCCGCACGAACTGGTCGTCGTCGATCTCTCCGACGTCTCCGGAGGAGAACCAGCCGTCGGAGCTCACAGCGGCGCGGGTCGCTTCGTCGTTGTTCCAGTAGCCGTCGAAGATCTGCGGACCGCGGAACTGCAGCTCTCCGTCGCCAGCGACCCGCACCTCGGTCAGGGGGAACGGCCGGCCGACGGTGCCGACCCGTTGAGCGCGGGGAGTGTTGACGCACAGGGCGGCCGTGGTCTCGGTCAGGCCGTAGCCTTCCAGGACCGAGACCCCGATCCCTCGATAGAAGTGGGCGAGCCGTTCCCCGAGCGGTGCGCCGCCGGAGATGGCCCACGCGGTCTGGCCACCGAGTGCTCGGCGAATGGCGCTGAAGACCACGCGGTCGTAGAGCGCGTGACGTCCGCGCAGAGCGAGGCCGGGGCCGCCGGTGTCCTGGGCCCTGCTGTAGGCGATCGCGGTGGCCACGGCGCGATCGAAGATCTTGCCGCGGCCGTCGGCATAGGCCTTGCCGCTCGCCGAGTTGAACACCTTCTCGAACACGCGCGGGACGGCCAGCACGAAGGTCGGTTCGAACTGGCCGAGCCGGGTGACGAGCTCCTTGACGTCGGAGGTGTGTCCGAGCACGGCGCCACTGCGGATCGCCCCCACCTGGATGATCCGCGCGAAGACATGAGCCAGGGGAAGGAACAGCAGGGTCGAGGCGGTGCGATGGCTGAACAGCTCGGGCAGCCGCTCGAGGGCGCCGCCGATCTCGGCACGCAGGTTGGCATGGGTCAGTCGGCAGCCGCGGGGGCGACCGGTGGTGCCCGAGGTGTAGATCAGCGTCGCGAGATGACCCGAGGTCACCTGTGCGCGCCGCGCCTCGACCTGATCTGCCGTGACGTGACTGCTGGTGGTGACCAGGTCGGCGAGCGCGCCGGAGTCGATGCCCCACACGTGCTGCACGTCGGTTGCGCCGACACGCGCCTGCTCCACCGCGTCGTGGTGGAGTGCTGTCTCGACCACGACGGCGACGGCTCCAGAATCGGACAGGATCCACTCGATCTGCGAGGCTGACGACGTCTCGTACACGGGCACCGTGACGGCGCCGACCCACCAGATCGCATAGTCGACCACGGTCCACTCGTACCGCGTCTTGGACAGCAGTGCGACCCGGTCACCGACCTCGACACCCGCGGCCAGCAGGCCGGCGGCGACGCCGAGCACCTCGTGGTGGAACTCTCCCAGGGTCACGTCGTGCCACTGGTCGTTCTCGAGTCGACGCAGTGCGACGTCGTCGCGGTGGTCGGCGAGGCGATCGAGCACATCGAGTGTCAGATCGCCGGGATCGGGATACCGAGGCTGGGTCACGTACCGCAGGCTACTCGCAGGCGGCCGGCTCCTTCCCGCACGACCCGCACGAGCCCGCGTGGCCCACGCTCGTGCGAGCCCCGTGACGCACTAGCATGGGTCTGGCCACACGGTCCGGACTCACCAGACCCACGAACACCCGAGGAGGATGCGATGGCCCGCACGGCCAGCGACATCGTCATCGACGCACCTCAGGCGGCGATCATGGACGTGATCGCCGACTTCCCGTCCTATCCGGACTGGGCCACGGGCGTCCGCATCGCCGAGATCATCGAGACCGCCGACGGCCCCGGCCAACGAGCCAAGCGAGTGCACTTCATGCTCGACGCCGCTCCGATTCGCGACGAGTACGACCTCACCTACACCTGGGACGGCGACGCCTCGGTGTCGTGGAGGCTGAGTGAAGCCGGTTCGATGCTCAAGGCGATGGACGGTGCCTACGTGCTCGACCCGACCGACGGTGGCGCCACCCGGGTCACCTACCAGCTGTCCGTCGACGTGTCGGTGCCCCTGCTGGGCATGCTCAAGCGCAAGGCCGAGAAGGTCATCATCGACACCGCGCTCAAGGGTCTGAAGAAGCAGGTCGAGGCGCGGACCGGAACCGCGTGAGGGCGCTGCGGTGAGCGGAGCCGAAGAAGTCGGCTCGGTCGGTGAGGAGGCGTGGAAGCTGTGGTGCGCCCTGAGCACGTCCGGTCACGGCACTGCCGGCCCGCAGGCCCCGACCGCGGGCGCGGCTCACGACCCCTCCGCAGCAGACACCGAGTCCCCCCACGCGTGTCCGACAGGGTGGTGCCCCATCTGCCAGGTCGTCGGACTCGTGCGTGAGCACCCCGAGGCGGTCGCACGCGTGGGTGCGTCGGCTGCGTCGTTCCTGCACTCGCTGCGTGACGTGATGACCACACCGGAGGATCCACGATGAGCGGACCGGCGATCGGGGTGGATCTGGGCGGTACCAAGATCGCTGCTGGTCTGGTCGATCTCGATGGAACGCTGCGGACCGTCGAGACGACGCCGACGCCATCCGAACCCGATCAGATCCCCGCCGCGGTCGCTGAGCTGGTGGACCGGCTCAGAGTTCACGAGGACGTGGTGGGGGTCGGTATCGGGGCGGCGGGCTTCATCGACGCCGATCGGGCCACGGTGCGGTTCGCCCCCAACATCGACTGGCGTGACGAGCCGTTGGCCAAGCAGGTCTCGGCGCAGGTCGACCTGCCCGTCGTCGTGGAGAACGACGCCAATGCGGCTGCCTGGGGAGAGTTCCGCTTCGGTGCGGGGTCCGATGCGCAGGACCTGTTGTTCATCACCCTCGGCACCGGAGTGGGCGGCGGGATCGTCCTCGCGGGAACCCTGCTGCGTGGCGCCCACGGCATGGGTGCAGAGGTCGGCCACCTCCGGGTCGTTCCGGACGGACTGGAGTGCGGCTGCGGCCAGCGCGGCTGCATCGAGCAGTACGGCAGCGGCACCGCCCTGGTGCGCGAGGCCACGCGGCACGCGGCCTCAGGCGCGCCCGAGGCCGCCGCGCTCGCCGAGCTCGCTCGGGGCGACGGGGGCATCGACGGGCGAGCCATCACGTCACTGGCGCACGAGGGTGACCCGCTGGCGCGCCGTCTGCTGGCCGATGTCGGTCGGTGGACCGGGGAGGCCATCGCAAGTCTCGTGGCGATCCTCGACCCTGCGGTCATCGCCGTGGGCGGTGGGGTCGCCGAGGCGGGCGATCTCGTGATGGAGCCGATGGCCGTGGCCTTCTCCTCGCACCTGACCGCGCGAGCACACCGCACCGTGCCCCAGCTGCGTCGTGCCTCGCTCGGCACCGACGCCGGAATCGTGGGCGCCGCCGATCTGTCACGGGAGGCAGGACATGGCTGACAAGCTCTCGATCGGTATCGACATCGGCGGTACCAAGATCGCCGCCGGTGTGGTGGACGAGGACGGTCACGTGCTCGCTCGCTCGACCCGGGAGACCCCCACCACCAGTGCGCTGGAGGTGCTCGATGCCATCGCCTCCGTCACGGCGGAGTTCGTTGCCGATCACCACGTCCGGTCGGTCGGGATCGGCGCTGCGGGATTCGTCGACGCCTCCCAGTCCACCGTCGTGTTCTCGCCCCACCTGGCCTGGCGTCACGAGCCGCTGCGCGACGCTGCCTCACGCCGCACCGGACTACCGGTTCTGGTCGACAACGACGCGAACTGTGCCGGCTGGGCCGAGCACCGCTTCGGCGCCGCGCAGAACGAGTCCGACCTGGTGCTGATCACCCTGGGCACCGGCATCGGCGGCGCCATCGTGCTCGACGGGCAGCCCTATCGCGGACAATTCGGCATCGCCGGCGAATTCGGGCACATGCAGGTGGTGCCCGGCGGCCGTGAGTGCGAGTGCGGCAACCGCGGCTGCTGGGAGCAGTACGCGAGCGGTCGGGTGCTGCAGCGTCGTGCTCGCGCCGAGGTGGACGCCGGGACCGATCTGGGCCGGTGGATGCTCGACCAGGCCGGGACCCGCGACCGGGTCGGGGGTCAGCTGGTCACCCAGGCCGCTCGCGCCGGCGACGTGCAGTCCCGCGAGTGGATCGCCGAGGTGGGGGACTGGCTCGGCGTGGGGATCGCCAATCTGGCTGCTGCGCTCGATCCGGGGTTGTTCGTCATCGGCGGAGGTGTCAGCGATGCGGGCGAGATGCTGATCGTGCCCGCGCGGGCTGCCTTCGCGCGCACCCTCACCGGGCGTGGTTTCCGGCACGAGGCGCGCATCACCCACGCCCACCTGGGGCCCGAGTCCGGCCTGATCGGGGCTGCCGACATGGCGCGGCTGGCCGCTAAGCGCCGCCGGCCGGGACAGCCCGGCGCTCGGGCTCGCGTGCGCAGGGGCACCCGGACGACGCCGCGGACCGCGGCACGAGCCACCGCGCGGGTCTCCACCGCCCGCCCCGCCCCCCGGAGACGCCGCGCCCCATGAGTGCGCCACGCACCGTGCCGCTGCTGCCGTGCGGCTCGATTGCCGAAGCAGAACGATTCGCGACCGCGATCGGGTTCGACGTGGGGTATCGACAAGGTCCACCCCACCCCTATCTCGCCCTGCGATCGGCCGACGGGATCGAGCTGCACTACGTCGAGATCCTCGGCTTCGACGCGCAGACCTCACACGGCTCCTGTCTGGTCGTGGTGTCCGATCCGGTCGAGGTCCTGCACCGTTGGTCGTCCGGCCTGGACCAGCTGTACGGCTCGGTTCCTGTGCACGGCATCCCCCGGCTCATGCGACCCAAGAGTCGCAGCAGTGCGGTCGACTTCATGGGTTTCAGCCTGGTCGATGTCGGCGGCAACCGGATCCGCGTCGTTCGTGCCGCCGCCCTCGACGGCGATGACGACGATCCGGTCGTGGTCGTCGCCGTGCCCCGAACCGAGCAGGCTCCAGAGCCAGATCCGGCCGCTGAACCCACGGCGGTTCCTGAACCCGATGCGGTTCCTGAGCCGGATGCGGCCCCGGAGCCGACGTGGTCGGCACGCCCGTCGACCTTCGAACGCCATGGCGTGGGTGCGGCCCCACAGCATCGCTTGTCAGCCCTGGTGTACCTCGCCGAGCTCGCGGCTCGCCTGGGACGTCATCAGGAGGCGGCACTGCACCTGGACGAGGCCGAGAGGATCGACGACTCGGCGCCCAGCGTCGTGGCCGCCCGGGAAACCCTGCGCGCCGCAGGTGTCGACCTGGGCTGAGCGTTCGGTCAGGAAGGATCGCTCACAGCACGGCGCCGTCGTCGGGGTCGTCGCCGCGGCTGGGGCCATGCTCCGGCAGCTGGGCGATCAAGTAGACCGCTGAGCCGATGAACACCAGCGACAGGGCGACGACGACGGTCCGAGGCGCCACGAAACCCAGCAGGGTGAACGCCACCAACGAGACCGGTGACCCGACGACCCCGGCCCAGGCGGCGGCGATGCCCGGCTTCCATCCGCGCGGTGGTGGTGGATCGATGCGCCGGTAGAACTGTTCGTCGACATCGGGGCTGCGTGCTGCGTCAGGCGGTCGCTCACGACCGGCCGGATGCGCAGGTGCGGGGGCGGGATCGGACTTCTCGGGGTCGGGGTCGTCGAGTCCGGACAGGTCGAGGTCGAGACGCTCGACGATCCGGTCGAACTCCTCGCGATCACCCATCGGTGGTCCTGCGGGTGTGCAGGTCGATGAAGGCTGCGGCGTCGTCGAAGATGCGGGGGGCGTCATGGTCCAGCGTTGCCACGTGGAAGCTGTCGGTCAGGGTCACCAGCTCGGTGACCGCCGACGAGACGCCCTCCAGGATCAGCTGCTGAGACCAGTCGTCGACCACGTGGTCCTGCTCGGAGCGGAACAGCTGCAGGGGAGCGACGACCCGGTCGAGCCCGGCGCGGACGTCCTTCCACATCTGCAGCTGCGAGGCCAGCGCCCGCAGGGGAGTTCGGTCGTACCCGATCTCGTCGGCTCCGGGCTTGGCGATGTCGTTGGCGACCCCGGGCATGGACGGCAGGACGTGCTGCAGGAGCGGGACGGCCCTGAGGTCGAACCGGCGCAGTGCGACGGCCGGGTTGACCAGCACGAGGGCGTCGACGTCCTCGGGCCGCTGCTGCGCCAACCGCAGGGCGAGGCAACCGCCCATCGACAGACCGGCGACCACGACGCGCTCGCACCGTTCCTGCAGCTCGGTCAGTGCGTGGTCGACCTCGCCGTACCAGTCCTGCCAGCCCGTCCGATTCATCTGCTGCCACGTGGTTCCGTGGCCCGGGAGTCGTGGCACGCGCACCGTCAGCCCACGCTCGGCCAGATCGCGTCCCCACGGAGCCATCGAGGCGGGCGAACCAGTGAAACCGTGGCTCAGCAGCACTCCGACGCGTCCACCGTCGAACGAGAACGGTTCAGCGCCGGTCTTCACGTCCGCGGGTCGAGACTCCATGGTTCCATCATCGCTGACGACACCCGATCGGAGTAGTGTCGGCCCGTGTTCTATTGGTTCTTGAAGTTTCTCGCGCTGGGACCTCTGCTGAAGCTGATCTTCCGGCCGTGGGCCGAGGGCGCAGAGAACGTCCCGCGTGAAGGCCCGGTCATCCTGGCGAGCAACCACCTGTCCTACAGCGACTGGCTCTTCCTGCCGGTCGTCATGCCGCGACGCGTGACGTTCGTGGCGAAGGCCGAGTACTTCGAGGGCGTCGGCATCAAGGGCTGGCTGCAGAAGACCTTCTTCTCCGGTGCCGGGCAGGTCCCCATCGATCGCAGCAGCGGCTCGGCCGCTGCCGGTGCCATCAAGACCCAGCTGCGGCTGCTGGAGCAGGGTGAGATCTGCGGCATCTATCCCGAGGGCACGCGCTCGCACGACGGCAGGCTCTACCGCGGGCGAACCGGGGTGGCGCGCCTGGCGCTCGAGGCCGGCGTGCCCGTCGTGCCGCTGGCGGTCATCAACACCAACGTGGTGGCCCCTCCGGGCAAGATCTACGGCACGTTCGCCCGCCCGGGGGTGCGTTTCGGCATGCCCCTGGACTTCAGCCGCTACGAGGGCATGGAGGGCGACCGCTACATCCTGCGCGCCATCACCGACGAGATCATGTACGAGGTGATGCGCCTGTCCGGTCAGGAGTACGTCGACCTCTACGCGCAGGACGCCAAGAAGCGTGACCGCGAGACCGAGCGCGAAGCCGCCCAGGACAAGGCCCGTGCCGAGTCCGACGAGGTCTGGGACGAGATCCGCCCCGTCTGAATCGTCGCCGCACGATGTCAGTGGAACGCGGTAGCGTCGGTGACATGGCCTCGACACATCACACCATCGACTACATCGAGCTGGGATCGACCGATCTGGCGGCCACCTGCGCCTTCTTCGAGTCGGTCTTCGGTTGGCAGCTCACCGCCTACGGGCCCGCCTACGCAGGCATCGTGTCGGCCGACGGCACCGGCGAGGTCGGCGGCATCGACGCCTCCACCCCACCGAGGTCCGGCGGCCCGCTCGTGCTGATCTTCTCCGACGATCTCGACGCGACCCTCGCGGCGGTGAGAACCGCTGGCGGCACGATCGACGTGCAGCCCTACGCATTCCCCGGTGGTCGACGATTCCACTTCACCGACCCCACCGGCAACGCGCTCGGTGTCTGGGCCACGTCATGAGCACCCGACCCGTCGAGAACGTGTGGGACTACCCCCGCCCGCCGTCGATCGAACGCAGCAGCGAGCACCTCGTCGTCACCTTCGGCGGCGTGGCCATCGCCGACACCACGACCTCCTACCGCATCTGCGAGACCAGCCATCCGCCCACGTACTACCTACCTCAGGAGTCGTTCGTCGACGGCGTTCTGCGCCCCATCGACGGCACCACGTTCTGCGAGTGGAAGGGCGCCGCGTCCTACTTCGACGTCGTGTCGGCGGACCGCACACTCCAGGCCGGAGCGTGGACCTATCAACAGCCCAGCTCTCGCTTCGCCGACCTCCTCGGACACGTCGCGATCTACCCGAGCAAGGTCGACTCGGCCACCATCGACGACGAGCTCGTGCAACCCCAGGAGGGCGACTTCTACGGAGGCTGGATCACCTCGCGCGTCACCGGCCCCTTCAAGGGAGCGCCGGGGACGCTGGGCTGGTGAGCCGCTGAGGAGTCACGGAGACCCGCTGACGAGTCACGCACGCCACCCGACCTTGAGCGTTGACGAGGTCTCCGTGACTCCTCAGCGTGAGGGTGGGGTGGGGTCGCCGTAAGGTTAGGTCGTGAGCATTCCTTCCCTGGACGACCTTCGTGCGATCGGCGCTGCGCAGCAGCCCACGTATGCCGACCCGTCTGCCCGCGACGCCGCGGTCGAGACGTTGCGCCGGATGCCGCCGCTGGTCTTTGCCGGCGAGTGCGACCAGCTGCGCGACCGACTCGCCGACGTCGCACGGGGTGAGGCCTTCCTGCTCCAGGGCGGCGACTGCGCCGAGACCTTCGAGGGCGTCACCGCCGAGAACGTGCGCAACAAGCTGCGGGTCCTGCTGTCGATGGCCGTGGTGCTGACGTACGCCGCCAGTGTTCCGGTGGTCAAGGTCGGTCGGCTTGCGGGGCAGTACGCCAAGCCGCGGTCCAGCAACGACGAGACCCGCGACGGCATCACCCTCCCGGCCTACCGGGGCGACGCGGTCAACGGGTTCGACTTCACCCCTGAGGCGCGGCGGCACGATCCGCAGCGGCTCGTCGACGTCTACAACGCCTCATCGGCCACGCTGAACCTCACGCGAGCCTTCACGACCGGCGGCTACGCCGATCTACGCCAGATGCATGCCTGGAACACCGACTTCGTCAAGAACAGCCCGGTCAAGCAGCGCTACGAGCGCATCGGCACCGAGATCGACCGCGCCCTGGCCTTCATGGACGCCATCGGTGTCGACCCGGACGAGTTCCACACCGTGGACTTCTACTCCTCGCACGAGGCGCTGATCATGGAGTACGAGCACGCCATGACGCGCATCGACCAGCGCACCGACCAGCCCTACGACGTGTCGGGACACTTCCTGTGGATCGGCGAGCGCACCCGCCAGCTCGATGGCGCCCACGTGGAGATGCTGAGCCACATCGCCAACCCCATCGGCGTCAAGCTCGGCCCCACCAGCACCGCCGACGACGCCATCGCCCTGTACGAGAAGCTCAATCCCGAGCACATCCCCGGCAAGGTCTCGTTCATCACCCGCTTCGGTGCGGGCAAGATCCGCGACGGTCTGCCGCCGCTGATCGAGAAGGTCACCGCAGCCGGACTCGAGGTGGCGTGGATCTGCGATCCGATGCACGGCAACACCTTCGAGGCCTCCACGGGATACAAGACCCGCGAGTTCGACGACGTCATCGACGAGGTCCGGGGCTTCTTCGAGGTGCACCGTGCCCTCGGTACCTGGCCCGGCGGACTGCACGTCGAGCTCACCGGCGACGACGTCACCGAGTGCCTGGGCGGCGGTCTCAAGGTGTCTGCCGAAGACCTTCGGCACCGCTACGAGACCTTGTGCGACCCGCGTCTGAACCGGGCGCAGTCGCTCGAGCTGGCCTTCCTGGTCGCCGAGATGCTCGCGACGCACGACTGATCGTGCTTGGCTCGCGGTCAGCTCGCGGGCGGGTGGATCGGGTCATCGCCAGGGCGATCGTCGCACTGATGATCGCCTCGTTCGTGCCGGCGACCCTGATCGCCTACGGCAGCTGGTCGCGCTGGTGGGACGCGATGACGCCGCCGATCTTCCTGACCTCGGCAGAGGCGTTGTGGATCGGTCTGCTGGCCTCCAACCTCTTCGTTCTCCAGGTGGTGCTGCTGGCTCGACTGCCCTGGCTTGAAAAGGCCTTCGGCCGGGCCGCCCTCACAGCCTGGCACCGACGGCTCGCGCACTGGTCGTTCTGGCTGACGCTCCTGCACGTCGTGCTGTTCGTGAATCAGCGCGCCGGTCGTCAGCCCCAGTCCTTCGGTGAGTCGATGCTCCAACTGTTCGTCACCGATGCGTGGATGCTGGTTGCCACGATCGGCACGCTGCTGATCGTCCTCGTGGTGCTCAGCTCCCTGGCAGCTGCCACGGAGCGGCTGCGATACGAGACCTGGCATCTGACGCACCTGTGGTCGTACGTGGGCATCGCGCTGGCGCTGCCGCACCAGCTGATCAGCGAGGACTTCAATCGCACGGGATCGCTCGTGTACTGGTGGGCCCTCTACCTGCTCGGCCTGGGCCTGCTCGTGGGAGGTCGCGTCGTGGTGCCGGCCTGGCGCTCGATCCGGCACGACCTGCGCATCGGAGAGGTTCTGCCCGAGGGCCCCGATGCTGTGTCGATCGTGGTGAACGGGCGCAACCTCGACCGATGGGGCGCCCGCGCCGGGCAGTTCTTCATCTGGCGATTCGCCGGCCCCTCGGGTGTCACGCGCGGACATCCGTACTCCCTGTCAGCGTCGCCAGCAGACGACCGACTCAGGGTCACCATCGCAGGAACCGGAGACGGTGCTCGGCGTGCACGGCGGCTGGAGGCGGGCGCCCGGGTCGCCGTCGAGGGTCCGTACGGAGCGTTGCCGTGGATCCGCCGCCGACATCCCCGCCTGGTCATGTTCGCGGCTGGCATCGGCATCACCCCGGTGCGAGCGCTGTTGGAGGCTCCGGAGCTGCAGGGCACCGAGGTGACGGTGGTGACCCGTTTCAGCAGCGCAGGACGCGCAGTGCTGCTCGGCGAGGTGGAGCGCATCGCCGCTGCTCGTGGATTCGTCGTGCACACGTTGACGGGACCCCGCGCCGCTGGTCACCAGTGGTGGGGGGCCGATCTCGACACGGTGATCGACCCGGCCGAGTTGGTGCGCATGCTCGTGCCGGACATCGCCGCCGCCGACATCGTGCTGTGCGGACCACCGTCGTGGACCGCGCAGGTCCGTCGTGCGGTCGAGGCTGCGGGCGCGCGTCGACGCGACGTGCACGAGGAGCAGTTCACCTGGTGAACCGGACGCCGGCGTGTCAGAAGAACGAGATGGTCACGGTCGAGCCACGCTTGACCTTCTCGCCGCCATCGGGGCTCTGGCCCTCGACGGTGAAGTTGCCAGGGAAGGGATTACGCACCTTGAAGCCGGCCTTCTCCAGCGACTTGACGGCCTCGTTCTTCTTCTGACCTGTGACATCGGGTACCTCGACCACATCAGGACCCTTGGAGATCACGAAGGTGATGGCGTCGCCCTTGAAGCCGTTCCCGCCGTCGGGGCTCTGGCTGATGATCTTGTCCTTGTCGACATCATCGCTGAACTCCTCCTCGACGATGGACGTGAAGCCGGCCTGCTCGACGGCCGAGCGGGCTTCGCCGATGTCGCGTCCCGTGAAGTCCGTGATCGCGATGGGTTCACGTCCCTTGCTCACGGTGATGTCGATGCGCGTGCCACGCTTGAGCGGCTCGTCGGCCTTGACGTTGACCGCATCGACCACCTGCCCCTCGGGCACGGTGTCGGCGAACCGTTCGGTGACCTCGCCGAGCTCGAGGTCGACGTCGGCCAGCTGGGTGCGCAGCTCGTCGACGGTGAGGCCACGCACCTTGTCGGGCAGCGTGACTCGATCCTTGCCCTTGGACACCACGGCCTCGATGTTGGAGTCGGGCAGCACCTTGTCGCCGGGGCCCGGATCGGTGGAGATGACGACTCCGGCCGGCACCGTCTCGGAGAACTGACGTCCGGCCACTTCGAAGGTGAAACCTGCCTGCTCGGCCGAGGTGCTCGCCTCGCCCTCCTGCGAGCCGACCAGGACAGGGGCCGAGGTGTATCGGCCATCGGCGACGTACCAGCCCAGCAGGGCTGCCAGCAGCGCCAGGATCAGCGCGGTGATCAGCAGGCGTCGCCCGCGTCGCGATCGTGGTCGATCGGCGCGCATGGCCCGGTAGTCCTCCGGACTGACCGGGGGATGCAGGCCGTTCGTGCGGGGAGCGCGACCGGCCGTGGCCGTGCCCGCGACGGCCGTGCCCGCAACAGCCGTGGTCTCGACCGGACGCGAGGTGTCGACGGGGGCGGTCTCGGCCGACCACTCGACGGTGTGCTCGACCGGTGCCGTCGCGCTGCCGCCGGTCACGGGCATCGGGACCGCGATGGTGTCGTCGCGATCGTCGTCGGGGTCGATGATGCCGGGGCGGGGCAGCAGATCGGCGGTGAGATCGTCGTCGGGCACGCCGGCCACGAGCGCGCGGCGCACGAGGCGGAGCTGGTGCAACATCACGCGTGCATCGGTGGATCGCTGGTCGCGATCGCGAACCGTCGCGCGTGCCACCAGGGCGTCCAGGTACGGCGGGACGGCGGAGTTCAGCGCCGATGGCGCGGGCACGTCGTCGTGCACGTGCTTGTACGCGACCTGGATGGGGGAGTCTCCCACGTGCGGCTTGGCGCCGGTCAGCATCTCGTAGAGCATCGCGCCGACCGCGTAGACGTCGGATCGTGCGTCGGCGCCCACGTGCAGCACGATCTCTGGCGCGAGGTAGGACACGGTGCCGATGAGGGTTCCGCCCGTGGCCGTGGTGGCTGCGCTGACCGCTCGGGCCAACCCGAAGTCGGCCACCTTGACCTCGCCGTCGGGCGTCATCAGCACGTTCTCGGGCTTGACGTCGCGGTGGATGATGTGGGCCGCGTGCGCTGCCGACAGGGCCACGAGGACCTGTTCGACGATCTCCAGCGCGCGGTCGGGCTTCATGGGCGACTCGGCGCGCATGACATCGCGCAGGGTGTGCCCGGGGACGAGCTCCATGACCAGGTAGGCGACGTCGCCGTCCTTGCCCTGGTCGAACACCGACACCACGTTGGGATGGTTGAGCTTGGCTGCTGACTTCGCCTCGCGCACGAATCGGTCGGAGAACTGCTGGTCGTCACTGAGCCCGTGGTGCATGATCTTGACCGCGACGTCGCGGTCGAGGCGGTCGTCGGTGGCCAGGTACACGCTGGCCATGCCACCGCGAGCGATGCGTGAGCCGATGATGTAGCGGCCGTCGAGGACGCGACCCACGAGGCTGTCATCACCCGTCACTGTCACGTCAGCCTCTCCTCGTTGATCGCTCGCTACCTGTCAGACCTCTGCCAATTCTAGGGACTCGAACCTGATTGGTGGGGTCGGCGTGCCGATCGGCGGGTCCGAACCCCCGACGTGCGGGGTGGGCCGCCTTCTAGCGATGCCATGCGCCACGATGGTTTCATGCGTCGTCTTGGCATCGTGGTTCTGATCGTGGGGCTTGCGCTGACGTGGTTCCTGGTCGTCGACACGTCCTCGGACCTCGATCAGGGCGATCCCGTGGCCGTCACGTCGGCCGAGCAGTCATTGCCGGCGGAGGCTCGCGAGACCATCGAGCTGATCGCAGCAGGTGGCCCGTACCCCTACGATCGCGACGGCGCCGTGTTCGAGAACCGAGAAGGACTCCTGCCCGACGAGGACCGGGGCTACTGGCGCGAGTACACCGTGCCGACGCCCGGGTCGGACGATCGCGGCGCTCGACGGGTCGTGACGGGCGAGGGTGGCGAGCTGTACTACACCGACGATCACTACGCCTCGTTCCTCCTGGTCCGCGATGGTTCCGGCGGCGACAGCTCGTGACCGCCGCGCTCGATGAGCTGCTGGCCGGTGACATCGCGCCGGGCCTGTACGAGTGGTGCGGGGCTCCGGAGCACGACATCGCCGGCGCGGCACACGGCGCGGGATGGAGGGTGCGCGAGCTGGACACCGGCCGCTGCAGCGATGCTGCATCGTTCTACGCGGCCCTCGCCGTGCAGTGGGACCTGCCGGAGTGGTTCGGTCGCAACCTGGATGCGCTGTGGGACGTGCTGGGCGACCTTGCCCAAGCGCCGCTGCTGGTGATCTGGAGCGGCGTGGGGGAGCTCGCCACACTCGATCCACAGCTCGCCCAGTCCGTGCTGGAGCTGTTCCGCGACGCCTCGACGCAGGCGACGTCCCTGGCGGTGGTCGTGACGGGGCCCGCGGGGCTGGAGGACCTCGGCGTCAGCGGTCTCGACGGGTTGCTCTGAGCGCCAGCGGACCCAGCACGTCACCGGCGTCGAGCCGGTCGATCGCGGCATCGGCCTGGGCCTCGAGGCGGGCGATGTCGGCCTCGACCGCCTCGAGCGCGCCGCAGGACCGGATCAGGTCTGGTACGGCGTCGGCGGCGGCGTCGGTGCCGAGCGTCTGGAGGATCGTGGCGCGCCCGGCGGCGTCGGTCATCTCGAGGGCGCGGGCCACGAGGACGGTGCGCTTGCCCTCGCGCAGGTCGTCGCCAGCAGGCTTGCCCGTGACGTCGGGATCGCCGAACACGCCCAGCACGTCGTCGCGCAGCTGGAACGCCTCGCCCAGGGGGAGTGCGACGCCACTCAGCCCGTCGATGAGGCGGTCCTCGGCGCCCGCCAGCGCCGCCCCGATCTGCAGGGGACGTTCGACCGTGTACTTGGCCGACTTGTAGCGCACGACGACCATCGCCTCCTCGACGCTGACCTCGGCGCGGGTCTGCGCGGTCACGTCGAGGAACTGGCCGGCGGTGACCTCTGCCTTGCAGGTGTCATAGATGCCGATCGCGGTGCGTCCCGCGACCGGGTCGACGGCGAGTGCGGCTTGCACCAGCATCTCGTTGGACCACGACAGCAGCAGATCGCCCATCAGCACGGCGGTGGATCGGCCAAACCCGACCGGGTCCCCGACACGGCCGGCGCGTGCATGTCGTGCCTCGAAGTCGCGGTGCACGCTGGGGCGGCCGCGACGGGTGTCCGAGTCGTCCATGAGGTCGTCGTGCACGAGGGCACTTCCCTGCAGCAGCTCGATGGCGGCGGCCGCCTCGATCATCCACGGGTCGTGGTCGGTTCCTCCGGCGGTGAGCCAGCCGGCGCGGCAGAACGACGCCCGCAGGCGCTTGCCGCCGGTGACGAACGCCGCCGCGGCGTGGACGAACTCCAGCACGTCGTCGCCGAGCGGCGCGAACGAGGACAGCCGGGTCTCCGCGAACTGGTCGATGGCCCGGTCGATCTCGAGACGGAAATCGGCCTCGGCGGACCTGGCGTCGTCGCTGGTGGGCACGTGTGGACGATACCTTTGGGTCATGTCTGAAGCCGACCGGTCCTTCGTCGAGGCGCTCAAGGGATCGCAGCCCACGTACTCCTTCGAGTTCTTCCCACCCAAGGACGACGAGGGCGAGGAGGTGCTGTGGCGCACGCTCGGCGAGCTCGAGGCCCTGCAGCCCACGTTCGTCTCCGTCACCTACGGGGCAGGCGGGACCAGCCAGGAACGCACGGTGCGCATCACCGAGCAGATTGCGGCGCGTACGTCGATGCACCCGGTGGGGCACCTGACGCTCGTGGCGCAGAGCCGCGACGAGCTGGAGATGGTGCTCAAGCAGTACGCCGGCGCCGGCGTCACCGACGTGCTCGTGATCCGCGGCGACCCCCAGGGCGGGCCTCGTGCCCCCTGGGAAACCCATCCCGGTGGTCTGGACCGGGCGATCGACCTGGTGGAGCTGGCCAGTGACCTCGGTGGGTTCCGCATCGGAGTCGGTGCCTTCCCGGAGGGTCATCCCGATGCCGAGTCGCTGGAGCACGACGCACAGGTCCTGGCCGACAAGGCTGCCGCGGGCGCTGAGTACGCCATCACGCAGCTGTTCTTTCGACCCCAGGACTACTTCGGTCTCGTCGAGCGGGTGCGTTCTCGCGGCGCCGACCTGCCGATCGTCCCGGGCATCATGCCGATCCTGAACTTCGCTCAGGTCGCTCGCATGGCCGAGCTCTCCGGCGCAGCGATGCCCGATGAGGTCCTGTCGGTCATCGAGCCGATCAAGGATGATCCGGCTGCGGTGCGCGCCGCCGGTATCGAGATGGCCATCGCGCTGTGCCGCGATCTTCTCGAGGGAGGCGCGCCGGGCCTGCACTTCATCACCCTGAACCGCTCGAAGGCCACCCGCGAGATCTTCCAGGCGCTCCGCGACGAGGGCCGCCTCTGACGAGGTCCCGTCGGAGCCCGCGTCACGCCTCGTCGAGGTGGGTGCGCAGGTCGGAGACGAAGGCCCGCACAGCGAGCGGCAGTGACCTCATCGGCCGGTGCGCGATCGCGATGATGCGTTCGAGTGAGGGCGAGTCCAAGGTCGAGCTGCGCAGGGCGGGACGACTCGGCAGCACCATGGCTGGCACCACGGCGTGGCCCAGTCCGGCCTCGACGAAGCGCAGCACACCGCCCATCTCCCCGCCCTCGATAGCCAGGGTCGGCAGGAATCCGGCCTCCGTGCAGGCTCGCCACGTCACCTCACGCAGGTCGTAACCCTCGCGGAACATCACCAGGGGGAGCCCCTTGAGATCAGCGATGGACAGGTGATCGGGCACGTCGGCGTCGCGGTGGCTGGCCAGCACGAGCCGCTCGCGCAGCACCGGGGTCGTCTCGATGTCGGTGTCGACCGACTGCAGCGGTGCGATCAGCAGTGCGACGTCGAGGCGCCCCTCGACCAGCTCCCGGGTGAGCACGCGCGAACCACCCTCGTGCACCTCCATCTCGATGTGCGGATGCTGGCGGTGGAACTGCGCCAGTACCTCGGGTAACAGGCCGTCGCACATGGACGGGGTGGCACCGAGCCGCACCCGGCCGCGACGCAACCCGGCGACCTCGCCGACCGTGCGCTCGGCGGCCTCGACCTCGATCAGGATGCGCTGGGCGTGAGGCAGCAGCGCCTCGCCTGCCGTGGTGAGCTCGATCGGCCCGCGGTCACGGGTGAACAGCGGGGTGCCGAGCGTGTTCTCGAGCACGCGGATCTGCTTGGACAGCGTCGGCTGCGACACGCCGGTCTCGTCAGCGGCGCGGGTGAAGTGCCGGTTGAGCGCTACTGCGACGAAATAGGTGAGCTGTTGAATCTGCACTCCATCAGTTTGTCATGCCCATCGGCTATGAAGGATGCCCTCAGTGGCACTTATGCAGAATGCTGAGATCGGCCTAATCTGTTCAGGTGGCCACACTTCAATCCTCGCCGCGCACGGCGCGCTCCTCGACTGTTGCCCTCAAGTACTCGATGGCGGTGTCCGGGCTGATCATGCTCGGGTACCTGCTCGTCCACATGTACGGCAACCTCAAGTTCTTCCAGGGACAGGAGAAGTTCGACTCCTACCTGGACGGCACTCTGCGCGAGATGTTCACCCCCTACCTGCCGGAGGAGGGTGCGTTGTGGATCCTCCGCGTCGTCCTCCTGGTGGCACTGGTCGTGCACGTCTACGCGGCCATCACGCTGTGGCGACGCAACAAGGTCGCCTCCGGCGCGGTCGGCATGACGCGCTACCACACCAAGCAGAACCCCCGCGGCAACCAGCGCAGCTACGCCTCGTTCACGATGCGCTGGGGCGGCATCATCCTGCTGCTGTTCATCATCGGCCATCTCGCCCAGATGCTGCCGAACTGGCTGGCCCCCGGCGGTGGCTCGGACAGCAAGTACGAGCGGGTCGTCAACGGCTTCGAGCTGTGGTGGGTCGTGCTGCTGTACACGATCGGGCTGTTGGCGGTCGGATTCCACCTGTGGCACGGATTCTGGAGTGCCCTGACGACGCTCGGGCAGAACCGCAGCGCCACTCGCCAGCAGTCCTCGCTGACGCTCATCGCGGCCGGTCTGGCCGTGCTCATCACCGCCGGGTTCCTCACCGTTCCCTTTGCGGTCCTCTTCTTCGGAGCTGGTTCCTGATGACCGAGAACATGACGCCGACCGCGGCGCAGTACATCGAGATGGGTGAGCCCATCGTCGACACCAAGGCGCCGACGGGCCCCATCGAGAAGCGCTGGGACGAGCGCAAGTTCTCGGCCAAGCTGGTCAACCCGGCCAACCGTCGCAAGATCAAGGTGATCATCGTCGGCACCGGCCTGGCCGGAGCCTCCGCGGCGGCCACGATGGGTGAGGCCGGCTACCAGGTCACCAGCTTCTGCTACCAGGACAGCCCCCGTCGAGCGCACTCGATCGCCGCTCAGGGTGGCATCAACGCCGCCAAGAACTACCGCAACGACGGCGACAGCGTCTATCGCCTCTTCTACGACACGGTCAAGGGCGGCGACTTCCGCTCCCGCGAGTCCAACTCGTACCGGCTCGCGCAGGTCTCGGTGAACATCATCGATCAGTGCGTCGCCCAGGGCGTGCCCTTCGCCCGTGAGTACGGCGGACTGCTGGACAATCGCTCCTTCGGCGGCGTGCAGGTCTCGCGCACGTTCTACGCCCGCGGCCAGACCGGACAGCAGCTGTTGATCGGTGCCTACCAGGCGCTGGAGCGTCAGGTGGCCGCCGGCACCGTGGAGGTGCGCAGCCGCCACGAGATGCTCGACCTGATCATGGTCCCGGACGCCGATGGCAAGCCGAAGGCTCGTGGCGTCATCGTGCGCGACATGGTCACCGGCGAGCTGGAGACCCACACCGCCGACGCGGTCGTGCTGGCCACCGGCGGCTACGGCAACGTCTACTACCTGTCGACCAACGCCATGGGATGCAACGTCACCGCCACGTGGCGTGCGCACCGGCGCGGTGCCTACTTCGGCAACCCCTGCTACACGCAGATCCACCCGACGTGCATCCCGGTCTCAGGTGACTACCAGTCCAAGCTGACGCTGATGAGCGAGTCGCTGCGCAACGACGGCCGCATCTGGGTGCCCAAGGAGAAGGGCGACGATCGTCACCCCACCGAGATCCCCGAGGACGAGCGCGACTACTACCTCGAGCGCATCTACCCGGCGTTCGGCAACCTGGTCCCGCGCGACATCGCCTCGCGCTCGGCCAAGTACCAGTGCGACGAGGGCAAGGGCGTCGGCCCCGGCGGGCTGGGCGTGTACCTGGACTTCGCCGACGCGATCGAGCGCATGGGTCGCAAGACCGTCGAGGCCAAGTACGGCAACTTGTTCGACATGTACGAGCGCATCACCGGCGAGAACCCCTACGAGCGCCCCATGCGCATCTACCCGGCCGTGCACTACACGATGGGTGGCCTGTGGGTCGACTACGACCTGCAGAGCAACCTCGAGGGCCTGTTCGTCACCGGTGAGGCGAACTTCAGCGACCAGGGCGCCAACCGTCTGGGTGCCTCGGCGCTCATGCAGGGCCTTGCCGATGGCTACTTCGTGCTGCCGAACACGATCGCCAACTATCTGGCCGACAGCCCGTTCGAGCCCGTCCCCGACGACCACCCGGCCGTCCTCGAGGCGCGCGAGGCCGTCGAGCAGCGCATTGCGACGTTCCTGTCGATCAACGGCAACCGCACGGTCGACTCGTTCCACAAGGAGCTCGGCCACATCATGTGGGAGCACTGCGGCATGGAGCGCAGCGAGGAGGGCCTGACCAAGGCCATCGAGCTGATCCGCAACCTCAAGTCCGAGTTCTGGACCAACGTGAAGGTCACCGGCGTCAACGAGGAGCTGAACCAGACCCTCGAGCGCGCCGGCCGCGTTGCCGACCTGATCGAGCTCGGCGAGCTGATGTGCATCGATGCCCTGGCTCGTGCCGAGTCGTGCGGCGGCCACTTCCGTGTCGAGAGCCAGACCGAGGACGGCGAGGCGCTGCGCCACGACGACGAGTACGCCTACGTCGCGGCCTGGGAGTTCGGCGAGAAGAAGCCGGTCCTGCACAAGGAGGACCTGGAGTACGAGTACGTCGAGATGAAGGCACGGTCATACAAATGATGGGGAGCTGCAAGTGAACATCACAGTGCGGGTGTGGCGTCAGAAGAACGCCGAGACCAAGGGAAAGATGGTCACCTACGGCGTCGAGGACGTCTCCGAGGACATGTCGTTCCTGGAGATGCTCGACGTGCTCAACGAACAGCTCACCCTCACCGGTGACGATCCCATCGCCTTCGACCACGACTGCCGTGAGGGCATCTGTGGTGCGTGCGGCGTCGTGATCAACGGCATCGCCCACGGTCCCGAGGTCACCACGACGTGCCAGCTGCACATGCGCTCGTTCTCCGACGGCGCCGTCATCGACATCGAGCCGTGGCGTGCGGGTGCCTTCCCGGTCGTCAAGGATCTCGTGGTCGATCGCTCGGCGTTCGACCGGATCATCCAGGCTGGTGGCTACGTCTCGGCGCCGACCGGATCGGCCGTCGACGCCAACAGCACACCGGTGCCCAAGGAGGACGCGGACCACGCGTTCGAGTCCGCCACCTGCATCGGGTGCGGCGCCTGCGTCGCGGCGTGCCCCAATGGCTCGGGCATGCTGTTCACCGCAGCCAAGATCACCCACCTGGGTCTGCTGCCGCAGGGCCAGCCTGAGCGTGACTCGCGGGTCATCGACATGGTCAACCAGCACGATCACGAGGGCTTCGGTGGCTGCACCAACATCGGCGAGTGCACGGCCGCCTGCCCCAAGGAGATCCCGCTGAGCAACATCGCCCAGCTGAACCGCGATCTCCTCGGAGCGCTCGCCTCGGGCAAGGCGTAGCGAGCACCACCAGCAACGGCGCGGATCCGGTGATCACCGGATCCGCGCCGTTGGTGTGTCCGGGGGCGACTCAGCGCGACTCAGCGCGGCTCGAGGCGCACGATGACGGCCTTGGAGACTGGGGTGTTGCTGCCGATCGCGTTGCTGGACATCGAGACCAGCACGTTGGCCTCGGGATAGTAGGCGGCGGCACACCCCTTGGCGGTCGGGTAGGACACGATCCGCAGGTCGGCCAGGGTGCGGTCCGCCTCGCCGGGCCACTCGCTGATGACGTCGACGCGCTGACCGTCGGTCAGGCCGAGCTCGACCAGGTCGTCGGGGTTGACGAACACCACGTCGCGGCCCTTCTTGATGCCGCGATAGCGGTCGTCGAGGCCGTAGATCGTGGTGTTGAACTGGTCGTGGGAGCGCAGGGTCTGCAGGATCAGCCGCCCCGCAGGACGTTCGAGAGGCTCGAGGTCGTTGACCGTGATCCGCGCCTTGCCGGTGGCCGTGTGGAAGGTGCGGGAGTCGCGCGGCCCGTTGGGCAGCACGAAGCCCTCCTCGAGCCGCACGGCAGCATTGAACGACTCGAATCCGGGGACGACGCGGCTGACGCGGGTCCTGATGACGTCGTAGTCGTCCATCATCTCCTGCCAGTCGATGCCGTGGCGGTCACCGAGGACGGCCTGGGCGAGGCGCCCGATGATCGCGACCTCACTCAGCAGGTTCGGAGCCACCGGTGGAATGCGGCCGTGGGTGGCGTGGACGGCGCACACGCTGTCCTCCACCGACAGGAACTGCGCGACGCCGTTCTGGACGTCGATCTCGGTACGACCGAGGGTGGGCAAGATGATGGCCTCCTCGCCGGTCACGACGTGGGAGCGGTTCAGCTTGGTGGAGACCTGAACGGTCAGCTTGGCGCCACGCATGGCCGCCTCGACGGCGTTGGTGTCGGAGATGGCACCGACGAAGTTGCCGCCCATCGCGACGAACACCTCGATGTCGCCGCGCTGCAGCCCCTCGAGGGTCGCGATGGCGTCGAAACCGTGCTCGCGGGGTGGGTCGAAGCCGAACTCGGCACCCACCGCGTCGAGGAAGGAGTCGGACATCTGTTCCCAGATGCCCATGGTGCGGTCCCCCTGGACGTTGGAGTGTCCGCGGATGGGGGAGGCGCCAGCACCGGGGCGACCGATGTTGCCGCGCAGCAGCAGGAGGTTCACCATCTCCTTGATGGTGTCGACGGCCTTGCGGTGCTGCGTGATGCCCATGGCCCAGGTGATGATGACGCGATCGGCTGCGATGTAGCGGGCGGCGAGATGATCGATCTGCTCGACGCTCAGCCCGGTGGCGACCAGCACAGCAGCCTCGTCGAGGTCGCGCAGGTGCTCGCGCAGCTCGGCGAGACCGTCGGTGTGCTTGGTCAGGAAGTCGTGGTCGAGCACGGTGCCGGGGGCCGCGTCCTCGGCGTCGAGCACGCGCTTGCAGACGGCCTGCAGCAGGGCCATGTCGCCGCCGGAGCGGATCTGCAGCAGCTCGTTGGCGATGTCGGTGCCGCGACCCACGACGCCGCGGGCCTTCTGCGGGTTCTTGTACCGCTTCAGACCGGCCTCGGGCAGCGGGTTGACCGCGACGATCGCGCCGCCGCCCCGCTTGCACTCCTCGAGCGCGGTGAGCATGCGGGGGTGATTGGTGCCGGGGTTCTGGCCCATCACGATGATCAGATCGGCCTGGCCGAAGTCGTCGTACTGGATCGTGGACTTGCCGATGCCGAGCGTCTCGCCCATCGCCGTACCGGTCGACTCGTGGCACATGTTGGAGCAGTCGGGCAGGTTGTTGGTACCGAAGGCCCGCACGAACAGCTGGTACAAGAATGCGGTCTCGTTGGCGGTGCGGCCGCTGGTGTAGAACGAGGCGCGATCCGGCGAGTCGAGAGCGTTGAGGCGATCGGCCACCACCGCGAACGCGTCGGCCCAGCTGATGGGCACGTAGTGATCAGAACCGGCCGGCTTGTGCACCGGCTCGGTCAGGCGACCCTGCTGGCCCAGCCAGTACTCGTCCTTGTCGTTCAGCGACGTCAGGGAGTTCTCGGCCCAGAACGAGGTGGGCACCGTGATGGGAGTGGCCTCCCACGTGACGGCCTTGAGGCCGTTCTCGCAGAACTCCAGCGGGCTGCGATGGCTCGGGTCCGGCCACGCGCAGCTCATGCAGTCGAAGCCGTCCTTCTGGTTCATGGCTGTGGTCAGCAGTGCCGTCCGCTTGGGGCCGAGCTCGCGCAGCGCAGGACCCATCGAGTGCAGGACAGCGGGCAGGCCGACGGCCGAGGTCTCAGGGTCCTTGACCTCCAGGTCTGGGTACTCCTCGTTCATTGGTCCGCCTTCACGCGATCGTCCCTGCTGTACACGACCATCGAGGTTCCGCGAAGAAACCCGATCACCGTGAGTCCTGTCTGCTCGGCCAGCTCGATGGCCAACGATGATGGTGCCGAAACGGCTGACAGTACCGGTATGCCCGCCATCGAGGCCTTCTGCACCAGCTCGAAGCTGGCGCGACCCGAGACCATCAGGACGGTGCCGGTCAGGGGGAGCTTCGAGTGCTCGGCAGCCCAGCCCACGACCTTGTCGACGGCGTTGTGTCGGCCGACGTCCTCGCGGGTGACCAGCAGCTCGCCGGTGCGTCCGTCGAAGAGGGCTGCGGCGTGCACGCCGCCGGTGCGGTCGAAGACGTCCTGGCCTGCGCGGAGCTGATCGGGCAGCGAGGCCAGCTGGCGGTCGGTGACCTGCAGCAGATCGTCGGCGACCGGATGCGAAGAGCTCGTGCGGACCGCATCGATGCTGGCCTTGCCGCAGACGCCGCAGGAGCTGGTGGTGTAGACGTGGCGGGTCAGGTCGGTGCTGGGCGGTTCGACGCCCGGCGAAAGGGCCACGTCGAGCACGTTGTAGGTCTGGAGACCGTCGTCGTCCGTGCCGGCGCAGTAGCGGATCGCCGCGATGTCCTCCCGGGCCGCGACCACGCCTTCGGAGATCAGAAAGCCGGTCGCGAGCTCGAAGTCGTGACCGGGCGTGCGCATCGTGATCGAGAACTGTTGGCCGTCGACCCTGATCTCGAGCGGTTCCTCGACAGCGAGGACGTCCTCGCGACGAACTGCAGGTTCCCCGACCGTCATGCGAGTGATTCGGCGGCGTGTGGTGATGCGACCCATTCGTCATGAGTACCACGTGGTGCCATGGTGGGCAGGTGGCCGATACCGAGGAGAGCACCGTGGGGACGCGCTGGGACGCGATCGTGCTCGCCGGGGGGCGGTCGAGCCGCCTGGGTGGTGTCGACAAGGCGTCCCTCCGTGCCGGGGGGAAGACGCTGTTGGACCTCACGCTGGACGCGGTCTCGGGTGCCGAACGGATCGTCCTGGTGGGGGAGAGGTCGCAGGTTCGAGCGGGGGCGAGGACCGTCGTCGTGCGCGAGGATCCGGCAGGTGGCGGCCCCGCCGCCGCCATCGGTGCCGGTCTGGAGGAGGTCGCGGCAGGGGTGACCGTGGTGCTCGCCTGCGACATGCCGCGAGTGGGCGAGGTCGTTCCCGTGCTGGTGCAGGCTCTGCACGGTGCCGACGCGTCGGTGCAGTCCGTGGTGGCCCGCGACGGCGACCGGGCCCAGTACCTGGCTGCCGCGCATCGCACGTCCTCGCTGCGTGACCGTGCGGACGCCCTGGCGCCCCTGGCCGGCCGGTCCGTGCGCCGGCTGTACGCCGAGCTCGCCGTCCTGATGGTCGACGTGCCACCCGGCAGCACGCACGACATCGACACCTGGGACGACGCTTCCCAGGCGGGACTGACCCACTGACGGTCGGGGAGGCGATTTTGCGCATCGACAGGTAGTTGCCTATGCTAACGATATGGTTTCATCCTGCAACGAAGGCACTCTCGACAGCGCCCACGATCTGGCGCGAGCGGTGGCCCGCCTCAATCGGCGCCTGCGTCAGGAACGACGCAGCGATCTCACGCCTTCACAGATGTCGGTGCTCGGCACCATCCGTCAGATGGGCTCAGCCACACCGAGCGCCGTGGCCGCTCGCGAACGGGTTCAGCCGCCGACCCTGACCCGGATGCTCGCCGCCCTGGTCGATGCCGGGCTCGTGCTGCGCGTCCAGCACCCCGACGACGGACGCCAGGTGCTCGTCTCGTTGTCCGACCGTGGCGACACGGTGCTGTCGGCCGAACGCGAGCGACGCGATGAGTGGCTCGCCGACCAGCTCGACACCCTGCCCGCAGACCAGCGTGACCTGCTCGACGCAGCCGCGGATCTGCTCGACCAGATCGCCAGCGCATGAGGGCGTCGCGAAA
This sequence comes from Aeromicrobium sp. CF3.5, assembly GCF_051262695.1. Taxonomy (NCBI): domain Bacteria; kingdom Bacillati; phylum Actinomycetota; class Actinomycetes; order Propionibacteriales; family Nocardioidaceae; genus Aeromicrobium; species Aeromicrobium sp. CF3.5. The sequence goes on from NZ_JBIMEZ010000008.1 coordinate 139,440, forward strand.
CGCCACCTTCGGCGCGCTCGCCGTTCCCAACTACCGGATCTATGCCGGGGGATCGCTGCTGTCGAACGTCGGCACCTGGCTGCAGATCACCGCCCAGACCTGGCTGGTGCTGCAGCTGACTGACAGCGGCTCTGCCGTCGGCTTCGCGATCGCGCTGCAGATGCTGCCGTCGCTGCTGTTCTCGCCGGTCGCGGGCGTGCTGGCTGATCGTTTCGACAAACGCACCCTGATGAGCTGGCTGCAGGTCGGCATGGCCGTCCCCTCGGGAGTGCTCGGTGTGCTCGCGATCTCCGGCCAGGTGCAGCTGTGGCAGGTGTACCTGCTGGCCTTCTGCTTCGGGACCGCACGTGCCTTCGAGGCGCCGGCGCGGCAGGCGTTCGTCGGTGACATGGTCGGACCTGAGCACCTCAGCAACGCTGTCGCCCTGAACTCGGCGTCGTTCAACTCCGGACGACTCGTCGGCCCCGCGTTGGCCGGACTGATGATCGCTGCTCTGGGGTCGGGGGTCGCTGCCACCGGCTACGTCATCGTCGGGAACGCCCTCAGCTACGGATTCGTCCTGCTGGCGCTCCGCCGCGTCGATCCGAGCCTCCTGCTCCAGTCGAGCCACGGCCGCGGAGGCCGTGGTGCTGTGCGCGAGGGAGTGCGGTACGTCCGGAACCGCCCGGATCTGCTGCTCCTGCTCGGAACCGTCTTCTTCCTGGGCGCATTCGGGATGAATTTCCAGATCACCACGGCCCTGATGGTCACCGACGTCTTCGAGCGGGGAGCTGGCGAGTTCGGACTGCTCGGATCGTTCGTCGCGATCGGCTCGTTGGCCGGATCGCTGCTCGCCGCCCGCAGGCCACGACCTCGCCTGCGGTTCGTGGTCGGAGCGGCGCTGGCCTTCTGCGTCGTGCAGGCGCTCTCCGGACTGGCGCCGACCTATGTGACCTACGCCCTGATCATGCCGTTCATCGGACTCACGGTGCTCACCGCTGTCACGACCGCCAACGCGCTGATCCAGCTGACCTCCGCGCCTGCCATGCGAGGCCGAGTCGCGGCGCTGTACCTGATGGTGTTCATGGGCAGCACCCCCGCCGGTGCCCCCTTCATCGGATGGGTCGCCGAGCAGCACGGTCCGCGGGTGGCTCTCGTGGTCAGCGGCTCCCTGGCTGGTGCCGGCATCCTGGGGTGCGCTGCCTGGTTCGTGCGCCACGACTCGCGACCCCTGGCCCGGCTCCGTGAACGTCGCCGGGCCGGAGCCGTGCCGCGCCCAGGGCGCATCGGACCAGCCTCGTCCGGCCTGGCCGACTAGCGTGGACCCATGCATGTCGAGCGCACGTTCATGGTCAACCGTCCGATCGAAGAGGTCTTCGACTACCTGAGCGACTTCGAGAACACCAACGAGTGGGATCCGGGCACGGTGGAGACCAAGCGGGTCAGTGGCGACGGTGGACTGGGCTCCACCTACGCGAACACCTCGACCTTCGTGGGGCGCACGGTCGATCTGGAGTACACGACCGTCGGGTACGAACGTCCCACCTTCTTCTCGTGCCAGGGCAGGAACAAGAGCTCGACGGCTACCGACTCGATGAGGTTCACCCGCCAGGGCGATCGCACCCAGATCCACTATCGCGCCGACTTCACGTTCCACGGTCTCGTCAAGCTGTTGGCCCCGTTCGTGGTCAAGCCCAAGCTGTCCGATCTCGCCGACGAGACCATCGCCGACATCACCAAGGCGCTCGATCCGCAG
>NZ_JBIMEZ010000009.1:0-101074 GCF_051262695.1 Aeromicrobium sp. CF3.5
TCCATACTCGAGCAAGGTCACTGCCAAAACGAGCAGCGTGACTAACTCGGTCAACACCCGCAGCGTCGGCTCGGCCAGCAGCGTCACGTTCGACGGCCACGGTTACGGACACGGCATCGGCATGAGCCAGTACGGCGCCCGTGGTGGGGCGTTGCAGGGCAAACTCGCCTCACAGATTCTGGCCACCTACTACCCCGGGACGGCCCTGAAGTCGCAAGCTCGGTACATCCGCGTCCTGGTAGGCGCAGACGATGACGGCTCCACCGCTGTCGTGGCGCAGTCGGGTCTGAGGTTCCTGCAAGGCTCGACGAGCCTCTCTCTTCCGACAACGGTGTCCGGACGTGCCGTGTCGTACTGGCGGATCGAGCCGCTGTCCGCTGATCGGCGCAAGTCGGTGCTGCGGTACAAGTCCGGATCGACTTGGCGGACCTACAACAACATGACGTGGAGCGGATCGGCGGACTTCGCGGCGACCACGATGCGTCTGGCGCTGCCCGGTGGTGGGACGACAACGTACCGGTACAAGATCCGTGCCGCGCAGTCGAGCTCTTCAGCGACCACTCGCCGCACCGTCAACGTGCTGAACCTTGATGACTACACACGCGGCGTCCTCGCGCGTGAAGTGCCCGCATCGTGGCCGACCGAGGCGCTGCGTTCCCAGGCGATCGCGGCGCGAACCTACGGACTGCGCTCGATCAGCTCGAGCCGGTACTATGACATCTGCGACACGACCTCGTGCCAGGTGTACGGAGGCGCCAGCGCGGAAGACTCGCGCACGGACGCCGCAGTCGCCTCGACCTCTAATCGAGTCCTGATGTACGGCAGTGCACCGGCCCTGACCCAGTTCTCCTCATCCTCGGGAGGGTTCACCAACGCGGGCAGCCAGCCCTATCTGAGGGCCGTGGCTGACCCGTGGGATGGCGCTTCGGGCAACCCCAACCACGACTGGACCTCCACAGTGGCAGTGTCGACCATCGAGCGCGCCAACCCGTCCATCGGTTCGTTGACGAGGCTCGAGGTCGTGAAGCGCAACGGCCATGGCGACATGGGCGGACGCGTCGTCTCGCTGAAGCTGGTGGGATCCAGGGGGTCGGTCACGGTCAGTGGGCCGGTCGCGCGCTTCGCTTTCGGCCTGAAGTCGGATTGGTTCGGGTTCTGAGTCACACTGAGTCCGTGCGTGCCCACGTGACCTCGTTCGCCCGCTCGGCGGCCCTGGCCGCCGCAGCCAACATCGTGTCGATCGCGTTCGCAGCGTGGGTGCTGCCCGGATTCACGATCAAGCTCGGCTGGTTCGCCTTCGCGGTCGTGCTCTTCACGATCCTGACGCTGGTGCTGCGGGGTGTCGTGATGAATCTGGTCAGCCGATTCACACGCGCCTACGTGATCATCGGCGGCCTGGTGCTGACGTACCTCGGACTACTCATCACCGACCGCGTGACCCCGAGCGAAGGATTCGCGATCGACGGCTGGCTCACGTGGGCGGGTGTGACCGTGCTGGTGTGGGCAGCCGGTATCGCCTACGGCGAGGTCGACCAGCACGCACCTCCCGAGGTCCCGCCCGTTCGCCGCTGACGCGCTGCGAACCGCTCAGGCCTGCTCGGCGTCCTTGATCTCGGCGAGGACGTCACCCGAACCCACCGCAGCGCCGACCTCGGCCGACAGGCCCGTGATCACGCCGGCCTTGTGGGCATTGATGGGTTGTTCCATCTTCATGGCCTCGATGACGAAGATCCGGTCACCCTCGGCGACCTCCTGACCCTCCTCGACACTCACCTTGACGATGGTGCCCTGCATGGGAGCGGTGAGCGAGTCGCCGGACGCAGCAGCGCCGGCGCCCCCGCCGGCCTTGCGCTTGGGCCTCTTGGCACCGCCAGCGGGGGCAGTGGCTCCGAGTCCGCCGGGAAGCACGACCTCGATGCGCTTTCCGCCGACCTCGACGACCACACGTTCGCGCTCGCCGGGCTCATCAATCTCCGACGTGCCGACGTAGGGCTCGAGCTGGTTGTCGTAGTCGGTCTCGATCCACGTGGTGTAGACGTCGAACGAGCCATCGGCCGCGGTGTAGGCCGGGTCGTCGACGACCGAGCGGTGGAAGGGAATCGCCGTGGGCATGCCGTCGACGACGAACTCGTCGAGGGCGCGACGCGAACGCTCGAGCGCCTGCTCGCGGGTGCGGCCCGTGACGATCAGCTTGGCCACCAGGGAGTCGAACGCGCCGGGCACGGTCTCGCCCTCCTCGTAGCCGCCGTCGATCCGCACGCCGGGTCCCGACGGGGGAGCCCACTTCGTGAGGGTGCCGGGCGCTGGCAGGAAGCCCTTGCCGCCGTCTTCGGCGTTGATGCGGAATTCGATCGAGTGGCCGACGATCTCCGGATCGCCGTAGCCCAGCTCCTCGCCGGCGGCAATGCGGAACATCTCGCGCACGAGGTCCAGACCGGTGACCTCCTCGGAGACCGGATGCTCGACCTGCAGGCGCGTGTTGACCTCGAGGAAGCTGATGGTGCCGTCGCGGGCGACCAGGAACTCGCAGGTTCCGGCGCCGACGTACCCGGCCTCGCTGAGGATGGCCTTGCTCGACTCGTACAGACGCGCCACCTGGTCCTCGGTCAGGAACGGCGCGGGCGCCTCCTCCACCAGCTTCTGGTGGCGACGCTGCAGCGAGCAGTCGCGGGTCGACACGACCACGACGTTGCCGTGACTGTCGGCGAGGCACTGGGTCTCGACGTGGCGCGGCTTGTCCAGGAACTTCTCGACGAGGCACTCGCCACGGCCGAAGGCGCTGACGGCCTCGCGGGTGGCCGACTCGAACAGCTCGGGAATCTCCTCCAAGGTGCGTGCGACCTTGAGGCCGCGCCCGCCACCACCGAAGACGGCCTTGATGGCGACCGGGAGACCGTGCTCCTCGGCGAAGGCCACGATCTCGTCTGCAGTCTCGACGGCGTCCTTGGTGCCCGGCGCCAGGGGAGCCTTGGCCTTCTCGGCGATGTGCTTGGCCTTGGCCTTGTCGCCGAGGTTCTCGATGGCCGAGGGCGGCGGTCCGATCCAGATCAGCCCGGCGCCGATGACGGCCTGGGCGAAGTCGGCGTTCTCGGCGAGGAATCCGTAGCCGGGATGCACGCTGTCGGCGCCGGACTTCTGAGCCACGGCGATGATCTTGTCGATCGACAGGTAGGAGTCGCCGGGGGTGGAGCCCTCCAGCGAGTGGGCCTCGTCGGCGAGCCGCACGAACAACGCATCTCGGTCCGGCTCGGCGTACACGGCGACCGAGCCGATCCCGGCGTCCTTGCACGCCCGGACCACGCGTACGGCGATCTCGCCGCGGTTGGCGATCAGGACCTTCGACAGGGGCTTGCTCACAGAACTGACTCCTCGTAGGTGGTGCGTGCTGTGCAGGTGGATGCCTGCCGCAGTCTAGAACGTCGCGCGTGGTTAACGGGCGTTAACCTCATCTTGCTACGGTCAGGGCATGCCGTATGAACTTTCGCCCGAGCACGAGACCTTCCGACGCAGCGTCCGCGACTTCGCCGAGGGCGAGATCGCTCCGCGAGTGGCGCAGTGGGACAAGGACCACCACTTCCCGATCGACACCGTGCGTCAGATGGGCGATCTGGGATTGTTCGGCATCACCGCTCCTGAGCAGTTCGGCGGGGCCGATGGCGACTTCACCAGCCTGTGCATCGCGATCGAGGAGCTCGGGCGGGTCGACCAGTCGATCGGCATCACGCTGGAGGCAGGAGTGAGCCTCGGCATCAACCCGATTCTCACCTTCGGCACCGAGGAGCAGAAGCAGCAGTGGCTCCCCGAGCTGGTGGCCGGGCAGAAGCTGGCGGGCTTCGGCCTGACCGAACCCGGAGCCGGATCCGATGCCTCGGCCTCGACCACCAAGGCCGTGCTCGACTCGTCGGAATCTGGGGGGAGCGAGTGGGTCGTCAACGGGGCCAAGCAGTTCATCACGAACTCCGGCAGCGAGATCACCTCGTGCGTGACCGTCACCGCTCGGACCGGGACTCGCGAGAACGGTTCGCCGGAGATCTCGGCCATCATCCTCCCGGCGGGAACGCCCGGTTTCGTCGCCGAGGCGCCCTACGACAAGCTCGGATGGCACATCTCGGACACGCACCCGCTGTCGTTCACCGACGTCCGTGTCTCGCAGGACCACCTGCTGGGCGAGCGCGGTCGCGGGTACGCGCAGTTCCTGGCCACGCTCGATGACGGCCGCGTCGCGATCGCGGCCCTGGCCGTCGGGCTGATCCAGGGGTGCCTCGATGCGTGCGTGCAGTACGCAGGTGAACGGACCACGTTCGGCGTGCCGATCGGCAGCAAGCAGGGAGTCGCGTTCCAGATCGCCGATCTCGCCGTCAAGGCCGAGGCCGGCCGTGCCCTGACCTACCAGGCAGCCGCGATGAAGGACGCCGGCGTCGGGGGAGCGGCGTTCAAGCAGGCTGCCTCGATCGCCAAGCTGTACACCTCCGAGGCCGCCGTCGACGCCACCCGGATCGCGACCCAGGTGTTCGGCGGCTACGGCTTCATGGAGGAGTACCCGGTGGCTCGGTTCTACCGTGACGCCAAGATCCTCGAGATCGGCGAGGGCACCTCGGAGATCCAGCGCATGCTGATCGCGCGGGGTCTTGGCCTGCCGGTCGAGTGACTGGCTCACGCGTGACCTAGCCGGAGAAATTCGGGCCGAGTCGCGTCACAGAAGGGTCGCGGAACCCTCTTCGTCGGTGTATCGCACCTCGAGGAGAGAAGAATCCCGTGTCCTGTCGCCTGTGCGGATCCGAACGCCTGCGAAGCGTCCTGGATCTGGGCGCCACACCGCCGTGTGAGCTGTTCCTGACCGCAGAAGGCCTGGCCGCCCCTGAACCGACCTATCCGCTGAACCTGCACCTGTGCGAAAGCTGCCTCCTGCTGCAGATCCCCGCGCTGATCCTGCCCGAGGAGACGTTCGTCGACTACGCGTACTACGCGTCCTTCTCCGACTCCTGGGTCGAGCACGCCCGGCGGTACGTCGACACCGCGGTCGAGCGGCTCGCGCTCGGTGCGGACTCGCGGGTCGTGGAGGTCGCCAGCAACGACGGCTACCTGCTGCAGCACGTGGTCGAGCGCGGCATCACCTGTCTGGGCATCGAGCCGTCGGTCAACGTCGGTGAGGCCGCCCGCGAGCGCGGGGTTCCCACCCTGACCGCGTTCCTCGACGAGGCACTGGCCGACCAGGTGCGGGCCGAGCACGGCCCGGCCGACCTGGTGGCCGCCAACAACGTGTACGCCCACATCCCGGACCTGCTCGGCTTCACCCGGGCCCTGCGCACCCTGATGGCCGACGACGGCTGGCTGACCATCGAGGTGCACCACGCGCTGAACCTGGTCACGCTCGGACAGTTCGACACGGTGTACCACGAGCACTTCCAGTACTACACCGTCCTGTCGATCACCCGGGCGCTGGCGACTGCCGGCCTGACGGTCGTCGACGTCGAGCTGCTGGCCTCGCACGGTGGCTCGATCCGGGTGTGGGCGCGGCCCGAGGCCATCGCCGGCGAGCCGTCTGCGGCGGTCGATGAGGCGCTTGCCGCGGAGAAGGCCGCAGGACTGCACGAGGTGGCCGGCTACCTCGACCTCGAGCCGCGCGCCCAGCTCGTTCGGCAGAACCTGCTGCGCTTCCTGCTCGATGCCAAGGCGGCCGGCAAGCGGGTCGTGGGATACGGCGCACCGGGCAAGGGCAACACCCTGCTCAACTACTGCGGCATCCGCTCGGACCTGCTGGAGTACACGGTCGACCGCAACCCGTACAAGCACGGTCGATTCACCCCGGGCACCCGCATCCCGATTCACGCGCCCGACCGCATCAAGGCCGATCAGCCGGACGTCGTGCTGATCCTGCCGTGGAACCTCGAGACCGAGATCGCTCGTCAGCTGTCCTTCGTCACCGCGTGGGGTGGCGAGCTGATCTCGCCGCTGCCCGACGTGCACCCCGTCCTCACGAGCCCCGAGGTGGTCGCATCATGAAGGTCGTCCTGTTCTGTGGTGGCTACGGCATGCGCATGCGCAACGGCGAGGGGGACATGCTGCCCAAGCCGTTGCAGATGGTCGGGTCAAAGCCGTTGCTGTGGCACGTCATGAAGTACTACGCGCACTTCGGCCACACCGAGTTCGTGCTCTGCCTCGGCTACGGCGCGCAGCAGATCAAGGACTTCTTCGCCGAGTACGCCCGCCGACAGACCAGCGATTTCGTGCTGCGCGGAGGGCGGGTCGAGGTCCTCGGCGACGCCGGCGCCCAGTCCGACGTCTGCGACTGGACCATCACCTTCGTCGACACCGGGTTGGAGACGCCGATCGGCGAACGGCTGCGCCGGGTCCGGCCCTACCTCGACGGCGACGAGTACTTCCTGGCCAACTACGCCGACGTCCTCTCAGACGCACCGCTCGACGACATGGTCGAGCGGGTGCGCTCCACCGGCGCTGCTGCCTCGATGATCGTGGTCCCACCGCAGTCGTCGTTCCACGTCGTCGACGTCGGCGCCGACGGCCGGGTGGTGCAGATCCAACCCGTCAGCAATCTGCCGATGGGGGAGAACGGCGGGTACTTCGTGCTGAGCCAGGAGGTCTTCGACCACCTGCCAGAAAATGGTGACCTCGTCGCCGACGCGTGCGGCGCCCTGCTCGAGCATGGTCGACTCCTCGGCTACCAGTACGACGGATTCTGGAAGCCGGCCGACACCTTCAAGGAGCGTGCCGAGCTCGACCACGCGTGGACCGACGGCTCTCGCCCGTGGGCCGTGTGGGAGAAGTGACGACCGCGTGATGCCCCTCGGACTCGGGCACGTCACCGAGATCGCCCTGCTCGCCGCTCACTGCGACGATCTCGCGATCGGCATGGGCGGCACGCTGCTGACCCTCGCGGCCGCGCAGCCCGATCTGACCGTGCGAGCGCTGGTGCTGACCGGCGGCGGGACGGAGCGCGAGGTCGAGGAACGGACCGCCCTCACGTCGCTCGTGGGGTCATTCGAGCTGACGGTGCACGACCTCCCCGACGGCCGAACCCCGGCGCACTACGACGCCGTCAAGGATGCGGTCCGTGACTTCGCCAGCACCAGTTCCGCCCAGGTCGTGTTCGGCCCCCAGCGCCGTGACGCGCACCAGGACCACCGGCTGCTGGCGGAGATCGCGCCCACCGAGTTCCGCAACCATCTGATGCTCGGCTACGAGATCCTCAAGTGGGAGACCGACACACCCCAGCCGACCGCCTTCGTGCCGTTGTCGGACCGGACGGCCGAGCAGAAGGTGCAGATCCTGATGGACAGCTATCCGTCGCAACATCTGCACGACTGGTACGAGCCCTCGTCGTTCCTCGCCCTGTCCCGGCTGCGTGGCATCCAGTGCCGGGCACCCCACGCCGAGGCCTTCGTCGTGGACAAATGGCTCATTGATCTCGGAGGTCACGCATGAAGGTCCTGCTCACCGGGCACCAAGGATATCTCGGCACGGTCATGGCGCCGCTGCTCGTCGAGGCCGGGCACGAGGTCACCGGCCTCGACTCGGGACTCTTTGCCGAGTGCGTCCTCGGCCCCCCGGTGGACGACCCCTCCACGCTGGCCCTCGACCTGCGCGACGTCGAGCCGCATCATCTCGAGGGCTTCGACGCGGTGGTCCACCTCGCCGCGCTGTCGAACGACCCCCTCGGTGCCCTCGCACCCGACATCACCTACGACATCAACCACCGCGCCTCGACCCGACTGGCCACCGCGGCCAGGACCGCAGGTGTCTCCCGATTCCTCTACGCCTCGACGTGCTCGGTGTACGGCTCGGCCGGCGACGGACTGGTCGGCGAGGACGCTCCCCTCAACCCGCTGACGCCCTACGCCGAGAGCAAGGTGCTGGTCGAGGGCGATCTGTCGGCGTTGGCCGATGACACCTTCAGCCCGTCCTGCCTGCGCAATGCGACCGCGTTCGGCTTCTCGCCGCGCCTGCGCGCCGACATCGTGCTCAACAACCTGGTCGGTCACGCCGTGCTGACCGGTGAGATCACGGTGCTGTCCGACGGCACCCCGTGGCGGCCGCTGGTCCACGCGCGCGACATCGCCGCTGCCTTCATCGCGACTCTCGACGCTCCTCGTGAGGTCGTGCACGACCAGGCGTTCAACGTCGGCACCGAGGGCAACAACGTCACGGTCGCCGAGATCGCGCAGGCCGTCGCGGACGTCGTGCCCGATGCCACGCTGAACATCACCGGCGAGACCGCGGGCGACCCCCGCTCGTACCGGGTGGACTTCTCCCGCGTGCGCGACCTGCTGCCCGGCTACGACGCCGCGTGGAGCATCGCCGACGGCGCGCGTGAGCTGTACGACAAGTACGTCGAGTGCGGCCTGACCCAGGTCGACTTCGACCAGCGATTCACCCGTCTGGCCCACCTGCAGCGTCGCCAGAGCGCGGGGACGCTCGATGAGTCGATGAGAGTCCGGTCGTCGTGATCGACCTACTGCTCCAGGCGTCGGGTCAGGTCCTCCCAGGTGCCTGCCGCACGATCGCGAGTCGACACCACGCCGATCGGCAGCGGCCAGGCGATCTGCAGATCCGGGTCGTCGAAGGCCACCGACACGTCCTCGGACGGCTCGTGCGGTCGGTCGATCCGGTAGCAGACGTCGGCGTCGATGTCGCTGGTCACCTGAAAACCGTGCAGCATGCCGGGCGGGACGAACAGGTGGGCGTGCGTCACGTCGTCGAGCACGAAGGACTCCTGACGACCGAATGTCGGCGACCCGGGGCGGGCGTCGACCAGGACGTCGAGCACCGAACCGCGCGCGCACCGCACCAGCTTGGCCTCCCCGCGCCCGAGTCGTCCGTGCATGCCGCGCACCACCTGCGGATGCGAACGCGACTGCGAGTCCTGGGTGAAGTCTCCCGACCGCACCGACCCGCCGGATGCGTACTGATGGGCGTCGAAGATCTCCGTGTCGAAGGTGCGGGTGAAGAATCCGCGATCGTCGCTGCTCGGCACGGGAATCAGCAGGAGAACACCGGGCAGGGTGGTCGTCTCGACTCGCATGCGGTCACTATCGCAGCATCGGAGGGTTCGCCGTGACGACCCCGCAGTGCTGTGCCTGCCGATCACCGCGGACCACGCTCGTGCTCGATCTGGGATCGGTGCCACCGGCGGACGTCTTTCCGGCCCGGTCCGACCCCGGACCTGATCGGTCGAGCCCGCTGGCCATGATGATCTGCGGCGACTGTGCCCTGGCGCAGATCGTGCAGGACGACACGGCTCCCGAGGAGCCCCGGGGCGTGGAGCCGCAAGCACTCATGGACCAGGCAGAGGTCGCGGTGAGCACTGCCGAGGCGGCTGGATGGCTGCCCGCCCGCGGGGCGCGCAGCACGGTTCGTGAGTTTCCGAGCCCGCACGGCGGGACGTGGCTGCCGTTGCTCGTCGACCGCGGACACGTGGTCGGTGAGACGACTGCCGCCGCCGACGTCGTGCTCGACAGCTTCGGCGTCATGCACGAGCCCGACCAGCAGGCCGCCTGGCAGGTGCGGGCCGACGCCACGTCCGCCGACGGTGTCCTGATGGTCCAGGTCCACACGCTCGCTGCGATCGTGCAGGCCCGCCAGTGGACCTCGCTGCGCCACGGGCACGCCGCCTACTACTCGCTGACCTCGCTGCAGCGGCTGCTGGCCGCAGTGGGGATGAGTGTCGTCGACGCCGCGACCTTCGCGCTGTACGGCAGCATCGAGTCAGGGGAGGTGGTCGACGGGACCTTGCTGATCGCTGCCCGCCACGGCGACCACCCGGCCTCGACGCGGGTCGAGCAGATCGCGGCCCACGAGGCCCGGCTCGGTGTCGCCGATCCCACTGCCCTGTCCGAGCTGCAGGACAGCGTCGACCGAGACACCGAGCGCCTGCGTGCCTGGTTGACCGCGTTGCGGGACCAGGGCAGGTCGGTGATGGCCTATGGTGCGGCGTCCCGGACGGTCGCGCTGTTCGCACTGGCTCGGCTCGACCGTGGCCTCGTCGCGGCCGTCGCGGACGGCTCACCGGCCAAGCAGGGGCGACGCATGCCTGCGACCGACGTGCCGATCGTGGCACCTGAGGACCTCGTCGCGGCGTCACCGGACACGGTCTACGTGACGCTGCCGGACCTGGAACCCGAGCTGCGGTGCGCCTGGCCCCAGCTGGAGGGCCGTTGGATCACGTCACCGGAGGATCAGTGCTGAGCCGGGCCCACAGGGTCCACTGCCGGACGTCGCCCCAGGGCGGCGATCCAGCACCCTCGAGCCGGAAGCCCGCGTTCGGCAGTGCCTCGATCACGACGGACTGCTCCTCGCACGCCCACACCGCAGCGCGATGGTTGCCCCGTTCGAACGACGCGTCGGCGAGCACGGTCAGCACGGCGACGACAGACGCTGCCGGGGAGTCCACCGTCCAGCTGAGTACCGACTCGGCGGTCGAGGTGCCCGCGTCGTCATGCGTCGTCACCTCACCGACGGTGTGGCCGGCGAGTCGGACCGGACGTCGTGGGCCGAGCTCGAACGACACGGACCCGTGGGGCGTGTCGCCCTGCACGGGGCCGACGTCGACGCGGTGCCGCGTCGACCGGAACCGGCGAGCACGTCGCACCCCGATGCGCAGCGCAGGAAGCAGCAGCATCAGCCAGGTGCGGAGCACCTCACCGATCGGACGCCGCATGCTGCTGATCCTAGGGCGTGTCGTCGATGGCTGAGGTCGACTCGCCCCTGCGCGTGCTCGCGGTGGGCCCGGCTCCCGCCGGACCGGACAGCCGAGGCGGCATGGCGTCGGTCATGACGCTGATGGCCGCCCACCCCGACCCGTCCGTCACGGTCCGGGTCGTCGCCACGTTCATCGACCGATCGGCACCACGCCGGCTCGCTCTCGGGGTCCGTGGCATGGCGGTGGCCTCAGCCCTCGTGCTGGCCGGTCGCGTCGACGTCCTGCATGTCCACCTCGCCCACGGGGGCAGCGTGGTGCGCAAGGCGGCGCCGCTGCTGGCCGCGCGCATGCGCGGGGTTCCCACCGTGATCCACGCCCACAGCTACGACTTCGCCGGATGGATGTCGCGCCTCCACCCCGTCGTCCGGTCCATTGCCCGCTGGGCCCTGCGAGCCGATCGCTGGGTCGTGCTCGGCAGCAGTCACGTCGACACCTTCGCGCCGCTGCTGAAGCTTCCGGTGGGCCGGTTCGTGGTCCTGCACAATCCGGTCGTGCTTCCCCCGACGAGACAGGTCGGACCGGAGCAGGCAGACGGCGGCGAGTGTCCCACCGTCGTCACGGCGGTCGCGCTCGGGCGACTCGGGGTGCGCAAGGGCAGCTATGACGTCGTGGCAGCGGTGGAGACCATGTCGATCTCGAGCCGAGCACGCCTGCACATCGTGCTGGCCGGCGACGGAGAGGTCGATGAGATGGTGCGGACGGTCCGCGAAGCCAGCCTCCAGGACACCATCGAGGTGCGGGGGTGGCTTGCACCTGCGGAACGAGACGCGCTCATGGCGCAGGCCGAGGTGTTCGTGCTCCCCAGCTACGACGAGGGGCTCCCGATGGCTCTGCTGGAGTCCATGGCCCACGGACTCGCTCCCATCGTCACCCCGGTGGGCGGAATTCCCCACGTGATCAGCCACGACGTCGAGGGTCTTCTCGTCGATCCGGGGGACATCAGCGGTCTCGCCGCGGCGCTGACGTCGCTGGTCGAGGACGACGATCGCCGAGGACGGCTCAGGGCCGCGGCGCGCCAGCGTGCGGAGGACTTCGAGGTGTCGCGGTGGTACGCGGCCCTGACCGACCTATGGGTCAGGCTCGGGCGACCCGCCCGAGGGCCTCGCTGAGCGCAGCGCCCACCGCCGCGGGGGCGTGTCGCTGCTCGAACGCCCGACGGGCCGTGATGCCAGCGTCTGCGGCGTGCTCGGAGTCGGCCAGCACGTCGAACGCCCGGGCGAGCCCGGCCACGTCGTCGATGTCGACGACGGGCCCGCCGGGAGGTTGCAGCTCGGGCAGCCCGCCCTGGTCCGACACGATCGGCATGACGCCCAGCTGCATGGCCAGCACCTGCACGCCGCTCTGGGTCGCCCGTCGGTAGTGGGCGACGGACGCCTTGGCCCGTGCGATCGTCTCGACCTTGTCCGCGTAGCGGAAGGAACCACGTTCCCACCGCACCCCGAGGGGAAGGTCGAGATCCTGATCGGCCTCCCCGATCAGGATCAGGTGGTCGCCTCGGTGGCCGGGGCCCTCGCGGTGTCGGGTCCAGGCCTCCAGCACCAGCGGGATGTTCTTGTACCCGTTGAGCCGACCGGTGAGCACGAAGTCGCGTCTCTCCCGGGCCGGAACGAGTGCGGGCACGCGCGACTCGGCAAGATCGCTGGCCAGCGGAGTCACGGTGGTCGGCACGCGAGCACGGGTCGAGGCGACCCGGTCGCTGACGTACTGACTGTGCGTGATCGTCAGGCAGGAGCTGGCCCGCCAGCGGGCGAAGGCACGGCGCTCCCATGCAGGCAGCTGTTCGTGGTCGTCGTGCGGACGGTCGTCATGCACGATGTCGACCCGCGGCGCCGAGCGATCCAGCAGCATCCAGCGGGGATCTCGCACCAGCTCGGTCACCACGACATCGGGAGCGAAGTCGCGCACCTGGCGTCGCAGCCGGCAGAACTCAGGCCACGTCGAGGGTCGCTTGAACCGGGTGTCGACGACCCACTCGCCGTCCACTGCGGGGCCGGACTCGGGGTGTTGGTCGGTCGTCACGAGTCGCACGTCGGCTCCGGCCGCACGCAACGCGTCGGTCTGCACGCGCGAGAGCGGACGCATCCACGGCGACAGCCACAGGACCTTCATCGGTGCATCGTCTCGCGGATTGCGGCCTCGTAGCCGTCGGCCATCGACTCGATCGTGTAGTGCTCACGCATCCGTTCGAATCCGCGATCGGCCAGCTCGGACAGATCGGCACGCCGGTCGAACAGGTCGACCAAGGCGCGGCGCCACCCTGCCACCGTCACGTCGTCGACGACGATGCCGGCGGCACCATGATCGAGCACGTCGGGCACGGCGCAGGAGGACGAGGCGATCACCGGCAGTCGGCGTGCCATGGCCTCCAGGATGGTCAGGGGGAACGCCTCGGCCCGGCTCGGCAGGCACACGACATCGGCCTCAGCCAGTGCCGGGCCCGGGCCTGCGGACCAGCCACGCCACCGCACCCGATCGCGCAGGTCGGTCGGGGTCAGGGCCTCGAGGCGGACCCGATCCGGGCCGTCGCCCCAGATGTCGAGCGTCCAGGGCAGGTCGGGAAGACCGGCGAGTGCCTCGACGAGGAGATGGGGGTTCTTGTGCTCGACGATGCGCGACAGCATGACCAAGCGCAGGGGGTCGCGGAGGGGCGGGGGTGATGGCACGTCGCCCAGGTCGGCGGCGTGGACGACACCGTTCGGCACCTCGAACCAGTGCCGCGCGACATCGCCGTGTGCGCCGAGCTGTTCTCGGTGACGCGGCGACAGGGCGATGAAGCCATCGGCCCGCCGCATGGCACGGGCCAGCGCCGGGGAGTAGGTCGGACCGTCCGCATTCGGCGGGACGTGCGCGCCGACGAGCCACCGGCGGTCACGACGACGTCGCCGCCACAGGGTGCCGAACCCGGTCTCGGTGTTGGTGTCCCCGGTGATCAGGATGCTCGGACCGTCCGGCAGGTCGACGTCCGGCGCCCACCACGGCTGCCGCACGACCCGAACGGCGTGCGGCACCTCGGCGATGAGGGGGCCGAGTCGCTGCAGGCACACGATCGTGACGTCGTACCCGCGATGCACCAGCTCGGTGGCGAGCACGACGTGGTGCCGCTCGGCCCCGCCGTAGACCAGACGATTGATCGTGAGGATGACCGCCGGCTTGTCGGTCCTGGGGTGCTCGCGACGGTGCCTGCGCTTGGAGCGCTGCAGGTGATCGAGCAACGACGTGCCCGCCAGGTAGGCATCGGCACGGCGGTGGGAGGTGCGGTGGCCGATCTCGAGCGCGATGTTGGCGCGCAGCAGGTCGCCGGAGCGGCGCGCCGCGACCGAGGACGAACGAGTGGTGCCAGCAGCCTCGTGCACGATGCCGGGCTCGTCGACCAGGCGGAGACGCCACCCGGCGGCGCGGGCCCGTGCCTGCCACTCGGTCTCCTCGCCGTACAGAAAGAACTCCTCGTCGAAGCTGCCAATCTCGTCCCATGCTGCGCGGTTGATCGCGAGACAGGCGCCCGTCAGGTAGCCGTCGACGTCCTGGGGTGGAGTCCTGTACAGCTCGGAGAGGGGGGTTCCACGGAGCCGGGAGGCGTACCCGGCCGCAGACACCAAGGCGCTGATCACGGTGCGTTCGCGGTGGGCCACGTCCCAGGCTTCTGCCCCGGCCGGCGACGCGGCGACGTCCAGAGGAGCGGCCACGGCCACGTCGGGCTCCCGCATGGCGGCGAGGGTCGAGGTGAGCGGGCTCTGCAGCACGGCATCGGGGTTGAGCAGCAGGAGGTCGTGACCTGCGACGGTCGTGGCCAGCACGTTGACGGCGGCGGCGAAACCGAGGTTGGGACCACCGCGGTGCCAGATGGCCTCGGGGTGGGACTGCTCGACGGGATCGACCTCGGCTGCGTGCTCGGCCGAGTTGTCGAGCACGTGCACCGAGGCGTCGGGCAGGTGCTCGGCCACGGCAGCCAGGCACGCCTCGAGCAGGAACGGCGTGCGGTACGCGACGATCAGCACGGCGAGGGGGCGATCGGTCATCGGGTGTCCTCACGGCGCAGGAGCTCGCGGACGGTCGAGATCCGGACGGGCCCCAGGGTGAGGTTGACCCCGAGGTAGACGACGACGGCGGCCAGGAGGGCCGGAACGAAGGATGCGGAGCCCTCGTGGAGGAGCTCGGCGACCGCAGCCGAGGCGATGACGGGGATCGACAATCGAGCGAGGAACAGCCACGGCGTGCGGTAGTCGCTGAGCTGGCTCAGGCGGATCGTGGTCACCACGAGACCGATCAGCTCGGTCACGATGAGAGCGACGGCGGCTCCCACGGCTCCCATGGCCGGGATGAGCGCGAGGTTGAGCGCGATGTTGATGACCAGGCTGATGATGTTCAGCCGCAGCAGGAACACCTGCTGGTGCGAGGCGAACAGGGCCTCGGAGGACACCGAGTTGATGAACGTGATGCCGACGGCGACGAACAGCAGGGCGAGGGTGAGCCCGGCCTGATCGGTCAGCTCCTCGGAGCTGATCAGCTCGAGGATCGGCGCCGCCAGGATCGTGCCCACCACGGCGATCGGGAGGCCCACGAACAGCATCGACTCCACGGCACGTCCGATGAACTCCGCGAAGGCCCGGGAGTCCTCCGCGAAGAGCCGCGTCGTCGTCGACAGGGTCGAGGCGCCGAAGAAGGTCGTGACCACCGAGAGCGTGAAGGCGAACGTGTAGGCCACGTAGTAGGTGGCGGTCGACTCCGCAGTGCCGAGCAGACTCAGCAGGACGCCGTCGAGGCGCCAGTACAGGACGCCGATGATCAGCACACCGGTCTGCGGGAGGCTCTCCTTGATCAGGTCCCAGCTCTCGCCGAGATCGAAGATGGGCCGCCAGTCGATCAGGCGCGAGGCAGCGATGCCCTGCACCACGAGCACGATGATCGGGGGGACGAGCTGCACCACGGCGAACCACAGAAGCCCCGCGTCCGCACGCACCAGGACGAGCGTGAGGCCGAACGAGAGAACTCGACCGAGCACGTCCGAGACGGCCACGGCGG
Source organism: Aeromicrobium sp. CF3.5 (assembly GCF_051262695.1). Classification (NCBI taxonomy): domain Bacteria; kingdom Bacillati; phylum Actinomycetota; class Actinomycetes; order Propionibacteriales; family Nocardioidaceae; genus Aeromicrobium; species Aeromicrobium sp. CF3.5. The sequence goes on from NZ_JBIMEZ010000009.1 coordinate 15,737, forward strand.
TGAATCGCACGGTGGCGAGGAACACCGGATCCAGGCAGCTGCTGATGGTCGTGAGCGTGAGACCGATCGCGACGATCGGGATGAGCTGCACCACCTCGGGCGTGTCCTGCAGCGAGTAGATGACGACGCCGCTGCCGACCGCCGCTGCCGACAGGGGGATGCAGTAGATCAGGGACAGTCCGGTGTTGAGTCGCACCAGGTGGCCGAGGTCGGCCCCCGCCCCCGTGACGCGACGCACGATGACCGCCCCGATGCCCAGCTCGGTGAGGCTGGTCCACAACGAGATGAACAGGATGGCAGCAGTCAGCTGACCGTACGTGGTGCCACCCAGGTGACGGACCGTGATCGACAGGGTGAAGATCGAGGCCAGCATCCCGGCGATGCGAAAGATCAGCTGTTGACTGAAGGCTCCGGCCATCCGTCGAGCTGAGGGACTCGAATCCACCAGGAGGGTCTTGCGCTGGGGGGCACGACCAGCGCTACCCTCGTCGGAGTCATCCGAGGAGAGGTCAACGCGTGCGGGTGTACATCCCTCTTCCGGTGGGAACGTCGTCTCGACAGTGGGCCGATCGCTCGGCGGCTGGTGAGGTTCCCGACGCGTCGCCATACGGACTGCACCACCTTCATGACCACGGATTCGACGTCACGTTCGGTGACAGCGAGCTGACAGGGGTTCGTGCTCGGGCGGCGCGATCGGTGCGGCACCGCACGGGCGGACTCGAGCTGGTCGAGCACCACACGATGAGCAAGAGGATGCAACGACGATCTTCTGACGTGACTTTGGCCTACGACGAGCGGACGGGTGTTCCGGCGGCGTTGCGTGGACACCGGCGGTCCGCGGCGCCGGTCGTCACGGGGGTGGGTTGGCTCACGACCCGCGACGCCACCGCCCCGGTGCAGCGGCACCTGGTGCAGCGCGCCCTGTCGCGCGCCACATCGGTGTGGACCCAGTGCAGTGCCATGGTTCCGATCCTGTCGGCGGAGTGGGACGTGCCCGAGGTCCACTACGTGCCCGTGGGCATCGACACCGACTTCTACGCGGAGCATGCGTGGGAGCTGGCCGGCCAGCTCGTGGTGAGCGCGGGGGAGGACCGCTTCCGCGACCACGACCTGCTGATCGATGCGGTGCATCGCGTCCGGCGGCAGCTGCCCGATCTGCGATTCGAGCTGGCCACCGCACTCCCGGTCTCGATCGATCCGGCCCTCGACACGCTGCACACCGAGCGGATGGGCGGGCGGATGCGAGATCTCTACGCCCGCAGCAGCGTGGTGGCCGTGGCCCTTCGCCCCACGCCGACGGGCTCGGGACTGACCGTCGTGCTCGAGGCCATGGCCAGTGGTCGCCCGCTCGTCGTCACCGCCAATCCGGGCATCTCGGACTATGTGGTGCACGGGGAGACCGGCCTGCTGGTCCCACCGAACGACCCGGAGGCCTTCGCCGGAGCCCTGCGTGCCCTGCTGCTCGATCCGGATCGTTGCGAGGCGATGGGAGCCGCGGCGGCGCAGACGGCCCGGCGCGACTTCACGTCTGCGGCGATGAGTGCCTCGCTGGCCGATCTGCTCAGGAGGGCCGTCGGCTAGTCCTGGCGTGCGCTCAGAGCATGGGATCGGTCATGCCGCGCGCCAGGTCCGCCAGCTGGTCGGCGTCGCGCTCGAGCCACCAGATGTCGTGGTCGACCGGCACTCCGTCGTACGGGCGCAGCTCTCGCGAGACCGCACGTTCGGTGAATCCCCAGTGAGCGAGCAGGCGTCGTGGTCCGGGGTTGTTCGCGGCGATCGGGGCCATCACCCGGGGGACGCGCGCCGGAAGCTGGTACAGCCGGAGCAGGCTGCTGGCTGTGACCCAGGCGGTGACGTCTCGCGACGTCCCGCGGGCGAACCAGAACGAGATCTCGGCGGAGCCGGTGGTGGGGTCGAGGTGGAAGTTCACCTCACCGAGGACGCGCCCGTCCACGTGGGTGGCGAGCAGGGGCACGCGGAGTCCGGCCCGGACGGCGCGTCGTTGCTCCACGAGGTGCTCGACCCAGGTGGTCAGGCTGGTCTCGCCGAAGACGTTTCGCATGCGTTGGCCGTCTCGACGACGGGTCGCGACCCATGCGGGCCCGTCGGACCAGCGGGCCTGCCGCAGGAAGATCAGGTCGTCGCCGATCCGGACCGGCCCGATCGGCGTGGCCGCGGTCCGTCGAGAAAGTCGATCGAGGCGAAAGTTCCCGTCATGATCGATGCCCCGCGTGCTCATACAGGGAGAGTACCTGTCTGAGGAGGAGCCATGAGAGTGGACGAACTGATGCGTTCGTTGGTGCGTCGACCCGTCGCGCTGCTGTTGATCGTCGTGGTGGCTGCTGCGGCTGGCTACCTGGGGTACGACCGAGCGGCCAACACGTATCAGAGCTCGGCCACGGTGCTGGTCGTGCCGCCGATGACCCCGGAGGCCGACGGCACGATGGACAATCCCTTCACGCGCCTCGACTTCAGCACCGCGCAGCTGGCCCTCGTGGTCGCCACCCAGCTGGAGTCCGACGGGGTTCGCGACCGCGTGGTCGCGGCCGGCGGCAGCGGACAGTACGACGCCGACACCCTCAGCGGCAGCAACAACGCCACGGCCCAGCTGACCCCCCAGGTGAACCTCACCGCCACGGCCGCGACCGCCGGGGGCGCTGAGGCTGCCATCGGCGTGCTCACCAACCAGGCCTCGGCGCAGCTCACCGCGGTCCAGTCGGCCTCCAACGTTCCCTCCGCGACCCGGGCCGAGATCGTGGTCTCCAGCCCGCCCACCGCTCCGGCTCTGGTGGGAAACCCCCAGGTGCGCGCCGCCGGCGTCTTCGGCCTCGCAGCGGGGTTCGTGAGCCTCCTGGTGCTCGTCGCAGCGATGCCGCTGCTCGAACGGCGATCGCAGCGCCGCGCTGCCGCTGCCGACGAGCGGTCGACGTCGAAGTCGGAGCGGAAGTCCAAGCAGGAGCGGAAGTCGGAGCGGAAGCGGAAGTCGGAGCGGAAGCAGGAGCGGGAGTCGAAGCGGGAGCGGAAGTCGAGGCGGAAGTCGGAGCGGAAGCAGGAGCGGGAGTCGAAGAGGGAGCGGAAGTCGAGCCGGAAGTCCGAACGCAAGTCAGAACGGGAGTCGGAGCGGGAGCGCAAGCGGGAGTGGAAGTCGAGGCGGAAGTCCGAACGCAAGTCGGAGCGGGAGTCGGAGCGGGAGCGCACGCGCAAGCGGAAGTCGAAGTCGAAGGTGAAGCCGGCGCCGGAGTCGGAGCGCACATCGAAGCCGAAGTCGAAGCCGGAACCACAGGCGGAGGTGGTGGAGCCCAAGCCCAAGCCCAAGTCGAAGCGGACGTCCAGCCCGAGCCCCTCGCCCGAGCCGCGGCCGACGACGGTCGGCGGCGGCGTTCCGGGCGTGGTCTTCAACGCTCCGACCCTGACGCGTCCAGCGTGGGACGACTCAGCACCAGAGGACTCAGCACCCGTCGACTCAGAACCAGTCGACTCAGCATGGGACGACTACTCAACACCAGATGATTCAGAACCAGATGATTCAAAACCAGATGATTCAGAACCAGTCGACCCGGAACCAGTCGACCCGGAACCAGTCGACCCGGAGCCAGTCGACCCAGCACCAGTCGACCCGGAACCAGTCGACCCAGCACCGGCGACCCGCGGCGCCGTCTCTGCCGGCCGGCCGGGCTCACTGCGTCGTCAGGAGATCCTGCGTCAGATGGTTCGCGATGACTATCGGCGCAGTGGAAGCCATCTGGCATGGTCCCGCGCGGAACAGCGTGCCGCCTATCTGCGTGCCGAGGAGCGGCTGAACGAGAAGGGGTTGCATCGGGACCACGACGGGCGGACGGTCGTCGATCTCGGCGACCACGTGTCGTACCGCGATCATGGATAGCGTCGCGCGTCCCACGGGTTCGGTCGATCAACGGTCGGCTGCCGGCTTCGGTTCTGGAGTCGTGGCGGTCGTCGCGATCCTGACGCTCGGCACTCGCCAGTCGCAGGTCGTCCCGTTCTCGTTGGGCCTGACGCCCAGCGTGGTGATCGTGTACGGCTGCCTGGTCGCTCTGCTGCTGTGCTGGTTGGCGAGGCAGACCATCGCAGCGCCCCACCGCACCACGCTGCTGCTGGTCATGGCGATGATGGCCACCACGTTGATCTCCTCAGCCGCTCTGATGCTGCGCGGTCCGGACGAGACCGCAGCCACGAACTCGCTGCTCGCCGTGGTGCGCGAGTCCTGGTTGCTGGGCCTGGTGCTGTTCATCCTCGTCGTCGTTCGCTCCCGCGCGGGCCTGGAGAATCTGATGCGCGGGATCGTCGTCGGCGCGACGCTCAGTGGGGTCGTCGGGCTGCTGGCGGTGTACCTGAACCTCGATCTGTCCTCACTGATCTCGGTGCCCGGCCTGTCGGACCAGGGCTCGCTGCTGACCAGTGACCTGCAACGAGCCGGCAGTGTGCGCCCCCAGGGCATGGCGGGGCACCCGCTGGAGCTGAGCGCGGTCCTGACCGTCGCGTTTCCGCTCGCGGTCGCTCTGACGGCCGCCGAACGACGTCGGGGCCACACCGGGGTGCTGTGGGCACTCGCATCGTTGGTGCTGCTGATCGCGGCGCTGTCGACGATCTCGCGGTCGGCCGTGATCGCGGCCGTGGTCGCACTGGTCGTGATGGCCTGGTCGTGGCCGGTGCGGCGGGTTGCCGCGCTCGTCGGTGCAGCGATCGTGGCGGTCTTCATCGCGATGGCGCTGGGTGTCTCCGTGGTCACCCGCATCGCCGATGTGCTGACCGGGGGATCGCAGGACGCGTCCCTGGCCTCGCGGAGCAACGGCCTGGACTATGCGTTCGCCGCGATGCCCGACCACTTGTGGTTCGGTCAGGGCATCGGCACGTACGACGTGCAGAAACAACCTGTGCTCGACAACTACTACCTGGGGCGCGCGGTCGAGGGTGGACTGCTGGGACTTCTGGCCCTGGTGGTGCTGCTCCTGGGCATCGTGCTCGTGGCCGTGGCGGCCCGTCGTCGGTTCGCAGATCTCGGTGACGACAGCACCAGCGAGCTCGTCAACGGCATCGTCGGCTCCATCACCGCACTCATCGTGATCGGGCTGATCCTCGACGTTCCCGCCTTCCAGCAGATCTCGACGCTGCAGTTCCTCCTCGTCGCCCTGGCCGGTGTCGCAGCCACGGTGGCCAACGAGGGTGCGACCTCGTGACCGATCAGCCGATGCTGCCGCGCTCCACCGACCTGCAGGCGCGCCTGCACCGCGTGGTGCCCGGCGGCGCCCACACCTACGCTCGTGGGTCCGATCAGTACCCCGAGGGAGCTGCCCCCGTGCTGACCCATGGAGAGGGAGCCCGGGTGTGGGACGTCGACGGTCGCGAGTACGTCGAGTACGGCATGGGACTGCGGTCGGTCACCCTCGGGCACGGGTTTCGACCGGTCGTCGACGCGGTCAGCGCAGCCATCGGGCGGGGGAGCAACTTCAGTCGGCCCACGGAGCTGGAGCTCGAGGCGGCTGAGGCCTTCCTCGAGCTCGTGCCGACGGCGGACATGGTCAAGTTCGCCAAGAATGGATCAGACGCCACCACTGCGGCCCTGCGTCTGGCTCGAGCCTTCACGGGTCGCGACACGGTGGCGATCTGTCGTCAGCCCTTCTTCTCGGTCGACGACTGGTTCATCGCGAGCACCGACATGTCGGCCGGAACAGGCCGCGGCGCGATCGAGCGGACGGTTCGATTCGACTACAACGATCTGGAGTCGTTGGAGTCGGCCCTGGCCGGCGACGACGTGGCCTGTGTCTTCCTCGAGGCCGCCACCGGTGCCGTGGAGCCCGCACCGGGCTTCCTGGCCGGGGTGCGCGCGGCGTGCGACCGGCACGGGACGCTGCTGGTGCTCGATGAGATGATCACCGGGTTTCGCTGGTCGGCCAGCGGTGCTCAGCACGTCTACGGCGTCACTCCGGACCTGTCGTGCTGGGGCAAGGCCATGGGCAACGGCTTCCCGGTCTCCGCGCTGGCCGGGCGTCGCGAGGTCATGGAGCTCGGTGGTTTGAACACCGACGCCGACCGAGTGTTCCTCCTGTCCACGACACACGGCCCAGAATCGGGCGGACTGGCTGCATTTCTCGCCGTTGCCGAGGCCTATCGGACGACAGACCCGGTGGGTCGCATGGAGGCTGCAGGACTACGGCTTGCCGAAGGAGTGCGTCAGGTGGCGTCTGCGATGGACCTGACCGATCACGTGACGGTCGGTGGCCGACCGTCGTGCCTGGTCTTCGGGACGCGCGACCCGGACGGCGAACCCAGCCAGGCCTGGCGCACCCTGTTCCTGCAGGAGCTGGTGCGCCACGGTGTGCTGGGACAGTCGTTCGTCGTGTCTGCGGCCCACACCGACGCCGACCTCGAGCACACCATCGATGCGGTTGCGCAGGCCTGCGCGGTCTACCGGGCGGCCCTGGACACCGGCTCGGTCGACGGATTCCTGCACGGTCGTCCCGTGGCCCCCGCGCTGCGCTCCAAGGCGGCCCCCCGTCGCCTCTGACCGCCGAGGAGTCACGCAGACCCGGTGAGGAGTCACGTAGACCCGGTGAGGAGTCACGTAGAACGGCCCACGAGTCGCTCGATCAGGGCAGACGGTTCCACAGCGTCGGCCACGCGATGCCGAGATCACCGACGAGGTCGCGCAGAAGTGGCAGCGACAACCCGACGACGTTGTGGTGGTCGCCCTCGATCGCTCGGATGAACGCCCCACCCAGGCCGTCGATCGTGAAGGCACCGGCCACGTTCAGCGGCTCACCTGTCGCGACATAGGCGTCGATCTCGTCGTCGGTCACGTCGGCGAAGTGCACGATGGTCTGGGCGCTCTCCACGAACTCCTCGCCGCCGCGTCGCACGCAGTGACCGGTGAACAGCACACCTGATCCGCCGCGCATGCGTCGCCATCGTCCGGCCGCCTCGACCGGGCCGATGGGCTTGCCGAGGATGTCGCCCTCGAAGGAGAGGACGGAGTCCGCACCGATCACCAGAGCTTCTGGGTCACCGAGCAGCTCGTCGACCGCCCTGCACTTCATCTGCGCGAGGGCCGTGCTCAGGTGAGCCGCGTTCTTCGAGGCCACGCGGTCCTCGTCCACTCCGGAGACCACGACCTCGGGATCGATGCCCGCTGAGCGGAGCGTCGCGAGTCGGGCCGCTGACTGGGAAGCCAGAACCGTGCGGATGGTGCTCATGCGGCCTCCGGGTAGGTGACGTGACGGGCGTCGAGCCGTGGGTGCAGGACGATGCGTTCGATCAGGCGCCGCGACCCGCCGATGCCCATCGTGTTGTGACCCGCGTCGGCCGCGACCGACCAGCTGTGATCGGCGGGCCACGTCAGGTTGGGGATGCTGATCTGGCGCGCCGGCCAGTCGACCGCGATCGGGCGCGCGCCCCAGGATCCGGCCTGGTCGAGCGGTCCGCGGAACAGCAGGAACTGCCGTTCGCCGATGGCCACTCGCGGAGCACCCATGATCGTCGCCCCGAACGCAGGAGGCACCTGCGGCGGACGGGGTTTGCCGAACATGCGGGTGAACCACTGGCCGGTGTCGCTCAGAGCAGTGAGCATGCCCACGGCCTCGGTGCCGTCGATGTCTCCCCAGCCGTCCCAGAGGGCGAAGAGGCATTCGCGTCCGGCATCGGTGGTGTGCTGGCGCAGGAGCGAGGCGAGGTCGTCGAAGACCTCGCTCTCGGGCCGCCAGACGTCGCCGACGGGAAAGCTGACTCGGCAGTAGGCCTCGAATCCGGGCGGACCCAGCTCGACCAGGGTCGACCAGTGCACAGCGGCCCCGGCCCACCACTCGGCGAGCGCGACGTCGCGTGTGTGCTGCAGGGTCACGGTCAGCCCCAGGCCGAGCGGCGCCACTGATCGGCACCGACCCGGAGAGGTTGACGCACCAGGCGGGCGGGATGCCCCCATTCGGAGCGGCGGCGACCAGGCCTGCGCGACGCCGACTGGGCGGCGGCAGCGTTGCGCGCCGCGACGACGACAACCAGCGCGGCGAGCTCTTCGGGGGTGAGATCGCCCTTGACCACCCGCAGCACGGGCTGGGCGGGTGCTGCGGACTCCTCGGGCGTGTCCTGGGGCATCAGAGGGGGATGTTCCCGTGCTTCTTGGGCGGCCGGGTCTCCCGCTTGGTCTTGAGCAGACGCAGGGACTTCACGATCTCGGCACGCGTCTGGTGCGGTGCGATGACCTGGTCCACGTAGCCTCGTTCGGCGGCGAGGTACGGGTTGCACAACGTGTCCTCGTACTCGGTCATCAGCTGGGCGCGCAGCGTGTCCGGATCGTCCGAGGCAGCCAGCTCCTTGCGGTACAGGATGCCGACGGCGCCGGACGCACCGACGACCGCGATCTGTGCCGACGGCCAGGCGATGTTCATGTCGGCGCCCAGGTGCTTGGAGCCCATCACGTCGTAGGCGCCGCCGTAGGCCTTGCGGGTGATGACGGTGATCAGCGGGACGGTGGCCTCGGCGTAGGCGTAGATCAGCTTGGCACCTCGGCGGATGATGCCGTTCCACTCCTGGTCGGTACCCGGCAGGAACCCGGGCACGTCGACGAAGGTGAGGACGGGGATGTTGAACGCGTCGCAGGTGCGCACGAACCGTGCGGCCTTCTCGGAGGCATCGATGTCCAGGCAACCGGCGAGCTGCATTGGCTGGTTGGCGACGACACCGACGCTGCGGCCCTCGACGCGGCCGTAGCCGATCACGAGGTTGGGCGCGAACAGCGGCTGGACCTCGAGGAAGTCCCCGTCGTCGACCACGGTCTCGATGACCGTGCGGATGTCGTACGGCTGGTTGGTCGAGTCAGGGATCAACGTGTCGAGCGCCTGGTCGGCCTCGTTGGGCGCGAGATCCGCAGGCTCGTCGAAGACCTCGGCTTCCTCCATGTTGTTCTGCGGCAGGAAGCCGATGAGGGCCTTGGTGTACTCGATCGCGTCGGCCTCGTCGGCGCCCATGTAGTGGGCGTTTCCGCTGCGCGTGTTGTGCGTGCGAGCGCCACCGAGGTCCTCCATCGTGACGTCCTCGCCGGTGACGGTCTTGATGATGTCCGGACCGGTGATGAACATGTTGGAGGTCTTGTCGACCATGATCACGAAGTCGGTCACGGCGGGGGAGTAGACGTGTCCGCCGGCGTTGGCGCCCATGATCAGGCTGATCTGCGGGATGACGCCGGAGGCGTGCACGTTGCGCTGGAAGATCTCGCCGTACAGGCCCAGTGAGACGACGCCCTCCTGGATGCGAGCGCCCGACCCCTCGTTGATGCCGATGATGGGGCAGCCGGACTTGATCGCCAGGTCCATGACCTTGACGATCTTCTCGCCGTAGACCTGGCCGAGGCTGCCGCCGAAGACGCTGAAGTCCTGGCTGAACACGCACACCTGGCGCCCGTCGATCGTGCCGTAACCGGTGATGACGCCGTCTCCGAGGGGACGATTCTTCTCCAGACCGAAGTCGGTGGCACGGTGGCGTGCGAGGGCGTCGAGCTCGACGAACGACCCCTCGTCCAGCAGCTGGTCGATGCGCTCGCGCGCACTCTGGCGACCCCGGGCACTCTGCTTCTCGTGGGCGCGGGCAGCCATCTCGACCTCGGCAGCGTCGCGGCGCTCCAGGAAGTCGGACAGGCGACCGGCCGTGGTGTGCAGCTCGGGCTTCTCTTCGATCTGTGCGTCAGCGTCGTTCACGCGCTCACTGTAACGAAGGACGCGACCGGTGGTGTGTGAGGCTGAGGTCCGTGTACGAGGACCTCGATCGCCCGCCGTTGGATTCGACCGCGCTGCAGGCCGCACTGCTCGGCTCGGACTCGCTGTGGGCCCAGGTGAACGTGGCACCGACGACCACCAGCACCAACGCCGACGCCGCAACAGCCGCGACGACGGGCGCCCCGAACGGATCGGTGTTCACCGCCGAACTGCAGACCGCGGGGCGCGGACGTCTCGACCGCGTGTGGCAGGCGCCTGCGGGGTCCGGCATCGCCGTGTCGGTCGTGCTGCGCCCCGACGGGGTGCCGCCCGCTCGCTGGGTGTGGCTGCCACTGCTGTGTGGGTTGGCCGTCGACGCGGCCCTGCGCGGCCTGGGGGTCGACACCGCGCTGAAGTGGCCCAACGACGTGCTGGTGGAGGATCGCAAGATCGCAGGCATCCTCCTCGAACGTGTCGAGACGCCGACCGGCCCGGCGGCGATCGCCGGCATCGGGGTGAACGTCTCGATGACCAGCGAAGAGCTGCCGGTGCCCACGGCCACCTCCCTGGCCCTGGAGGGGGCGACCAGCACCGATCGCACCGTCGTCCTGCGCGCGATCCTGCGCACGCTGGGACCGCTGTACCGGGCCTGGGTGGCGACAGAAGGAGATCCGGCTGCCGGCATCCGCGACTCCTACCTGCGCCGCTGCGTGACGCTCGGCTCGCCGGTCCGGGTCTCGATGCCCGACGGCAGCGAGCTCGTCGGCTCCGCCGAGTCGATCGATGAGCACGGACGGCTGATCGTCGACGGGACGCCGGTCAGTGCCGGTGATGTCACCCACGTGCGCACCCGCGCCTGAGGCACGCCCCGTGACAGACTGGGGACATGGGCCTGCCGCGCAAGCTGATGATCGAGGGCGAGACGACCGTCTCCGAGACGCGCACCCACGTCAAGGTCCTGTTCCTCCCGTTCCTCATCCTCGTCGTGGTCAGCGGGGCGACGGCCTACCTGGCCACCCAGGTCGGCGATGTCGGTGGCGGCGTGGCCCGGTGGATCGTCGTCGGGGTCGGACTCGTGCTGATCATCGTGGGTGCGGTGCTGCCGTGGTTGCGCTGGATCACGTGGACCTACACCCTGACCAATCGACGCATCGTCGAGCAGCGCGGCATCCTGACCCGCACCGGACGCATCATCCCCCTCAGCCGGATCAACGACGTCGCCTACGAGAAGCACCTCAACGATCGGCTGCTGGGCTGCGGAACCCTGGTGATCCACGACGCCAGCGAGCAGGAGGGCCTCCGGCTCAACGACATCCCCGGCATCGAGGACTTCCATCGCACGGTGAGCACCCTGGTGTTCGGCGAGCACGAGGGCGACAGAAGAGATGAGTCAGTCTGACCTTCGGGGCGAGCTGATCCGCCTGCTCCTCGGCGCGGACGTCGCCCTGACGGCCCAGGAGGTCACCGAGCGCGGCGGTCTGAGCCTCGAGGACGGTCAGCGGTTGTGGCGGGCGCTCGGATTTCCCGATCGCGGGGACGGCGTGGCCTACACCGACGCCGACACCAAGGCAGTCGCAGCGGTCGCAGCCGCGCTGACGTCGGATCTGTTCGAGGAAGCCACCGTCTTTCGCATGACCCGGGCCCTGGGCACCACGATGTCGCGGCTTGCCGACTGGCAGGTCTCGACGCTGGTCGAACAGGTCGAGCACGACATCGAGACGGGCGCGGCGACCAGCCGGTTGGAACGCGCCGTCGACCTGGCCCAGTACGGCGGATCCGGCTTCGAGATGCTCCTGCTGTACGCCTGGCGACGTCACCTCGCCGCGGCGGTGGCGCGCATGGACGCGCTCGGCGCCTCCGACGAAGAGCTCCTGTCGACCGACCTGACGGTCGGGTTCGCCGACCTGAGCCGGTTCACGTCGTTGTCCAACGGCCTGGACGACTCGGCCCTGGGACATCTCGTCGAGGACTTCGAGAGCCGGTGCACCGACATCGTCACGGCGCGCGGCGGTCGGATCGTCAAGACGCTCGGCGATGCGGTGCTGTTCGTCGCGGACACCCCCACCAGCGGCACCCAGATCGCGATGGAGCTGGTCGGTCAGATCGCGCGTCGCCCCGACATTCCCGACGTCAAGGTGGGGCTGGCGACCGGCTCGGTGCTGAGCAGGCTCGGCGACGTGTTCGGCCCACCGGTGAACCTGGCTGCTCGCCTGACCAGCGTGGCGCGCAGCAACCGGGTCCTCGTCGACCAGCACACCGCGGACGGGCTCGGTGACGAGTTCGAGACGCGCGTCCTTCCGCCGCGGCCCCTGCGCGGCTTCGGCAACGTCTCCCCGGTCACGGTCAGCCGTCGCCACGGCTTCCGCGCCCGCTGACCTAGGGTGAAGTCGTGACCGCACCCCAGCTCGTCGTGATCGGCGGCGGCCAGCTCGCTCGGATGATGGCTTCGCCCGCCATCGCGCTCGGCATCGACCTCCGCCTGCTGGCCGAGGGACCCGACGTGTCCGCCGCGCAGGTGATCGGCGATCACGTCGTCGGCGACCACACCGACCTCGCCGACCTGCGCACCGCGATCGCCGACGCCCCCGTCGTGACCTTCGACCACGAGCACGTGCCCCCCGAGCACCTGCGGACCCTCACGGCCGAGGGCCACGCCTGCCGGCCCGGCCCGGATGCTCTGCTGTTCGCGCAGGACAAGGGCGAGATGCGGATCCGACTCAGCGTGCTGGGGATCGAGTCCCCGGTCTTCGAGCTGCTGTCCGACGAGCTCGCCGACGTCGTCGACGACATGCACGACTTCGGGTACCCGGCGGTGATCAAGACGACCCGAGGCGGTTATGACGGCAAGGGGGTCTGGGTGGTCCACGGGCCCGACGACCTCGACCAGATCTTCGAGGACACCTCCGGCGCCGTGGGCCGCGAGCTGATGGCCGAGGAGCTCGTGGACTTCCGCCGTGAGCTGTCGGCGCTGGTGGCGCGCTCACCCTCGGGCGAGGTCCGCACCTACCCCGTCGTGGAGTCGCGCCAGGTCGGCGGGGTGTGCGCCGAGGTCATCGCCCCGGCGCCCGGCCTCGCTCCTGCCACCGAGCAGAGGGCGCGCGACATCGCCGAGCGGCTCGCGACCGAGCTCGACGTCACCGGGATCCTCGCGGTCGAGCTGTTCGAGACCGCGGACGGCCGTCTGCTCGTCAACGAGCTGGCCATGCGGCCGCACAACACGGGGCACTGGAGCATCGAGGGAGCGGCCACCAGCCAGTTCGAGAACCACCTGCGGGCCGTGCTCGACCTGCCGCTGGGACCGACCGACTCCCGCGAGCCGGTGGCTGTCATGGTCAATGTCCTCGGCGGGGCGGTGACTGATCTGGTGGCCCAGCGTGCCGTCGCCCTCGCCGCCGAACCGGACGTGCACGTCCACCTGTACGGCAAGGCGGTCAAGCCCGGCCGCAAGGTCGGCCACGTCACGGCGACCGGCAGCGATGTCGAGGACGTGCTCGGCCGAGCCCGTCGATCCGCCGCGCTGCTCACCGATGGGGCGCCCGACTCGCTTCGCTCCGCTCGGTCGTGGTCGCCGGTAGGGTCGAGGCATGCTTGAACAGACACGCGTCGGCATCGTGATGGGGTCGGACTCGGACTGGCCCACCATGCAGGCGGCCGGCGAGGCGCTCACCGAGTTCGGCGTGGCCCACGAGGCTGATGTCGTCTCGGCCCACCGGATGCCCGAGGAGATGATCTCCTACGGTCGTGAGGCGCATCGTCGTGGTCTCGAGGTCATCATCGCTGGTGCCGGCGGAGCGGCGCACCTGCCCGGCATGCTGGCTGCCGTCACGCCGTTGCCGGTGATTGGGGTACCCGTCGCGCTCAAGCACCTCGACGGCATGGACTCCCTGCTCTCGATCGTGCAGATGCCAGCTGGTGTGCCGGTCGCCACCGTGTCGATCGGGGGTGCCCGCAACGCCGGTCTGCTGGCCGTCCGGATCCTGGCCAGCGGCGATGCGGCCCTCGCCGAGAAGATGCTGCAGTTCCAGACCGACCTGGCCGATGCAGCCCGGGCGAAGGGCGAGAAGATCCGCAGGCCGGCCGGCGGTGCGGGCTTCCGCTGACCTATCGCTGGCGCACGTAGGACGTCAGGGCGGTCAGGCTCGGACGGGCCGGGGCCGAGGCGAATCCGAACCGCACCGGGGGAGTCAGCAGGGCGAGGTTGCCGAGGTCTTCGCCTCGCCAGCGCGCCGAGGCGGTGTCGAGGAGCCGGACGTGCCGTGCGGCGTACCACTCGTCGCGACCACTGCCGGCCGTCCCGTACGTCTGCACCCCCGGCATGAGTCGAGAGGCGATCGGGCTGCACACCTTGGCCCACGCCGCGGTGCGATGGACCGGCGACGGCACGGCGCGCAGCAGTGGCGACATCCACCTCTGGCGCCCCGGGGTGAAGGTCACGTTCAGGTCGTTCGACGTCATCTGCCACCGGTCGCCCCGGGTCAGCTTCACCGGGGCCAGGACCACCTCGTCGAAGGAGTACGTGGCAGCGATGAAGTCGGCCACGTCCCGTCGGGGAGCGACGAGGACACGGTGACCGGCGGCCGTCTCGATCATGGCGTCGGCGAACGGTCCCAGAGGTGTGTCGTCCCACATCCCCAGGATCAGCCGGGTGCCGGACGTGGTCCCGATCCCGGCGATGTGCCCGGTGAAGGCGCTGATGGTCACCTCGTCATCATGGCTGACATGACCTCGACCCACCTCCCGGCTCACGTCTCGGCCCTGATGGCGGAGTGGGAGCTCGAGCCGGACGGCGAGGCGATGCACGGGCACACGGCTCTCGTGGTGCCGGTGCGAACGGTCGACGACGTGGCCGCCGTGCTCAAGACCCTCGACGCCGGCCCCGAGGAGCGGCACGAGATCCTCGGGCTCCAGACGTGGGCGGGCGATGGCGTCGTCCGACTGCTGCGCGGTGATCCGCGCCGGGGCGCCATGGTGCTGGAACGGGCAGGGGCCGAGGATCTCCGGACGGTCGACGACATCGTGGCCTGCGAGATTGTGGCTGGTCTCTACCGACGACTGCACGTGCCGGCTCCTCGCCGGCTCGACCTGCTGACCGACTTCGTCGCCCGGTGGTCCGATGAGCTCGGTTCCGCCGGCGCGCGGGTCCCGCGGCGGGTCGTCGAGCAGGCCGTTCACCTCGTCCGGGACCTGGTGTCCGACCCCGGCTCCGTCGGAACGCTCATCCACGGGGACCTGCATCACGAGAACGTCCTGGCCTCCCGTCGAGACGATCGGGAGCGCGATCCGTGGCTGGTGATCGACCCGAAGCCCATGTCGGGCGATCCGCACTACGAGGTCGCGCCGATGCTGTGGTCCCGTTGGGACGAGGTCGTGGCCTCCGGCGACATCCGGTGGGCGGTGCGTCGTCGATTTCACACCCTGGTCGACGTGGCGGGTCTCGACGAGGACCGCGCCCGCGACTGGGTGATCGTCCGCAAGGCCTTCAACGCCCTGTGGTCCACCGGCGACGACGATCTGACGAAGCACCTCACGATCCTCAAGGCTGTTCAGGACTAGTCGGGTCAGGACTAGGTTGATCGCATGGCTCTCGTGACCTGGCAAAACCTCTGCATCGACGCCAGCGACGCGCCGACCGTCGCCGCGTTCTGGGCCCGCGTCCTGGAGTGGGAGGCCGGCCCGGTGGATGCCGACGGTGACGTCACGGTCAGCGGTGGTGGCCCGGGGGAGACGATCGTGGTCCTGGCGGTGCCGGAGTCGCGCTCCGTCAAGCAGCGGGTGCACCTGGACCTGCGGGCAGAGTCGCTCGACCGGTTCGGTGGTCTCGACCAGCTCTCCGAGGTCGGCGACTTCTCGTGGACCGTCTTCGCCGATCCCGAGGGCGGCGAGCTGTGCGTGTTCACCTATGACACGCCGCCGGCGCACCGACTCAAGGCTGTCGGGATCGACTCCGCCGACCACGTCGCGATCTCGCAGTGGTGGGCCGACGTGCTCGGCGGGACGCTGACGCACAGCGACGACGGGTACTCCCACCTCGACGACATCGCAGGCTCGACGCTGGAGTCGATGGACTTCGCTCCGGTACCGGAGCCCAAGACGGTCAAGAACCGCATCCACTGGGACGTGACCCTGACCGGTGGGGCGACGGTCGGCGACCTGGTCGCCGCAGGTGCCGTGGTTCTTCGTCCTCAGGACCACGAGATCACGTGGACCGTCATGGCCGATCCCGAGGGCAACGAGTTCTGCGTCTTCGGCGAATCCTGACGAGGTCGGACACACTGGCCGGGTGGGTCGTCTCAGCAGCAGTCAGATGGTCGTGCGGCAGCACCTGGACGCACCACCGGCGAGCGTGTGGCGGCTGATCGGTGAGCCGGAGCAGATGAATCGGTGGTCCACGGCTCAGATCGGCAGCCGGTCGCTCGGCGAAGGTGGGCGCCCCAACGGGGTCGGCGCCATGCGCACGGTGCGCGTGTTCGGCACCAGCCTCCTTGAGGTGATCAGGGTGGCCGAGCCGCCGCACCGACTCGCCTACACGGTCGTCGGGGGAGTGGTCGGTCTGCGCCGACACGAGGGCGAGCTGGTCCTCGAACCGACCGACGGCGGCGGGTGCGACCTGACGTGGACGGTCGATCTGGAGTTCGTGCTGCCGGGACCAGCAGCGCTGGCCACCCGCGCCGTCGGACGTCAGGTGCGCGCCTCGGTCGAGGCCATGGCCGCGCTCAGGGCGCCGGACCCGCTCCCGGCGTCCCCATCGCCGGTGCGGCAGTCCGCAGATCTGCAGCCACTGCGCGACGCGGCCGAGGCGGTGCTGGACGAGCAGCGTCGGATCGCCGATCAGTTGGAAGCCACGGGCGATGCCAAGCAGTGGTTCGCGCGGGTCTACCAGTACGTCACCGAGGAACAGCTCGCCCACCTCGACCGCGGAGGAGCCGACCACCCCGACTGGGTGCTGCGGCTGATCCCGGCCTTCCACCTCCACTACGCACGCAACCTCTCCGCCTTCGAGGCCGGCGGAGACCCCGATCCGATGTGGGCGAGGGCGTGGGGTCTGGCCGAGCGGGCCGGCCGAACCGGATCGACGGTCGACATCGTCCGGGGGTTGCTGCTCGGGGTCGCCGCTCACATCGAGGCCGATCTCGTGCAGGCACTCACCGCCGTGCACGCCGAGGCGTTCGCTGACGTCGAGCACGTGGTGTTCCGGGCGGACTACCTGCGGATGGCGCCGGTGTTCACCGTGGCGTCCGAGCGATTGTTGAACGACATGCCACGCCGCTTCATCCCGCTGTGGTTGCAAGCCGCCCGTCGGGTGTTGCCGGCCGAGCTGCGCGATCCGCTGATGCGCCGGTACTACGACGTGCCGGGGCGCAGGCTCGAGGCGTTCGACCGCGTCCCCGACGGCGACGTGATGAAATGATCGAGTGCCTCTCGACCTCACCGCCGACATTGTCACCTTGACCGCTGCCCTCGTGGACGCACCGTCGGAGAGCCTGCACGAAGAGGCACTCGCCGACGACGTCGAGGCCGCGCTGCGGGCTCTTCCGCACCTGAGCGTGGTCCGTGACGGCAACACGATCGTGGCGCGCACCGATCTGGAACGCGACGAGCGGGTCGTGATCGCCGGACACCTCGACACGGTCCCGGTCAACGGCAACCTGCCCTCCCGACTGGAGGGTGCGGTCCTCCATGGCCTGGGGTCGTGCGACATGAAGGGCGGCGTCGCCGTGGCGCTCACGCTGGCCGCGACGATCAGCGAGCCGGTGCGCGACGTCACCTACGTGTTCTACGACGCCGAGGAGATCGCGGCGATCCACAACGGGCTCGGCCGGATCGCGCGCGAGCGGCCCGAGCTGCTGGCCGCGGACTTCGCGATCCTGATGGAGCCGTCCAACGCCGGCGTCGAGGCGGGCTGCCAGGGCACGATGCGCGTCGAGCTGCGCACCGCCGGCGAGCGTGCCCACGCAGCCCGGTCGTGGCGGGGATCCAATGCGATCCACGCGCTTGCACCGGTGCTCGACCTGCTGGCGACCTACGAGCCTCGCCGGGTCGAGATCGATGGCCTGGAGTACCGCGAGGGCCTCAACGCGGTGTCGATCTCCGGCGGGGTCTCCGGCAACGTCGTGCCCGACGAGGCGGTCGTCGAGGTCAACTTCAGATTCGCGCCCGACCGCAGCGAGGACGAGGCGTTCACGCACCTGCAGGAGGTCTTCGAGGGCTTCGGTCTTGCCGTCACGGACTCGGCTCCCGGAGCCCTGCCCGGACTCACCCAACCGGCGGCCGCTGCCTTTGTCGAGGCCGTCGGAGCGACGATCGGCCCGAAATTCGGCTGGACGGACGTCGCCCAGTTCACCCAGCTGGGCATCCCAGCGGTCAACTACGGTCCCGGCGATCCCCTGTTCGCCCACAAGGCCGACGAGCACGTGTCGGTCAGTGACCTGCACGCAGTCCTTGACTCCCTCACGAAGTGGATGGCTCCATGAACCGCGACACGCCCTCGCACCACAAGGGGCCGGTGCGCCTGCGCCGCGACCGCATTCCCGACAGCACGACCGATCAACGGCTCCTGGACTCACGCGGACCGGCCGACTGGGTGCACACCGACCCCTGGCGGGTGCTTCGCATCCAGGCCGAGTTCGTCGAGGGCTTCGGCGCCCTGGCCGAGCTGGGGCCGGCGGTCAGCGTGTTCGGCTCGGCACGCACCCAGCCCGACGACCCGATGTACGCGGCGGCCAGCGACATCGCGGCGAAGCTGTGCCACGCCGGCTACGCCGTCATCACCGGCGGTGGCCCCGGCGCCATGGAGGCGGCCAACCGCGGGGCCAGCGAGTGCGGGGGAGTGTCGGCCGGCCTGGGCATCGAGCTGCCGCACGAGCAGGGCATGAACGACTGGGTCGACCTGGGCATCAACTTTCGGTACTTCTTCGTGCGCAAGACCATGTTCGTGAAGTACTCGCAGGGGTTCGTGGTGCTGCCCGGTGGGTTCGGCACGATGGATGAGCTGTTCGAGGCGCTCACGCTCGCGCAGACCGGGAAGATCACCTCGTTCCCGATCGTGCTGTTCGGGTCGGCCTACTGGGGAGGACTGATCGACTGGCTGCGCGACACGATGGAGGCTGACGGCAAGATCAGCCCCGGTGACATCGACATGCTGCACGTCACCGACGACATCGACGAAGCGGTCGCGTACTTCGGTCGGGTCGCTGACGCCCCGGCATGAGCGCGAAGGTGAGCGCATGATCGACGACGGGCCGGTCCCGGACGCCGACGGGGTGCTGCGCTGCCCCTGGGGCGCCGATCCGGCGATGCTGGACTATCACGACCGCGAGTGGGGCAGGCCTGTCCTCGACGAGCAGGGACTGTTCGAGCGGGTGTGTCTGGAGTCATTCCAGTCAGGCCTGTCGTGGTTGGTGATCCTGCGCAAGCGAGACCGTTTCCGCGAGGCTTTCGCGGGTTTCGATCCTGAGGCCGTCGCCGCATTCGGCGATCACGACGTCGAACGATTGATGGGTGATGCCGGGATCGTGCGCAACCGGCGCAAGATCGAGGCTGCCGTGGGCAACGCGCGTGCCGTCCTGGACCTCGAAGGGGGCTTCGTCGACCTGCTGCAGACATTTCGACCCGAACCTGCACCGCCGGCTCCGCGCACGGTGGGCGACGTCCCGGCCGTCACGCCGGAGTCCACGGCGATGGCTGCGGCGTTGAAGGCCGCGGGGTTCCGCTTCGTCGGGCCGACCACGGCCTACGCCCTGATGCAGGCCACCGGGATGGTCGACGACCACCTGGTCGGATGTGTGGCTCGCGGCTCGACCTGAGCGGCAAACCGCGCGTCCTCGCAGCAGGATTCGGGCCGGTTCACGGCGTGGCGCGACCAGCCACCCCAGTCATTCTCCGTACCATCGGCCTCATGGCCCCCACACGACGCAGCCCAGATCGCGACGCGTCCGCGCGTCCCTCCGCCGGCTCACGCCACACGCCACTGCGTCGCCGGGCCCGTTCGGCCAAGGTGATCGCTGCGACGTCCCTGCTGGCCCTCTCGGCCGTCGTGGCCTGCGCCGCGCTGATCACCTCGACGGTGCAGCTCCTGGCTGGGGCCACCGTGTTCGGCGTGGTGGCCGGCGTGGTGTCCGCATCCCTGCTGCTCGCCGAGATCGTCGTGGTGCGCCGCGCGTGGGCGACCGATCGGGCCCAGGTGTCGGACAGCTACCGCGTGGAGACCAAGAAGCGTCACGAGTCGCACATCGCCTTCGTGGAGTCGCTCGGTTCGCGTCTGGCGCAACGCGAGACCCAGCTCAGCGCGATGCAGGACGTCCTGCTGACCACCGAGATCGAGATCGCTCTCGCTCGCGAGAAGTTCTCCGAGGAGAAGGCACGCACGGAGGCCCTGCAGTCTGACGTCGATGCGGCCGCCTCCGATCTGGCCTCTGCGCGCAGCGATCTGCTGACGGCTCAGGATGCGCTCGCGGCCAGCGAAGCTGCAGCAGTCGAGGCGCGCGCCGAGATCCTCGCCTGGGAGCAGGTGGCTGAGCAGCCCCCGAAGTCCGGCGAGCGTCGCCCCGCCTGAAGCCCGTGTCGGGAACCGGTCACGCGGCCCCGACAGCCGTGAGGGATACTGGGTCTCGATGATCCACGGGCACCGTGGAGACGCGCAGAGAGGGGAATCATGGCCGCCATGAAGCCGCGGACCGGTGACGGTCCGATGGAGGTCACGAAAGAGGGCCGCTGCATCGTCATGCGCGTCCCGCTCGAAGGTGGTGGCCGCCTCGTCGTCGAGCTGAACAACGAAGAGGCCTCGTCGCTCGGTGACGCGCTCAAAGCGGTCTGATGTTCGGGCTGACCATTCGGTGGTCCCTGGCCGACGCTCCCAAGGGCACCTTGAAGGCCCTGCGTGCGTACG
The DNA here is from genome assembly GCF_051262695.1 of Aeromicrobium sp. CF3.5. NCBI lineage: Bacteria > Bacillati > Actinomycetota > Actinomycetes > Propionibacteriales > Nocardioidaceae > Aeromicrobium > Aeromicrobium sp. CF3.5. The sequence continues at coordinate 36,320 of NZ_JBIMEZ010000009.1, forward strand.
TCGAGGACGAGTCGTTCAAGCGGTTCGCCGGGCTCGAGGGGCTGCGTTTCAAGTCGTGGCGCGCCGTCAAGGGGCAGTGGTTCGAGGGAACCTACGTCTTCGTCAGTGACGATGCGCGCCAGGCGTTCCAGGACGACTTCGAGGACCGTGCTGCTGACGCGCCGGGCTCGAAGATCATCGGCTCTGCGCCGATGACGATCGAGGCGTGCGAGATCATCGCGGTGGTGCGCGGCCCCGCAGGGTTCCGGTCGTCGGCGAACTTCGAACGTTCCAGCGGCGAGGACTGAGCGGGCGGTCCGTCCGCCCGTGGGTCCTGTCAGCTGATGCGTTGCACGGCCAGCAGGCCGTCGCCCACGGGGAGCAGCATGCCGCGCAGGTCGTCTTCGCGGGAGACCTGGTCCAGCACGTCGCGGATCGCGCTCGTCTCGGGATCGCGTTGGGCCGGATCGCCCACCTTGTCGTCGCCCAGGGCGTGGTTGAACACGACCACACCGCCGGGGCGGACCAGGCGCATCGCCTGGTCGAGGTAGTCGACGTACTCGACCAGCTCGGCGTCGAGGAAGACCAGGTCGTAGCCCGAGTCGGTCATGCGAGGCATGACGTCGAGGCCGGAGCCGGCGATCAGGCGGAATCGTTGCGGCTTGTAGCCCGCCTCGGCGAACGCCTCGCGGGCGTGGCGTTGATTCTCGGCCTCGAGGTCGACCGACGTGAGTACTCCGTCGGGCAGCATGCCGCGCAGCAACCACAGTCCGGACACGCCCGTACCGGTCCCGATCTCGACGACGGCGCGCGCACCGACTGCGCCGGTCAGGAAGGACAGGGCAGCGCCAGCAGCCGCACCGATCGGCGTGACACCGACCTCGTGGGCTCGTTGCCGGGCGGCGGCGAGATGATCGTCCTCGTGGGCGAAGTCCTCGACGAAGGCCAGGCTCTGCGCGGTGGTGATGATGGGCTCCTCGGACGTGGGTGTGAGGACAGGATATCTGCGGCAGCACCGCTGGGGCGGCCCCACGCCGCAACGACGCCGATTCCGCGTTGCCTGTCGTGCTGAGTCGAGGTGGGCAATTGGTGGGGGAACCGTCAGTGTCCTCTGTGCGTTCTCTCAGGTGACCGGGAAATCATCGCAGCATGACGAAAGACGTGACGTCCATGGCGCATCGCACGCTCCACGCGGGAGCTGCGGAGGGCATCGAGCCTGATGTGCGGGACTGGCACGCCATCGTCGAGGAGCACTCGCCTCGGGTCTACCGACTGGCCTACCGGCTCACCGGCAATCGTCACGATGCCGAGGACCTCACCCAGGACGTGTTCATCCGGGTCTTCCGTTCGCTGGACCGATACGAGCCGGGCAACTTCCCGGGCTGGCTGCACCGCATCACGACGAACCTGTTCCTGGACCGGGTGCGACGCTCGTCGCGGGTGCGCATGGACCGCTTTGGCGACGGAGCCGAAGATCGCCTCACGAGTGTGGATTCCCAGCCCGACCACGTCGTGCACGACGCCAACTTCGACCCGGATGTGGAGTCCGCGCTGGCGCAGCTGTCCGATGACTTCCGCGTCGCCGTCGTGCTGTGCGATGTCGAGGGCCTGTCCTACGAGGAGATCTCCGACGTGCTGGGCGTCAAGATCGGCACGGTGCGTTCACGCATCCACCGCGGCCGAACCCAGCTGCGCGAGGCGCTCTCCCACCGCGCGCCGACCTCCGGTCGTACCCGGTTCGTGGGGGCCATGGGCATCTGATGGCACATCTGGGAACCGACGTCGCAGCATTCGTGGACGGGCAGCTCGAGCCCGCCGCGATGCGCGATGCCCGCACCCACCTGGAGGGCTGCGAGTCCTGCGGGCAGGCGGTGCGACAGCAGCGAGCCATCAAGTCCCGCATGGAGACCGGCACGGTCCCTGAGCCACCCCGAGGGCTGCTCGCCTCGCTGAACGGTCTGGCCGACCAGCAGTCCGTCGAGGAGGGGCGGTGGGTTCGGCTGCGCCGTGCGGCTCCGCTGCGCGCGGGGGTGGCGTTGGCCGGCGCATCGATGGCTGTCGCCGCTCTGGCCTACGCGGTCGGCGGGGGAGCGGCGGGCGTGGGCGATCGTGTGGCTCCACCCTTCGACGACTATGCCAGCGGCTTCTTCGGCGCCTCCAGCAGCGCCACGGCGGTCTCGGTCAGCGAGGGCAGGGTGGCTGAGCTCAACGAGCAGGGCTGGGCCTGCCACGGACGCCTCGCAGGGGATCTGGAACGGACGCACGCCGCCCTGACCCGCGCCGACGATGCGATCGCCCTCACCTACAGCAACGGCACCACGCGCATGAAGGTCTACGAGCAGGCAGGACGCCTCGACCCGGCGGCGCTGGAAGGCTTCGAACAGCAGATCTGGGGTTCGGCGGTCGTGTGGCATCGAGTCGGGGAGCCGACGCTCGTGACGTGGGATCGCGACGGCATCGTCTACACGATCGTGACCGACGCGGATCCTCAGCGGATCCGCGGGGCCGTGGCCCAGCTTCCGACGAGCGAGTCGACCGGCCATCCGCTGGACCGCCTGGGCCGTGGTGTGGACCGCATGACCTCCTGGGCCGCTGCCTGAGTCTCGGCAATGGGGGCGGACGTGGGGCTCAGGTCGCCTCGGAGTCGAAGGGCGGCTTCTCGCCCGGCCGCAGGATGCGAGTTTCCTTGACCGGTGACGGCGAAGCGGCGGAGGGCGTGTCCATGATGCTGCGGCGCACGACCTCTCGGGGGTCGAGATCGCGCAGGTTCAGGTCCTTGAAGTCGCTGCCCATCTCACGGCCGATGTCGTTCTTGGCGTTGTCGGCCATCTGGCGCACCGTACGCACGAATCCGCCGGCTTGGCGGGCCAGGTCCGGCAGCTTGTCGGGACCGAACACCAGCAGTGCCACCACGACGATGAGGGCGATCTCCGGGACTCCCATGCCGAACATGTCGGCCTACAGCCGTCCGGCGGGCGCGAGCCCCAGCTGCATTCCGGCGAGTCCACGGGTGCGGCCGATGAGGTGATCGGCAGCGGCGAGCATGACCTTCGCGGACTCCGAACCCGGATCGGTCTCGACGATCGGATCGCCGCTGTCGCCGCCGGCGCGGACCTGCTCCTCGAGCGGAACATGGCCGAGAAGCGGAACGTCGTAGCCGAGGCGTTGCCCCAGGGTGTCGGCGACCTGCTCGGCACCGCCGGATCCGAAGACCTCCATGCGTTCACCGCTGGGCAGCTGGAGGTAGGACATGTTCTCGATGATGCCGACGACTCGCTGATGCATCATCGAAGCCATCGTGCCGGCCCGCTCGGCGACCTGTGCGGCAGCATTCTGCGGCGTGGTGACCACGATGACCTCGGCGTTGGGCAGGTGCTGGCCGAGACTGATGGCCATGTCGCCGGTGCCCGGGGGCAGATCGAGCAGGAGAGCGTCGAGATCGCCCCAGTAGACATCGCTGAGCATCTGCACGAGCGCACGATCCAGCATCGGGCCGCGCCAGGCGACGACCTGGTCCTTGCGCGGCTTCAGCATCCCGATGCTGATGACCTTGAGCTCGGCACCCGACGGCAGGGCGACCGGAACGGGCATGATCAGGTCCTCGACCTGTGTGGGGCGCAGATCGCCCACACCCAGCATGTCGGGCACCGAGTGGCCGTAGATGTCGGCATCGAGCACACCGACCTTGAGTCCGCGCTGCGCCATGGCCACCGCGAGGTTGACGGTGACGGTCGACTTGCCGACGCCACCCTTGCCCGAGGCGATCGCATACACCTTGGTCAGGGAACCGGGCTGGGCGAACGGGATGTCGCGCTGGGCCTGGCCGCCGCGCAACATCTCCTGCATGCCCTTGCGCTGCTCGTCGGTCATGACGCCCATGTCCACGCGCACCGAGTGGACCGGAGCCACCGCGGCGACGGCGGCGGTGATGTCGCGATTCAGCGTGTCCTTGAGCGGGCAGCCGGACACCGTCAGGAGGAGATGGACGACGATCTCGGTGTCGTCGATCGTGATCGAGTCGACCATCCCCAGCTCGGTGATCGGTCGCTTGATCTCGGGGTCTTGGACGCCCGCGAGCGCCTCGCGGATCTGGTCCTCGGTCACAACAGCCATGTCTCCCATCGTACGGGTGAGTCGCTGACTGTCCCTTCGAAGGGGCCCTCAGCCGAGTGCGACGGGAAGTAGTCCGCGACGCGTGTGCTGGGCGATCTGGACCAGAGCGCCGTCGAGGGTGGGATGGGCGAACTCGAACGTCGAGTCCAGCAGCACCTGCGGCTGCACCCATCGGCTCTTGAGCACGAGCTCGGCCTCTGTGCGAATGATGCGAGAACCGGCTTCGAGCAGCCAGGAGGGGGTGGGGAGACCACGCCGCCGGCCCATCGAGCGGCGCACCGAGGCCATCATAGCGTCGTTGCTGACGTGCTCGGGGGCCGCGACGTTGACCGGTCCTGATATCTCGTCGTGGTGATAGAGGTGGATCACTGCTCGCGCCACGTCGTCGACGTGGACCCAGCTGAACACCTGGTCGCCCGGTCCCATGCGGCCACCGAGTCCGAGGCGGGCGAGATTGATGAAGGGATTGAGGGCGCCGCCTCCAGCGCCGAGCACGATCGCCATGCGCAGCGCGATCGTGCGGACCGGAGCACCGGATGTTTCCATCTCGTGCTCCCAGGCGCGCGCGACCTCCACCGAGAAGCCGGATCCGATCTCGCCCCGGTGCTCGTCCATGGCTCGGTCGCGGGAGTCGCGGTAGATGGTGCCGGTGCTCGCATTGATCCACAGACTCGGCGGGATCCTCACCTCGGACAGGGCGCGACCCAGTGCGGCCGTCGTGCCGATCCGCGAGGTGAGGATCGCATCAGCGTTCTTCTTGCCGTACCGACAGCTGACGGACCGGCCAGCCAGATTGACCACCAGGTCGGACCCTTCGAGCACGTCGCGCAGCGATGACGCGTCGGACCAGCTCGCATCGGAACCGGCACGACCGATGGTCCTCACGATGACGCCCTGGTCCGTGAGGTGCCTGCTCACGGCCTGGCCGATGTAGCCAGATGCTCCAGCGATGACGGCGGTCTCGAGACGTTTCATGGCGTGCGCTCCTCGGGGGGTGGGGTGAGGCGGGTGAGCAGGTGGGTGGCGTCGGTGATGAGACCGCTGGCGCCGGGAACTCGTGACAGGGCCACAGCGCGCGACACTAGAGAGCTGACGCCGGTCGCCAGGATCCGGGATCGGTGATGATCTCTCGAGCTGTCGGTGACCCAGTGCAAGGTCACCCCCAGGTACACCAGCCACAGCACGGTGGGCAGCTGATCGAGCACGTTGCGCGGAGCACGCACGGCGGACCTTTCAACCACGACGCCCATCAGAGCGATGGCCATGGCCCGAGCGTCGCCGGACTCGGCAGAGAAGGGACTCGCGGTGGAGGTCGAGGGAAGGGCGTTCTGCACGAAGGCACTGCCGAACGCGTGATAGGGCTCCATGACGTCGAGCCCGCAGTCGAGCACGACGCGCAGGTTCGTGGCGAGCGGTGCACCCGCCACCAGGCAGGGGAGCGTTCGTTCGCGGTGGTCGTGCTGGATCGTCAGGTACAGTTCGTGAACCAGCTCGTCCTTGCCGGTGAAGTAGTAGTACGCATGGCCAGGCGACACTCCGGCCTCCGAAGCGATGCGCCGCATGGTCGTGGCCTGGTACCCGTCGGTGCGAAACAGACGCAACGCAGTGTCGACGAGCAGTTGACGCGTCTCTGCACTCTTGTCGAATCCCATTACTTGGTCTTCCTGGAGGTCTTTCCGTTTTTGAACGTGTTCAAAACTAGGGTACACGACCAGGAACGAGAGCGAAGGAAGTCACCTCAGGTGGACTCGTCCTCGTCCTCCTCGCCGGAGCTTTCCAGCGTCTCGACGAGATTGCGCAGTTCTGATCGCAGGAAGTCGCGGGTAGCGACCTCGCCGAGTCCGAGGCGCAGGCTGGCCACCTCGCGGGCGAGGAACTCCATGTCGGCGTGCGACTGGACGGTGGCGTCGCGCTCCTGCTCGCGGGTGACGCGATCGCGCGCCTCCTGGCGGTTCTGCGCCAGCAGGATGAGGGGAGCGGCGTAGGAAGCCTGCAGCGACAAGATGAGGGTCAAGAAGATGAAGGGGTACTCATCGAAGCGCGGCCGGTCCGGACCGACCGGCACGTTCCACAGGAGCCACACGGCGATCAGTGCCGTCATGTAGCCGAGGAACTGCGCAGTTCCCATGAACCGGGCGAAGGTCTCGGCGAATCGTCCGAAGCGCTCGGGATCGGGCTGCCGGCGTGGTCGCAGGGAGCGTCGGGCGTCCCGTGGCTGGTCGAGCCTGCGCTGGTCGTTCCTGCGCTGCTCGGATCGACGTGGGTCGGATCGACGTGGGTCGGCGGGACGCTCAGCCACGGACGATCACCGCCTCGTTCTCGTCGTTCGCCCGATCGCGCCATCCCTCGGGCAGCAGGTGGTCCAGGACGTCGTCGATGGTGACTGCGCCGAGCAGGTGCGTGTTCTCGTCGACGACCGGGAGCGCGACCATGTTGTACGTGGCCAGCAGGTGGGCGACGTGCTGCAGCGACGCCTCGGGTCGGGGCCACTCGATGTCGTTGTCGACGATGGCGCCGACCTGGGTCGACGGAGGTTCACGCAGCAGTGCCTGGAAGTGCACGATGCCCAGGAACCGTCCGGTGGGGGTCTCGACCGGCGGGCGGCACACGTAGACCAGAGAGGCGAGCGCCGGGATCAGCTCGGGCTCGCGCACGCGGGCGAGCGCTTCGGCGATCGTGGTGTCGGGGGAGACCACGATGGGTTCGGTGGTCATCATGCCGCCGGCCGTGCGCTCCTCGTAGGTGAGCAGTCGACGCACGTCCTCGGCGTCCTCGGGCTCCATGCGGGCCAGGAACTGCTCGGCGGCCGCTGGGGACAGCTCGCCCAGCAGGTCGGCGGCGTCATCGGGATTCATCTCGCTGAGGACGTCGGAGGCGCGGTCCGGGTCGAGGACACCCAGGATCTCGACCTGGTCCTTCTCCGGGAGCTCCTCCAAGACGTCGGCCAGGCGTTCGTCGCCGAGCTCGGTGGCCACCTCGAGACGCCGCTTCGCCGGCAGGTCGCGCAGGGCGTTGGCGACGTCGGCGGCACGCATCTCGTCCATCGTGGCCAACAGGTGGGTGGCGCCCTGCCCGGATTCCTCGGTGGCCAGCCCGGTGACCTGGTCCCACTCGAGCACGACGTGGGGGCCGCGGCGGCCGAATCGCTTGCCGGCGGCCTGCACGGCCACGTCGCTGATGTACCAGTCGCGACGGGGATCCTGCTCCATCGCGAGGTCGTAGACCGTGGAGCGGGTGCCGTCGGGAATGGTGACGGTGCGATCGAACAGCTGGTGGACGGCGAGCGTCTCGGTGCGTCGTTGCTCGAACTTGCGCACGTTCAGCACGCCGGTGGTGATGATCTGTCCAGAGTCCATCGACGTCACGCGGGTGATGGGCAAGAACACGCGTCGGCGCCCGAGTGCCTCGATGATCAACCCCAGCACGCGAGGACGCTGCCGATCCGAGCGCACGGCCACGACGATGTCGCGCAGCTTGCCGACCTGGTCCCCGTTGGGGTCGAAGACTTCGTGTCCGACGATGCGGGACAAGAAGATTCGGCTGGGACTGGTGCTCACGCGCCGACTCTATCTGGCGGGTGTGGAATCATCTGTCGGCGCCGACCTGCACTTCACCGTACGGTGAGACGCGAGTCACACCCCGAAAGGACGCCCATGTCACTGGCCATGCTCGATCGAGACAAGACCATCGCCCCGCCCGGCTTCAATCGCTGGCTGATCCCGCCCGCCGCCCTTGCCGTTCACCTCTGCATCGGGCAGGTGTACGCGACCAGCGTCTACAAGGCCTCGCTGGTGCAACGCTTCGACGCCTCGTTGACGTCGATCGGCGTGATCTTCTCGCTGGCGATCGTGATGCTCGGCCTCTCGGCGGCCATCTTCGGCACCTGGGTCGACACCGGTGGACCGCGCCGCGCGATGGCGACGTCCGCGGTGTTCTGGGCCGGTGGCTTCATGGTCGGAGCGCTCGGCATCGCCACCAGCCAGCTGTGGCTGGTCTACCTCGGCTACGGCGTGATCGGCGGCATCGGACTGGGCATCGGCTACATCTCGCCGGTCTCGACGCTGATCAAGTGGTTCCCGGACCGCCCGGGTCTGGCCACGGGCATGGCGATCATGGGCTTCGGCGGTGGCGCGGCGCTGGCCAGCCCCCTCTCGACCCGCCTCCTGCGGGCCTACGACTCCAACTTCGACACCGCCACCGGCGTCGCATCCGGTCCCGCGGTCGCTCAGCTGTTCGTGACGCTCGGGCTGGTCTACCTCGTCCTGATGTTGTTCGGCGCCTGGCTGGTCAAGGTGCCCGCGGACGACTGGAAGCCTGAGGGCTTCGACGCCTCGAAGGTCGCCTCCAAGTCGATGGTCACCACCGCCCACGTGTCGGCCAACAACGCCCTCCGCACGCCGCAGTTCTGGCTGTTGTGGGTCGTCCTGTTCTGCAATGTCACCGCGGGCATCGGCATCCTCGAGCAGGCCGCCCCGATGATCCAGGACTTCTTCCGCGAGGGTGGCTCGTCCACGGTCGCCGCCGCAGCAGCCGGTGGCTTCGTGGGTCTGCTGTCGTTGTTCAACCTGGCGGGCCGCTTCATCTGGTCCTCGGCGTCGGACAGCATCGGGCGCAAGAACATCTATGTCATGTACCTCGGCATCGGCATCATCTTGTACGCCCTCCTGGCGTTCCAGGGCTCGACGTCGACGACGTTGTTCGCGCTGACGGCTGGCGTGATCATCAGCTTCTACGGCGGCGGATTCGCCACGGCCCCCGCCTACCTGCGGGACCTGTTCGGCACCTTCCAGGTCGGCGCGATCCACGGTCGCCTGCTCACGGCGTGGGCTGCCGCCGGTGTGGTCGGGCCACTGATCGTCAACGGGATCCTCGATGCGCAGGGCGAGCCGGGCAATCTGGTCGCCGGTGACTACCGACCGGCCCTGTTGACGATGGTCGGCGTGCTCGCGGTCGGCTTCGTGGCCAACCTCGCCATTCGTCCGGTGTCCGAGAAGTTCCACGAGTCGGAGTCGTCGCTGTCGGGCGGCGCTGCCGGAACCGAGAAGGTCGGCGACACGATCGGCAAGCCCCTGTCGCCCCTGCTCGTCGTGGCCTGGGTCGTCGTCTCGGTCCCGCTGATCTACGGCATCTACCAGACGGCCGTCCGGGCGGCGAACCTGTTCTAGCGTCTCGGTCAGGACAGGTGGGTCGGCTGAGGGTGTGACTTGTGGCCCTCATCCGACCCCCGCCCGTTCTGCGCCTGATCGCCGCTGAGGCTGTCGAAGGATCCCGTGCGGTCGGAGGACTGTCGCGACGGCACGAGGGACACGATCACCGACTTCGACGTGGGGCAGTTGCTGCCCTCGGCCGTGGAGTCCAGCGGCACCAGCGGATTGGTCTCGGGGTAGTACGCAGCAGCGGTGCCGCGCGGGGTGCTGTAGGCGACGATGCGGAACTGGGGGGCCACCCGCTCGATGTCGTCGTCGTCCCACCGGGTGCTGAGGTCGACCAGGTCGCCATCGGTGAAGCCGAGAGCGGTGATGTCGTCCGGGTGGACGAACACGACTCGTCGGCCACCCTCGATGCCCCGGTAGCGGTCGCTGAGCCCGTAGATGGTGGTGTTGAACTGGTCGTGGCTGCGCAGCGTCTGCAACAGCAGGTGACCCTCGGGGACCTCGAGCACGTCGATGGGTGAGACCACGAACTCGGCGTGGCCGGACGCGGTCTCGAAGGTGCGGGTGTCGCGCGGCGGGTGGGGCAGCACGAAGCCACCCGGCCGGTCGACCTTGGCGGTGTAGTTCTCGCAACCGGCCACGACGCGGGAGATGCGGTCGCGGATGACGTCGTAATCCTCGCCCATGGCTGCCCAGTCGATGCCGTGGCGATCGCCCAACGTCGCCCGGGCGATGCCCGTGACGATTGCCGTCTCGGACCGCAGGTGCTCGCTGGCGGGGTCGAGCACGCCCCGCGAGGCGTGCACGGCGCACACCGAGTCCTCGACCGTGACGAACTGCTCCTTGCCACCTCGGACGTCCTTCTCGGTGCGCCCGAGCGTCGGCAGGATCAGGGCGGTCTCGCCGCACACGAGGTGCGAGCGGTTGAGCTTGGTCGAGATCTGCACCGTCAGCCGTGTGTGGTGCAACGCCGCGGCGGTGACGGTGGTGTCGGGCGCCGCCTGCACGAAGTTGCCGCCCAGCCCGATGAACACGTGGGCCTCGCCATCGCGCATCGCCCGGACGGAGTTGACCGTGTCGAGGCCATCCTCGCGGGGCGGATCGAAACCGAACTCGGCCTGCAGGGCGTCGAGGAACTTGGCCGGCGGACGCTCCCAGATGCCCATCGTGCGATCGCCCTGCACGTTGGAGTGGCCGCGGATCGGGAACAGCCCGGCGCCCGGCTTGCCGATGTCGCCGCGGGCGAAGGCCACGTTGCAGACCTCCTTGATGGTGGCGACGGCGTTGCGGTGCTGGGTCAGGCCCATGGCCCAGCAGTAGACGGTCTTGTCCGACGCGCGGATCATCTCGGCAGCCTCGGTGATCTGCGCCCGGCTCAGGCCGGTGGCCCGCTCGACGGTGGCCCAGTCCACGGATGCGACGTGGTGCGCCCAGGCCTCGAAGCCGGTGCTGTGTCGGGCGATGAAGTCGTGGTCGAGGGCGTCCCACTCGACGAGGAGTGATCCGATCGCCTGGAACAGGGCCAGATCGCCGTTGAGGCGAATCGGCAGGTGCAGGTCGGCGATCTCGGTGCCCTTGCCGACGATGCCGCGCGGCACCTGGGGATTGCGGAAGTTGTGCAGGCCGGCCTCGCGCAGGGGGTTGACCGCGATGATCTTGGCGCCGCGCCGCTTGGCGATCTCCAGGGCCGAGAGCATGCGCGGGTGGTTCGTGCCGGGGTTCTGGCCGGCGATGAGGATCAGGTCGGCCTCGTAGACGTCCTTCATCGTCACCGACGCCTTGCCGATGCCGATCGACTCCTGCAGCGCGATGCTGGTCGACTCGTGACACATGTTCGAGCAGTCCGGCATGTTGTTGGTACCGAGCGCGCGGGCGAACAGCTGGTAGGCGAAGGCGGCCTCGTTGGAGGCTCGTCCCGACGTGTAGAAGATCGCCTCGTCGGGGGAGTCGAGGGCCTTGATGTGGTCGCCGACCAGGGCCAGGGCGTCGTCCCACGAGATCTCCTCGTAGTGCGTGCCGCCGGGACGCTTGACCATGGGGTGCGTGATGCGACCTTGCTGGCCGAGCCAGTACTCGTCGTGGGCGTCGAGGTCGGCGATGCTGTGCTGGGCGAAGAAGGCCGGAGTGGCCCGGTCTCGGGTGGCCTCCTCGGCCACGGCCTTGGCGCCGTTCTCGCAGAACTCCGCAGCATGCCGATTCTCGGGATCGGGATCGGGCCAGGCGCAGCTCATGCAGTCGAAGCCGTCGGCCTGGTTGAGCTTGGTCAGCGTCTTCGCGGTTCGTCGCAGGCCCATGTGCGCCACGGATCGCTGCAGGGCGACGCGGACACCGGTCACCCCTGCGGCGGCCGTCTTGGGCTCGTGCACCTCGAGATCGTTCTCGTCGATCGCGTCTCGGTCGGTTCCCGGCTGCTTCATGGTGATGTCCCCTCCTGCGATGATCTCGTCCCCACCAGTGTCGACCACGCGTGGTCCGGCTGCCGATCGGTGCCCGGGCTCCCTAGACGGAGGCGGCCCGGCGAGCTGCGGGCACGCGGGTCGCGGCCACGCGCACCGAGCCGGCCGGGGCGGTGACATCGCGCTGGCTCTCGGCGAGATGGCGCACGAACGTGCCGATCTCCTCGATCGCCGCGCGGGCCTCGGGCACCCACGACGCCGCGGCCTGGAACACGTGCACCTGGCGGTCCCAGATCTGAAGATCGCACGGGACGCCCGCCGAGGTCAGACGGTTGGCCATCAGCTCGGCATCGGCCATCAGCACCTCGCGGGAGCCGACATGGATCAGGGTGGGGGGCATGTCGGCGAGTGGCATGTCGACGGGGCAGACCCGGCGTCCGGCGACTCCCCGGCGGGTGTCGAAGTTGTGCGTGACCTCGCTCAGCCGGGTGAAGGCGCGCAGGGGGAAGGCTTGGCATCGATGGGCGTTGCGGTGCGACTGCTTGCGGGCGGGGTCGAACTCCAGCAGGGGTGAGATGGCGACCACGCCTGCGGGCTTGCCGTGGCCTGCGTCCATGACGGCACGCGCCACGCTGAAGGCGAGATATCCGCCAGCGGAGTCGCCGGCGATCGTGATCTGATCGGCGCGGTATCCCTGCTCGAGGAGCCACGTGAACGCCGTGACGCCGTCGTGGACCGACGACGCGACCGGTTCGCGGGGCATCTGGCGGTAGTCGACGTTGAGCACGGGTTGCTTGGACGCGAAGGAGATGCGCGAGACGAGTCGTCGGTGCGTATTGATGCCGCAGGTCAAGAAGGCGCCGCCGTGGAAGTACAGGATGGCTCCGCGGTCCGTGGACTCGTCGACTCCGGTGGCCCGCAACCACTCGGCCGAGCACGCCGGAAGTCCGATGGTGCGCCACCGGGTGCCCTCGTGGACCGGGAGCAGGCGCGCCAGATGATCGACCAGATTCGGCGGGATGAAGTCGAAGGGGAGCATCGTCCACGCGCTGACGAGGGGTCGGACTCCGTGGCGAAGGCCGAATCCGAGGAGCCGCGACTGGACGCTGGCTCCGGGCATGAAGCGAGGCTCGGCGGCCACGGACAGGTGCGAGACCATGGGGCCTCCTTCTTCGCACTGGGACTTGAGTCATACCCTGCACGTCTGAAGTGACCTACGCCACAAGGCGTCGTCAGCCTAGCGGTTGATCGGCGCACTCGGCGGACCAACGAGCGATGGAGTTCAGATGCCGTTCATGCCCCCGACGGACTCGATGTTCTTGCTGGCCGAGTCCCGTGAGCACCCCATGCACGTGGGGGGACTGCAGCTGTTCGTCCCGCCCGAGGACGCCGGACCGCAGTACGCCCGCGAGATGGTCGAGGCATTTCGGCAGAGCTCGGACGTCTCGGACCTGTTTCGTCGCCGACCCGCTGAGCCGGTGAACCTGCTGGGCACCACCTGGTGGTCATCGGACGAGACGATCGACTACGACTACCACGTGCGGCACTCGGCGATTCCACATCCGGGCCGCATTCGCGAGCTGTTGCAGCTCACCTCCCGGTGGCACGGGTCCCTGCTGGACCGTCACCGACCGCTGTGGGAGTGCCACGTCGTCGAGGGCCTCCAGGACGGGCGGGTCGCGGTGTACACCAAGGTCCACCACTCGATGGTCGACGGCGTCGCGGCGATCCGCCTCATGCAGCGCTCGCTGAGCAAGGATCCGGAGGCCCGCGACTGCCTGCCGCCGTGGCTCGTCCAGCCGCGCTCGCGATCGGTCGCCATGCGGCGTGGGCTCGATCCGTGGGGCATCGTGCGATCGGGCGCCGACGTGGTCGGAGACGTGGCCGGCCTGGTGCCGACCGGCCTGAAGATCGCCCGGCAGGTGGTGCGCGATCACGACATCACGTTGCCGCGGGCACCCAAGTCGATCCTGAACGGCCCGGTGGGAGGAGCCCGCAGGTTCGCTGCCCAGTCGTGGCGCATCGATCGCATCCAGCAGGTGGCCAAGTCCTCGGAGACCACCCTCAACGACGTCGTCCTGGCCATGGTCTCCGGCGCTCTGCGGCAGTACCTGCTGGAGCAGAACGCCCTGCCCGACGAGCCGATGACCGCGATGGTCCCGATCTCGCTGGCGCTGCGCGCCGACGCCGTCGGGCCGGACGGCGCTGATCGTGGGGGAGGCAATCAGGTGGGCGCCATCGTGGTCAGCCTGGCGACCAACCGCGCGCACGGAGCGACCCGGCTCGAGGAGATCTCCTACTCGGCGAAGCAGGCCAAGAAGATCATGGGCGACCTCACGCCCACCCAGATCCTGGCCCTGTCCGCAGTCCAGATGGCACCGCTCGCGCTGAACCCGGTGCCCGGGTTCGTGCGGTACACGCGGCCCCCGTTCAACGTGATCGTGTCGAACGTGCCAGGTCCCAAGGAGGACATGTACTTCAACGGTGCCCGGCTCGACGGGATGTACCCGGTCTCGATCGTGCTCGACGGCCAGGCGCTCAACATCACCCTGACCAGCCGCAAGGACCACATCGACATCGGCCTGATCGGCTGCCGTCGCTCCATCCCTCACCTGCAGCGGCTGCTGCAACATCTCGAGGACTCGCTGGTCGAGCTGGAGGAATCCTGGGGCTAGCGCTGCAGCTCGTTGCAGCGGCTGCTGCAACATCTCGAGGACTCGTTGGTCGAGCTGGAGGAATCCTGGGGCTAGGGGGCACGAGGGAGCGCCTGCCCGGGCCATCGGGCACAGTGTCGGGGTGAATGCGTTCCTCGCGCTCGTGGCGGTCCTCGGCGTCTCGGCGAGCGGCCCCCTGATGGCGGGTGCTGCGGCACCCGCCCTGGCGATTGGCATGTGGCGCAACGCGCTGGGCGCTGTCGCCATCGCGCCGTTCGCGGCACGGCGGGCCCCGGCCGAGCTCAGGACCCTGGATCGAGGGGGCCGACGTGACCTCGTGCTGGCCGGAGTCATGCTCGCCGTGCACTTCGGCACCTGGATCACGGCGCTGAAGCTGACCACGGTGGCCGCGGCCACGGCGATGGTCAGCATGCAGCTGGTGTTCATCGTGCTGATCGATCGCCTGCACGGTTCACGCATCCCCGGATCCGTCGTCGTCGGGTCGGCGATGGCGCTCGGCGGGGTGTTCGTCATCACCGGCGTGGACTTCACGGTCTCGGCCCGCGCCCTCACCGGTGACCTCCTCGCGCTGGTCGGCGGCGCGGCAGCAGCGATCTATCTCGATGCCGGCAGCCGGGTGCGGCGGCAGATCTCGACCTCGGCCTACACGGTGGCCTGCTACGGGATCTGTGCGGTGCTGCTGGCCGCGGTGTCGTTGGCCGCCGGGATCGAGCTGACCGGATTCGCGCTCAGCACGTGGGTCGCGATCATCGCCGTGACGATCGTCGCGCAGCTCCTGGGGCACTCGGTGTTCAACCACCTGCTGTCGGTGATGAGCCCGAGCACCATCTCGTTGCTCCTGCTGCTCGAGGTCCCCGGTGCTGCCCTGCTGGCCGGGGTGTTCCTCGGCCAGACCCCCGTGGCCGGGATCTATGCGGGGCTCGCGCTGATCCTGGCCGGACTGGGTGTCGTCGTGCTGCGCCGGCCGCAGGTCGAGGCGCCCCCGGTTTAAGGTGTCGGCGATGTCACGACCCGGTGTCCAGCCGGTGCGGCTGCCGGTCGGTACAGTCGAGCCGTCATCACCGAACACCAAGGAGTACCGATGGGCCGGCTCGTGAACACCGAAGGTCTGACCGACGACCAGACCGAGATCCTCAAGGTCGTCCGTCAGTTCGTCGAGAAGGAGATCATTCCCGTCGCGACGGATCTCGAGCACAAGGACGAGTACCCGACCGACATCGTCGAGGGGCTCAAGGAGCTCGGCATCTTCGGTCTGATGATCCCCGAGGAGTTCGGCGGGCTCGGCGAGTCGTTGCTGACCTACGCGCTCGTGGTCGAGGAGATCGCCCGCGGCTGGATGAGCGTGTCGGGCGTCATCAACACACACTTCATCGTCGCGTACATGCTGATGCACCACGGCACCGACGAGCAGAAGGCCAGGTATCTGCCGAAGATGGCCGCCGGCGAGGTCCGCGGCGCGTTCAGCATGTCCGAGCCCGGCCTCGGGTCCGACGTCGCGGCCATCAGCACGAAGGCCACCAGGACTGACGACGGATACGAGATCACCGGCCAGAAGATGTGGCTGACCAACGGCGGTTCGTCGACGCTGGTCGCCGTGCTGTGCAAGACCGACGAGGACTCGGAGTCGGTCTACCAGAACATGACCACCTTCCTGGTCGAGAAGAAGGCCGGCTTCGGTGAGACGGCCCAGGGCGTGACGGTGCCCGGCAAGATCGACAAGATGGGCTACAAGGGCATCGACACCACCGAGATGATCTTCGAGGGCCACAAGATCAGTGCCGACCAGGTGCTCGGCGGCAAGCCCGGACAGGGCTTCTACCAGATGATGGACGGCGTCGAGGTCGGCCGTGTCAACGTCGGCGCCCGCGCCGTCGGCATCGCGAACCGCGCCTTCGAGCTCGGCATCGCCTACGCGCAGCAGCGCGAGACCTTCGGCAAGCCGATCGCCCAGCACCAGGCCATCTTGTTCCGCCTGGCCGAGATGGCGACCAAGGTCGAGACCGCACACGCCATGGTGGTCAAGGCCGCCCGCCTCAAGGACGCCGGCGAGCGCATGGACGTCGAGGCCGGCATGGCCAAGATGGTCGCCTCGGAGTACTGCAACGAGGTCGTC
This sequence comes from Aeromicrobium sp. CF3.5, assembly GCF_051262695.1. NCBI lineage: Bacteria > Bacillati > Actinomycetota > Actinomycetes > Propionibacteriales > Nocardioidaceae > Aeromicrobium > Aeromicrobium sp. CF3.5. The sequence goes on from NZ_JBIMEZ010000009.1 coordinate 52,749, forward strand.
GAGGCCTCGTTCCGCATCCACGGCGGCTACGGCTACTCCAAGGAGTACGAGATCGAGCGCCTCTACCGCGAGTCCGCCTTCATGCTCATCGGGGAGGGCACGTCCGACATCCAGAAGATGATCATCGGCCGCGCCCTGCTCAAGGACTACAAGCTCTAAGGAGCCCTCATGCCCGACTTCACCCTTCAGTACCCCCAGTCCCTCGGCGTCTACGACCAGTACACCGCAGCGCAGCAGGCCGTCGACTACCTGTCCGACGAGCAGTTCCCGGTCGAGAACATCGCCATCGTCGGCACCGAGCTGCGTCAGGTCGAACGCGTCACGGGACGGCTCACCTGGGGACGTGTGCTGATCGGCGGGGCCGGTTCGGGCGCTTGGCTGGGTCTGCTGATCGGACTGATCCTGAGCCTGTTCACCGAGGGCAGCTCGATGCTGGCCACGCTGGCCGGCGGTATCGGCTTCGGCATCGTGTTCGGAGTCGTGTCCGCATCGTTGGGCTACGCGGCCACCCGCGGGCAGCGCGACTTCAGCTCGGTGCAGAGCGTCATCGCCACCAAGTACGAGGTCATGGTCGAGCACAAGTTCCTGGCCCAGGGGCAGGAGCTGCTGGCCCGCATGCCCGGTCGTCCGGTCGACCTGTGAGCGAGAGAGGTCACAAGACCAGCTCCGGCAACTACTTCGAGGACTTCACCGTCGGACAGGTGATCGAGCACGCCACGCCGCGCACGATCACCGAGGGAGACCGTGCCCTGTACGGCGCGATCTACCCGACGCGCTTCGCAGTGCCGTCGTCGGCGGTCTTCGCCGCTGCCGTGGGTCTGGCGGCGCCGGACGGGTCGGGTCACCCGGTCGAGGAGCTGATCGGCTTCCACGTCGCGTTCGGCAAGACCGTTCCCGACGTCTCGCTGAACGCCGTGGCCAACCTCGGCTACGCCGAGTGCCGCTTTCACCGGCCCGTGGTGCCCGGCGACACTCTCCGCACGCGTTCGGAGGTCATCGGTCTCAAGCAGAACTCCAACGGTCGGACCGGCGTGGTGTGGGTCCGCTCGACCGCGACGAACCAACGCGGCGAGGTGGCCCTCGACTGGGTGCGCTGGGTCATGGTGCACAAGCGCGACGCCGCAGAGGCTGCCCCGGAGACCGTGGTACCCGAGCTCGCCGACGTCGTGGCCGCCGACGACCTCGTCGTGCCGGTCGGCCTGGACTTCACCGAGTACGACGCCGTGGCGGCGGGGGAGCCGCATCGTTGGGGCGACTACGTGGTCGGGGAGAAGATCGACCACGTCGACGGCGTGACCCTCACCGATCCCGAGCACATGATGGCCACACGGTTGTGGCAGAACACCGCCAAGGTGCACTTCAGCGCGCAGGCCCGCCCCGATGGCAGCCAGCTGGTCTACGGCGGACACATCATCTCGATGGCACGTGCGCTGTCCTTCAACGGTCTGGCCAACGCCCAGCTCATTGCTGCGATCAACGCAGGCGCCCACGCCGCTCCGGCGCTGGCCGGAGACACGATCTACGCATGGTCCGAGGTGCTCGACACGGCCGAGACGGGTGCTCCGGGGGTCGGTGCACTGCGCCTGCGTCTGGTGGCGACCAAGGACCGCGACGAGTCGATGACCCTGCGCGGCGAGGACGGGAAGTACGCCGCCGGTGTGCTGCTCGACCTCGACTACTGGGCCCTGGCGCCACGATGAACCAGGCCCGAGAGCCCCAGCCCCGTGAGCCCCAGCCCCGTGAGCTCTGGGTGGTTCGCCACGGAGAGACCGAGTGGAGTGCGGCCGGCAAGCACACCGGCGTCACCGACATCTCGCTGACCGAGCGCGGGGAGCGGGTGGCGCGCAGCCTGGCGCCGCGGCTGGCCGACACCGAGTTCGCCCAGGTGCTGACCAGCCCACGACGTCGTGCCACCCACACCGCTGAGCTGGCAGGCTTCACGGACGTCGAGATCGATGGCGACCTGGTCGAGTGGGACTACGGCGACTACGAGGGCATCACGACGCCGCAGATCCAGGAGACCGTGCCGAACTGGTCGGTGTGGACCCACCCGACACCGGGCGGCGAGACTGCCGCCCAGGTCGGCGCCCGACTCGACCGTGTCGTGCAGCGTGTGCGCGCGGTCGACGGCCGCACCCTGGTGTTCGCCCACGGGCACTCGCTGCGCGTGCTGGCGGCGCGCTGGCTGGGCCTCGAGGTCGCGGAGGGACGCATCTTCGATCTCGACACCGCCACCATCTCGGTGCTGGGTGACGACCGCGGCACGCCTGTGGTGCAGCGGTGGAACGTCGGGGACTCGCACTAGCCTGACGTCATGCGCATCGATCTGCACACCCACTCCAACCGCTCTGACGGCACCGACAGTCCCGCCGAGCTGGTGCAGAAGTCTGCGGCACTGAACCTCGATGTCGTCGCGCTGACGGACCACGACAACACCGCAGGATGGGACGAGGCACAGACCGCCGCGGATGCCTGCGGAATCCGTCTGGTGCGTGGCATGGAGGTGTCCACCAAGCTGCACGGCACGAGCGTGCACCTGCTCGGATACGGATTCGACCCCGATCACACCGCGCTGAACGCTGAGCTGAAGCTCGTGCTGGACAGTCGGGAGCAACGGGTGCCGCGCATCCTCGAGCTGCTCGCCGCACAGGGCATGTCGATCACGATGGCCCAGGTCGAGGAGCAGTCGGGGCGCGCAGCGGCCATCGGCAAGCCCCATATCGCCGACGCACTGATCAAGGCCGGGCACATCGGGCACCGAGACGAAGCCTTCCAGGGCCTGCTCGACGACGGCGGATCGGCGAACGTCGAGAAGTACGGCATCCCCCTGGCCCGGGCGATCGAGCTGCTCAAGGACGCCGGTGGGCGTGCCGTGATCGCGCACCCCTGGGCACGAGAGAGTCAGGAGGTCCTGTCCGCTGAGGCCATCGCTTCCCTCGTCGAGTCGGGGCTCGACGGGATCGAGGTCGATCACAACGATCACGAGCTGTCCCACCGGGCGGAGCTGCGCGAGATCGCCGCAGACCTCGGCCTCGTGGTCACCGGCTCCAGTGACTACCACGGCACCGGCAAGAGCTCGGAATTCTTCCTGGGCTGTCACGTCACGGCTCCGGAGGAGTTCGAGCGACTGTTCGGTTGACGCCGTGAGACGTTCATCTGCCAGCCATCTGACAGGCGGATCATGCACGGGTGAGCACGGGACGAACGGTGGGGATCGCGGCTGCCGGTGTCGCCGTCAGCGGTTCCCTCGTCGGTGCCTGGGGCACTCGGCACCTGCTGCGCAGGCAGGCTGCGGCGGCCCGACAGATGATCGGCAAGCCGCTGGGCGAGGACGCCTTGGCCGCCGACCGCACCTGGCGCAAGAAGCGCGGTGATCGTGTCGAGCTGCTCATGTTGGGCGACTCGATCGCGGCAGGCCTGGGAGCCGAGCGCCCGCGCGACACCCTGGGTGCCCAGCTGGCCCGCAAGCTCGGCAAGCGCATCGATCGATCGGTGCGGCTGCACACCGCTGCGGTGGTGGGATCGGAGTCGTCGGTCCTACGCGCCCAGCTCAGTGGGCTGCCTGCGGGGTACCGCCCGGACGTCGCAGTGATCGTGGTGGGTGGCAACGACATCACCCACCGCGTCAAGCACGGCGAATCCGTGGCGCACCTGGCCGAGGCCGTCATGGCACTGCGTGAACGTGGCTGCGAGGTGGTCGTGGGGACCTGCCCCGATCTCGGCGCGCTCGTCGCGGTCCCGCAGCCGCTGCGAGCCCTGGCTGGCCGATCCTCGCGCCAGCTGGCCGCCGCCCAGCGGGAGACGGCACTCGGCCTCGGCGCTCGGGTCGTGTCCCTGTCTGAGGTGGTGGGGCCGTTCTTCCTCAGCCAGCCCGACGCGATGTTCGCCGAGGACCGCTTCCATCCGTCGAGCCGGGGATACCAGCGCACGGCCAAGGCCATGCTGCCGTCGGTTCTCGCTGCTCTCGGTCACGGTGAGGATGTTCCGTTCGGGCACCACGAGCCGGATGACCCGTCGATGACGGTCGACCCACAGGACGGACCGCCGGCGTCCACCCCGTGTTCACCCTGACGTCGGCCGTGGTCCATCGGCGGTATCTACATTCCGACTCATGCTCACCACGCGTGGCCGCTTCGGCCTGACCGCATCCGTTCTGCTGGCCACGACCGTCCTGGCCGGCCCGGCCGTCGCCGTGGACGATCCGCCCACGACCTCGGCCGAGGAGGCGCTGCTGAACCTCGACGTGCTCGGCACCCATCGCACCGGCCAGTTCGATGAGTCCGCTGCCGAGATCGTGGCGTTCGATCCCGGCACCGACCGGACGTTCGTCGTGAACGCCAACTCCGGCAGGGTCGACGTCCTGGACGCCTCGGACCCCACCGATCCCACGCTGGAGGACTCGATCTCTGCGGCCGGCGTCGCAGCGGCGGATGGATCGACCATTCCCGCCGGCGCGGTCGCGAACTCCGTCGACGTGCGCGCCGACGGGCTCGTCGTCGTCGCCGTCGAGTCCGACGTGAAGACCGATCCGGGCTGGCTCCTGGTGCTCGACGGTGCCGAGCTGAGCACCCTCGGAGCGGTCCGCGTGGGTGCGCTGCCCGACATGGTCACCGTCACGCCCGACGGCCAGCGAGCCGTCGTGGCCAACGAGGGCGAGCCGTCCGACGACTACACGATCGACCCCGAGGGCTCGGTCGCGATCGTCGATCTGCCGGAGACCCTGTCGGCCCCGGCCCAGTCCGACGTCGCCACGGCTGACTTCCACGACTACGACGAGGGCGGCTCCAAGCCGCTGCCGGCTGGCGTGCGGGTGTTCGGCCCCACCGTGAACGAGCAGTTCCCCGTGTCGGCCAACCTCGAACCCGAGTACGTCACACTCGACGACTCCGGCGTGACCGCCTACGTGTCACTGCAGGAGGCCAACGCGCTCGCGGTGGTCGATCTCGCCACGGCAACGGTGACCGATCTGCTCCCTCTCGGAGTGAAGGATCACTCGATCGACGGCCAGGGGTTCGATCCGTCCGATCGCGACCCGGAGGACGCGCCCACCACCAGCATCGGAACCTGGCCCGTCCTGGGCCTGTACATGCCCGACACCATCGACTCGTACACGGCGGATGGGCGCACCTATCTGGTCACGGCCAACGAGGGCGACGCCCGTGAGTGGGGCGACTACGTGGAGGGCGCCCGGGTCAAGGACCTCGGCGACGACGGTCTTGCTCCGATCTGCGCCGACAGCCCCGCTGCCGATCTGACCTCCGATGCCCAGCTGGGGCGCCTCAACGTCACCACGGCGAGCGGCCTGTCGGCCGACGGCTCGTGCTACGAGCAGCTGTACAGCTTCGGCGCCCGCTCGTTCTCGATCATCGACACCGACGGAAACCAGGTCTTCGACTCCGGGGACGCCTTCGAGCAGATCACGGCCGAGGCCGCACCGGAGTTCTTCAACTCCAACCACTCCGAGTCCAACCGCGAAGGACGCAGTGACGACAAGGGCCCGGAGCCCGAGGCGATCACGATCGGCTCGGTCGGAGACCGCACGTATGCGTTCATCGGCTTCGAGCGCGTCGGCGGGATCGCGGTCTTCGACATCACGACCCCGGCGGACTCCACGTTCGTCACCTACCTGAACAACCGCGACTTCTCGGTCTCGGTCGAGGACGCGGCTGATCCGGCGGCCGTGCTGGACGCCGCGGGCGACCTCGGACCCGAGAGCATCGCCTTCGTCGCCGCCGAGGACAGCCCGACAGAGGCAGCGATGCTCGCCGTGGGCAACGAGGTGTCCGGCACCACGACCTACTTCTCGATCACCGCCGACTTCGCGCGGACGAGCGCCCCGGTCATCACCGGGGAGCCGCAGGTGGGCACCGAGCTGACCGCGACCGTGGACGCCTGGTCGCCCGAGGCCACGTTCACGTACGCGTGGCAACGTGATGGCGAGCCGATCGACGGCGCCGACGAGGCGACCTACACGCCGGCCGACGCCGATGCAGGCAGCTCGCTGACCGTCGAGGTGACCGGGACCGCCCCCAGCCACCGAGCCGTCACCCTCGCCAGTCAGGCGGTCGAGGTGCCGCCCGGCGAGGCGGGAACACCGACGCCCACCCCGCCGGTCGACAGCGACGAGGACGTGGCCGAGGACACCGACACGGACATCGTCGCCGAGGACTCCGCCGGCGGCCTGCTGCCCGACGCGGGAGCCCCGTTCACCTGGCTGGCCGTGCTCGCAGCCCTGGCCGCGATCGTCGGCGGCACCGTGCTGGTGCGTCGCCGCACCTGAGTGGGCTCGGGTCAGCCGGTAGCACCGAACTGCTCGACCCGGATCGTGTCGGCGCGGACGCCGGACTCGCCCAGCAGCCGACTGGCGTAGCTGACGAAACCGACCGAGCCGCACACGTAGGCGCGCTCGGTGCCCTCGACCAAGGGAGTGACCTCATCGGGATACGGCGGCGCAGAGACCCTCTCGACACCGGTCGCGTCGATGCGATTCTCCTGGGTCAACGCGATGAAGGCGCCGTAGGCCTCCAGCTCCTCGGCATAGGGCAACAGCTCCCACGTGCGACCAACGGCCACCACGCGCAGGTCGTCGGTGCGTCCGTGGCGCACGGCCCAGCGCATCATCGCGATGATCGGTACCAGACCCGAGCCGCCGGCCATGGCGATGGCCGGCTCCTCTCCGGACCAGGTGAACCAGCGACCGACGGGCCCGCGGACCTCGACCTGGTCTCCGGGCTTCAACACCTGGTGCAGGTGACCGGAGACCTCGCCATCGGGCATCTGCTCGACCAGCAGCTCGATCTGCGGGTCCTCGGGATCGGAGGCCAGCGAGTAGGAGCGCTGCGCCGTGTAGCCGTCCTCGGCCCGCAACCTGACCACGTAGTGCTGCCCGGGCAGGCCCGACGACCGGTCGGGGACGTCGAGACGCACGCGGACGAATCCCGGCGCGGGATGCAGCACGTCGGTGACCGTGGCGAGCTGCCAGCCGCTCACGGATCGCCCACGTAGCGCTGCTCGAGCCATGGATCGCCCCGGTCGTGGTAGCCGTTGTTCTCCCAGAAGCCGGGGCGGTCGACGCTCGAGACCTCGAGCCGGTTGACCCACTTCGCGGACTTCCAGAAGTACAGGTGCGGCACCAGCAGACGCACCGGCCCTCCGTGCTCGGCCGTGAGCTCCTTGCCCTGGGCCTCCCACACGACCCACGCCTTGCCTCCCAGCACGTCCGCCAGCGGAAGGTTGGTGGTGTACCCACTGCTGGAGTGGACGATCAGGTAGGCCGCGTCACCGGTCGGGACAGCCGCGCCCAGCAGGACGTCGAGGCTGACCCCGGTGAAGGTCATGTCGAACTTCGACCACGTCGTGACGCAGTGGATGTCGCCGGAGTAGCCATCGTGCGGCAGGGCGCGCAGACCCTCCCAGTCCCAGGACTGCGGGCTCTCGACCGCACCGTCGACCGCGAGAGTGAACTCCTCGGTGTGCACCGTCGGCACGACCTCGGCCGAGAGCACGGGCCAGTTCTCACCCACGTCGTACTGCCCGGGGGGCAGCCGGCCGGGATCGGCGGGCCGCTCGCGGCCGACGAAGCCGCGCGTGACGGGCGCTGCGGGATCAGGCGTGTCGTTCATGCAGGTACCTCCAGGAAGGGGCGCCACGCGGCCATGAGCCCGATGGGGTTCTCGACGGCGGGGGAGTGGGCGGCCGGATCGATGACGTGAACGTGGGTGCCGAGTCGGGCGGCCATGTCGTCCTGCTGCTCGTGCGGCCATGCGTCGTCGTCGGCGCCGCGACCCACCCACACCGGCAGGCCCACGGCGCGCACCTCCTCGATGGCGTCCGGGGCGCTGAGCAGGTGCTGGGTCATGGCGCGCAGGGCGTCTGGGCTGTTGGCGGTGAATCGGCGAGCGAGGAACTCGGTGATGTCGGACGGACGGGGGTCGGGACCGTCGAGCACCGCACGCTCGCGTGCCTCGTGGATGTCGGCGAGGGGCACGGTCCCGATGGCCTCCATCAGGCGCTCCAGGGGTCGGGTGGGTGAGCTCATCAGCGCGCCGGGACCGCTGGACAGCAGGCTCAGCGACGTCCATCGGTCCGGGTGGCCCACCACGGCGCGCTGCGCGACGAGTCCTCCGAAGGAGTGGCCCAGCAGGTGAGAGCCACGATCTGTGCCCGCCGCTGCTTCCGCGACGGCGATGGCGTCGACCGCGAGGGCGGCCAGCGAGTAGTCGTCGTCGGGGGTGCCGGGCGTCTCGAACTGGCCGCGCTGGTCGTAGGCGGTGACGGCGAATCCCGCTGCCGACAGCAGCGGCAGGATGGGCGTGAAATCTTCCTTGGAGCCCGTCCAGCCAGGCACCAGCAGGACATGGCCACGCAGGTCGCCGGTCGGGGTGGCGGTGTGCGCGGCGAAGGCACCACGGTCGGTGTGCACGGTCTGCGCCGTGACGCCTGCCGGAATCAGCAGGGACTGGGGCGTGCTCATCGGCCGCGTCGTGCCATGCGGGTGACCAACGAGGTGGGCAGGAACCTGGTCAGCATCACGAGACATCGGTAGCGCCGGCCCGGGATCGAGAGGGGCTTGTCGCGGGCGAGATCCTTCAGTGACTCGCGCACGACGAAGTCGGATGTGAGCCACATCCACCCGGGCACACCACTGACGTCCATCTCGCCCCGCTGATGGAACTCGGTGCGCACGAATCCCGGGCACAGGGCCTGCACCGCGATGTTGACGTCGTCGTAGTGGACGTCGGCCCAGCGCGACAGGTTCAGCAGCCAGGCCTTGTGGGCCGAGTACACGCCGCGGGGGGTGAAGGCCGCGACGCTGGCCACGTTGATGATGGCGCCGCCACCACGGCCGGCCATCGCCTTGATCGCCGCGTCCATCAGGTGCATCGGGGCGCGGACCAGGAGATCGAGCTGCCGGTCCTCGTCCTCGATCGCCGTGGTGCCGAACCACCCGGCGAGCGAGGCACCCGCGTTGTTGACCAGGAGGTCGACCGGACGGGCAGAGTCGGTGAGGCGCAGCGCCACGCGATCCATGCCGTCGGTGGTGGCGAGGTCGGCCACCACGACGTCCACCTCGACCCCGTGCTCGCTGCGCAGCTGCTCGGCGACCTGCTGGAGTCGGTCGGTCGTGCGAGCGACGATGACCACGTCGTGGCCGTCGGCGGCGAGGGCTTGGGCGAAGGAGTGGCCGATCCCGGATGTGGCCCCGGTGACCAGTGCGCGACGCGTCATGGCTCAAGCATGCCAAAGACATCAGCCCGGCGCGCCCGTAGGCGACTGGGCGAGACGTCCCGGGGAGGTGACACAATGCCCCCATGACGACCACGATCGCGGTTGCGAACCAAAAAGGTGGGGTCGCCAAGACCACCACCGTGGCTTCGCTGGGCGCTGCACTGGTCGAGATCGGGCAGCGCGTCCTGCTGGTCGACCTCGATCCGCAGGGCAGCCTGACGTTCTCCCTGGGCATCGATCCCGAGGAGCTCGACGTCACCGTCGGCGAGGTGCTGCTGGGCACGGCGAAGCCAGGAGATGCGGTGCTGGTCACCGAGGACGGCATGCACCTCGTGCCCGCCAACATCACGCTGACCCAGGCGGAGGAATCGCTGGTCACGAGAACGGGGCGCGAGCAGCGACTGCGCGTCGCGCTCGACAAGATCGCCGACGACTACGACGTCATCGTGCTCGACTGCCCGCCCAGCCTCGGGGTGCTCACGGTGGGCGCGCTGTCGGCCTCGAACCAGGTGCTGATTCCGCTGCAGGCCGAGACCTTGTCGCACCGTGGAGTGGGTCAGCTGCTCGACACCATCTACGACGTGAAGCAGTTCATCAACCCGTCCCTGGAGATCCTCGGCGTGCTGCCGACGATGTACGACGGTCGGACCAAGCACGCGCGCAACGTGCTGGCCGCGATCTCCGAGACCTACGACCTGCCCGTCATCGAGCCGGCCATCCCCAAGTCCATCCGATTCGCCGAGGCGCCGGCCATCGGCCGCAGCGTCCTCTCGACCGCTCGCACCCACAAGGGCGCCGAGGCCTACCGGGCCGTCGCGAAGAAGCTGGTCGCGACGAAACCGGCCAGCAAGCGCCGCTAGCCGAGATCTGACCAGCCGGGACCAGGAGCGCGTCAGTCGGTCTTGGCGACGGGCTCGCCGCCGCGCGACCGGGTGCGGCTGCGGTTGCGGCGCCGGCGCTGCTGGCCGTCGCCCGAGCCGGTCTTCTCGCCACTGCTCTGGCCGCCACTTCTCTGGGCGGCGGGTCCGGACTGGCCGCCACGTCCGCCCTGCGCACCGCGGCCACCTTGGCCGCCACGACCGCCACGGTCGCCGTCCGTACGGGGCTCCTTGGGGCTCGGCGGCTTGAGCCGGCCCTTGACGTCACGGCCGATCTCCAGGTCGGTGAACAGGTGCTCGGAGGTCGAGTAGGTCTCCAGCGGGACCTCGAAGGGCAGGTCCAGCGCCTTGTTGATCAGCTTCCAGCGCGTCAGGTCAGCCCAGTCGACGAAGGTGACCGCCGTGCCGGTGTTGCCCGCGCGACCGGTGCGACCGATGCGGTGCACGTAGGTCTTGTCGTCCTCGGGGCAGTTGTAGTTGATCACGTGGCTGACGTCGGTGACGTCGATGCCGCGGGCGGCCACGTCGGTGGCCACCAAGGTGTTGACCTTGCCCTCACGGAAGCGGGTGAGCGCCTTCTCGCGGGCCGGCTGGGCCATGTCGCCGTGCAGGGGGGCGGCAGGGAAGCCGCGATCGATCAGGTCGTCCGCGACCCGCTGAGCGGTGCGCTTGGTGCGGGTGAAGATGATGACGCGGGCGACGTTGTCGGCCTGCAGGATGCGGGCGAGCACCTCGGCCTTGTCCATCTCGTGCGCCTGGTAGACGTGCTGCGCCGTGAGAGGAACGGTCTGGTTCGCCTCGTGGCTCTCGGCGCGGATGTTCATCGGCTGGGTCATGTGCTTGCGGGCCAGCGAGACGATTGCCGACGGCATGGTCGCCGAGAACAGCATGGTCTGGCGTGAACGCGGAGTGCGTGCCAGCAGTGATTCGACATCGGGCAGGAAGCCGAGGTCGAGCATCTCGTCGGCCTCGTCGAGCACGACGGAGTTGACGTAGGAAAGGTCCAGGGCGCCGCGGTTGGCCAGGTCGAGCAGACGACCGGGCGTGCCGATGACGATGTCGACGCCCTCGGCGAGCGCGTCGAGCTGCGGGTCGTATCCGACCCCGCCGTAGATCAGCAGGCTGCGGGTCCCGGTCTTCGCCGAGGCAGTGGCGACGTCGCCACCGACCTGGATCGCGAGCTCACGCGTCGGCGCGACGATCAGGGCCTGGGGCTTGCCGGGGGCGGGCAGGTCGGCGTAGCCGTCATTCTTCGGTCCGACGGTGCGCTGGATGACCGGGATCGCGAAGGCGAGCGTCTTACCGGTGCCGGTGCGAGCCTGTCCGATCAGATCGGTTCCGCCCAGGGCGACCGAGAGGGTCATCTCCTGGATCGGGAAGGGGGAGGTGATGCCGACGTCGCTGAGCGCGTCGGCGATCTCGGGCGCAACGCCCAGATCGACGAATGTGGTCACAAAAAATCTCAAATCAAGTGGGGAGGCAGGCTTCTCGCTACGTGTCGTGACGCTTCTCGAGACGGTCCTGCGAGACCTCACGACGGAGATACGGCCCATCGGGCATCTCCATCCTAGCGTGTCGGCATGTCGCAGCCGCAGCCGCAGCGCGTGCAGGGCGATACGCTGCCGACCATGGCCGCAGACGAGACGACCCACGACCAACCCAGCACCGACGAGGACGTCTACCGCACCGGGATCCTGGAGCTGATCGGCCTGTGTGCGTATGGCGAGATCAGTGCCTGCGAGCGGCTCGCCGAGGATGCCGCGATGGCACCCGACCTCAGCACGAAGGCCGAGATCCTCGCGATGCTGGCCGCCGAGCACGACCACTTCGTGAAGCTGCGTGACCGGCTGGTCGAGATGGGCGAGGATCCCTATCCGTTCATGGAGAACTTCGCCGGCATCTTCGACCGGTTCCACCGGCAGACCCGTCCCAGCGACTGGCTCGAGGGGCTCGTCAAGGCCTACGTCGGAGACGGCCTGGCGGCTGACTTCTACCGTGAGATCGCCGCGTACCTGGATCCGGAGACCCGTGAGCTGGTGCTCGAGACGCTGTCGGGCACCGGGCACTCCGAATTCGTCATCGGTGCGGTGCGCAGTGCGATCGAGTCCGATCCACGCAGTGGCGGGCGCCTGGCCCTGTGGGGTCGTCGCCTCATGGGCGAGGCGCTCAGCCAGGCTCAGATGGTCGTCGCCGAGCGCGACGCGCTCAGCACGGTCCTGGTCGGCGGCATTGACCGACCCGGCATGGACCTCGCGGGGATCGGGCGCATGTTCACCCGCATCACCGAGGCCCACGCCGAGCGCATGGACAAGCTGGGTCTGGCTCCCTAGCCGGCAGCGGTGGCCGCTGCGCCTGCAGACAGACCGAATCCGACCTGACGTCCCTCGTCGGAGATGAAGTCGAGGTAGGCGACCTTGGCCGCCGGAATGGCGACGGTGCGGCCCTTGTCATCGCTCAGGGTGAACACCGAGTCATCCCTCAGCGCGGTGTCGAGGGCAGCGAGCACGGCCTGCGGCTCGTCCTCGGTGGACACGGACAGTTCACGGGTGGCGTACTGGACGCCGATCTTGACCTCCACGGTCACTCAACTCCTTGGTTGCTGTTCTCACGTGGATCGCGGGGGCGATCCTGGGGGACACCTCGGATGCCGCGCCAGGCCAGGCCCGCGACGAGCTCCACGGCTTCCTCGCGGCTCAGGTCAGAGTCGCGGGACATCCAGTTCTGGGCGCCGAAGTGCCCCATGCCGACCAGACTGACAGCAAGCAGGTGAGCGGCGGGACCGGGGAGCCCGGTGTCCTCGCGGATCACCTCGGCGATGGCTGCTGCCGACTCGTAGATGACCCGGTCGATCTGGCTGCGCACGGACGGATCGTTGGTCAGGTCGGACTCGAAGACCAGACGGAACGCCGCGCCCTGGTCGGCGACGTAGCCGTACCAGAGCTCCATGGACGCCATGACCCGTCGGCGATTGTCGGTGGTCGAGGCCAGCGCCTCGCGCACCTCGGCGATCACGAGGTCGCAGGAGGTCTCCAGCAGGGCGAGGTAGAGGTCGAGCTTGCCCGGAAAGTGCTGGTACAGCACCGGTTTGGAGACACCTGCGCGTTCGGCGATCTCATCCATCGAGGCGGAGTGGTAGCCCTGTTCGACGAAGACCTCCAGAGCGACGTCGAGCAGCTGGGCACGGCGGGCCGATCGCGGCAGGCGGCTCGAGCGGGGGCGCGCTCCGACGGACTCAGTCACCGGCTCAGCCTAGTGGGTGACTCGCAGGTCCAGCCGATCGGGAACAATGTGTGGCGCCCCACGGTTGTGCACCGTGAAGACGTCGACGTCAGCTGTGAAGGAGAACCCCGTGGTCGCCCCGCTCGTGGAACCCGCCGCCGAACTCACCACCGATGAGGTGCGCCGCTACAGCCGCCACCTGATCATCCCCGATGTCGGCATGACCGGCCAGAAGAGGCTCAAGAACGCCAAGGTCCTCGTGATCGGCGCTGGCGGCCTCGGCAGCCCTGCGTTGCTGTACCTCGCTGCGGCGGGAGTCGGCACGCTCGGCATCATCGACGACGACGTCGTCGATGAGTCCAACCTGCAGCGCCAGATCATCCACGGGCAGTCCGACATCGACAAGCCCAAGGCCATCTCGGCTGCGGAGTCGGTGGCCGAGACCAATCCGCATGTCAAGACCATCGTCCACAACGAGCGTCTCGACACCGACAACGTCCTGGACATCTTCGCCCCGTACGACCTCATCGTCGACGGCACCGACAACTTCGCGACCCGTTACCTGGTCAACGACGCTGCCGTCATCCTCGGCAAGCCCTACGTGTGGGGCTCGATCTTCCGGTTCGAGGGGCAGGTGTCGGTGTTCTGGGCCCAGGAGGGCCCGCAGTACCGCGACCTGTACCCCGAGCCCCCGCCGCCGGGCATGGTGCCCTCGTGCGCCGAGGGCGGCGTGCTGGGTGTCCTGTGCGCCTCGATCGGATCGATCATGGTCACCGAGGCGATCAAGCTCATCACCGGCATCGGCGATCCGCTGATCGGCCGCCTGATGGTCTACGACGCGCTTGAAATGCGCTACACCACCCTGAAGGTCCAGCGCGATCCCACCGGCGTGCTGCCGACCGAGCTGATGAACGACTACGAGGCCTTCTGCGGCGCTGTCAGCGAGGAGGCAGCCGATGCCGCCGCCGACTCGACCATCTCGGTCGCGACGCTCGACGGCTGGCTCAAGGAACGTGCCGACGGCGGCCGCGACTTCACCCTGGTCGACGTCCGCGAACCCAACGAGTACGAGATCAATCAGATCCCCGGCTCGGTGCTGATCCCCAAGGGCGAGTTCCTCAACGGCAATGCGCTCGAGCAGCTGGCCCAGGACAAGCAGGTCGTGCTGCACTGCAAGTCCGGCGCACGCTCGGCCGAGGCTCTTGCGGTGCTCAAGGGTGCCGGCTACGCGGACGCGGTCCACGTCGGCGGCGGAGTCGTGGCCTGGGTCAACCAGATCGACCCCAGCCAGCCCTCCTACTAGTCAATCAGCACCCCTCGGAGCCGAGGTAGCGAACGGTGGATGAGGAATTCGTCGAGCGGGTGCTGGCGCTCGTGGAGTCGATCCCGGTCGGACGCGTGCTGTCCTACGGACGGATCGCCGAGCACGTGGCGGCTGGGTACGGGCCCCGGTACGTTGGTCGGGTGATGTCGCTGGAGGGGTCTGCCGTCACGTGGTGGCGGGTCGTGCGGGCCGACGGCACCATCGCCGGGCCGCTGATGGCCGAGGCCCAGATGCACTGGCTGGAGGAGTCGACGCCGGTTCGTCGGGGACGTGTCCACATGGCCGAGGCGCTCTGGGAACCACGCACCGGCTGAGTGTCGGACCCGTCTGTTTCGATGGGCCCATGGTGATCGAGCCAAGGAAGATCGAGTACGTCAGGCGACCGGCTGAGTCGGCAGTGCGCGTGCCCGTGCTCGACGACTCCCAGCGAGCCGTGGTCGATCACGGTTCCGGACCGCTGCTCGTGCTGGCCGGCCCGGGCACGGGCAAGACCACCACGGTGGTCGAGACCGTCGTGGATCGCATCGAGCAGCGCGGTCTGGCTCCCGAGCAGGTCCTGGTCCTCACCTTCAGCCGCAAGGCCGCAGAAGAGCTGCGCGGGCGGATCGCGCGCCGTCTCTCCGCCTCGTCCTCGGCCACACCGGCCATGACGTTCCACTCCTTCTGCTACGGCGTGGTCCGCCAGTTCTCCGCGTCCGACCAGTACGTGGCGCCCCTGCAGCTGATGAGCGCGCCCGAGCAGCAGACCGTGATCGCCGAGCTGGTCGCCGGGAACGATCTGTCCGCGTGGCCCCCACGGCTCTGGCCCGCGCTGCGCACCCGAGGATTCGCCGCCGAGCTGCAGGCCCTGATGGCTGCGGCCAGCATCCAGGACCTGGGGCTCGACGACCTGGCCGATCTCGCCGAGGAGTCCGGGCGCGCCGAGTGGGTCGCCGCCGCGTCGTTCTTCGAGGAGTACACCCAGGTGCTGGCTCTGCAGAACAAGAGCGACTACACCGACGTCGTGGTGCAGGCGGTGCGGCTCCTGCGCGAGCCGGACGTGCGCGATGCGCTGCGTGATCGTTACCGACTGGTGATCGTCGACGAGTACCAGGACACCGACCCGCTGCAGGTGCAGCTGTTGCACGAGCTGGCTGGCGAGGGTCGCGACCTGATCGTCGTCGGTGACCCCGACCAGTCCATCTACCGGTTCCGCGGGGCGGACGTGCGCGGCATCCTGGACTTTCCTCGCGCATTCGGATCCCCGGGAACACCTGCGCCGGTGGTGGCCCTGGGCACCACCCGACGCTTCGGTCCACGCATCCTGGATGCCACACGGTCCATCGTGGAGCCGCTCGGCGTCTCGGGTCATCTCGCCGCCGAGATCTTCCACCGGTTCCGTTCGCCCACGTCCGTCGCCGAGACCGACGGCGACGTCGAGGTCAACACCTACGCCACACCGGCGGCGGAGGGCGAGCACATCGCCCGTCTCCTGCGCGAGGCCCACCTCACCGGGGACCACCCCCTCGCCTGGAGCGACATGGCCGTGCTGGTGCGCACGGGGGCCGAGCTGATCCGGCTCGAACGGGTGCTGGTCGCCTCCGGAGTTCCGGTCGAGGTCGCGGGCGACGAGATTCCGTTGGCGGGTCAACCGGCGGTTCGAGCCCTCCTGGCGGCGGTTCGTGTCGCCGAGCACGTGGCTGCCGGGCGACCGGTCCCGCTGGATGAGGCCACGGCCTTTCTCACCGGCCCCATCGGGCGCCTCGACGCCTCGGAGATGCGCCGCGTCAACCGCTTCCTGCGCGACGGCGATCGGGGCCATCCCGGCGGACCCCGTCCCTCCTCCGAGCTGCTCGCGTCGGCTCTGCGCCATCCGCTCGACCTCGCGGCCTGCGACCTCGCACCCGCCACCCAGCTCGCTGTCGATCGCGCCGCACGGGCGGCAGAAGCGGTCGCCCGCGCTGGTGCGCAGATCCTCGCCCGCGAGGCTCCCGAACAGGTGTTGTGGACCCTGTGGTCCACCGGCGACTGGCAACGTCGGCTCCTGGTCGAGGCTGAGTCCTCCAGCGAGTCGAGCCTGCGCGCCCACCGTGATCTCGACGCCATCGGCGCCCTGTTCCACCAGGCGGCCCGAGTAGAGGAGACCGGATCGCACCGCACGGTCGCCGCCCTGATCCACGAGCTGGAGGCGCAGCAGATCCCGGCCGACACCCTGAGCGACTCCGGGGTCCGCGGCACCGCTGTACGACTCATGACCGCGCACCGCTCCAAGGGCCTGGAGTGGCCGTTGGTCGTGGTCGCCGGTGTGCAGGAGGATGCCTGGCCCACCGTGCGGGCCGGCGGATCTCTGCTGCATCACGAACGGGTCGGTCCCGGCGTCGAGGTCACGCCTCCGCCCACCTCAGCGCAGCTGGCCGACGAGCGACGACTGTTCTACGTCGCCTGCACCCGGGCCACCCGACGGTTGGTGGTCACGGCCGTCAGGAGCCCCCGGGACGACGACCACCAACCCTCGCGATTCGTGCTCGAGCTGGCGGCCCGTGCCACGGCCGGGTCGGTGACCGAACCCCAGGCCCGGCCCCGCACACCCTTCTCGCTGCGCGGCGTCGTGGCAGAGCTGCGCGGCCTGTGCGAGTCCAGCGACGATCCCGTGGTGCGCCACGGGGCGGCTCAGCGTCTGGCCCGCCTGGCAGACCAGGGCAGCTGGGCCACCCGTGCGGCCCGACCCGAGCGGTGGTGGGGGGTCCGCGACGACACACAGACCTCCACTCCGGTCGTCGATCCCGCCCAGCCCATCACGCTGAGCGGCAGCGGGGTCAGCTCGCTCACGGCCTGCCCCTTGGCGTGGTTCCTGTCGCACGAGGCCGCCGGGTCGACCGGCACCACCTCGGCCCAGGGATTCGGGTCTATCGTCCACGCTCTCGCCGCCGATGTGGTCCGACGCGGCGGGCCAGCTGATCGGGCCGCCATGCGGGATCGACTCGACGAGGCGTGGAGCCAGCTGGAGTTCGCCGCCCCGTGGGTGCGGGAGCGCGAACGGCGTGCGGCCCACGAGGCCATCGAGCGCCTCGCCCGGTGGCACGAGACCAATGCCCGCACCCCCCTCGCCGTCGAGCACGAGTTCCGCGCCGAGATCGACATCGATGGCAGCACGGCGGTGCTGCGCGGCTACATGGACCGTGTCGAGCTCGACGAGCAGGGGCGGGTGCATGTCATCGACTTCAAGACCAACAAGAATCCGCCCCCGGCCAAGGACATCGCCCAGTACCCGCAGCTGGGCTTCTACCAGCTGGCCGTCGATCACGGAGCGGTCCTCGACCTGGCGCCCGACGCAGCCTCCGGAGGCGCCGAGCTGGTCCAGCTGCGTGTCGACGTCACCGGCGATCCCGGATCGCCCAAGGTCCAGCAGCAGGCCGCGCCGCCGGAGGGTGAGCCGTTCTTCGCCTTCGACCAGGTGGTCGAGTCCATGCGGATCATCCGCACCGAGGACTTCCGCGCCACCCCCAGCAAGGAGGCGTGCCAGTGGTGCGAGTTCGCAGCGGCGTGTCCGTCCCAGTCCGAGGGCGCGCCCACCGTGGGCCGACGCGACCCGGGCGAGCGGTCATGATGCGTTCCGTCCGCGACGTCGCCGACCTCATCGATCTGCTCGAGATCCCCTTCAGCGATGAGCAGATCGCTGCCATCACCGCGCCGTATGACCAACCCCAGGCGATCATCGCGGGTGCCGGCTCGGGCAAGACCACCGTCATGGCAGCACGCGTGGTGTGGCTCGTCGGTCATGAGGGCATCGACCCCGACCGCGTGCTGGGCCTGACCTTCACCAACAAGGCGGCCGGTGAGCTGGGGCAGCGGATCGTCAAGAATCTCAAGGACCTGCCGAGATTGGCGCGTGACCCCGAGCAGCCCGAGCCCGGCCAGCCCACGGTGTCGACTTATCACGCCTTCGCCGGTCAGCTGATCGCGGAGTTCGGCCTGCTGCTGGGCATCGAGCCAGATCTTCGGGTCCTCGCCGACGCCTCACGGTTCCAGCTCGCCGCTCGTGCCGTCACGAGCTTCGAAGGATCCATCGAGGCGCTGTCCACGTACGTGCCGGTCCTGGTGACCGATCTGCTCGCGCTGGAAGGGCAGCTGGCCGAGCACCTGGTCGAGCCCGCCCGGCTGCGCGAGTTCGACCACGACCTGATCGCACACCTCGAGCCCCAGGCGGTCGTGCGAGGAGGACTCACCAAGGCGGTCAAGGACGACGCGCTCAAGGCAGCGCGTCGGCGCATCGAGATCAGCCATCTGGTCGATCGCTACCGCGAGGTCAAGGCGGAGGCGGGCGTCATGGACTTCTCCGACCAGATGCGCTGGGGCGCCCAGCTGGCCGCGATGACCGAGGTCGGTGCCGACCTGCGCTCGCGCTACGATGTCGTGCTCCTCGACGAGTACCAGGACACGTCGGTCGCCCAGCGCGATCTCCTGCGCGCCCTGTTCTCGGGACCTTCGCCCGATCTCGGTCGGGGTCACGGGGTCACGGCGGTCGGCGATCCCGCCCAGGGCATCTACGGCTGGCGCGGGGCGGCGGTCACCAACCTGCTGGAGTTCGGTCAGGACTTCCCCAGGACCGACGGCACCGAGGGGGTGCAGCACACGCTGAACGTCACCCGGCGGTGCGCACCGCAGATCATCGCGGTCGCTAACCGGATCGCCGCGCCGTTCTACGCCACCACGTGTGCGGTCACCGAGCTCGAGGCGGCGCCGGCCAACGCCCCGGGTGAGGTCGGCGTCGCACTGCACGAGACGGTCGCCGACGAGATCGCCGACCTGGTGTCGCGCGTCCAGTCCACGCACGCGACCGGGGTGCCGTGGCACGAGATCGCGGTGCTGGTGCGCGCGACGTCGGAGAACGGCACGATCGTGGAGGCGCTGCGATCTGCGGGCGTGCCCGTCGAGGTCGTCGGTCTGCAGGGTCTGCTGCACCAGCCCGAGGTGCGCGACGTGCTCAGCGTCCTGGCGTTGCTGCACGACGTCACGGCCAACCCGGCGCTGCTGCGCCTGCTGACCGGGCCCCGATGGCGCATCGGGGCCCGCGACCTCGCCCTGCTCGGTCGTCGCGCGACCCGCCTGGGCGGACGAGTACGGGGAGCAGGGTCTGCCGGCGAGACCGCTGACGAGGCACTGTCTCGCGAGCTGGCCGAGGCCGTCACGGGAGTCGACCCGGTCGACGTCGTCTCGCTGCTGGAGGCGGTCGAGGATCCGGGCGACGGTTCCTTCTCGGTGCAGGCGCGCCACAGGTTCGCCGAGATCGCCTCGCTGATCCGTGGGCTGCGCGCCCACCTGGGTGAGCCTCTGGTCGATCTCGCGCGCCGAGCCGTGGCCCACCTCGATCTCGATGTCGAGCTGATGATCCGTGCCGATGGCATCGGCCCTGACAACATCTCCGCGCTGCTCGACGCCATCGCCGGCTATGCCGAACACGACCGGTACGCCGATCTGGCCGGCCTGCTGGCCTACCTCGCCGCCGAGGACGAGTATGCCGGCGGACTCGAGGTCGCCTCACCCACCGACGCTGACGCGGTCAAGCTCCTCACCGCCCACCGTGCCAAGGGTCTGGAATACCAGGCCGTCTTCGTCCCCCTGGTCAGCCGCCTGGTGTTTCCCAACGAGCGCGGCCGGCCGCGCTGGATCAGCAGCGGAGCAGCCCTGCCGGTCGAGCTGCGCGGAGATGCCGGTGGCCTGGTCGACATCGAGGAGTGGACGGGTTCGGGGGCCAAGGCGTTCGCGGCGCAGTGGCGGGCCGATGCACTCATGGAGGAGCACCGCCTCGGCTATGTCGCTCTGACCCGGGCCAAGACGGCGCTGCACGTCAGCGGACACCACTGGGGTCCCACCCAGGTCGAGCGGCGCGGCCCCTCGGACTTCCTGATCACCGTGCGCGACTGGGTGGTGGCGGCCGGGGGACAGCCCACCACCTGGGTCGATGAGTCGGACGCGGCGCCGCAGAATCCACACCTGACCGAGGGTGTGGCTCACCGCTGGCCGGCTCCGCTGGCCGGCATGGCACCACGGCGCACCGCAGCAGATCTGGTCATCGCGCTGCGCGCAGGTCGCCCCGTCGAGGTGCCGACCGAGCCCGTCGAACCCGACGTCGCAGGTCGCGAGCGTCTCGAGACGATCGATGCCGAGCTGGACGTGCTCCTCGCGGAGGCCGCCGAGGCCGAGCACCCCGTGCGCGAGGTCAGCGTGCCGGCGGTGCTCTCGGCGACAGCCACCATGGCGCTCGCCGAGGACGAGTCCGCCTACCTGCGTCAGCTGGCCAGACCCGTTCCGCGCCGTCCGTCGGCCGCAGCGCGCCTCGGCACCCGGCTGCACGCCATGATCGAGGCGCACTACGAGCGGTTCGAGCTGTTCGACCCCACCGAGCTTCCCGGCCGAGGTGACGAGGGCATGGTCTCCGAGCCAGAACTGGCCGAGCTGTTCGAGAACTTCCTGGCCGGTGAGCTCGCTGGCCGCGAGCCGTACGCCCTCGAGGCCCCGTTCTCGATCCGGATCGGCGGCCGACAGGTGATCGGCCGTATCGATGCCGTCTTCTGCACGGTGGCCGCCGACGGCACCCGCCGCTTCGAGATCGTCGACTGGAAGACCAACCGCACGCCCACCGCCGATCCGCTGCAGCTGGCCATCTACCGGCTGGCGTGGGCCGAGATGCACGACATCGACCCCGCCCACGTCACGGCTGCCTTCGCCTACATCCGGCTGGGCCGGGTGGACCGCCTCGACGATCTGCCGGACCGGGCCACGCTGGAGGCCACGCTCGACCTCACCTGAGCTGAGTCTACCGTGGCCTCCGTGGACCACGCCTTCTCCCGATCGACACACGACCGAGCCGCCCATCTTCGTACCGACGACCAGTGGCGCTCGGCGCCCGGGCCGCTGCGCATCCTCGTGATCGGTGGGGAGCACGTGGCCACCACCGAGACCGGTGGCGTCGCGTGGATCGTCGAGGCAGACCTGGCGGGCCATCAGGTGCCGGAGGGGGAGTGGATCTTCCTCGGCTACTTGGGCGACGTGCGCCACGCGGCCCTCGTCATCGACCGGGTGCCGGCCGAGCTGCGCCCCACGAGCCTGCGCATGATCGGCCCGGAGATCGATCGTGACGATGCGTCGCTCGCGGTGCACGCGGTCGGCATCACCCGGTGGCACGAGCGGCACCGTTTCTGCCCGTCGTGTGGCGCTGCGTCGGTGCCCGCGCAGGCCGGACACGTGCGGGTCTGCGCCGAGTGTGGAACCCACCAGTTCCCGCGCACGGATCCGGCCGTCATCATGTTGATCACCGATGACCAGGACCGCGCTCTGCTCGGTCGTCAGCCCTCGTGGCCCGAGGGCCGGTTCTCCACGCTCGCCGGCTTCGTCGAGCCCGGAGAGGCGCTCGAGGACGCCGTACGACGCGAGGTCATGGAGGAGGTCGGGGTGCGCGTGGGCGAGGTCCGTCATGCCGGCAGTCAGCCGTGGCCGTTCCCGCAGAGCCTCATGGTCGGCTACTTCGGGTCCGCCGACCATGCGGACGACGGAGCGCAGATCAGGGTGGATCAGGACGAGATCGCCGAGGCGCGATGGTTCACCCGCGACGAGGTCACCGAGATGACCTCGTCAGCCGAGCTCCTGCTGCCGCCCAACGTCTCGATCTCCCGCGCCCTCATCCAGTCCTGGCATGGCGGGACCATCCACGGCAGATGGGCCTAGTCCTAGGAGGCGAGCTTCTCGCGCACCTGGGCGACCGACGGGTTCGACAGGGCGCTGCCGTCGGTGAAGACCAGGGTGGGGACGGTCTGGTTGCCGCCATTGGCCTTCTCGACGATCGTGGCCGAGGCCGGGTCCTGCTCGATGTCAACCTCGTCGAACTCGATCCCCTCGCGCTTGAGCTGCGACTTGAGGCGGTGGCAGTAGCCACACCAGGGGGTGGAGTAGAGGGTGAACGATCCGGTCATGTTCTGTCTCCTTCGACGACTAGTCTCGGTCGGTAGAACAGTGACACACCCGCAAGCATTCCCCCATCCCGAGGACGCCCGTGACTGACGCCGCCCACCTGCTCGACGGTCTTGATCCCGAGCAGCGCAAGGTCGCGCAGGCGCTGCGCGGTCCGGTCACCGTCATCGCCGGTGCCGGCACCGGCAAGACCCGTGCCATCACCCACCGCATCGCCTACGGGGTGGCCACCGGCCTGTACGAGCCCAGCGAGGTCCTGGCCGTCACCTTCACCACCCGTGCAGCCGGTGAGATGCGCGGCCGACTGTCCGACCTGGGGGCCCCGGGCGTGCAGGCGCGCACCTTCCACTCCGCCGCGTTGCGCCAGGCCCGCTACTTCTGGCCCCAGGTCTTCGGCACCGCGTTCCCCGAGATCATCGAGTCCAAGTTCGCGATGGTCCGCACCACGGCCACCCGTCTGGGGCTGCGCGCGGACAACGCCCTGGTGCGCGATCTCGCGGCCGAGATCGAGTGGGCCAAGGTCAGCAACATCCCGGTCGCCGACTACGTGCGCGAGGCGGCCGCACGCACCAGGCAGGTCGGCGATCTCGATCATGTCACCACGGCCCAGGTGCTGGCCGGCTACGAGGACCTCAAGGGTGCCGAGCGCATCGACATGGAGGACATCCTCCTGGTCACCGCCTCGATCCTGGCCGACAACCCCGAGGTGGCCGCCACGGTGCGCCGTCAGTACCGGTGGTTCGTGGTCGATGAGTTCCAGGACGTCAACCCGCTCCAGTCGATGCTGTTGCACCTGTGGCTCGGTGGTCGCGACGATGTCTGCGTCGTGGGCGATCCGCGCCAGACCATCTACTCGTTCGCGGGTGCGTCCCCGCAGATCCTGCGTGACTTCACGGCCCGCTTCACCGAGGGGGAGCGCCACGAGCTCGTGCGCAACTACCGCTCCACCCCGCAGATCGTGGCGGTGGCCAATGCGGTGTTCGGTCCCGGTGGGCGCAGCGACGGCGTGGTGCTGCAACCGCAACGCCCACCCGGCGATCCGGTCAGCTACACAGGACATCCCGACGAGCCCGCCGAGGCGCAGGCCGTGGCCAACGAGATCACCTTGCTGCACCGTTCAGGTGTGCCCTACCGCGAGATGGCCGTGTTGTACCGCATCAACGCCCAGTCCGAGGCCTATGAGGAGGCGCTGAGTCAGCACGAGATCCCGTTCACCCTGCGTGGCGGTGAGGGCTTCTTCCGGCGCAGCGAGGTCCGCCAGGCCATGGCATTGCTGCGCGCGGACCTGCAGAGCACCGCCGCCGACGGCCGTGAGGAGTTCATCGACGACGTCCGGCACATCCTGGCCGGGATCGGCTACAGCGACACCGCCCCTGCCGCGGCAGGCGAGGTGCGCAACCGGTGGGAGTCCCTCAGCGCCATCGTGGCGATGGCACGCGATCTCGCCGGGAGCAACACGCAGGTCACGATGGCCGATCTCGTGGCCGATCTGGACCGCCGGGCCGCGGCCGCCCACGCTCCGGCCGCCGAGGGCGTCACCCTCGCCACGATCCACTCGGCCAAGGGGCTGGAGTGGGACGCAGTGTTCTGTGTCGGCATGCAGGAGGGCACCGTGCCCAGCCCGCACGCCAAGACCCCCGTGGCGGTCGAGGAGGAGCGACGTCTGTTCTACGTCGCGGTCACCCGGGCCCGATCCACCCTGATGGTGTCGTGGTCCGCTGCTCGCCGTGAGGGCCAGCGCGGAACGCGCGGCCCCACCCGGTTCCTCGACGCCCTGCTCCCCGCCAGTCACGAGTCGCGCCGCACCGCGCGCCAGCCGCGCGAGCGCAAGGTGGCCCGCTGCCGCGTGTGCAACCAGGTGCTCGCCGTCATCGACCGTCCGCGCGGGCGGTGCGAGGACTGCGCCTCCACCTACGACGAGACGCTGTACGAGAACCTGCGCACCTGGCGCTCCGGCGAGGCCACGTCCATCGGCAAGCCGGCCTACGTCGTGTTCACCGACGCGACGCTGCAGTCCATCGCGGAGATGAAGCCCGTCGACGCCGATGCGCTGGCCCACGTGCCGGGCATCGGGCCGACCAAGCTCGAGCGGTACGCCGACGTGATCCTCGAACTGGTCACCGCGAGCCGCTGAGCCACGGCCAGCTCGTCACTAGCGGTCCTCGTGGCTCGCGAACCCCGGCAACGACTCGGCCAGGATGCCGCGGAACGGAGCCGTGGCACCGAGCTGGCTGAGCACGCCCATGCCGCCGAGCCACACGCGGTGGATCAGCATGTACTCCGGTGGCAGGTTGAACTGCATGGCCGTGCCCATGCCCTCAGAGGTCGGGGCACTGACCCGCGTCATCTGCCCGCGCATCCACTCGCGGCTGAACGTGAAGGTCTCGTCGCGGGCCGGTTCCACGAACGGTCCGAAGTAGCGGCCCACCGCATCGGCATCGAGCTTGGTGCCGGCCTTGAGGAAGCCCAGCTCGATCAGACCCTCGCGCACGCCCTCGAGATCACCCTCGAGGGTCAGCCGGATGAGGCGACCCATGTCCGGTGGGATGCCGTCGGGGAGACGCGCGACTGCACCGAAGTCGATCACGCCGAGCCGACCATCGGCCATGATCCGGAAGTTGCCCGGATGCGGGTCGGCGTGCAGGAGACCGGCGCGCTGTGGGCCGGCGAACATGAACCGTCCATAGATCTCGCCGAAGTGATCGCGTTCGTCCTGGGTCCCCTCGGCGATGACCTTCGCGAGGGAGTACTCGGACTCCAGCCAGGTGGTGACCAGGAGACGTTCGGTGTGGTGGATGGGAGTCGGAATGATGATCTCGGGATCATCGGCGAAGGCCGCAGCGAACGTGGCGCCCGCCTGGGCCTCGAGCGTGTAGTCGAGCTCCTCGGCCACGCGGTCCTGCAGCTCGCGGATGAGGGGCTTGACGTCCAGTCCCGGTGCCATCACGGCGAAGAGTCGCGACAGCCGCGAGATCTGGCGCAGATCTGACATCAGGGCCTTGGCTGCGCCGGGGTACTGCATCTTGACGGCGACGTCACGCCCGTCCGACCACACGGCGCGGTGCACCTGGCCGATGGAGGCGGCGGCAGCAGGGGTGTCGTCGAAGGACTCGAACAGGTCGCGCCAGTCGGGGCCGAGCTCGGCCGTGAGCACCCGGTTCACGACGCTGGGAGGCATCGGTGGAGCGGCGTCCTGCAATCGGGTGAGCGTCTCGCGGTACGGCCCGATGAGCTCCTCGGGCAGGGCCGCCTCGAAGATGCTCATCGCCTGGCCGAACTTCATGGCGCCGCCCTTGAGCTGGCCCAGCACCGAGAAGATCTGGTCGGCGGTACGTCGCTGCACCTCGCTGAGCACGACATTGGCCGGAGCACCGACCATCCGTTTGCCCAGGCCGAGCGTGGTGCGTCCGGCGAATCCCACCGGGAGCGCGGCGAGTCGGGCCGTGCGTGAGAACGCGCCACCGGTCAAACCGTCGCGGTCGCGTTCGCCCTTGTCAGCCACACCCTCACGATAGTGCGAACACCCTCATCACGCCGCTGGTAGAAGAGCGCACGAGCACCGGTGGTGGAAGCTCGCGGCCCAGGTGCGCCGGTCAGCGGTCCCCGGGCCGAGGCACGTGACGTCGAGCGCTGGATGAGCCGATGGCTGGTCAGCGACGACCAGCACGACCTGGACGATCTCGCCGACCACGATGTGAGGGAGCACCGCGCCCAGCGCTGGCGGATTGTGCGCCGTGGCGCGTCGGCCGAACTGCGGCACAAGTGCTCCCCAGCCCGGGTCCCACACGCTGCGATGCAGGTCGTGACAGCCCAGGCACGGGGTGACGCCAGGGGTGACCAGAGGTCCGATCTGCGCGCGACTCTCCTCGACCCGGACCAGCAGATGCCTGACCCGACACCGCACGGCCTCCTCGACGACGGCCCGCGCCGGCTCGCCGGTGCACATCAGGATCACCAGGTCGGCATCGAGGTCCTCGGTCGGCGTGACACCAGCATCGACGAGCACGGCCGCCGTCAGTGCAGCCAGGTCACCGGTGCCACCGTCGTGGTGCAGGGAGACCCGCAGCCGCGCTCGTCGAGCCAGCGCGTCGGGATGGCGGCCGGTGGCGGCGAGGTGTCGAGCCTCGGCCACCGCACGTGCGGGGCGCCATGAGCTGGCATCGACGATCGCGCCGGCGGCGGTCAGCTCCGACAACACGGTGTGCACCGGAGCATCCAGGTCGGGTACCTGTTCGGCCCACCACGCCGAGTCGTGCAGACCGTCCAGCAAGAGAAGTAGACGGTGCAGACCTGGCCGGTCTCGCACGATGATTCCGGGTGACGTGCCGACCTGGAGGTGCCGTGCATCTCGACGCAGCACGACCGAACCGGGACGAAGCGCTGGGCGGAACACCATGGCCTCAGGGTGCTGCGGTGCGATGTTCCTCGCGCCTCGCCGTCCACAGGCGGGTCAGCTGGTCGAACGTCTCCGCCGTCTCGCACGGACCCACTCGACGACGACCGGCGGCGCCCAGTCGCTGCGCGACCGCGTGGTGCGCACGGATCCTGCCACGTGGTCGGCGACCGCTCGCGCGACAGCGTCGACCTCGTCGGCGGACATCCGCGAGGCGGGATGCGCTGGCCCCTTGGTCTTCTCCAGCCGCACCACGTCGTGACCGAGGATCATCTCGCGGGACACGTCGAGGTCGGGCTCAGCGTGGCCGAGCCGCCAGGCTCGCTCGAGGTGTCGCGCCGGGTCGCCCCAGGTCGCGTACATCTTGTAGGGGCTGAGCGCGAATGGCACGAGATCGTGGTTGGCGACTGCCTCCCAGACCGCTGCAGCGACCCCGGGGGTGTGCACGGCTCGGTAGTCGTCGAACACGATCACGCCATCGGGCTGCATCAGGTCACGCATGACGGCCACGTCGCCGGCGACGTGCGCGTACAGGTGAGAGGCATCGACGTGAGCGAATCGCACGGTGTGCGCGTCGACGTGTTGGGCCACCTCGGTCGACATGGCCTGCACGACCAGCGGCATGCGGTCGTGCAGCGCGCCGTAGTTCGACTCGAACTCAGCACGCAGAGAAGCAGGGTCGACATTGCTGTACGACAGCACGTTCTCTGCGGCGTTGGCGGCGTCCTCGGGCTCGAGGCCGAACAGGTCGACCACGACGAACGCCTCGTCGGCGCGCCGGTAGTACCCCATCAACGCGGTGCTGCGCCCGAGAAAAGCCCCCAGCTCGACCACGGTGCCCAGCTCGGCCTGACTGCCGAGGATGTCGGCGAACAGCAGGGTGTCTTCCCAGAAGAACCACCCATGGATGTCGGTGTAGGAGCTGATGGACATCCAGGAACTCTACGACGCCCGTGGCACGACGGGGTTCAACTGGCGGCTGAACCCCGTCGTGTCCGTGGCAAGCCGCAGTCAGGCCTTGCCGAGGATCCGGTTCAACTTGGTGCTGCAGACCGGGCATACACCCTTGGCCATCTTGGTGCCCTTGTCGCTGACGTGGATCTCGCCGGTTGCCTCGCGCTTTTCCTTGCACTTGACGCAGTAGAACTCGCCGCTCCAGGTTTCTGCCATTTCGGGTCTCCTTGCCATCGGGCACCAAGTGATGTGGTGCCGGTCACGTCAGACTACGCGGACGAGGCCCGAGACTGCAGCAACCTCCCGCCTGCGGCTCGTACAAAATTCGGCTTATTGTCCACCGATGTGGATAACCCTGGGGACAGGATGTGGGGATCGCCGCGTGCGGTGTGGACAACATCGGCGTGTTCGGTCGCTTGGTTGAACCGGGGACTACATTGCAGGCATGGCCGAGGTCGAGATCCGTCGCAGCACGCGCCGCCGGCGCACCATCCGGGCCTATCGCGAGGGTGACAAGACCATCGTGCTCGTGCCGGCGCACCTGTCGAGGGCACGGGAGGCCGAGCACGTGCGCGAGCTCGTCGAGCGGCTCGATCGCCGAGAGGCTCGCCGTCCCTCGGGCGATGAGGACCTGATGGTCCGCGCCCGTGCGCTGTCCGATCGGTGGCTCGACGGTCGCGCGGTTCCTGCCTCGGTGCGGTGGGTCACCAACCAGAGCTCCCGATGGGGCTCGTGCACGAGTGTCGATCGCACCATCCGGTTGTCGCACCGACTGCAGGGCATGCCCGACGACGTGATCGACTACGTGCTCCTGCACGAGCTGGCCCACCTGATCGAGGCCAATCACAGCAAGCGGCTCTGGGCGTTGATCAGTCAGTTTCCCCACGGGGAGCGATCCCGGGGATTCCTCGAAGGCGTGTCCTGGCAGCAGCGATGAGGTCGCGCACGTCCTGATCGGTGGGATCGGGCGGACGGTCCGACGGGCACCAGCGCAGCGCATCGGACTCCACGCTGATGACGAGCTCGGCATGAGCGGGTGCGGTCGCCATGAACTGCACGTCGAGGTGGTGTGCCGGTTGCACGGGGCCGCAGAACGGGACCTCGTGGCGCGACAGCAGCAGGGGCACTGGATCGATGCGCAGGTCCGCGATGCCGGACTCCTCGAGAGCCTCTCGCAGGGCGGCTGCAGCGAGGGTGGTGTCGGTGGGTTCGCAGTGCCCGCCGGTCTGCAGCCACAGGCCCGCCTTGGGGTGCTTGGTCAGGACGACCTGCTCGCCGTCGGGGGAGATCACCAGCGCACTGGAGGTGAGGTGGTCGGGACGACAGCTGCGCATCATGGCGTCCGGTTCAGCCGCGAGATGACGGAGATAGAGCAGGCGTAGATCTTCCTGCGCCGCGTCGGGGGCGTCCCACCGCTGGAGGGTCGCCGTCGCGTCGTCGTGCAGTGTCACGAGGAGGGGGAGTCCCCGTCCTCGTCCCCGTCAGCGCTTCCGTCAGGGTCTCCGTCGGGGCCCGCGTCGAGGTCGCCGTCCAGCAGGCGGCCGAGCTCGGCGTCGAAGTCGTCGTCCGCGGACTGCTCGGGTCGTTCGGTCTGGGCGAAGCCCAGGGGATCGTCGAGATCGTCGGCGGTCGGCATGAGGTCGGGGTGCGTCCACGGCAGGTCGCGGGCCTCGGTGCCCTGGCGGTCGCGCAGCGCCGCCCACAGCGTGCTGGCGTCGCGCAGCCGGCGGGGGCGCAGCTCCAGTCCCACCAGCGAGGCGAAGGTCTGCTCGGCCGGGCCGCCCGCGGCGCGGCGACGGCGCATGGCCTCGGCCAGCGGGATGGCCGCCGGCATCGTGTCCGCGGTGGCCTGGGTGACGACGTCGTCGACCCAGCCCTCGACGAAGGCCAGCAGTGTCTCCAGACGCAGGAGTGCCTTCTGCTGCTCGGGGGTGCGCTCGGGCTCGAACAGCCCGTTGCTGAGCGCCTCCTGGATCTGCTCAGGACGGGTCGGATCGAGGTGCCCGAGCTGGGCCTCGATGGCCGACACGTCGATGCGGGTGCCGCGGCCGAACTCCTCGATCGCCGTGACCAGGGCCGACCGCAGCCAGGGCGAGTGACTGAAGAGGCGCTGGTGGGCGCACTCGCGCAAGGTGACATAGAGCATGACGTCGGCGGGACCGTGGTCGAGGCCTTCGCCGAAGGCCTCGAGGTTGGTGGGCAGGACGGCGGCCACGCCGACGGGCCCCAGGGGAATTCCGATGTCGCTGGCCGACAGCACCTCACCGGCGAGCTCGCCGAGCGCGCGACCGATCTGCTGGCCGAACATGGCGCCGCCGGCCTGGGTGAGCATCCCCATCAGGGGAGCGGCCATGGCGCGCGCCTCCTCGGGCAGCGCGTCGGCCATGGCCGACACGACGTGGGCTGCGATGGGTTCGACCAGCTGGTGCCAGGTGTCTGAGGTGTGCTCGATCCACTCGGCCCGACTCCAGGCGGTCGAGGTGGTGGCACCCGCAGGGATGTCGGTGGCGCGATCCAGCCACGCCTCGGCGAGCCGGACAGCGTCGGCGACTGCGCCGATCTGACCTGCGTGCGGGGAGGGGTCCGCGCCGGCGGCGGCGATCGTGTGGCGCGCCACGTCTTTGGCGGCGTCGAAGTCGACGCTGCCCTCGTGGGGCGTGAACATGCGCTGGACCTGCCCCATGATCTGGTTCAGGTCCATCTGGCCACCCGCCATCTCCCCGAACATCTGCTCAAAGGGCGTGCCCTTGAAGGGGTTCTCGGGCTGGTCGTCGTCGCGTTCGGACATGACCCAACTCTAGCGACCAGGCCCAGCGTCCGGTTCCAGGCGGCGGGTCGTGGCGACGTCGTTCTACGATGGGTCGATCATGGAGATCGTTCGACTGCTCGACATTCGAGATGCCCCGCTGAGCCTCGACGAGGTGTTCGCCGCGGTGTCCGATCCGTCCTCCGGCGGGACCTGTCTGTTCGTGGGCACGGTGCGTGACCACGACCAGGGCGATCAGGTCAGCGATCTGAGCTACTCCTCGCACCCCACCGCCCTGGATCGGCTGCGCGAGGTTGCCGAGCGCATCGGGTCCGAGGAGGACGTCGTGGCCCTGGCAGCCACCCACCGCATCGGGGATCTGGCGGTCGGCGACCTAGCCGTCGTGGTCGGGGCCTCGGCCGGACACCGGCCGGCGGCCTTCGCTGCCTGCCGCCGGCTGATCGACGAGCTGAAGCACGAGGTCCCGGTCTGGAAGCAGCAGACGTTTTCCTCAGGCGATCAGGCGTGGCTGTGAGCGGCGGGCCCGCGTTGGGGTCGAGGATCTAGGATCGCCACGTGCCAGACCCTCACCAGCCCGGTGATCCGATGCCCGATCCCGGGCGTCCCAGCCGGACCTTCGTCACGCGTCTCACGGCAGCGCTGGCTCTCATCGCCCTGACCAGCCTCGCGGTGATGCTGCCCGTTCCGTACGTCACGCTGCGCCCGGGCCCGGCGTTCGACACGCTGGGGGAGTTCGAGGGACAGCCGATGTTCACCTTCGGCAGTGACGTCACGACGTACCCCACGTCAGGAAATCTGGACTTCACCACGGTGCGCGTCGCGAGCGCCAATGCGAAGGTCTCGCTCGTCGAGGCGGTCGAGGCCTATCTCGACGACGACGTCGCCGTGGTGCCGCGGTCGCTGGTCTACCCCGAGGGCGCCACTGCGGAGTCCTCGCGAGAGCAGTCCGCGGCCCAGCTCGACGGCTCCAAGGACTCCTCGCGCGTCGCCGCCCTGCGGGCTGCAGGATTCGACGTGCCGGGCACGCCCCAGGTCGCCGACGTGTCACCGGACGGCGCCGCAGCCGGCAAGCTGCAGCCGGGTGACCTCATCCGGGCCGTCGACGCGCAGGACGTCACCACGTCAGAAGAGACGGTCGAGGCGGTCGGTGCCGGCGAGCCCGGCGACACCATCTCGGTGGAGGTCAACCGCGACGGCGCCGTGCGCACCATCGAGGTGACCACCCGCGCCGACGAGGTCGATCCGACCATCCCGCGTCTGGGCATCAGCGTCGGCACCCAGTACGACTTCCCGATCGAGATCGAGAACAACGTCGGCGACACCATCGGCGGGCCCAGCGCCGGAACGATGTTCGCACTCGCGATCTACGACCGACTCACCCCCGGTTCCCTGACCGGTGGACTCAAGGTCGCAGGCACGGGCGAGATCAGCGCCGACGGCGTGGTCGGCTCGATCGGCGGCATCCAGCAGAAGATCGCCGGCGCCGCCGCCGAGGACGCGACGGTCTTCCTCGTGCCGGCGCCGAACTGTGCCGAGGCGCTCGAGGGCGACACCAAGGGCCTCACGCTCGTGGAGACCTCGACGCTCGATGACGCGATCAGCTCCCTGGAGAAGCTGGCCGACGACCCAGATGCCAGAGTTCCCACATGCAGCTGATGCCTGATTCTCCCGTCCGTCGCGCCGCGCTCGAGGTCGAGCACCATGTCGGGACCGACGGCTGGGACCAACCGGCCCGCCTGTTCGCCCTCGTCCCGACCGATGAGCTGGTCAAGAGCGAGCCCGAGCTCGCGCAGAACCTGTCTCTGGGCACGGGAGGCTTCACCTCGGTCGAGCAGGACGTTCCCGCAGACGGTCGCTCCATCGAGGACCTGCTCAGCGAGATCAGCTGGCCCGAGTCGGTCACGGGCTGTGTGGTGGTCATGGAGCGGGTCATGCTGCCCCCCGACGCCGAGGACTCACTGCCCGACGATCCCACCGAGCTCATCGCGGCGGCTGCTGCTCATCCGGACCGTCGCGAGGTGCGCCTCGTGGCCGCCGTGACCCGCGGCGGTGCCGTGCACAGCGCCGTGCGTGGTCGCGCGCTCGACTCCGACGGCAACAGTGCCGAGCTGCTCGAGGGCCCGGACCTTGTTCCGGGGCTCGTCGAGCTCGTGCGACAGACGTTGGAACCATGACGAACCAGTTGGATCAGTGGCCTAGAGTCGGGGACAACCTCCCGCGGCTGTGCCGGGCGAAACGAGCAGGAGACACGTGAGCGACATCTTCGGAAACGCCCGTCAGCGGGCGCCCCGCGAGCCCCAGGGCGGGGGCGGCGGACGCCGTGTTCTCGTCCCCACGCTGATCACCCTGGCAGCGCTGCTGTTCTTGGGCTCGATCTTCACCAGCGTGTGGACCGACCGTCTCTGGTTCAGGTCCATCGGGTACAGCGACGTCTACCAGAACCTCTTGCTGACCCGTATCGGCATGTTCGCGGTGTTCGGTCTGGTGTTCGGAGCGGTCGTCATCGCCAACCTGTACCTCGCGTACCGGTTCCGCCCCGAGAACCCCTCGATGCGTCGCGACGACCCGGCCTTCCGGTACCGCACCGCACTGAACCCCATCCTCAAGCCCGTCACCCTCGTGGTCGGCCTGATCGTGGTCGCGTTCGCCGGGTCGGTCGGAGCGAGCCGCTGGGAGACCTTCAAGCTCTGGTGGAACGGAACATCGTTCGGTCAGGACGACGCACAGTTCGGCCGTGACATCGGTTTCTACATCTTCGACTACCCGTGGTGGCGCTTCCTGACGTCGTACTCGTTCGCGCTGATCGTCGTCACGGTGCTCGGCGTGGTGTTCGTGCACTACGTCTACGGCGGCATCCGCATGCAGGGCCGCGGGCCCAAGTTCACCCGCGCCGCGCAGGTCCACCTGTCGATCCTGGTCGGCCTGGGCATCGCGACGCGCGCCGTGTCGTACTGGCTCGATCGCTTCGGTTACGTCGTTGGCAACTCCGGACTGATCGACGGTGTCGGGTTCACCGACGACAACGCCCGCATCCCGGCCAAGAACATCCTGATCGGCGTGGCCATCGTGTGCGCCTTGCTGTTCTTCGCCGCCGTGTTCATCCGCTCGTGGGTGCTTCCGGCTCTCGGCCTGGGCATGCTCGTGCTGAGCTCGGTGCTGCTCGGTGGCATCTGGCCGGCCGTCATGCAGGCCTTCCAGGTCAATCCATCCGAGCCGGACAAGGAAGGCCCGTACATCGCGCGCAACATCGACGCGACACGTGACGCCTTCAACCTCACGGACTCCGAGTCGCAGCCGTACACCGCGAGCACCCAGCTGACACCGACCGAGCTGACCGCCTCGGCCGAGGAGCGGGTCAGCACCCGTCTGCTCGACCCGACGCTGATCTCTGATGCCTTCCAGCAGCTGCAGCAGGTGCGCGGCTACTACACCGTTCCCGACACGCTCGACGTCGATCGCTACCAGATCGGCGACAACGAGATCCCGCAGGACATCATCATCGCGGCGCGCGAGCTGGACCTCAACGGCTTGCCCGACACACAGCGCAACTGGGCCAACGACCACACCGTCTACACCCATGGTTACGGCGTCATCGCGGCCCGCGGCAACCAGCGCGGTCCTCAGGGCGAGCCGGTGTGGGTCGAGAAGGACATCCCGCCGGTCGGTGAGCTCAACATCACCACGCCGCCGCGCATCTACTTCGGCGAGAACTCCCCGGACTACTCGATCGTGGGTCGCCCCGAGGGTGCAGAAGCCATCGAGGTCGACGTGCCGCGTGGCGCTGCCAGCGACAGTGAAGGCGGTCAGGCCAACGCCAGCGCCAACACCTACGACGGTGAGGGCGGCGTGCCGATCGGGGGTCTGTTCAACAAGGCGTTGTATGCCTTCAAGTTCGCCGAGCCGAACATCGTGCTGTCCAACCGTGTCAACGACGCGTCCAAGATCTTGTACGACCGCAGCCCGCGCGACCGCGTCAAGAAGGTCGCCCCGTGGCTGACCATCGACGGTGACACCTTCCCGGCTGTTGTCAACGGACGCGTCGTGTGGATCGTGGACGGTTACACGACCAGCAACGCGTACCCGTACTCCGAATCGCGTTCCCTGCGGGAGGCCACTGCTGACACCCTGACCCAGAACCGGGCGCAGGCGGCGTTGCCGACCGACGAGATCAACTACATGCGCAACTCGGTCAAAGCGGTGGTGGATGCCTCTGACGGATCGGTCGACCTGTATCAGTGGGACACCGAGGATCCGATCCTCAAGACCTGGATGAAGACCTTCCCGGGCTCGGTGCAGCCCAAGGACGAGATCGACGAGTCCCTGATGTCGCACCTGCGCTACCCGGTCGACATGTTCAAGGTCCAGCGCGACGTGCTGAGCCGGTACCACGTGACCGACGCGCAGACGTTCTACGAAGATGGTGAGCGCTGGCGCGTGCCTGGTGACCCGACACTGGGTCGCAACGCGGCCACGCTGCAGCCGCCGTACTACTTGTCGATCGCTCGACCGGGAGCCGACGAGCCGAACTTCTCGTTGACCAGCGTGTTCCTGCCCAACAGCCGGCAGAACCTGGCGTCGTTCGTCTCGGTGAACGCCGAGGCGACGAGCGAGGACTACGGCACCATGCAGATCCTGGAGCTGCCCAGCAACACCCAGGTGCCAGGTCCCAGCCAGATCGCGAACGACTTCCAGACCGATCGTGGCGTCACCCAGGCGTTGCTGCAGTTCGAGCAGTCCGAGGAGGCGCGCATTCTGCGCGGCAACCTGCTGACCCTGCCGGTCGGGGAGGGGTTGCTGTACGTGCAGCCGGTCTACATCCAGCGCAGCGCGGACGTTGGTTCCTATCCGGTGCTGCAGTTCGTCGCGGTCTCGTTCGGCGAGGCCGTCGGCTTCGGCCAGACCTTGGACGAGGCGCTGCGCGTGGCGGTCGGGCTCGAGGGTGCCGACACCACCGACACCACCGGTGACGGGGCCGATGGGGGGGAGGCCACCGGTGACGACGCAGCGACGCCGGATGCCGAGCCGACTCCTGCGCCGGACGTCGAGGGCAAGACCACCGCGGAGTACCTCGAGGACGCGAGCCGCTTCTACAACGAGGCCCAGGACGCTCTGCAGGACGGCGACCTGACCCTGTACCAGCAGCGCATCGACCAGATGGGCGGAGCCATCACCGACGCCCAGGATGCGCAGGCCGCAGGCCAGTAGGCCTCAACCCCGCGACAGACCACACCCCCGTCGGCCGTGCCGACGGGGGTGTGGTGCGTCCGGGTCGCTCAGCCCTGGCGGCCCTTGAAGCGCGGGTTCTGCTTGTTGATGACGAATGTCCTGCCGCGTCTGCGCACGACCTGGGCTCCGGGTTGCTGCTTGAGTGAGCGCAGCGAGTTGCGGACCTTCATCGTGTGACCGCTGGGGTGATGAGGCCGCGGTGGACCGCCCGGACGAGCCGGCGGGGGACCCGGTGGGTCACCCCGTCGACCTGCACGGGAACGAGATCGATCGGCGCGGCCTTCCAGCTCGATCGACGGTGACGGGTGTTGCTGCGAGACATCTTGCGCTTCGGCACGGCCATGACGGCTCCTTCTCGGTGGTCTGTTGCTAGGCGGTCTGACGGACGGGGCCGAGCCACGGCTCGAAGCCGTCGGACTCGCACTCCCAGATGGTGCCGCGCTCGGCGAGCTCGGCGTCGGTGAGCAGGCAGTGGTGAAACAGGGCCTGGAGCTCATCGCGTCTGTCGTCGACGCCGGTGACGAGGATGCGGGTGTGCGGGCCGATGTCGTCGTGCTCGCACGGCCCGACACTGAGCTGGCCGCCGGCGCCGTCCCACTCCTCGAGGCGGTCGGGCGGGTCGGCAGCCAGAAGCAGCCGCGCGAGCGACGCGCGCCACCTCCGAGCGCTCCGATGTTGTCGAGCAGTCGCTGAGGGTGGAATGGGCGGTCCGAGCGGAGCTCGATGGTCCAGGCCTGACCGGTCTCGACCAGGCCGACGGGAGCGATGTGTGCGGGGTGGACCCAGTTCTCGGCCGCCTGGTGCGGCCGTCTGACGGACACGAGGCGCGCGGTGTCGAGATCGAGGTGATCGACGGCGCCGATCGCGTCGGGTCGTTGCAGCATCGAGACCAGGTGGCGATCTGTGGGTTCGACGTCGCCCACGATGACGGCGGCGTCGGCGTACTCGATCAGGGCTGCATGGACCTCGGCCACACCGCGGTTGTCGGACGCAGACGTCTGCAACCTGCGCTCGCGCAGCAGGTCGTCGCCCAGGAGGTCCGCTCGGACGGTCGGACCGTTCACCACGGCGATCACGGAGGCCACGTGCAGCGACCGGGCGAGGGTCTCGTCGTGGTCGAGCACGCGGCACACCTGGGTCGCATCGGCCGACACCGGCAGGTGGGCGATGATCGTGGACCACTGACCGTCGTCGGCCAGCCGCACCAGGGTCGGCATGATGTCTTCACGCAGGGCACAGCTGACGCACGCATGGTCGAGGTCGAGATGGATCCGTTCGACGATGCCGGACACGTCGCTGACAGTCCGTGTCAGAATCTGTCGCTCGACGTCGATCTCGTGGCGCACGGCGACGGCATCCGGCACGTCCCACTGCAGGGCGATCATGGCACTGGCCAGTGCCTCGGCGTCGATGCCGGTCAGCAGCACCAGGGGAGTGCTCACGCGTCGATCCCGTAGCGGCGGCGGAACTTCTCGACGCGGCCCTCGGTGTCGAGCACGCGTCCCTGGCCGGTCCAGAAGGGGTGGCTGGCCGAGGATACGTCGACGTCGATGACCGGGTAGGAGCGGCCGTCGATCTCGGTCGTCTCCTCGCCGGTCAGGGTCGACCCGGAGATGAACACGAGGTCGGCCGACCGGTCTCGGAAGACCACGGGCCGATAGGTGGGGTGGATGCCGTGCTGCATCGGTTGTGCTCCAGACGTAGACTTAATGGGAATGAGTCTCATTCTACACAAGTCACGTCATGCAGTGAAAGCGAAGGAGCAGTCATGTCACGGGTCTGTCAGGTCACCGGAGCCGAGGTGGGGTTCGGCCACGCGGTCTCCCACTCGCACCGGCGCACGAAGCGTCGATTCGACGCCAACATCCAACGTAAGCGCTACTGGGCGCCCAGCCTCGGCCGTACCGTCACGCTGCGGGTGAGTGCGCGCGGCATCAAGACCATCGACGTCCGGGGCATCGATGCCGTGATCGCGCAGCTGGTGGCGCGAGGGGGGCGGGTCTGATGGCGGCGCGCAGTAGTGAGATCCGCCTGATCGTGAAGCTGCGATCAACAGCCGGCTCGGGATTCACCTACGTCACACGCAAGAACCGCCGCAACGATCCTGATCGCTTGACCCTGCGCAAGTTCGATCCGGTCGTACGGCGACATGTGGAGTTCCGCGAGGAACGCTGACACGACAGACGACGGGCGCGGATGCACCTGCATCCGCGCCCGTCGTCTGGGTGAGGTCAGTTGGCGAGGAACTCAAGCAGCGCGCGGTTGAATTCGTCGGCGTGGCTGACGTTGACGCCGTGCGGGCCGCCCTTGATCACGTGCAGCGTCGAGTCCGCGATGGACTCGTCGGAACGCTTGCCGCTGACCTCGAACGGGACGATGGCGTCGGCGTCGCCGTGCATGACGAGCACCGGCACGTCGATCTTGGCCAGGTCGCCTCGAAAGTCGGTGCGACCGAAGGCGTCGATGCAGGCCTCGATCGCGACGTCGGTGGCCGGGGCCACCAGTGCGATGGCCTCCTGACGCTGCGCCTCGGTGACCTTGAGGTCACCGTCGGCGGAGAAGAAGTTCGTGGTGAACCCGTCGAGGAACGCGTCCCGACCGTCGCGGAAGCCGGACTTCATGCCTTCGACGTCCTCGTCGGCGAGTCCACCGTCGGGGTTGTCATCGGTCTTGAGCAGGAACGGCGGCACGGACGAGGCGAGCACGGCCGAGCGAACGCGCTCGCTGCCGCGGGTGCCAAGGTAGCGAGCGACCTCGCCACCACCCATGGAGAAGCCGACCAAGGTGGCGTCGGTGATGCCGAGGTGATCGAGCAGACCGGCGAGGTCCTCGCTGAAGGTGTCGTAGTCGTATCCGTCGGCCGGCTTGTCCGAAGCGCCGAAGCCGCGGCGGTCGTAGGTGATGACGCGGTAGCCCGCTTCGGTGAGGGCGGGAACCTGCTCGGACCACGAGGCGCCGCTGAGGGGCCAACCGTGGATCAGCACGACCGGACGACCGTCACCTTCGGTGTCGGTGTAGTTCAGTTCGATTCCGTTGGACGTGGTGCTGGGCATGTCATGCCTTCCGATGGAAAGTGATTGGTTCTTCAATCATGGCTCGTACGCGGTGACGATGCAGGGCGGAGCCGCCCGCTGCACCCCGATTTGGTCCACTGGTCACGATGTCGTAAACTTGAACCAGCGACGCGGGGTGGAGCAGCTCGGTAGCTCGCTGGGCTCATAACCCAGAGGTCACAGGTTCAAATCCTGTCCCCGCTACCAACGAAATCCCCTGACCAGCAGAAATGCTGTTCAGGGGATTTTTTCATGTGCCGGTGGTGCGGTCTAGTTGACGCGTCGGCGACGTGTTGGTCCCAGGTGAGCGCTCGGGCTTTCAGAACCCGTTTCGAAACCCCAGTTCGAGTGGCGGCCATGCGCTGATGAGTTCCTCGGTGTTGTTGGGCCATGAACAGCAGGTGAGGGTGTCTGGTTGGGTGAGGCCGGTAGCCACGACTGCTCGCAGAAAAGCGCGTGCAAACTGTCGGGGGCCGACGATCATGGTCCTCTCATCGTCAGCCAGAGCGAAATACTCGCGGTCAGGGATCGCGGCGAGTTGTGTTCGGTCGGTTGGTCGCTCGATGGTGGTGCGACTCTGGCACCACTCGAAGCTGTCTTCTTCGACGTAGGCGGCCGCGACAATCCGGCCGTCACGGCGCCAGACGGCTACGCCCCAAGGAAGGTCGTGGGTGTCAGCCGGTGAGTAGCGGTCGATGTAGTCCCAACTGGTGATTGATTCGTCGAGAAACACTTCCGGGTTGACGTGAATGAATCTGTCGGGACTGTGGAGGAGCTTGGACCAAACAGCGTCGACGCTGTCACCAAGTTGGCGGTCGTGCCGAACGAGCGACGCTTGGTAGGCATCATTCGTCGGAGGTAGTACGTGGAGGATCCTGACGACGGCGGCACCTTCTGCTCGGTCTTGCTCGAGACGCCACGCGAGTAGTTGCTGGCGCATGAGTTGGTAGAAGGGTTCGTCGAGCATCCACTTGATGTCGATCAAGTCGGAGCGGAGCGGACCGGACGGGTCGTGGTAGTCCGGGCCGTAGCGATTGATGCGTGTCTGGTCATAGCGGATGTTTGGTTTACGCATGCGGTTGTACTTCTCGGTGTACTTCCACTCGATCAGAGCCAACTCGGTCGTGCCCGCGCTGGTCGAGTAGAGGAACGCCGCGTCGAGGCTGGTGCATTTGGCACCTCGGACTCGAGGCTGGCCAGCGCCCTCGTTGAAGTAGTCGGTCGGGCCGATGTACTCGAACGTCAGGTATCGGTTCGGCTCGATCTCGAGAACTTCGGCGATATCAAGAAGATCGCCAAAAGCGCGGATAATTCGCTGGGGATCGTTGACCATCGGCATCAGCGCATTCACGCACTGGACCTGACTGGACAGCAGATTGTTGCCTGGTCCTTCGTTGATGCCGCAGTGCCACGGGATCTCGAGTTCGGCGAACAGGCCGATGGCGCCATGGTTTCCCGGTAAGAGGTTGGAGGCGGCGGATTCACGCGGCAGGCAGTGGGTGTAGAAGCCAACTGGACTGCCATCTTGGTTGATCCACGGGGCGGACTCCCGAGCGAAGCCGAGGAGGGTAGGTGTTCGCTTCTTCCATGCTGAAGCGATCGCTTGCTGTCCCGTTGCGTACTCATCGAGCGTCATGGCCCGGGACGCTAGAGCACGCGTGGGACAAAACTCGATCAGTGTCGCAGCGCGTGCTTCGGATCCACTTCGATGAACTCCACCGCAAATGCTTCGCAAAGTCGGACGACATGGTCGCGCCATCGTGCTTGCTTGGGGTTGGTCATCTGTGGCACGACGACGGCCGCCCGACATTGCGCAGCGTCGAGGCCGCGGTCTTCGAACCATTCGTGGAGCGGGTGTGCTTGACGGATGAACTCTCGATAGAGGACAGCCTGAGCAACAGCGTGGCGATAGTACTGCCCGACACCTGCGCCGCCTTCCACCTTCATCTCGACCGCCCACGGGATCGATCCGTCGCGAAGCAGGGCGTCCAGGTACCGAGCCTTGCCGCCAGGACCCCACTTGGTGGGGAACTGGCTTCCCCAGTTCACGACCGGATCAGACTCGATGAGCGACAGCAGACGACCGTTGATCTGAATAGGCGTCTCGCCGCGCAGAATCCGGGACTCCAGTGCGTGTTCATCTTGCTCGAGCTTCGTTGTCCCCGGATTCTGCCAACTAGTTGCAAATTTGGCGATCTCCCGAACGGCCTCGCTGGCATCCGAAGTGATCAACGGCATCGCGTTCCCTGTGGAGTCGACCCACGCCGCGCGCTGCCGGCTCTGGGCGCCGGACTTGCCGTCCTTCCCGACACCGAGTGCGACTTGATCCGCTGTGACGCGTCCGACTTCAAGACCTTCTAGACGCAGCGACCATCCGGCTTCGGTGGAGAGCATCGGATACGCGCGTAGCGCTGGGATGGCGGCGTCTCTCACGATGGCGGACACCAGAGGTGGGACTGGGCGAGATCGCGAGAGCAGGCCGGGCCAGCGGCGGTACTCGCTAACTTCGCTGAGGTCCCATCCGATGGCGGCGGGGGACCAGGCAGAGTCTCTGGTCAGTTCGAGCACGTCGATAGTCAGTGGAGTGACAAGAGCGTCGATGAGCGTGCCGATTGCACCGCGGGCCTCGCTACTCGGCTCTGGGATTCGAATTATGACTCGGTCGGGGCGGATGTCTTCGCTGGTCGCCGCGCCGCTGAGGTGAAGATCAAGCAAGTCGAGCAGGGCCGCAATCTGCGCCTTGGATGAGGCATCGGGGTGAACTTCAACAGACCGGGCGCCGTCGACCACGAGCCTCCCAGTCGATGAGCTAATGCTGTTGGCCTTGTCTGGCAGCCAGTCAATGTGATCCATGTTCTCCCTCACCAATGCGTCCGCGTACGTTATCTGCTCCGTTGGGGATCCGTGGCTGATTCAGGGGGCGGGCGATCTGATTTAGGGTTGGGGCTCTGTCCAGGCCCGAGGACCTGGACGGCCTTTTGGTGCTGGGATGACTTCGCGAGCACCGTGATCTCGAGCCGTTGCTCAGACTCGCCTCGGAGACCGCGGCCAGGTGGTCGGCCTGATGACACCTGACGGCCGGCTACCTCGCTTGACCGATAGTGTCGCTGATGCGACATTGTCTGTATGGCTTTGATGGCGATGGACGTGGCTGCAGAGCGACTGAGTGTGTCGGTGCGTCAGGTGCAGCGCCTGGCCAAGGCTGGCGCGATCGTGGCGGTCGGAGCCAATCTGCTCGATGCGGAGTCGGTGCACCGGTTCGGCCGCCAGAGGGCGGGGCACCGGCAACGTGCCTGGGCTGAGGACACTGCGTGGGCGGCGATCGGCCTGCTGGCCGGCGTGCGGGTTGAATGGCTGGGTCAGGCCCAACGCTCACGGTTGAAGGGAAGGCTGCGTGACATCGGCGCCGACGAGTTCGTCTCAGCCGTCCGCAACCGCGCGACCGTCCACCACTTCGCTGCCCACCGCGCAGCAGCAACGCGGTTGGGGCAGCGGCTCGTCACCGCCAGCACCTCGCCCTTGTTCGATGACCTGACTCCTGCGAGCGGCGCCGGCGTGGAGGGGTATCTGGCCACAGATGACCTGGACGGGTTGATCGATGAGTTCGCATTGGCGACCGACGGAGTTGGCGACATCGATGTCACTGTCTGCACCACCAGCTTCGACCTCGGGATCATCGAGACGATCGCGGGAGCGGGGGAGACGTTGGCTGCGATCGACCTGGCCACCTCGCTGGATCCGCGCGAACACACCGCAGCCCTCGACGCCCTGACTCGTCGACTGAAGGCGTTCGCATGACCGAACGTGACCACCTGACCATCAGCAGGCCGCCGGGCGGGTGGGCGCCACCGTGGCCGCAGGTTGCCGAGATGGCCAGCACCCTGGGGCCGGAGGACTGGAGCCTGGTCGGGGGCCTGATGGTCCAGCTTCACGCCATCCACGCCGGCATCACCACACTGCGCGCGACCAGAGACGTCGA
Source organism: Aeromicrobium sp. CF3.5 (assembly GCF_051262695.1). Taxonomy (NCBI): domain Bacteria; kingdom Bacillati; phylum Actinomycetota; class Actinomycetes; order Propionibacteriales; family Nocardioidaceae; genus Aeromicrobium; species Aeromicrobium sp. CF3.5. The sequence goes on from NZ_JBIMEZ010000009.1 coordinate 95,717, forward strand.
CATGGTCGTGCACGTCGAAACCGCCACCGGCCGCCCGGCCCGTGTCGCCACCGCCCTAGAAGAGCTTGGGTATGCGTTCGACCCGTCCATCGACCCGCGCAACCGATTCGCGCACAGATTTCGTCGCGGCAACGACCGCGTCGACCTGAGCATGGAGACGGTCGATGTCGTGACTGCCGACCACGTCGCACCCTCAAGAATCGAACGCCTCCGCGGTTACGACATGGTCGCGATCGCCGGCGGCACCCAGGCACTTCGCCGCACCATCAACGCCACGATCACCATCGACGACGTGCCGGTGACGATCAGCGTCCCCAACCCGTATGGAGCGCTGATCCTCAAGGCCGCCGCGCATCAGGTCGACTCGCGTGACAAGGCACGACACCTCAGCGACGCCGCAACCTTGCTGGCCTGCATCGCCGACCCCTTCACCGTTCTGGACGGGACGGCTTCGGGCGGCGACAGACGTCGACTGCGGCACCTCGCCGACCACCTCGGCGACCCCACAACTTCGGCGTGGATGACGCTCGATGATTCCGCGGCCCGCAGAGGCCAAGCCGCCCTGCGGATCCTGCTCAACACCACCAACACCACCTGACCAACTGATCAGCGCCCAGGCCACGACCAGGTCAGCCGGCCAGCCTTTAGCAAAGCGAGACGTGGACGGGCGATCAAGAAGATCTCTTCACAGCCCCAGAAGCGCTTGACTGGGTCAAGAGCGGCTGGTACTGCATGGTGATCGTTACGGTGAGCAGATTCCTCGGCCGCGGGCGTCCGCTCCTCCAAGAGCCGAGCTGCCCTCACCGTCATGCTGGGAACCAAGCCACCGGCGTATCGATTGAATCTCCCGAAAAGAAGACGATTGCCAGCACGGTCGGGAGGAGAACCGATTCACCTGCCTGACCGAGGCTAGTCAGCATGAATCCAGCGAACGCGCACGCCAGAGCGACAACCGACGCCCAAGTCATGTAGGTGTAAATCGGTGACCGCCGAAGCCCAACCTGTCTGGCGCGCTCTAGGACGATCCCATCCGTGAGATCGTTGATCTCGCAAGGTCTGCTCAAGACGCGTGCTTGCGTTACGACCGTTCAGCTTTCCTGACGGCGATGCGGGCGCGAGCTGTCAGTAACATCTCCTCGGAGCCCCAGAACCGCCTAACGGGGTCGAGTGCGGTCAGTACCGCTTGATGATCGCTACGGTCGGCAGCCTCCTCGGCCACCCCCGTTCGCGCCTTGAGAAGTCGAGAAAGCCCCCACTTTCTCGCCAAGAACCAAGCCCAAAATAAGTCAACGAGAAAGGTGCAGGTCGCAATGCCAGCCATGACGACAAAGAACGGTCGCCCCGATCCGTTTTCGACCTCCGGATTGACGCGAACAAGCAGGTAGAAGAGAACAGCCCAAGCGAATGCTAGAACTGTCAGCCATGTCATATACGTGTATATCGGCGTTCTTCGTAGGCCGACTCGGCGAGCTCGTATGAGGATCTCTTCTTCCCGCGGACCATCATTCATCAAGATTCCCTCCTAGCAAAGAATCTGCGAATGTCTTCCCCACTCGTCCTCCCGCGTCTGACCCATAGTACGAAAAGCCGCCGATGGCCACGATCGATGCGCCGCAGGCCACCACTGTCGCGCAAGCGGGCAGAGTTGTTGCAGCCAGCGTTGCTCCAGCGGTGCCTCCAACAAGCTTGCCTCCAACCTCGAATGTAGGACGTGCTGTGGCTCGAAGGACCTTTAGCTCCCATGAGGTTCCGGTCTCCGAGTCGGAGGCCCACTGAGCTCGAAACAATTGTACGGACTCGGAGACGGCCACGACTCCTGTGGCGACGCCGGATGCCCCGCGTACGAACCTCCCCAACTTTGCTGCACGTCCTGTTTCCGCGCGATGCCGTGCTGGCTTGGGTGGTGCCCGGAGAGCATCAAGATCACGGAGAGCGACACTCAGCGCTGCATCTGCTGTTCGATTGATGAGGATCGTTGTAGCGATCGGGTGTTTGGAAGCGCCTGTAAGTACAGCGCTAGCGGCCGATGCCCCGGGACTAGTCACAACTTGATTGAAGAGATTCTGAACGGATCGGCCGGACGAACTTAGCGGCTTCCTCGTCGGGACCCGCGGCGGTCTGACGTACCAGCCTCCTTGTTGGGCGTAATTCTTCCCCCCACGCTTCACGATGACTGGCCCGGTTCGGTTGGTTCGCAGTCCGCCGTCGACGTAAAGCCCCGTGGGATCGGACTCGGTGACTGGTGTGTTGTGGGCGTAGGCGTAGCCGTTGAGTTGTTGAGGGTTGGTGAAGTCGGCGATGGGGTCGACGGAGATGAATCGTCCGTCGCGGGCGTCGAACTCGCGGGCTTCGAGGTGGGTGGTGCCGGACCAGCTGTCAGTGGTCTTGTTCAAGAACCCCTTGTTCGATGGCCAGCCCGGTGTTGCGGGGGCTTGGAGCTGGTCGCCGTAGGGGGTGTTGCGGCGTTTCGTGTAAGACTGATTGTTGGAGTCGATCGTGACCAGTGGGGTGTTCTGGGCGTCAGTGCCCATCAGCTTGACGCCTGCTGCGGTCCGTGTGGCGATGGGTTCATCGCCGATCGTGTACGTGCGGGTCGTGGTGGTCGTCGCGGTGCCGGTGGTGCCCGGTGGGTTGGCGTTGACCTTGATCTGTGAGGTGCCGACGTTCAACGTGATGGTCTTCTGCGAGCCAGTGGAGTCCTTCTCCAGCAGACGGTTTCCGTCGGCGTCGTAGATGTACTCGATCTTCTTGGCCGAGTTCGCCAGATCGGCGATGGCCTTGACGCGGCCTTCGCGATCCCACTCATATGCCTTGCCAGCCGTGGGTGCGGTGGAGCGTTTGCTCATGTTGCCGGCTGGGTCGTAGGTGAAGGTTTCGGTGCCGGTTGCGCTTCCCGTCGACGCCACGGAGGTCGTTGCGTGGGGCCTTGGATCCGTCGCTGCGGGGAATGCTGAGGTGCGGGTCGTGGTGGTTACGGTGCTGGCGGGCTTGCGCATCGAGATGACCTTGGTGCGGTTGCCGTTGTTGCCCAGCGTGTAGGTGTCGGCGTAGGGGGCGATGGTTCCCAGCGTCGTCGGCGTCGGTGCTGCGCAGGTGGTGCTGGAAGTCGACCAGGCCTTGGTCATCTGACGTAGGTGGTCATAGGTGAAGCATTGGCGCCACTTCTGACCGTTCATAGCTGCGTCGCCGGTCGCGTTGTCATCGAGCCGGGTGACGTTGCCGACCTGGTCGTAGGTGTACTGCAGGTCGAGGACGGGTTGGGTCGCTGTGCCCTGCCGGCCGATGGATCGGCGGGTTTCGCGTCGGGTGACGTCGTCGTAGTAACGAGTGTCGTAGACCGACTTGCCCGACACGCTGCCGCTGGTGCGTTGCAGCACCTCACCCATCGGCGAGTAGATGGTGTCCGTGACGAACGCGACGGATCCCTTGAAGGTCTTGACGTTGCCCAGCGCGTCGTAGGTGTAGCGCAGGGCGTCGGTGCTCAACCCGGTAACAAGCGGCTGATTGACCTGCTGAACTGACCCGTCGGGGTTGTAGGCGGTGGTGGTGGGGTATCCGGCACCGCGATACAGCTCGGCCTCAGCGGCTGGGAGCCGCAGACGACTTTCGATCATGCGCCCGGCGGTGTCGTACTTCATCTCAGTGGTGTACTCATCGGTGCCGACGAAGCGGGTCGATGCTGACAGCTCTCCGGGACGGACCGCGTCATATGTCCAGGCGGCCCGCTTGGTGCCGGTGGCGTTGTCGTCTCGCAGCTCGACCTTGCGATCTAGCTCGTCGTATCCAGTCCACAACGTGACGCCGCGTGCGTCGGTCGACGTGGTCTGCAGGTCGGTGGCGTCGTAGGTGTGCGTGCTGGTGCCCTTGTCCGGGTCGGCGTCGTTGACCAGGCGCCCGCGGATGTCGTAGGTCTTCGTCCAGGTTGATCCGGCCGCGTCCTTGACGGTCCGCAGCTGCCCTGCTGGCGTGTAGGCGTAGTTGGTGACGTCGCCAGTCGTCGCAGTTGCTGAGGTGTGTTGCGTCAGGCTCGTCAGTTGTCCACGTGCGTCCATGGCTTCGGTGGTCGTGGTGCCGCCGACCGGCGGGATGGTGCGTGTCCGATCACCCTTGTACTGCGTCTTGGTGGACCACTTGAGACCACCCAGGGACGCCAGTGCGGCGTCGGTGACTCGGCCTGCGCCGTCGTAAGTGTTCTTGGTGTAGCGCGGCACGTCGGCCTCATCGGCGGTGCTCAGTGTCGTGCTGACTGCCGATGCGTTGTAGTACGGGCCCATGTCATAGGCGACGAAACCGCGGTCGTCGTACCACTTCTCGGTAATGATCCGTCCTCCGTCGACACCAGGAGATGGGCTCTGAGTGGAGCGTTCGCGCATCAGGCCGTCGTAGAACGCGACGGTCTTGACGTACTCCTCAGCCGCATTGAGCCGTTCGGAAGTCACCGCATTGGGCTCGGTCGTACTGACCCGGTACGCGTACTTGGCCGTCGGAGTCTGGGTCGCCTTATCGCGCTCAGGTCCCCAAATCGCTGTCACCCTGCCCAGCGCGTCGTAGGTGTAGTCGGTGTTCTTGCCGGCCGCATCAGTGGAACGGTTCGGTGTTCCCCACTGACGGTTCAGGTAGCTGATTGACTGCTGATTCTTGGGGTTGTTGACCGTGACGGTGTCGGGGTGCCCGGTCGCCGGGGCATAGGCGGTGGTGACTGTCCGGTCCTTCGCATTGGTGTTCGACAGGGCGCGTCCGTAGGCGTCGTAGGTGGTGGTGGAGTCGCGCTGGTAAGAGATGGTCCCGTCGGCGAACGACTTGGGGCCGTCGACACCGGTGGCGTTGCCCTTGGTGGGCGCGACGCCGACGTTCTGGCCGTCGTAGGCCGTGCGGGTGGCCGAGATGACGTGCGACTGCTCGGTGGCTGCGGTGCCGCAGGTCCGCCCGAGCGTCACCTCGGTGGCTGGGTAGTCGAACATCCACTCTGCAGCGTTGTCGGCGAATGTCGTGGCCGTGCAACGGTCGTCCGTGGTGGTCGCGATGTCGCCAGCGTCGTTGACCTGGGTCGCGCGGCCTCGTGAATCGAAGGTCGTCGAGTTTCGGGTGGTGCGGTAGCTGCCGTCCTCGAGGCGGGTCTTGGTGTCGGTTGAGCCGACATTGACGAGGTAGGCGTTGCGGCTGTTCGCTGAGGCGGTGGCGGCGCTGGTCCACGGTGTGTTGATGTCGATGTCGACGACGTTGCCCGACGACCCGAGCTTGGTGATCGTGCGTCGTTCGAATCCAGCGAACTGGTCGCGGTCGACGATGTCGGCACTGCCTCCGGCCGAGTCGCTGATCGTGACTGACTTGGTTCCGCCCGAGGCCGTGCGGTCACCG
>NZ_JBIMEZ010000010.1:0-67673 GCF_051262695.1 Aeromicrobium sp. CF3.5
TCACGCCAACGGCTGCCGCTATGGCAGCGCCAGCCACGAGGGAACGTCTCGTGATGTGAAGAGATGTGTCCATGATCCCTCGAGGAACAGGTGACGGGTTTCATCAACATCATCTGAGACCCGAAATGGGCCGTCAAGCGTTACAGGACCAACCGCAGACATCACACGACGAAACTTGTCACGTGCGTGACAAGTCCACAGAACGACTGGGTTCCGAGGCGCTTCTTCGTCGCTCCTCAGCGGGTGGGGTCGGGCGGGACCTCAGGACAGACCGGCGATGCGCAGCCCGTCATCGGTCTCGACCACCTGGGCGACCTGGTTCTGGGTCTGCTCCTGCTCGTCCATCGTGTACGAGAACGTGTAGGCGACCGAGCCGCTGGCCTGGTCGCCCTGGCTCTGCTCGACGTTGACGTCGTCGACCGACGACCAGAACGCGTCGTACTGCTCGAAGCCTCCGGCGGCGTTCTGGGCCTCGGGCGTCAACAGGTCGAATCCGTCCTGGGAGTCGCCCTCGGCGTCGGACAGGTAGTCCTCGATGAAGTCCTCCAGCTCGCCCGCGTCTGGGCCCTGCGGCTCCGGCTCGGGTTCCGGCTGAGCGTCGGGCGCTGGTTCGGGTTCAGGAGCGGCCTCGGCGGCGGTGGGCTCCGGCTCGGCCGAGGTGTCCTCGGCGTCGCCGCCGTCTCGGTTGGCGAGGGCGAACCCGGCGATGATCAGCACCAGCGCGGCGGCGCCGGCCGCGATCCACGCAGCACGGTTGGGACCCTTCTGCGGGTCCCGGCGCTGCGGCTGAACAGGCGGGGGAGAGCGGCGCGGAGGCGCGGCAGACACCGGCCGGAACGCCGCGGTGGGTGCAGGATCCGCCGCCGCCACAGCAGCGCCGATCGCGAGGGCGTCGAGCGCCTGCGTGGCTTCGGCGTCCGAGTTCGGCGCGGACCGTTCGGCGACCTGAGCCATGCTCGGACGCGCCTCGGGGTCGCGGTTCATCATGTCCGTCACCAGACGGCTGATGGCGTCGGTGCCGTCCAGTCGGGGAGGTGGTTCGTTGACGATCAGCGTCATCGTGGCCGCCAGGTCCTGGCTGGCGTCATAGGGCAGCCGGGCCGTGAGGGCGTGGAACATGCTGGCGCCCAGGGCCCACACGTCGCTGGCCGGAGTCGCGGCCTGGCCCGACACGACTTCGGGAGCGAGGTAGGCGGGGGAGCCGACGACGAGCCCGCCCTGGGTGAGGGACGCATCAGCCTGGGCCCGCGCCACGCCGAAGTCGGTCAGTTTCACGACGCGCTCAGGTGTGAGCAGGATGTTGGTGGGTGTCACCGCCCGGTGCACGATGCCCTGCGCATGGGTGGCGGCCAGGGCACTGGCGACCTGCGAGATCACCGGAGAGATCAGTTCCGGCGGGATCGCCCCACGCTCGGAGATCAGGGTGGCCAGGGAGACGCCGTCGACGTGCTCGGTGACCAGCCACCGGTCCGGCCCGTCGTGCACCACGTCGTAGATGGCCACGACGTTCTTGTGGTTGACCTGCGAGGCCATCTGCGCCTCACGCTCGGCCCGCGCCACGTCGACCACGCCGCCGCCAGCGGCCACCCCGATGCGCTTGAGCACCACCGTGCGACCCAAGGTCGTGTCTCGAGCGGTGTACACCGTGCCAGACGTACCGGTGCCGATCTCACTGCCGATCTCGTATCGTCCGCCGATCAGGCCGTCGCCAGAAGAAGTCATCCCTCCAAACTACGTGATCGCGCTTTCAGTCGCCGCACCACGGTTTCGACGACCTCGTCCAACGGGGCGTCGACGTCGATGACCTCGCCGTCCTCGTCGTCCTGCAACAGCTCGAGGGTGTCCAGCTGCGACTGCAGCAGCGACGACGGCATGAAGTGCTCGCGCGTGTCCATGCGCTCGCGCAGCACCTCGAACCCGGCCTCGAGGTGAACGAAGGTCACCTGGTGGTCAGATAGCTCGCTGCGCAGGATGTCGCGGTACGAGCGGCGCAGGGCCGAGCAACCCATCACCGACGAGACGCCGGCGGCCTCGTTCTTCGCCAGAAGCCCGGCCAGCTCTTCGAGCCAGGGACGCCGATCTTCGTCGCTGAGAGGGTGGCCCTTCGACATCTTCTCGACGTTGGCCCGGGGATGGTGGTCGTCGCCCTCGACGTACGTCATGTCCATCTCGTCGGCGATCCGGTGACCCACGACGCTCTTACCGGTTCCGGAGACGCCCATGACCACGAGCTGCCAGGTCATCAGCTGACCAGTGGATACAGCGCCGCAGCGACCGCGAAGGCAGACAGACCGAGCGTCGTCTCCATGACCGTCCATGTCTTCAACGTGGTCTGCTCGTCCATGCCGAAGAAGCGGCTGACGAGCCAGAAACCGGAGTCGTTGACGTGCGACAGCACCGTGGCCCCCGCCGCGATCGCCGTCACGAGGAGGGCGATCTGCACGTTGGACAGATCGGCGGCCTGGCTGGCGATCAGCCCTGCGGCAGTGGTGAGGGCGACGGTCGCCGACCCCTGCGCGACGCGCAGTGCGGTGGCGATCAGGAAGGCCTGCAGCAGCAGGGGGATGCCCAGTCCGCCAAGCGAGGTGGTGAGCGCATCGCCGATTCCACTGATCTGCAGCACGCCGCCGAACATGCCGCCCGCACCGGTGATCAGCACGATGGAGCAGATCGGCCCGAGCGAGGAGTCGAGGAGCTGCTGGGTCTCGCCCAGCGTGCGGCCACCGCGGGTGCCCAGCAGGGCGATCGCGGCCAGCACCGTGATCAGCAGTGCGACGGGTGTGTTGCCCAGCAGGATCAGACCGTCCACGAGAATGTTGCCCTCGGCAATGGTCCCGGACTCGATCAGGGTCGAGAGCACGGTGTTGAACCCGATCAGCACCAGCGGGATCATCAGCAGACCCAGCACGAGGCCGAAGGTCGGCGGAGCCTGCGTCTTGGTGTCGGTGTCCCCTGAGCTTCCCGTGCCGTCGTTCTCCTCGCCGAACAGCAGCGAGGGAAGTCCGACGTCGAAGCGCCGTCCCAGCACCTTCGACATGCGATACACGCCGACGTACCAGGCGATCAACGCGATGGGCAGGTTGACCAGCAGGATCACGCCGATGTCGCCACCCAGCAGGGTGCCGGCCGCCACGGGACCCGGGTGCGGAGGAACGAGTGCGTGCATCGCGGCGAACGCGCCAGCCGCGGGCAGGGCGTAGAACAGCAGCGATCCGCCGAAGCGGCGTGCGACGGTCAAGATGATCGGCAGGAACACCACGAGACCGGCGTCGAAGAAGATGGGCAGACCGAAGATCAGCGCCGCCACGCCCAGGGCGAGTGGCGCACGCTTCTCGCCGAATCGGTTGACCAGGGTGTCGGCGAGCACCTGGGCGCCCCCGGTGACCTCCAGCAACCGGCCGAGCATCACGCCGAAACCGACGAGCAGTGCGACCGAGGCCAGCGTGCTGCCGAACCCGGTGGTCAGCGCCGTGGGAATGTCGGCAATCGGGATGCCGGCAGCCACCGCTGTCACGACGCTGATCAGCACCAGCGCGATGAACGCGTGCAGCTTGACCTTGATGATGAGAAATAGCAGCACGACGACCGCGGCGGCCGCGATCAGCAGCAGTGTCGCGGTGCCGTGGACGGGATCGATGGGGTCCATGGGTCAGAGCCTACGGCGGCGCGACCGCCATGTCGCCCACGCACCTGTGCTCCACAGGGCCCAGGCGATGAGCAGCGGCTGGAAGAACAACCGGATCACCCGTGAGCTCGTCGAGTCCAGGCCGAAGGCGTCCGTGCCGGTGACGAGCTGATTGATGTTGCCGGGGAACACCGCCACGAAGAACGCGGCGACGATCCATCCCACCAGGACCCGGTGCTGCGCGAGTGCGAGCACCGCCAGTCCCAGCGCGATCTCCACGACTCCGGAAACGAGCACGACGGCGTCCTCGAACGGCAACCAGTCCGGCACCTGGGCGCCGAAGGTGTCGCGCGCGACGGTCAGGTGGGCGGTCCCGGCGAGGATCAGGAAGAGGCCGAGCAGCCAGCGGCCGAGAACGCGAACCATCGCGCTTCAGACCGGCAGCAGTCGTGAGACGAAGCGAGTCAGCTGCTCGACGTTGCAGCACTCGTGCATCTCGACGACCTCGGCGTAGGCGGTGGCGACCGAGTCGCCGAGCCCCCATCGCATGGAGCTCTCCGGATTGAGCCAGAACGTGCGCCGCGATCGCTGGGAGATCTCGTGCAGCGCCGTGAAGTTGGGGTCCTGGTTGTTGTTGCGGGCGTCGCCGAGGATCAGCACGCAGGTGCGGGGCCCGACCGCCGCCAGATGATCGGCGACGAAGTCCCCGAACGCCTCGCCGTAGTCACTGCTGGTGTGCCACTTGGTGATGTGCGCCTCGGTCGAGATGCGCGCGCCGAGATCGTCCTCGTCGGGGGCGACGAGATCGGAGACCTCGTCCATCGCGTTCACGAAGGCGAACACACGGACCTTGCTGAACTGGCCGCTCAGCGCCTGCACCAGGTGCATCGTGAAGCTGGAGAAGCCCGACACCGACCCCGAGACGTCGCACAGCAGCACCAGCTCGGGCCGCGTGGGGTGTGGTCTGGCGTGGACCGGATGCATCGGCACACCGCCGGTGCCCATGGCACGCCGCAACGTGCGGCGGATGTCGATGGAGCCGCGCTGGTTCTTGCGGCGTCGCGCTGCCAGACGGGTCGCCAGGCGTCGGGCCAGAGGCTGCACCGTGCGGCGCAGCTCCTCGAGCTGCTGACGGTTGGCACTGAGGAAGTCGATCCGGTCGGTGCCCGAGCGCACGGCGTGCCGGGTCACGACGTCTCGTCCGCGCACCTCGGCGGTGCGCCTGCGAGCCTCGGCCTGCACCATCTGCCGGAATCGCTCGATCGCCTGACGCAGCTCATCGCGCTCGAGACGTTCGGTGAAGCCAGGCTGGCCACCACCCGAGCCGCCCTGGCCGCTGCCCTGTCCTGATCCCTCGCCCGGCATCCCGCCGGAGGCACGCATCGCCATGATCTGGGCGATCAGTGTCTGGGGGCGCAGGCGCTCCAGCGTCTGGTAGGCCGACCATCCTCCTGTCGCCGTCTCAGGTGTTCCCACCTCGCCGAGGGCCTCGAGGGCCAGCTCGGCCAGCTGTTCCAGGGTGCGCAGGTCGCCGTCGGCCAGCGCCATCGCGAGCAGATCGCGCAGGTCGTCCAAGTCGATCGCACCGTCATGGTCGCTCTGCGCGTCCTGCACGGACTGCGATGCCCCGATTCCCGCAGGGAAGAACAGGTCGAAGGTCATGTCGAAGACATCGCGCTGGCCGCCTCGGCGGACCAGGGCTGAGGCCAGGCCTTCGCGCAGCAGCGTGCGGTCGTGCACGCCGAGTACCCCCATGACAGCAGCGGCGTCGACGGTCTCGCTCGTGCCGGCCGGGATGCCCTTGGAGCGCAGAGCACCGACGAACGCCACCAGGCGTTCGGGCAGGGCCTCGCTGGTCTCAGCCACCGGGCTTCAGGACGCTGTCGAGATCGAGCTTGGCGGTCGCCTTGTCCATGTCGTCGCGGTGCTTCAGGATCACGCCGAGCGAATCAGCGACGACGTCGTCGTCGAGGATGTCGGTGCCCAGGGCCATGAGGGTGCGCGCCCAGTCGATGGTCTCGGACACCGAGGGCGCCTTGCGCAACGGCATCGCCCGCAGGGCGTTGACGACCCGGACGATCGACTCGGCGAGCGTCTTGTCCAGGTCCGGCACCTGCAGACGCACGATGTCGGTCTCGAGGTCGGCGTCCGGGAAGTCCAGGTGCAGGAACAAGCAGCGGCGACGCAGTGCTTCGGACAGCTCGCGGGTGGCGTTGGAGGTGAGCACCACGAAGGGACGTTGGGTGGCCTGCACGGTGCCGAGCTCGGGGATCGTGATCTGGAAGTCACCGAGCAGCTCCAGCAGGAGGCCCTCGATCTCCACGTCCGCCTTGTCGGTCTCGTCGATCAGCAGCACCGTGGGCCCGTCGTTGCGGATCGCCTTGAGCAACGGACGGGGGAGCAAGAACTCCTCGCTGAAGATGTCGGTGCGCGCGTCGTCCCACGCCTCGTCACGTCCCGCGGTGATGCGAAGCAGCTGCTTGGCGTGGTTCCACTCGTAGAGCGCGCGGGCCTCGTCGACGCCCTCGTAGCACTGCAGACGGATCAGCTCGGCATCACAGGCCTCGGCCACGGCGCGCGACAGCTCGGTCTTGCCGACACCAGCGGGGCCCTCGACCAGCAACGGCTTGCCCAGCACGGCGGCAAGGTAGACCGTGGTCGCGACGGCGTCTGAAGCCAGGTACCCGGCCTTCGCCAGGCGAGTCTTGACATCCTCAGGTGACGCGAACGACATGCTCATGCCTACGATCATGCCGTGACCCAGTTCGAGATCGTGCGCGTGGTGGACCTGACCCCTGCTGAGGCGTGGGCGCGATTGACGCGCTGGGAGAGCCACGGCGCCTACGTGCCGCTGACCACCATCACCACGACCGACCTCGGATTCGTGGCTCGCACCGGTGTGGGGCCCCTCGGGTTCGACGATCCGATGGAGATCGTGGAGTGGGACGAGCCGAGCTACTGCAAGCTGGTCAAGACCGGCCGCCTGGTGCAGGGGTGGGCCGAGATCGAGGTCGCCGCCGAGGGAGCAGGCAGCCGGGTGGTGTGGCGCGAGGAGATCTCCGTCCTCGGCGTTCCCCGTCTCGCCGATCCAGTCGTGAAGAAGTCCAGCGAGGCCCTGTTCTCCCGGGTCCTCGACGGAGTCCTGGCCGGCTCCTGAGTTCTGCGTATGCTCGCCACCATGGGCTACGAACCGCAGACCGAGACCCTTGAGATCGCTCGCGACCTCATCCGGATCGACACCACCAACTTCGGAGACTCCTCCGGGCCGGGCGAGCGCGCGGCCGCCGAGTACGTGGCTGCCTCGTTGGCCGAGGTGGGGATCGACTCGCAGATCTTCGAGTCCGAGAAGGGGCGCGCGAGCGTGGTGGCCCGCTGGGGCAATCAGAACTCGTCCCGACCGGGGCTGCTGATCCATGGACACCTGGACGTCGTGCCGGCCAACGCTGCCGATTGGTCGGTCGACCCGTTCGCCGGCGAGGTCAAGGACGGCTACCTGTGGGGCCGCGGAGCGGTCGACATGAAGGACTTCGACGCGATCGTGCTCTCGGTGGTGCGAGCCCGTCAGCGAGCCGGCATCGTCCCGGACCGCCCGATCCTGCTGGTGTTCACCGCTGATGAGGAAGCCGGCGGCGTCAAGGGTGCCCACTGGCTCGTCGAGCACCACCCGGAGCTGTTCGAGGGGTGCAGCGAGGCGATCGGCGAGGTCGGCGGCTTCTCGACCGAGGTCGGCGGGCAGCGGCTGTACCTGATCGAGTCCGGCGAGAAGGGCATCGGCTGGATGCGCCTGACCGCCAAGGGCACGGCCGGACACGGATCGATGCGCAACGCCGACAACGCCGTGTCGCACCTGGCACGCAGCCTCGTCGCGATCGCCGATCACGAGTGGCCCGAGGAGCCCGGCCCCTCGATGCAGGCGCTGCTGGCCAAGGTCACCGAGCTCACCGGCACCGACGGATCGGCCGAGGAGATCATGAGTCACTTCGGCCCGGCCATCCGGATGATCGGTGCCGGAATCCGCAACTCCACGAACCCCACGATGCTGTCGGCCGGGTACAAGCACAACGTCATCCCCGGTGAGGCCGTCGCGTATGTCGACGGTCGCTACCTGCCCGGTCACGCGGACACGTTCCTTCCCGCCATCCAGGACATCGTGGGAGACCGGGTGACGGTCGAGCCGCACATCACCGACGCCGCCCTGGAGTACCCGTTCGAGGGCGACCTGGTCGACGCGATGACCGTCGCTCTGCACAGCCAGGACCCCGAGGCCCACGTGGCGCCCTTCCTGATGTCCGGGGGCACTGACGCCAAGGCCTGGCACAAGCTCGGGATCACGTCGTACGGCTTCGCACCGCTGCGACTTCCGGCGGACCTCGACTTCACCGCACTGTTCCACGGCGTCGATGAGCGTGTGCCGGTCTCAGCGCTGGAGTTCGGCTCCCACGTGCTCGATGAGTTCTTGAACCTGGCCTGACTCATCCCCCGGCGGTGGGGAGTTCGCGCATCCGCGCGAGATGGTGTGGGATGGGTCACATGACCGATACCTCCAACACCACCCGTGACACGGACCCCGACATGGGCCGTGGCGTCTCGACGACTCGGATCTGGGCCTTTCGCGTGCTCGGACCGGTGCTCGGCGTGCTGGCGTGGCTCGCGCTCTCATCGGCGCAGGAGATTACGCCGGAAGCTCGGGTCGTGGCCGGTATCGGCGTGCTGATGGCCGTGTGGTGGATGTCCGAGGCCCTCCCGCTGTCGGCCACGGCGCTGCTGCCGATCGTGGCCTTTCCTGCGTTCGGCGTGCTGTCGGTGGCCGATGCGACGGCGCCCTACGCCGACCCGATCGTGTTCTTGTTCATGGGCGGTTTCCTGATCGCGATCGCGATGCAGAAGTGGAACCTGCACCGCCGGATCGCGCTGCTGACGCTCAAGGCGGTCGGGACGCACCCGCGGCGCATCATCTTGGGCATGATGCTCAGCACGGGATTCCTGAGCATGTGGGTGTCCAACACGGCCACCACCTTGATGATGCTCCCGATCGCGCTCAGCGTGCTCAACCTCGTGGTCGAGCGCTCGGCCGGCGACGACGGATCGATCGACTCCGGCGACCTGATCAGCGAAGTCGTCGCGGACCCGGCGGTGCGCACCTTCGGCGTCGGACTGGTGCTGTCGGTGGCCTGGGCCGCCTCGATCGGGGGACTGGCCACCCTGCTGGGCAGCCCGCCCAATGCGATCGTGGCCGGCTACCTGTCCGACGAGCTGGATCGTGAGATCGGCTTCCTGCAGTGGATGCAGCTGGGCCTGCCGATCTCGGTGGTCTTCATCTTCATCGCGTGGTTGTTGATCACCCGGGTCCTGTTCCGCTCCGACCTCGCCGAGGTCCCCGGTGGTGCCGAGATGATCGGCGACGAGCTGAAGAAGATGGGTGACGTGGCCCGCGAGGAGAAGCTGGTGCTGGCCGTCTTCGCCTCGGCGGCCTTCCTGTGGATCGTCCCGGGCCTGTTGGCGAACAGCGCAGCCCTGTCCGATGCGTTGCCCTTCCTGGACAAGCTCGACGACACGGCCATCGCGATCGGTGCCGGAGTCGTCCTCTTCCTGATCCCGTCGAGCGAGCGGGGCACCATGCTGCTGGAGTGGGACGACGCCCAACGCGGGCTTCCCTGGGGCGTGCTGCTGCTGTTCGGCGGCGGTCTGAGCCTGGCCGCTGCGGTTGGCGCCAGCGAGCTGGATGCCTGGATCGGCACCCAGGTAGAGGCTCTGGGGGCACTGCCGACCATCGTGCTGGTCGCTGCCGTGGTGGCCCTGGTGCTGGCTCTCACCGAGGTCACCAGCAACACCGCCACGGCGGCGACCTTCATCCCAGTGCTCGGCGGCGTTGCTGCGGGCCTGGGCACCGACGCGACCACGCTGCTGATCCCGGCTGCGCTCGCTGCGACTTGCGCGTTCATGCTGCCGGTCGGCACCCCGCCCAACGCCATCGTGTTCGGCAGCGGTGCGGTGACGATCGGTGAGATGGCCCGAGGCGGAGCGGTGCTCAACGTGGTGGGCGTCGTGCTCATCACCGTGTTCTCCTTCCTGCTCGGCGGCTGGGCGCTGGGGATGACCTTCTAGTCCAGCGGGACTCCATCGGTCCAGTACTCGACGGTCTGCAGCACCCAGAACGCGGCGAACAGCACCAGCAGGACCGACTCGGCCCACAACAACCACAGCGGGATGGGGACGACTCCCGCCAGGTCGAGCAGGCCAAGAGCTGCCGCCGCCAGGACCGTGATCAGCATCGACCAGCTGATCAGGCGATAGGCCGCCGCACGCCGTGCAGCCGGGAGCATCGCCACGAGCGGGGTCTCCTCGTGATCGCTGGCCGACGTGGCGTTCAGCCGGGCCACCACCACGAACGCCGCGAACATGCCGACGGCCGCGACGTAGTGGGCCGCGGTGTGGAACGAGTCGGGGGCTGCAGCCAGCCAGCCGGCGAAGCCAGCGATCACCGACGCCGCGCTGATGACGCCCAGCTCGGCCTGGCGTCTTTGCTCTCCGCCGAGTCTTCGGGCCGTCAAGGCCGCGAATCCAACGCCGATCGCTCCCACGATGATCAGTGATCGCACCGCGTTGTCGCTGTCGGGTAGCGGGTCACCGGTCGATGACGTCGGAACGAAGGCGACGATCGGGGCCAGCAGACCGGCCAGGTTGAGCAGCACGTCCTCGATCCCGCGGCCCCGTACCGCGATCAGGCTGAGTCCCAGTGCGACGAGCACGCCGACGAAGACATCACGGACCGGTGTGAAGTAGTAGGCGCTGATCGACCCCAGCAGATGACCGTCTGCCACGGCCTGGGCCACCACGGAGACAGCCAGCAGCACCGCGAGTCCCACGATCCCGACCCGCAGATAGCGGTAGGTCTCGATCGCGGACTGCCGGGCATCCATGCGTGGCCGACCTAGAGCGTGCTGCGCATGCGGATGATCTTGCGTCGCAGCCGCACGGTGCGGGCGCCAGTGGGGTCCTTGCGCAGCCGCTCGAGCTCCCAGCCCTGGTATTCGGCGGCCTGGGTGAGCATGTGGCATACGGCGCCGCGGGACTTGGACCGGTCGATGGACAGGTTCCAGAACTCGTACTCGATCATCGTTCCCCCATCAGTCCTGCTCCGGACGTGACACGTCGTCGAGTGCCTCGAGGATCTCCGGCGGCAGCACGACGGCGTCGGCGGCGAGGTTCTCGATGAGCTGGGCGGTGGTGCGCGCGCCGATGACGGCAGCGGCGAGGCCCGGGCGCTCGAACAGCCAGGCGAGGGCGACGTGGCCCATCGGCACCCCGAGCCCGTCCGAGGCGCGGGCCAGCGCCTCGATGATGCCGGAGGCCTGCGGAGTCAGGTACGGCCCGACGAACTGCTCCCACGCCGAGCTGGCGCCGCGTGAGTCGCCGGGGGTGCCTGCGCGGTACTTGCCGGTCAGGACGCCACGGCCCAGCGGCGACCAGGCGAACAGGCCCATCCCCAGGTGGGAGGCCGCGTCGGTGACGTCGTCCTCGGGATCGCGGTTGACCAGCGAGTACTCGACCTGGTTGCTGACCAAGGGCAATGATGCGCCGCGACAGGCCAGCCAGGTGTGGCAGAACGCGATCTGCCACCCGGTGAAGTTCGAGACGCCCACATATCGGGTGCGACCGGTCTGGACGGCATGTTCCAGCGTGGCGAGAGTCTCCTCGAACGGGACGGTGAGGTCGGGGGAGTGGATCTGCCACAGATCGAGGTGATCGGTGCCGAGCTCGGCGAGCGTGCGGTCGAGCTGGGCCAGCAGCGATCGACGCGAGCTGTCCTTCACGACGCCGGTGCCTCGCTGCACGAATCCGGCCTTGCCGGCCAGCACGAGATCATCGCGCGCACCGGACTTGGCCAGCAGCGTGCCGAGCAGCGCCTCGGTGTTGCCGTTTCCGTAGATGGGGGCGGTGTCGATGGTCGTGCCACCCGCGTCGAGGAAGGCGGTGAGCTGATCCTCGGCGTCGAAGGCGTCGGTGTCGGCACCCCAGGTCATGGTGCCCAGCGTGAGGCGCGAGACCTCTAGGCCAGATCGACCCACACGGCGCAGCTGCATGTCAGAACCCTAGTGCGGCGACGCGAGAGGTCTGCGGGGCGTCCGCTAGTGTCGCGCCGTGGATCTGTTGCGCGCGGTGGTGCTCGGAGTCGTCCAGGGACTGACGGAGTTCCTCCCCATCTCCAGCAGCGCTCACCTGGCGATCGTGCCCAAGCTCCTGGGCTGGGAAGATCCAGGCGCGGCGTACACCGCCGTCGTGCAGATCGGCACGGAGCTGGCGGTGATCCTGTACTTCTGGCGGGACATCTGGACGATCGGCTCTGGCTGGGTGCGCGGCGTCTTCTCGGCGTCGGCACGCCAGGAGTCGGAGTGGCGGATGGGCTGGTTCATCATCATCGGCTCGCTGCCGATCGTGGTGCTGGGCCTGCTGCTGCAGGACCTGATCGACAGCGAGTTCCGCAATCTCGTGGTCATCGGTACCACCTTGATCGTGCTCGGTGTCGTGCTCGGCATCGCCGAGAAGGTCGGTCGCAAGGTCAAACCGCTCGATCAGATGAACGCCCGCGACGCCGTGTTGCTGGGCCTCGCCCAGGCGGGCGCCCTGGTCCCGGGTGTCTCCCGGTCGGGCGCCACGATCAGCATGGGCTTGTTCCTCGGCTACGAGCGTGCCGTCGCGACCCGCTACGCGTTCCTGCTGGCGATCCCGGCCGTGGTCGGCGCGGGCGTGTACAAGCTCAAGGACATCGGCGGTGACAATGCCTACGGCGTCGGCCCGACCATCGTCGGCACCGTCATCTCGTTCATCGTCGGACTTGCTGTCATTCACTGGCTGCTGCGCTACGTGAGCACTCGGTCGTACGCACCCTTCGTGGCCTACCGCATCGGCCTGGGTGCCGTGGTCCTGATCCTCGTCGGCGCCGGCGCGATCACCGCCGGCACGACGGTCGGCTGACCCGGGAGCGGATGTGGGCGGCGACATAGCGTCCCATCGGCGCGGTGAGCGGTGGTTTGGCGTCCTTTCCGGTGCTGTGACGCGACGCTGAGCCACCGCTGAGCACGCCGGTCGACGCCACGGTGACGGGTTGTTGGTTGTGCCGTCCTACAGCCAGCCCGACTTCTTGAAGCGCGTGTACACGTAGCCACAGATGCCGGCGATCAGGAGCAGGCACAAGGGGTAGCCGAACTGCCAGCTCAGCTCGGGCATGTTCTCGAAGTTCATGCCGTAGATCCCAGCGATGGCGGTGGGGACGGCGAAGATCGTGGCGCCCGCGGTGAGCTTGCGCATGTCCTCGTTCTGCTGGACGCTCAGCTGGGCCAGGTGGGCGTTCAGCGCGTTGTCGAGCAGGTGGTCGACCGCGTCGATCGCGTCGGCGGCCCGGGTCAGGTGATCGGCGATGTCGCGAAAGTACGGCTGCGACTCCGAGGACATCGACCCGGTCGCGAACCGATTCATCGGTTCGCGCAGAGGCATGACGGCGCGCCGGAACTCCAAGGTCTCTCGCTTGAGCCGGTAGATGCGGGTCGAGTCGTTGGTGCGCTGGGAGCTGAACACCGAGGACTCGACCTCCTCGACGTCGACCTCGAGCTCGCTAGCCACGCTCTCGTACTGGTCGACGATCGAGTCGATGACCGTGTACAGGGCTGCTGTCGGCCCGTGCGACAGGGTCTCGATGGCCGCATCGGCAGCGCGCCGAACCTCACGCAGATCCTTCCCGCCGTGGCGCACCGTGAGCAGGAACGACTGACCGAGGAACATGTTCACCTCGTTGGTCGAGATGTCGTCGTCGTTGTAGGTGACCGTCCGCAACGAGATGACCGTGTGGTCGGAGTAGCGCTCGACCTTGGGCCGCTGGTGTGCCTCGAGAGCATCCTCGATCGCCAGCGGGTGCAACGAGAGCGCCTCGCCGATCCGGGTCATCTCCTCGTGGGACGGATCGTTGATGCCGATCCACAGGAAGTCGTCACCGGACAGGCCGTCGAGCACCGCTTGGAGCTCGAGTCGGTCGCTGTCGGTGTCGTGTCGCACTCCAGCCCGGTAGACGGCGCAGTCGATGATCACTGTCACAGTGTGAAACACGCGGGCGCGGCTCAGGGGGTCGACAGGCCGCCATGGGCGAGCAGATACCCTCGCTTCATGCGTAGCTGGACGAGTCCCACCGTTCCGTCCCTGCGAAAGTTCGGACTCGGTGAGGGTCCTGCCGTCCAGATTCACGACACCGCCTCCCGGGCGGTCGTCACCCTCGCCCCTGAGGGCGCAGCTCGCCTGTACGTCTGCGGCATCACGCCGTACGACGCCACCCACATGGGACACGCCGCCACGTACTTGGCGTTCGATCTGCTGCAGCGGGCCTGGCTCGACGCAGGCCACGACGTGAGCTACACGCAGAACGTCACCGACGTCGACGACCCGCTGCTGGAGCGCGCCACGGCCACCGGCGTCGACTGGGCCGAGCTCGCCGAGAGCCAGACCGAGCTGTTCCGTTCCGACATGACCGCCTTGCGGATGATCGCCCCGCAGCACTACATCGGTGCGGTGGAGTCGATCGATCTGGTGGTCGACCTGATCGTGCGCCTCGACGCCGCTGGTGCGGTCTACCGCGTGGACGACGACCTGTATTTCGACGTGCACGCCGACGCGAGCTTCGGAGCGGTCTCCGGTCTGGACGAGTCCGGGATGCTCGAGATCTTCGGACAGCGCGGCGGAGATCCCGATCGTGCCGGCAAGAAGCACCCGCTCGACTGTCTGTTGTGGCAGGCCGAGCGTCCCGGAGAGCCTGCGTGGGACACCGTCCTCGGTCGCGGCCGGCCCGGATGGCACATCGAGTGCTCGGCCATCGCGCTGGAGCACCTCGGCACCGACTTCGATGTGCAGGGTGGTGGCTCCGACCTGGTCTTCCCACACCACGAGATGTCGAGATCCGAATCGGTCGTGGCCACCGGCGAGCCGTTCGCCCGGGCCTACGCGCACGCCGGAATGGTCGGCTTCGAGGGCGAGAAGATGTCCAAGTCCAAGGGCAACCTGGTGCTCGTCTCCGCGTTGCGCGAGTCAGGTCACGACCCGATGGCAGTTCGGCTCGCGCTCCTGGCCCACCACTACCGGGCCGACTGGGAATGGTTCGACGCCGAGATCGAGCAGGCCACTGTCCGCCTCGCTGCCTGGCGGGCCGCCGTCGAACGCACCTCGGGGCCCAGCGGCGACGACGTCGTCAGGGACCTGCGTGCAGCCTTGGCCCACGACCTCGATGCACCTGCTGCCCTGCAGGTCATGGACACCTGGGCCGCGACCGACGGCGATGACCGTCGCGCCGCGACCACCGTGAGCGAGGCCCTCGACGCCCTGCTCGGCGTCGCGCTCTAGCAACTTCAGCGTCCAAACTTCGTGACGTAATTCGTCACCGCAGCATGCTCGAGTGACGAACTACGTCACAAAATTTGGGGAGATCAGCCCTCGTCGTCGCGACGGCGCAGGTAGCGCTCGAACTCCTTGGCAATGGCATCGCCGCTGGCTTCAGGGAGCTCGCTGGTCTCGCGCTCTTCCTCCAGCGACTCGACGTACTCGGCGATGTCGGTGTCGCTGGAGGTCAGCTCATCGGCGCCTCGCTGCCACGCTTCGGACAGGTCGGTCAGCAGGCCCTGCGGCAACGCCGTGCCGACGGCGTCCTCCAGGGCACCGAGCAGTGCCAGCGTCGCCTTGGGACATGGCGGCTCGGCCAGGTAGTGCGGGACGGCTGCCCACAACGAGGCAGTGGCGATGCCTGCGTCGTCGGCCTCGGCACTGAGGATCGTGGGAATGCCCACCGGGCCGGTGTAGCGCGAGGACTCCACGGACATCCGGTCCATCAGCACCAGGTCGTTGGTCGATCCGTTGACCGGAACAGGTCGGGTGTGCGGAGCGTCGGCCAGCAGTGCTCCCAGGGTGAACAACTCGGTGACGCCCGCAAGCCGCGCCACTCCGATGATCGTGGAGCAGAAAGCCTTCCAGCGGAAGCTCGGTTCGGGAGCGCGCAGCAGCAGGACGTCACGGTCGCTGCGCGCCGGCCGGGCCACGTACAGCCGCGGCGTGGGCCAGGTGATCGAGCGGGCCTGGCCCTGGCCCTGATGGATCTGTGGGCGGAGGTGGTGATCCTGGAAGGCGTAGTAGTCCTCGGGGTCGAGCTCCATCAGCAGCTCGGCATCCCACTGCTCGATCAGGTGATCGACGACGCCGGTCGCGGCATCGCCCGCGTCGTTCCAGCCGTCGAACGCAGCCACCATCCACGGGTCCCGCAACTGCGGGACATCGACGGCCTCACTCATCGGTCGAAGACTCATCCGACGACCCTAGTGCTCCGGTCAGACGTGTCACGTCGACCTGTGAGATTCGCAAACTGTCGACCTCGGCGACGACCAGCTGTGCTTCGCCGACGATGACCGCGTCGCCGACCTCAGGCATCCGATCGAGCTGGTCGATGATGAACCCGGCGACGGTCTCGTAGGAGCCGTCCACCAGGTCGATCCCGGTGAAGCGGGTGAAGTCCTCGATGTTGAGACCGCCGTCGTATCGGCCCTCCATGGCCACCTCGGACCCATCCTGGTCGAACTCGTCCCTGATCTCACCGACCAGCTCCTCGATCAGGTCCTCCAGGGTCACGATGCCGTCCGTGCCGCCGAACTCGTCGACCACGAGCGCGATGTGCACGCCGTCGCGACGCATCTGTGCCATGGCGGGGAGCAGACGGTTCGTGCTGGGCAGGGCCGGGATGTCGCGCATGATGGTCTGCACCAGCACGTCATCGTGTGCCTCGGCCTGCAGAAGGTCGCGCACGTGGACGAAGCCGATCACGTCGTCCACCGATTCACCGGTGACGGGGTAGCGCGAGTGCGGCTTGTCGCGCACACCAGAGGCCGCCTCGTTCAACGGGGTGGAGGCGGAGATGAAATCGACCCGGTGTCGAGGTTGCATGACCTCCTTGACGGACCGTTCGCCCGCGTTGAACACGTCGGTGAGGATGCGACGCTCGTCGTCGGGCAGGCTGTCGTGGCCGCCGACGAGATCGCGCAGCTCGTCCTCGGACATCTCCTCGTTGGCCGCGTGCGGGTTGCCACCGAGCAGTCGCACCACGACGTTGGTGGACAACGACAGGAACCAGATGACCGGGCGCATGACCGTCGCGAACTTCGAGAGCGGGGGAGCGACGATCGTGGCGAGGGCAGCGGACTTCTGCAGGGCGAACCGTTTCGGCACGAGCTCGCCGAGCACGAGCGAGAGATAGGCGATCAGCAGCGTCATGGCCACGAGAGCCACCGTGTCGGCGGCGCCATCGGGCAGACCCAGACCGGTGAAGATCGGTGCCACGTCGGGAGCGAGATTCGAGGCACCGAAGGCGGCCGACAAGAATCCGGCGACCGTCACGCCGATCTGCACCGCGGCGAGGAAGGTGTTGGGGTCGCGGGCCAGGGAGGCGACCTTGGCGCCACGCGCACTCGTGCGCTCAAGACTGTCCAGCTGACTCGGGCGGATGGACACCAGCGCCATCTCCGTGGCGGCGAACACGCCACCCACCAGCACGAACACCAACACCAACGCAAGATTGCGCAGTGTGTCCAGATCCATCAGATCCTCATTCGTTGTCGGGACTGTACGAGAGGTTGGGGGACAACCAGCGCTCCGCCTCGGCGACGGACCACCCCTTGCGATCGGCGTAGTCGTGCACCTGGTCGCGGGCGATCCGCCCGAGCACGAAGTACTGCGAGTCGGGGTGAGAGAAGTAGAAGCCGCTGACCGCAGCACCGGGCCACATGGCCATGGACTCGGTCAGCTCGATCCCCGTGTTGTTCTCCACGTCGAGCAGCTCCCAGATGGTCTGCTTCTCGGTGTGCTCTGGGCACGCCGGGTAGCCGGGCGCCGGACGGATGCCGGTGTACTTCTCCTTGATGAGGTCCGCGTTCGACCACGTCTCATCGGGGGAGTGGGCCCAGAACTCGGTCCGGATGCGCTGGTGCAGTCGCTCGGCGAAGGCCTCCGCCAGTCGGTCGGCCAGTGATTCGATCAAGATGGCGCTGTAGTCGTCCAGATCCTTCTTGTACTCCATGATCCGATCGGTGACACCCAGCCCAGTCGTGACCGCGAAGGCACCCACGTAGTCGGGCAGGCCGGTCGAGGTCGGCGCCACGAAGTCGGCCAGCGCCCTGCGGTGGGTGCCCTCGCGTCCTTCGGTCTGCTGGCGCAGCGTGCGCAGGGTCGTCAGGACCTCGGAGCGTGACTCGTCGGTGTAGACCTCGATGTCATCGCGGTCGATCTGGTTGGCCGGGAACAACCCGAACACGCCATTGGCCCGGACCCACTGGTGCTCGATCATCTCATCGAGCATCGCCTGACCGTCCTCGAACAGCTTGCGGGCCGTCTCGCCCGTCGCGGGGTTGTTGAGGATGTCGGGATACCGGCCCTTCATCTCCCACGCGTTGAAGAACGGCTGCCAGTCGATGTACTCGCGCAACTCTTCCAAGGGGTAGTCGTTCAGGACCGTGACACCCAGCGTCGTCGGGACCGGCGGGGTGTAGCCCTCCCACGACAGGGGGGTGGCCTTGGCGCGAGCATCCTCGATGGTCAGCAGCTTGCGGGTGTCCTGCCGCGAGGCGTGACGTTCGCGCAGCGATTCGTACTCGGACGCGATGTCGGTCATCAGGTCCTCGCGACGTTTATCGTCCAGCAGTGCCGCGACGGTCGGCACCGACCGCGAGGCATCCTTCACCCACACGACGGGGCCGTGATACTGCTGGTCGACCTTGACAGCGGTGTGGGCGCGCGACGTCGTCGCGCCGCCGATCAACAACGGAATGTCGAATCCCTGACGTTCCATCTCGACCGCGAGCGTGACCATCTCGTCCAGCGAGGGAGTGATCAGACCCGAGAGGCCGATGACGTCGGCGTTCTCCTCCCGCGCGGCGTCGAGAATCTTCTGCGGTGCCACCATGACGCCGAGGTCGACGACGTCGTAGTTGTTGCACTGCAGCACCACGCCCACGATGTTCTTGCCGATGTCGTGGACGTCGCCCTTGACGGTGGCCATGATGACCTTGCCCTTGCTGCGTTCGGCATCGCCGGGCTTCTTCTCCGCCTCGATGAACGGCAGGAGATAGGCGACGGCCTTTTTCATGACGCGCGCGGACTTGACCACCTGCGGCAGGAACATCTTGCCCTCGCCGAACAGGTCGCCGACGACGTTCATGCCGTCCATCAAGGGTCCCTCGATGACCTCGATGGGGCGACCGCCCCGCTCGGCGATCTCGGCGCGGAGCTCCTCGGTGTCGGACTCGGCGAACTCGTCGATGCCCTTGACCAGGGCGTGCGTGATCCGCTCGGTGACCGGGAGGGCACGCCACTCCTCGGTCGCGATCTCCTTGGGCTTCCCGTCACCGGCGAAGTCGTTGGCGATCTCGAGCAATCGCTCGGTGCTGTCGGGGCGACGATTGAGGATGACGTCCTCGATGCGTTCGCGCAGCTCGGGATCGACGTCGTCGTACGGCACCAGCGCGCCGGCGTTGACGATTCCCATGTCCATGCCAGCAGCGATCGCGTGGTACAGGAAGACCGCGTGGATGGCCTCGCGCACTGGGTTGTTGCCGCGGAACGAGAACGACACGTTGGAGACGCCGCCGGAGATCAGGGCTCCCGGCAGATTCTGCTTGATCCACCGGGTCGCCTCGATGAAGTCGACGCCGTAGTTGGCGTGCTCCTCGATTCCGGTCGCGACGGCGAAGACGTTGGGATCGAAGATGATGTCCTCGGCCGGGAAGCCGACCTGGTCCACCAGGATGCGGTAGGCGCGTTCGCAGATCTCCTTGCGGCGCTCGAGGTTATCGGCCTGTCCGTCCTCGTCGAAGGCCATGACGACGGCGGCGGCGCCGTGCTTGCGGCACAGCTCGGCCTGCGCGATGAACTTCTCCTCGCCCTCCTTCATGGAGATCGAGTTGACGATGCTCTTGCCCTGCACGTTCTTCAGGCCGGTCTCGATCACTTCCCACTTCGAGGAGTCGATCATCGTCGGCACCCGGCAGATGTCCGGCTCGGTGGCGACCAACCGGGTGAACCGGTTCATCGCGTCGATGCCGTCGATCATGCCTTCGTCCATGTTGATGTCGATGACCTGCGCGCCGTTCTCGACCTGCTGACGAGCCACGTTCAGTGCGGTGGGGTAGTCCGAGTCCTTGATCAGGTTGCGGAAGCGCGCCGATCCGGTGATGTTGGTGCGCTCGCCGACGTTGACGTACAGCGAGTCCTCGACGACGGAGAACGGTTCGAGTCCGGACAGGCGCAGGGCGGGGGTCGCCTCGACGGGGGTGCGTGGCCCCTTGCCCTCGACCCCGCGAGCGATCTCGGCGATGTGAGCGGGCGTCGTACCGCAGCAGCCACCCACCATGTTGACGAAACCGGCGTCCGCGAACTCCGCGACGATCGCGGCCGTCTCCTCAGGCGCCTCGTCGTACTCACCGAACGCGTTCGGCAGGCCGGCATTCGGATAGCAGCTGACGTAGGTGTCCGCGACGCGGCTCATCTCGGCGAGGTAGGGGCGCATCTCCTTGGCCCCCAACGCGCAGTTCAGGCCGACCATGAGCGGCTTGACGTGACGGATCGAGTACCAGAACGCTTCCGTGGTCTGACCGGACAACGTGCGACCGGAGGCGTCGGTGATGGTGCCGGAGATGATGACCGGCCAACGACGACCCTGCTGCTCGAACAGCGTCTCGAGGGCGAAGATCGCCGCCTTGGCGTTCAGGGTGTCGAAGATCGTCTCGATCATCAGCAGGTCGGAGCCGCCGTCGACCAGGCCGGTGGCCTGCTGGAGGTAGGCCGTGACGAGCTCGTCGAAGGTGACGTTGCGGACGCTGGGGTCGTTGACGTCCGGCGAGATCGAGGCGGTGCGGCTGGTCGGGCCGATCGCGCCGACCACGTAGCGCGGCTTGGTGGGGTCCTGCTCGGTGAACTCGTCGGCGGCGGTGCGGGCCAGTCGCGCGGACTCGTAGTTCAGCTCGTAGGCGAGCTCCTCCATGCCGTAGTCGCTCAGCGACATGGTGGTGGCGTTGAAGGTGTTGGTCTCGATCAGGTCGGCGCCGGCCTCGAGATACTCGCGGTGGATGTCCGCGATGATCTCCGGCTGGGTGATCGAGAGCAGGTCGTTGTTGCCCTGCACGTCGCTGGGCCAGTCGGCGAACCGCTCGCCGCGGTAGCCGGCCTCGTCGGGTCGATCGCGCTGGATGGCGGTTCCCATGGCACCGTCGAGCACGAGGATGCGGTGGGCCATGGCCTCGGCGAGGGCCTGGGTGGCATCGGGACGGTGGTTGATCGAATCCACGGAGGGCATAGAGCATTCCTTCTGACGGCTGTCGGGCGGAACGCTGGGGATCACCGGCCGGCGGCGGGCTCGCCTGGGCCTACGGGGGATCCCGAACGGAACCCCCATTGTGCCACCTCGCGCCCGTGACGCGGGTATTACGGTGGTCGGTGTGACTGACTTCGCGGCCGTCCTGTGGGATCTCGACGGCACGATCGTCGACACTGAACCGATCTGGATCGCTGCCGAGCACGAGCTGGCAGCCGACCACGGCACCACGTGGACCGAGGAAGACGCCCTGCAACTGGTGGGCAACGCGCTGCTGGACAGTGGGGAGTACATCCGCACTCGGCTGGGGCTCGACCTGACCGCGGTGCAGGTCGTGGACTATCTCGTCGCGCGCGTCGTGGCAGCACTCGACCACGACATTCCGTGGCGCCCGGGAGCCCGCGAGCTGATCGACGGGCTCGCCGATCAGACCGTGCCGCAGGCGCTGGTCACGATGTCGTACCGCGCGATCGCCGCTCCGGTCGTGGCGCACCTGCCGTTCCAGGCCGTGGTCACCGGTGATGAGGTGACCCACGGCAAGCCGCACCCGGAGCCCTACCTGCGTGCGGCCGAGCTGCTCGGGGTGGACGCCGCCGACTGTCTGGCCGTCGAGGACTCGGCCACCGGCGCGGCCTCGGCCAATGCGGCCGGCTGCACGGTCGTGGTCGTGCCACACATGGTGCCTGTCCCGCCGGCATCGAGGCGGGTCAGCCTACCGAGCCTGCAGGGGTTGACGCCCCACGCGCTGTTCGCGGCCGGCTCGGTACCTTGGGGCGTGTGAATCGAGCGTGGCGCGTGGGGCGTGTGGCAGGTGCCGACCTGCTGATCAAGCCGTCCCTGCTGATCATGGGTGTCGTGCTCGTGGTGGTCTTCGCGACCCGGTTCGACGATCGGACGTCGACCAATCCCTACGTCCTGGCCGTCGCCTTCGTCGTCGGCCTGTACGCCTCGGTGCTGGTGCACGAGCTCGCGCACGTGGTGGCCGCCCGCGGATACGGCATGACCGTGCAGTCGGTGACCCTGCACCTGCTCGGTGGCGAGACCCTCATCGAGGGGGAGAGCAGGACTCCGCTGCAGGAGCTGTGGGTGGCCGGCGTCGGGCCGCTCGCCTCCGCGGCGATCGGTGGCGCGTGCCTCGCCGTCGATGACCTCTTCTCCGGGACCGTGGGCGCGCTCCTGACGGCGATGGGGCTGGTCAACCTCCTGGTCGCCGCCTTCAACCTGATCCCGGGCCTCCCACTCGACGGCGGACGGGTCCTGCGGGCCCTCATCTGGGGCGTCACAGGACGCGAGCTCGTCGGCATCCGCGTCGCCGCCTGGATCGGGCGGATCGCGGCCGTCGCCGTGCTGGCGGTCGTGGCGGGCCTCCTGGTGGCACGCGAGGACGGATACCTGCTCGACCTGGTCGTCGCGATCCTCGTCGCAGGATTCCTGTGGACGGGATCCACGCAGGCGCTGCAGCGGTTGGCATCACGCGAACGGCTCGACGGGCTGGTGGCTCGCGAGCTCGCCGACACCGTGACACCAGTCCCTGCGGGCGCCCTCGAGCTGTCTGCCGACCTGCGCGGCGAGGCGCTGCTGCGCGCCATCTCGGCCCGACCGGCCGACCACTACGTACTCACCGAGACCGACGGAACGGTGGCCGGCGTCCTGTCGCTCACCGCCGTCGACACAGCATTCAGGAGAACCACATGAGTGATCTGACCACCGGCGACTGGGTCCGGCTGACGGACGCCAAGGGGCGCAAGCACAACTTCCCGCTCGAACCGGGTCGCGAGTTCTCGACCAAGAAGGGTCAGATCCGCCACGACGACATCATCGGTCGCCCCGAGGGCATCGTGATCGAGTCCTCGATGGGCGGTCAGTACCAGGTGTTTCGGCCCCTGCTGTTCGAGTCGGTGGTGTCGATGCCACGCGGTGCGGCGATCATCTACCCCAAGGACACCGGCCAGATCCTGGTGTGGGCCGACATCGCTCCCGGGCTACGTGTCGTCGAGGCCGGCGCCGGTTCGGGTGCTCTGAGCAGCTATCTGCTGCGCGCCCTGGGACCAGACGGATACCTGGGCTCGTACGAGATGCGCGAGGAGTTCGCCGACACGGCCCGCCGCAACGTCGAGTTGATGCTGGGCGACGCGCCCGACACGTGGTCGTTGACCGTCGGCGACGTCCGCGAGGTCATCACCGAGACGGAGATCGACCGACTGCTGCTGGACATGGTCGATCCGTGGTCCTGCATCCCGCTGGCCGTCGATCGTCTGGTGCCCGGCGGAATCATCTGCGCCTACGTCGCCACCACCACACAGCTCTCGCGCTTCGTCGAGACGCTGCGCGAGGACGGCGGCTTCACCGAGCCGGTGGCGTGGGAGACGTTGAGCCGCGACTGGCACCTCGAAGGCCTGTCGGTGCGTCCCGACCATCGGATGAACGGTCACACCGCGTTCCTCGTGACGGCTCGACGCATGGCGCCGGGGGAGCGCACCCTGGAGCGGACCCGGCGCCCGGCGCCCGGCGCGTACGGACCTGACTACAGCGGCCCACGCCCCTTTGGCTCGTCTGACCGGTAGGCTCGGTTTCACCTTCAGGAGGTGGCCATGAGCGACAGAAACGACCGAGGTCCCCAGCAGGACACCTACGTGCGAGACCTGGAGTCTCGCCTCGCTGCCACATCGGCCCAGAACGAACGACTGACCGGGACGTTGCGTGAGGCTCGTGACCAGATCGTCGGCCTGAAGGAAGAGGTTGATCGACTGGCTCAGCCGCCCACGGGCTTCGGGACGTTCCTGCACCTGAACGACGACGACTCCGCTGACGTGTTCACCGGCGGTCGCAAGCTGCGGGTGACCGTCAGCCCGGCCGTCGAGCGCGACGATCTGGTGCGTGGCCAGGAGGTCATCCTCAACGAGGCCATGAACGTGGTCGCGGCCCTGGAGTTCGAGAAGACCGGCGAGGTCGTCAGCCTCAAGGAGATCCTCGCCGACGGCGAACGCGCTCTCGTCATGGGCAATGCGGACGAGGAGCGGGTCGTGCGCCTGGCCGAGCCGCTGATCGGTCTGACGATCCGGCCCGGCGACTCGCTCCTGCTCGACGGTCGATCGGGCTATGTCTACGAACGAGTGCCCAAGTCCGAGGTCGAGGAGCTGGTCCTCGAGGAGGTCCCCGACATCGACTACGAGTCCATCGGTGGCCTGCGCGGTCAGATCGAGTCGATCCGCGACGCCGTCGAGCTGCCCTACCTGCATCCCGACGTCTTCATCGAGCACGAGCTCAAGCCGCCCAAGGGGGTCCTGCTGTACGGCCCGCCCGGCTGCGGCAAGACCATGATCGCCAAGGCGGTCGCAGCCTCGCTGGCCAAGAAGGTCTCGGAGAAGACCGGCGAGGAGGGGCGCTCGTACTTCCTGAACATCAAGGGCCCCGAGCTGCTCAACAAGTACGTCGGCGAGACCGAACGTCACATCCGCCTCGTGTTCCAGCGCGCTCGTGAGAAGGCCAACGAGGGCACGCCGGTCATCGTGTTCTTCGACGAGATGGACTCGCTGTTCCGCACGCGTGGTTCTGGGGTGTCCTCGGACGTGGAGAACACCATCGTCCCGCAGCTGCTCAGCGAGATCGACGGCGTCGAGGGCCTGGAGAACGTCCTGGTGATCGGTGCGTCCAACCGCGAGGACATGATCGACCCCGCGATCCTGCGGCCGGGCCGTCTGGACGTGAAGATCAAGATCGAGCGGCCCGACGCCGAATCGGCCACCGACATCTTCAGCAAGTACCTGACCGCCAACCTGCCGATGCACCCCGACGATCTCGCCGAATGGGGTGGCGACTCGCAGGCCACCGTCGACGGCATGATCCAGCGGACGGTCGAGCGGATGTACACCGAGTCCGAGGACAACCAGTTCCTCGAGGTCACCTATGCCAACGGCGACAAGGAGATCTTGTACTTCAAGGACTTCAACTCCGGTGCGATGATCCAGAACATCGTCGACCGCGCCAAGAAGATGGCCATCAAGGACCTGCTCGAGACCGGCCAGCGCGGCATCAGCGTGCAGCACATGCTGCAGGCCTGCCTCGATGAGTTCAAGGAGAACGAGGACCTGCCCAACACGACCAACCCCGACGACTGGGCTCGGATCTCGGGCAAGAAGGGTGAACGCATCGTGTTCATCCGCACCCTCATCTCCGGCAAGGGCGGAAACGAGCCTGGCCGCTCGATCGACACGGCTTCCAACACAGGTCAGTACTTGTGAGCGGGCCAGCCCTCTGAGCGAGCTCCGAGCGGCGCGTCTGGACCATCCGGACGCGCTGCTGCTGATCGATGAGGTGCAGGCGGAGTACCGCCGGCGTTATGGCGGACCGGGCGATGTCGCTCCGATCGATCCCAACGAGTTCGACGCCCCATCCGGGCTGTTCGTGCTGGTCTACGTGGACGGCGACCTGGCTGCCATGGGTGGATGGCGGCGACACTCCGAGCTGCCCGGGCGGGCTGATGCCGAGATCAAGCGCATGTTCGTGCGGCCTCGGTTCCAGCGCCGGGGCCTGGCGCGTGAGCTGCTGGCTCACCTGGAGCGGACCGCACTCGACGCGGGTGTGCAGCGGTTGGTGCTGGAGACCGGTCCGGCACAACCAGAGGCGATCGAGCTGTACCGCTCCTCGGGCTACGTCGAGGTCGAGGCGTTCGGCTACTACGCGGGCCAGGGGAGTACCCACCTGGGCAAGGTCCTGTAGCTGCGAGCGGCTACCGTCGCACCATCCTCCGCGTGCTCCAGTGTCGACGAGTCAGGTCATCGGGTCCGGTGGGGGAGTGCTCCTCGATCGCCGCCGCGTAGTGGCCGACCAGCTCAGAGCACAGCGAGCGCCACGAACGGCCTTGCACGGACTCCCGAGCCGCCCGGCCGAAGGCGGCTCGCTTGGACTCGTCGCCGACGAGGTCGCGCACCCGGTCGGCCATCTGGTCCAGGTCGCCGGCCGCGTACAGCCAACCGGTGCGGCTCTGCTCGACCAGGTCGATGGGGCCGCCGACGCCTGCGGCCACGACGGGGACACCGGACGCCAAGGACTCCTGCACGACCTGGCAGAAGGTCTCGGTCTCGCTCGTGCTGACCAGGACGTCGAGCCCGGCGATGGTGCTGGCCAGCTCGTCGCCGTGCAGCATGCCGGTGAAGTGAGCCCCGGGTAGCAGCTTTTCGAGGCGCCCCCGTTCGGGCCCGTCGCCCGCCACGACCAGGCGGATGCCGGGCACGCCCGCGAGTCGCGCCAGGTCGGCGACCTGCTTCTCCGGTGCCAGTCGGCCGACGTAGCCGACCAGTCGCTCGCCGTTGGGGGCGATCGTCGCGCGCCAGGCGTCGTCCCGGCGCGTGGGCGTGAAGCGCTCGAGGTCGACCCCGCGACGCCACAGCCGCACGCGCTCGACGCCGCGCTGGTCCAGCTCGGCCATCGTCGCGGTCGACGGTGCCAGCGTCAGGGTGGAGCGGTTGTGGATGTCGCGCACGCGCTTCCACAGCAGGTTCTCGGCGCCGCGGATGCCGTAGCGCGCGGCGTACGCGGGCACGTCGGTCTGGAACACCGCGACCGTCGGCACGTCGAGCGCCTGTGCGGCCAGCGTCGCTCTCCAGCCCAGCGAGAACGGAGAGGCGAGGTGGACGACGTCGGGTGAGAAGTCACGCAGAGCCTCCGCCACGGGGGAGACTCGGCCGGTGGCCACACGGACGTCCCGGTACCCCGGGAACGACCACGCGGGCATCGTGATGACCCGGGCTCCTGCGACCTCGTCGGGCACGCCCGGTGCGTCGGGTGCCAGGACGATCGCCTGGTCGCCGCGAGCCGCGAGGTGGTCGAGCACGCGGAGCACCGAGTGCACCACGCCGTTGGTCTGGGGGAGGAAGGACTCAGAACAGATCGCAACCTTCATGACCCTCAGACTGGTCGCGCAATTGCACCGCCGGGCAACGCCTGCACGACGTGTCGGCGACCATCAGACGACCACTTCGTGACGTGCTGCCGGAGTCCGTAGGCTCACCCCATGACCGTTCACCGCGTGCAGGGCAGCGAGGTCGAGTACGGGATCACCGTGCAGGGCCAGCCCAACGCCAACCCGATGGTGACCTCGACCCACGTGGTCAACTCCTACGCTGCGGCCCACGGCCTCACCCGTCGTGCTCGGTGGGACTTCGAGGAGGAGAGCCCGCTGCGGGATGCGCGTGGCTTCGACCTGAGTCGTGAGGTCGCCGATCCCTCGCAGCTGACCGACGAGGACCTCGGCCTGGCCAACATCATCCTCACCAACGGTGCGCGGCTCTACGTCGATCACGCGCATCCGGAGTTCTCCAGCCCCGAGGTCACCACTCCGATGGACGTGGTGCGCTGGGAGAAGGCCGGCGAGGAGGTCATGCGCTCGGGCGCCGAGCTGGCCGGTCAGATGCCGGGAGCCCAGCCGATCGTGCTGTACAAGAACAACATCGACAACAAGGGCGCCTCGTACGGATCGCACGAGAACTACCTGATGGACCGGGCCGTGCCGTTCGAGCAGGTCGTGGAGCACCTGATCCCGTTCTTCGTGTCACGCCAGGTCTTCACCGGCGCTGGTCGGGTCGGGCAGCGCCAGGACGGCAGCGTGCACGCCTTCCAGATCAGCCAGCGCGCCGACTACTTCGAGGTCAACGTGGGCCTCGAGACGACGCTCAAGCGCCCCATCATCAACACCCGCGACGAACCGCACGCCGATCCCAAGAAGTATCGGCGCCTGCACGTCATCATCGGCGACGCCAACTGCTCCGAGACCGCGATCCTGCTCAAGCACGGCACCACGTCGTTGGTGCTGGCGATGATCGAGGCGGGCTTCCTGCCCCGCGGACGCTCGCTGGCCAGACCCATCGAGGCCCTGCACGCGATCAGCTACGACCCCACCCTCACGCAGGTCGTCGAGCTCGACGACGGGACCCAGGTCACGGCGTTGGATCTGCAGTGGCAGTACCTGACAGCCGCCCGCGAGTTCGTCGACCGCGAGGGCTCCGATCCGGAGACCGATCAGGTCCTCGAGCTGTGGGAGTCGACCCTCACCCGGCTCGGCCGGGACCCCATGCTGTGCGTCGACGAGCTGGACTGGGTGGCCAAGCTCGCTCTGCTCGAGCGCTACCGCGAGCGCGACAACCTCGACTGGGACCACGCCAAGCTGCACCTGGTCGACCTGCAGTATCACGACATCCGCACGCACAAGGGCCTGTTCCACCAGCTCGTGCGCACCGGCCGGATGAAGCGGTTGCTGACCGACGACGTGGTGCGGGCCGCCGTCACCGAACCTCCGCACGACACGCGCGCGTACTTCCGGGGCATGTGCCTGACCCGATTCGCTCCCGACGTGGCGGCCGCCTCCTGGGACTCGGTGATCTTCGACCTGCCCGGACATGACTCGCTGCAGCGGATTCCCACGATGGAGCCGCTGCGCGGAACTGCAGAGATGGTCAGCCACCTGTTCGAGTCCAGCGCGTCCGCCACAGAGTTGTTTCGAGCAATCACCGCGTAGGCCATCACCGCGTACGATTGGTGCATGTCCGAGCAGCAGCGCAAGAGTCCACGCAAGTCCGGCGAGTCCGAGGAGCAGGTCGAGGCCACCGAGGTCGACCCGCAGTCCAAGGCCAAGCTGGATGACGACGTCGACTCGATCCTCGACGAGATCGACGGCGTCCTGGAGGAGAACGCCGAGGAGTTCGTGCGTAGCTTCGTGCAGAAGGGCGGCCAGTGAACGGCTCGCTGCCCGAGGGCACCCGGCTGTCGGGACAGTCCTCGTTCGCCGACTACCTGGCCAGTCAGAGCCCCGACCTGATGCCGGGCGCGGCCCAGAAGCTGGCCGGCGGATCGCCGGACATCGCGCCGCACGGCACGACCATCGTGGCCGCCACCTTCGACGGCGGTGTGGTGATGGCGGGCGACCGCCGCGCCACCATGGGCAACCTGATCGCCCAGCGCGACATGCAGAAGGTGTTCCCGGCCGATGAGTTCTCGGTCGCCGGCATTGCGGGCACTGCCGGCCTCGCCATCGAGCTGGTGCGGCTGTTCCAGGTCGAGCTCGAGCACTACGAGAAGATCGAGGGCACCGTCTTGTCGATGGACGGCAAGGCCAACCGGCTCGCTGCGCTCATCCGTGGCAATCTCGGTCTGGCCATGCAGGGACTGGCCGTCGTGCCGCTGTTCGCCGGATTCGATCGCGACATCGTGCGCGGCCGCATCTTCTCCTACGACGTCACGGGCGGACGCTACGAAGAAACCAACTTCTGCGCCGTCGGTTCCGGTTCGACCTTCGCTCGTGGTGCGCTCAAGAAGCTGTACTCGCCCGGACTGACCGAGGGCGACTGCGTGACCGCAGCCGTGCAGGCGCTGTACGACGCCGCTGACGACGACTCGGCCACCGGCGGCCCCGACCTGACCCGCCGCATCTTCCCGATCATCTACTCCGTCACCGCCGACGGCTACCGCCGCCTCGACGACGCAGAGGTCGGCTCGATCGCCGACGACGTCATCGGATCGCGCATGCAGCGCCCCGACGGCCCGCCCGCGCCCCTGAACTGAAGGACCCACTCATGACCCAGCAGTTCTACGTCTCGCCCGAGCAGCTCATGAAGGACCGGGCGGACTTCGCCCGCAAGGGCATCTCGCGCGGTCGCAGCGTGATCGTGCTGCAGTACGCCGACGGCATCGCCTTCGTGGCCGAGAACCCCTCCCAGGCACTGCACAAGGTCAGCGAGATCTACGACCGCATCGGCTTCGCCGCCGTGGGCCGCTACAACGAGTTCGAGAACCTGCGCATCGCTGGCGTGCGCCTGGCTGACATGCGCGGCTACGCCTACGACCGCCGCGACGTCACGGCCCGTGCCCTGGCCAATGCCTACGCCCAGACGCTCGGCGCGATCTTCAGCGCCGCGGGGGAGAAGCCGTACGAGGTCGAGATCTTCGTCGGCGAGGTCGCAGACACCGCGGAGAACGACCAGATCTATCGCCTCACCTACGACGGGCAGGTCGCCGACATCCAGGGCTTCGGCGTCATGGGCGGTCAGAGCGAGACGGTCGAGTCCTACCTCACCGAGCACTACGAGCCCGGCCTCGGCCTCGACGCGGTCATCGCCGTCGCCGCAGCAGCCCTCGGACACGACAGCGAGCAGCCACGCACGCTGGCCGCGGCCTCCCTCGAGGTCGGCGTCCTGACGCGCACCCGCTCGCAGCCGCGCAAGTTCACGCGCATCTCTGACGCCAGCGTCGAGGCTTCGCTCGCGACCGCCACCTGAGGCGCCGCCGCAACCGCCCCCACCTTTTGAGAAGCCCGCACTAGGCTGACGCTCATGGACCGGCGGATCTTCGGCATCGAGAACGAGTACGGCGTCACCTGTTCGTTCAAGGGACAGCGCCGACTGTCGCCGGATGAGGTGGCGCGCTACCTGTTCCGCCGGGTCGTGTCGTGGGGGCGCAGCAGCAACGTGTTCCTGCGCAACGGCTCGCGCCTGTACCTCGACGTCGGCAGCCATCCCGAGTACGCCACGGCCGAGTGCGATGACGTGGTCGACCTCGTCACGCACGATCGCGCGGGGGAACGCATCCTCGAGGCGCTGATGGTCGACGCCCAGCAGCGGCTGGCCGACGACGGCGTCGAGGGCGACATCTACCTGTTCAAGAACAACACCGACTCGGCCGGCAACTCCTACGGGTGCCACGAGAACTATCTGGTCGGCCGCAGCGGGGACTTCAGCCGGCTGGCCGATGTGCTGATCCCCTTCCTGG
This sequence comes from Aeromicrobium sp. CF3.5, assembly GCF_051262695.1. NCBI lineage: Bacteria > Bacillati > Actinomycetota > Actinomycetes > Propionibacteriales > Nocardioidaceae > Aeromicrobium > Aeromicrobium sp. CF3.5. Next base: position 30,768 of record NZ_JBIMEZ010000010.1, read on the forward strand.
TGTCGCGGCAGATCATCTGCGGCGCCGGCAAGATCCAGCAGACACCCCGCGGCACGATCTTCTCGGTCAGCCAGCGTGCTGAACACATCTGGGAGGGCGTCTCCAGCGCCACGACACGCTCCCGCCCCATCATCAACACCCGCGACGAACCGCACGCCGACGCCGAACGCTTCCGCCGCCTGCACGTCATCGTCGGCGACTCCAACATGAGCGAGACCACCACGCTGCTCAAGGTCGCCTCCACCGACATCGTGCTGCGGATGATCGAGGCCGGTGTCTCCATGCGCGACATGACCCTGGACAACCCGATTCGCGCCATCCGCGAGATCTCCAACGACATGACCGGCCGCCGCAAGGTGCAGCTGGCCAACGGTCGCGAGCTGTCGGCCCTGGAGATCCAGGCCGAGTACTTCGGCAAGGCCGCCGAGTTCGTCGACCGGCACGGTCTGCACACACCCACCATCACGCGGGCCCTCGACCTGTGGGAGCGCACGCTCAAGGCGATCGAGTCCGAGGACCTGTCGCTCGTCGAGCGGGAGATCGACTGGGTCATCAAGTACAAGCTGCTCGACCGATACCGCACCAAGAACGGCATGAGCTGGGCCGACCCGCGCATCGCGCAGCTCGATCTGGCCTACCACGACATTCACCGCGATCGCGGTCTCTACTACATGCTCGAGCGCAAGGGAGCCGTGGCGCGAGTCACCCGCGACCTCGACGTCTTCACGGCCAAGTCGGTGCCACCGCAGACCACCCGGGCCCGGCTGCGCGGCGACTTCATCGCCCGGGCGCAGGAACGCCGGCGCGACTTCACGGTCGACTGGGTGCACCTCAAGCTCAACGACCAGGCCCAGCGCACCGTCTTGTGCAAGGACCCCTTCCGCTCCCACGACGAGCGGGTCCAGCGGTTGATCGACGGCATGTGAGCAGTTGTCAGCCCCGGTTAGGCTGACGAAGTTCGGATCGTCCATCGCTAAGGCTGTTTCGTGTTGCGCATTCTGATCGCTTGTGTGTCCGCTGCGCTGGTCCTCTCCGGTTGCGGCTCCGACGACGACTCGGTCGACGCCGCGTTCGAGTCCATCGAGATCACCGGTGGTGCGACTCCCAAGGTGACGGTGCCGGAGGGCTTCAGCTCGGCGAGCACCGAGACCAAGATCGTCAAGGCCGGGGGCGGCGAGACCGTCGAGGACGGCGACACCGTCAAGGTCAACTACCTGGCCGTCAACGGGCGCACGGGTGAGCAGTTCGACAGCTCCTACGCCTCGGGACAGGCCGCCACCTTCACGCTGGACGAGTCGAGCCTGCTGCCGGGCTTCATCAAGGCACTCGGGGAGCAGAAGATCGGATCGCGCATCCTGGTGGCGATCGCCCCGGAGGACGGCTTCGGTCAGGCTCGCGCTGAGCTCGACCTGAAGGCCGACGACACGATGGTGTTCCTGTTCGATCTGGTCGCCGATGTCCCCGACGAGGCTCAGGGCACCGAGAAGGAGCTGCCCTCCGACGTTCCCCAGATCACCCTCGACGACGACGACCACCCGTCCGGGTTCAAGCCCAGCGACGACGTCGCGCCAGATCCCACCGCGCCGAGCGTCAATGTCGCCATCGAGGGCGACGGTCCGGTGATCGAGCCCGGTCAGAACGTCGTGACGCAGTACGTCGGTCAGATCTACCCGGATGGAGAGGTGTTCGACTCCTCGTGGGACCGGGGCATGCCGGCCCCGTTCCAGATGGTCGACGGGGGAGCGATCTCGTGCTTTACCGACCAGATTCCCGGCCAGAAGGTCGGCAGTCGCATCCTGCTGATCTGCCCTCCGGACTCCGCCTACGGCGCCGAAGGTCGACCGCCCACCATCGAGGGCGACCAGACCCTCATGTTCGCAGTCGACTTGCTCGACGCTTCCTGACATATTGCCTGCATGTCTGCTCGCAAGTCCGAGAGGTTGCTCAACCTCATCTTCCTGCTCCTGGTCAGTCGACAGTTCCTGACCAAGGCGCAGATCCGCGACGCCATCGCCGGGTACCGCGAGGCCAGGACGCACGAATCCTTTGACCGCATGTTCGAGCGGGACAAGGAGGATCTGCGCGAGCTGGGCATCACGGTCGAGTTCGGCTCGCACGATCCGTTCTTCAGCGACGAGCAGGGTTATCGCATCCGGCGTGACACCGCCGAGCTGGCCGACATCGAGCTGACCCGCGAGGAGGCAGCCGTCGTCGGTCTGGCCACCCAGGTCTGGGAGCACGCGGGACTGGCGAGCTGGTCCACGACGGCCCTGGTCAAGCTCAAGTCCGTCGGCGTCGACGTCGACACGACGGCTCTGCGCATGGCCGAGCCGCGGCTGTCCACGGACGAGCATGCCTTCGACGCCATGTGGGAGGCTGCGACCGGGCGGGTGCCCGTCTCGTTCGTGTACGCCCGCCCGGGCGGGGAGTCGATGCAGCGTCACCTCCAGCCGTGGGGCATCGTGTCGTGGCGGGACCGCTGGTACGTGGGTGGCTTCGACACCGATCGTGACGCACCGCGAGTGTTCAGGCTCTCCCGCATCGTGGGCGACGTCCGCACCACCGGGTCCCCGGGGGACTACGTCGTCCCGCCCGGCACCGACATGCGGAAGGTCGCCGCTTCGCTGTTCGAGCCCGACCCCGACCGCGTCGCCGTGCTGCGGGTCCGGGTCGGCCGCGGGCAGTCCCTGCGGCGCTCGGCGACCGTCGTGGAGCACACCGAGGAGTTCGACACCGTCGAGGTCACCTACCACTCGACCCACGAGCTGGCCGCCCACGTCGCCTCCTACGGCCCGGACGTGGTGGCCCTCGAGCCGCCGGACCTGCGTGCTGCCGTCGTGGCTCACCTGCGCGTGGCCGCGAGCGGAACGCTCGGGGTCATCGCATGAGCACGTCCCAGAACCAGGTGCTGCGGATGCTGGCGATGGTCCCGTACCTGCAGGGCAACGACGGAGTCCCCGTCGCCGAGGTGGCGCGCGAGTTCGGCGTCACGGCCAAACAGATCCGCGATGACCTCAAGGTGCTCATGTACACCGGCATCGGCGAGTTCCCCGGAGAGCTGATCGACTTCGACGTCACGGCCCTCCAGGAGCACGGCGTCGTGCACATCCGCGACGCGGAGTTCCTCACCCGACCTCTGCGCATCTCGGCCCAGGAGGGCGCCGCCCTCATCGTCGCGCTGCGCACGCTGCGCGCCTCCGCCGCGGGAGACGAGCTCACGGTCGTCGACGCCGCGCTGGCCAAGCTCGAGTCGGCGATGGGTGAGCAGGTCCACGCACCGGTCGATGTCGTGCTGGACGAGGTCGACCCGGGCATCCGGGCCACCGTGGGTCGCGCGCTCGCCGAGGGACGTCGACTCGACATGACCTATGCCACCGAGACCCGTGACGCGCAGAGCCGTCGTCAGGTCGATCCGCGTCGCATGTTCACCGAGCGCGGTCGCCTGTATCTCGAGGCGTGGTGCCTGTCGGCCGAGGACCTGCGGTTCTTCCGCCTCGACCGGGTCGTGACCGCCGACGTCACCGACACTCCAGTCGACGTCCACGACGCCACGTCGCGAGATGTCTCCGACGGCATGTTCACGGTCGGGGAACAGACTCCCTTCGCACTGGTGCAGCTGCATCCTGCCGCACACTGGATGACCGAGTACTACCCGGTCGAGCTCGTCGAGGAGGGCACCGACGGGGTGTGGACGGCCAAGCTGTTCGGAGCGGACTGGAACTGGCTCCGGCGACTCGTGCTGCGCAACGCGGGAGCCCTGCGGGTCCTCGAACCTGAACATCTGGTGACCGATGTGGCTGGAGCGGCCCGCTCGGCGCTGAGCGCGTACGATGAAGACGAATCGTCTGTCTAGAGGAAGCGAGTCGACCATGTTCCGTGGAGGGATTGGTCCAACGGAGATACTGCTGATCCTGGGCGTCGTCGTCCTGTTGTTCGGTGGCAAGAAGCTCCCCGAGCTGGCACGCGGCTCGGGCAAGGCCCTGCGCATCTTCAAGACCGAGGTCACCAGCCTCACCGACAATGGCAAGGACGACGACGAAGACGACGACGACACCCAGGCGGCGAAGAAGAAGCCGCAGCCGGCCGCGCTCGAGGTCGTCGAGGTCCCTGACACGGTCGAGAAGAAGCCCGAACAGGGCTGACCTTGACTGCGGTCGATGACGGGCAGACGGGGGCGCCCGTCGGGGGGACCATGCCCCTGATGGCGCACCTGCGTGAGTTGCGCTCACGACTCACCAAGGCGGTGCTCGGCATCGTGCTGGGCACGATCATCGCCCTGGTGTTCTACGAGCCGATCCTGAACTGGTTGTCCGAGCCCTACTCGGAGATCCGACCCGAGCTGGAGGCGCAGGGGATCAACACCGATCTCGTGCTGACCGGTGTGGGTGGTGCCTTCACGTTCCAGCTCAAGATCTGCCTCATCGCCGGTGTCGTCATGTCGAGCCCCATCTGGCTGTGGCAGATCTGGGGCTTCGTGCTGCCGGCACTGCATCGCAACGAGAAGAAGTCCGCGATCCTCCTCACCGGGATCGGCGCGCCGCTGTTCGTGGCGGGCGCGTACGGCGCCTATCTCGTCCTGCCCAAGGCGATCCTGCTGCTGATCGGATTCGTGCCGGATGGCTGGGGATCGCTGCTCACCGGTGCGGAGTACCTCAACTTCGTGGTGCGGATGGTGCTGGTGTTCGGCCTCGCCGCCGAGATCCCCCTCGTGGTCACGGTGCTCAACCGCATCGGCGCTGTCAGTGCCGCCCAGCTGGCCCAGTTCCGGCCCTGGACGATCATCACGATCTTCGTCTTCGCTGCAGTCGCGACCCCGACGACGGACCCGCTGACCATGCTGTTCCTGGCGGCCCCGATGACGATCCTGTACTTCGTGGCTGAGATTCTCGCCCGGTTCAGCGACCGCAGGCGCCACCGCGAGCGCTCGAAGCTCGCCGACGACGAGCTGTCATCGCTCGACGACTGAGCCTGGTCCTGCCCTAGGGTTCAGCCATGCAGGGTTCAGCCATGCGCGTGGCGATCGTCATCAACCCCACCTCGGGGCGACGACGAGGTCGGCAGCTCGGCGACCACGCACATGATCGGCTGACGGCGCTGGGCCACGACGTCACGATCGTGTGCGCCGTCGATGCGCGCCTCACCCGCACCGGACTTGCCGCCGTGATCGAGCAGGGTGTCGACACGGTCCTGGCGGTCGGCGGAGATGGATTGATCCACGCGATCCTCGACCTGGTGGCCGTCCCGGGACTGACGCTGGGACTTGTGCCAGCCGGCTCCGGCAACGATGCGGCGCGGTCCCTCGACATTCCCACCCGCGACGTCGACGCCGCGCTCGACGTGGTGCTCGCGGGGTCCACGCGCACCATCGACCTGGCCGAGGTCATCGGAGACGACGGCACCGGTCAGCTGGTGGCCACGGTGGTTGCGTCGGGATTCGACTCCCAGGTCAACGAGCGCGCCAACGCGATGACGTGGCCCCGGGGAAATCTGCGCTACCTGCGCGCCATCGCCGCAGAGCTCCTGTCGTTCAGGCCGCTCGACTTCACGCTGACACTCGACGCAGAGGAGGTGCTGCACCGCCGCGCGATGCTCGTGGCCGTCGGGAACGGGCCCTCCTTCGGAGGAGGTCTGCGCATCTGCGAGGGCGCCGAGCTCGACGACGGGTTGCTCGATGTCGTGGTGATCAACCCGTTGAGCACGGTGACCTTCGTCCGGGTCTTCCCCCGGTTGCGGCGCGGCACCCACACCGAGCTGCCCCAGTTCGAGCGGCACCGCGTGCGGTCAGCGCGGGTCGAGAGTGCAGGCGTCGTCTCCTATGGGGACGGCGAGCGGATCGGTGCACTGCCGCGCACCGTGCGCGTGCTGCCCGCCGCGCTGACCGTGCACGTTCCGTCGGGGGCGCGGCCGTAGGCTGGCGCCATGAGCAGCCCGGCGGATGCCTACGCACGATCACGCCAGGACCAGGCGCACCCGCACCTCGCGGCCTTCCGCGACCGGTACGGGTTCGGGCTGGACGACTTCCAGGTGCGGGCCTGCCGCGAGGTCGAGAACGGGCACGGGGTCCTGGTCGCGGCGCCCACGGGCTCGGGCAAGACCTTGGTGGGCGAGTTCGCCGTCCACATGGCGCTGGCGACGGGTCGCAAGTGCTTCTACACGACGCCGATCAAGGCACTGTCGAACCAGAAGTTCGCAGACTTCGTCGCCGAGCACGGCGCCGAGAACGTCGGGCTGCTGACGGGCGACAACACGATCAACGGCGAGGCGCCGATCGTCGTGATGACCACCGAGGTCCTGCGCAACATGCTCTACGCGCGGTCGCGGACCCTCGACACGCTCGGTTACGTCGTGATGGACGAGGTCCACTACCTCGCCGACCGGATCCGCGGCGCCGTGTGGGAGGAGGTCATCATCCACCTGCCCGAATCGGTGTCGGTGATCTCCCTGTCGGCGACGGTGTCCAACGCCGAGGAGTTCGGCGAGTGGCTGACCGCAGTCCGCGGCGACACGGTCACGATCGTGGAGGAACGCCGCCCGATCCCGCTGCACCAGCACGTCCTGGTGGGCCGCAAGCTGTTCCCGTTGTTCGAGGACGCACCCACCAGCGGCGAGCCGCCGGTCAACCGCCAGCTGGAGAAGATCGCTCGCGAGGACTGGCAGTTCACCCGCATGCAGAAGGGGCATCGTGGGAAGGGCGGGAAGCGGCCCCGCACCCAGCACCGCAGTCCCACCCGGGTCGACATCGTCGAGCGCCTCGACGCAGCAGCGCTGCTGCCGGCGATCGTGTTCATCTTCAGCCGTGCCGGGTGTGCAGCTGCGGTGCAGCAGTGCCTCGACGCCCGCATGAACCTGAGCACCACCGAGGAGCGCGACGAGATTGCTCGGTGGGTCGACGCGGCGTGCGCCCACCTGCCGGACGAGGACCTGCACGTGCTGGGATTCCACGACTTCCGCGAAGCCCTGATCCGCGGCGTGGCCTCGCACCACGCGGGCATGCTGCCCACGTTCAAGGAAGTCGTCGAGGACCTGTTCAGTCGGGGCCTGGTCAAGGTCATCTTCGCGACGGAGACCCTGGCGCTCGGCATCAACATGCCGGCCCGTTCGGTGGTCATCGAGCGCCTCACCAAGTGGAATGGCGAGACCCACGCCAACGTCACGCCGGGGGAGTACACCCAGCTCACCGGACGCGCGGGACGCCGCGGCATCGACGTCGAGGGTCACGGCGTGGTCCTGTGGCAGGCCGGCATGGACCCCAAGCAGGTGGCCGGACTCGCCTCCACGCGCACCTACCCCCTCAACTCCTCGTTCCAGCCGTCGTACAACATGGCGATCAACCTGGTGGGCCAGGTCGGCCGCGAGGTCGCGCGCGACCTGCTCGAGCAGTCGTTCGCCCAGTTCCAGGCCGATCGCGGAGTCGTCGACCTGGCACGTCAGATCCGCAAGGCCGATGACGCCTTGACGGGGTACCGCGACTCCGCCCAGTGCGACCGAGGCGACTTCATGGAGTACGCCGCCCTGCGCCGTCAGATCAGCGACCTGGAGGCCTCGGGCGTCAAGCAGCGCAAGTCCGAGGACCGCAACGCCGCGCTCGCCTCGGTGCTCGAGCTCAAGCGCGGCGACGTCATCATGGTGCCCGGCGGCAAGTGGGCCGGGCTGGCAGTCGTGATCGACCCCGGCGCAAATGGCGACCACGACAGCCCCCGCCCCCAGGTCCTCACCGCCAGCAAGCACGCTCGTCGACTTGCCGTCATCGACTTCCCGACCCCGGTGCAGCCACTCACCACGATCCGGATCCCCAAGTCGTTCAGCGCTCGCGATCCGCAGGCCCGCCGCGATCTCGCCTCGACCCTGCGCAACCGCGTGCCTCACGGTGAGCACCCAGCCGCGCGCGCGCCCGCCAGGTCCCACCAGCACGCCGACCCCCGCATCGACGAGCTGCGCCGTCAGATGAAGGAGCACCCATGTCACGGGTGCCCGGACCGGGAGGCACACGCCCGATGGGCCGAGCGCTACCAGAAGCTGGACCGCGACACCGGCAACCAGCGCGGTCGCATCGAGCAGCGCACCAACACCGTGGCCCGCCAGTTCGACCGCGTCTGCCAGGTGCTGGACACGCTCGGCTACCTCGACGGCGACACGGTGACGCGGGAAGGTGAACGACTCAAGCGCCTGTACAGCGAGCTCGACCTGCTGGTCAGCGAATGCCTCAAGGAGGACATGTGGACCAACTTGGGGCCGGCCGAGCTGGCCGCGGTGGCCAGCGGTCTGACCTACGCAGCGCGCCGTGACGACGAGTCCGCCTCGCCACGCATGCCGACCGCGCGAGTGCGCGAGGTCGCCGAGTCGATGAATGTGCTGTGCCTCGAGCTCGAACAGCTCGAGCGCGACCACCGACTCAAGTTCCTGCACCGCCCCGACTTCGGATTCGCCCAGGCCGTCTGGGACTGGTGCAACGGTGCGCCGCTGGACGAGGTGTTGGGCCAGACCGAGATGGCGGCCGGCGACTTCGTGCGCGCCATGAAGCAGCTGATCGACGTGGTCGCGCAGATCGCCGACGCCTCCGGCCCCAGCCCCCTGCGGGACACGGCGCGGCAGGCGCTCGACGAGCTACGTCACGGGGTCGTGTCCTACAGCAGCGTGCACGGGTAGGGATTTCCGGCTTCGCCGGGCTGAGGACGAAATCGAGGTGGCCCAACAGCCCCTAGAGACTCAGGAATCCCGTCGGACCCGTTCGTCACTGTGGGCGGTGAGTTAGTGGGCTTTCATGGGCCTCGAAAGCCCACTAACTCACCGCCACCCAGCACTGCTTCGTCCAAAGCCCCGGCGAAGCCGGAGACCCGACCCTCACCGAGTCGAAAGCGACTCGAGCACTCGATCGACGGCTCCTCCGAGCCCCCAGGTCTCCCCGAAGGCCCGGAAGGCCGCGACCTGCTCGTCGGTCAGTGGCTCGCGTTCGTACGAAGCGGCCGGCACCACGTCGCTGCGCACCGTCACGACCTCGCGCGCCGCGGCGATGTAGTCGGTCGCCTCCAGCAGGGAGGCACGCACCCGCGGCTTGATCGACGAGGTGTCGTCGTGGGCGGCGGCGATGATGCCGTCGAGGTCCTCGAACTCGGCCAGCAGGGTCGCGGCGGTCTTCTCGCCGATCCCCTTGACCCCCGGCAGCCCGTCGGACGTGTCACCACGCATCACCGAGAAGTCGACATATTGACCTGGCTCGACCGCATACCTGGCGCGCAGCCAGGCCGCATCGACCACATCGTGCTTGGAGACGCCGCGCGCGATGTAGAGCATCCGCACGTCACGCGCATCATCGACGACCTGGAACAGGTCTCGATCTCCCGAGACGACCTCGACAGGCCCGTCGGCCTGTGCCGCGAGCGCCCCGATGATGTCGTCTGCCTCCGCGCCGGCGGTACCCACCACCGGGATGCCGAGCAGGCGCATTGCCTCGGCGATGAGGGGAACCTGCGGACCCAGCAGGCCGCCGGTGGTGTCGGCCTCGGCTCCCGATTCGTCCAGTCGCTGGGTCTTGTAGGTGTCGATCAGGTCGACTCGCCACTGCGGGCGCCAGTCGTCGTCCCAGCAGGCCACGATGGCCGTGGGTTCGTACTGCGCTGCGAGGGTGGCGACGAAGTCGACCATCCCTCGCAGCGCATTGACCACGGTGCCGTCGGGGGCCCGCATGGTGTCGGGCACCCCGAAGAAGGCACGGAAGTACAGGCTCGCGCTGTCCAGCAGCATCAGTCGCGTCACAGCGCGAGCCTACGCACTACGTCGCCGGCCACTACATCGCTGGATGGTCGGCGTTGTCCGCGCTCATCGTGGTCGCCGAGCGGGCGACGCGGCTCCCGTCGGGGAACAGACCCTCCTTGCGCGCGACCAGAACCTGTGTTGCGTGGGCAGCAGCGTCAGCCATCTGCGACAACCCGGTGGTGTTGATGTTGGTGATGTCATCGCACACGGAGTGGTAGCAGGGGTCGTACGCCTCGCCGGCGATTCCGCCGAAGATCGTCGCCTCTTCCTCGGTCTTGACGCCCTCGGCGCCGCTGAACAGACCGCCGGCCGGGATGCCGGTCGCGATGAACGGGCCGTAGTCGGACCGACCGTCGAACGCGGTCGGCACCGTCTGCAGGTTCTTCGACGCGAAGTAGGAGGTGAAGATGTCCTCGATCTGCGCGGACCCGGGAGGACCAGCTGGATCGCTGGCCGAACCGTCACCGTCGTAGACGAACCGGGCGAAGTTCGGTGAACCAAGCATGTCGAAGTTCAGGTTCGCGTAGATCTTCGCGCGCTGCGCGGAGCTCAGCTCACTGACGTAGTGCTCCGCACCCAGTAGTCCGGCTTCCTCAGCACCCCAGAAGGCGAAGCGCACGGGCCGCTGGACCTTCTTGGTCAGACGCAGCTCAGACATCTGTTGGGCGATCTCGAGGACCGCCGCGGAGCCGGAGCCGTTGTCGTTGATGCCGGCGCCCTCGGCCACGCTGTCCAAGTGCCCACCGACGACGATGGTCTGGTCGGGGTTGGCGACCCGTGAACTGGCCGGAAGATCGGCGATGACGTTCTCCGTGGTGCGGTTGAGGTCGTTCTCGGTCGAGGCCGTGACACGGACCTCCGCACCATCGGTGCCCGCGAGGACTGCGCCGTCGTCGTAGGTCAGCCCGACGACCGGGATGTCGAACGGCGTGCCCAGGGTGCCGGCGAGCAGCTCGGTGCGTCCGGCCTGGCCCTCGTTGAAGACGACCACCGCGGCGTAACCGGCGTCCACGGCGTTCTGCGCCTTGGTCGCGAAGTCACAGGTCCCTCGTTGGATCAGTGCCACCGAGGTGTCGCCTGCCGGCTCTGGGAAGTCCGAGGCCTCGCAACCCGACGTGCTGCCGGGCTGCGCCGGCGGCGGGATGCTGACGTCGATGGGAACGACAGGACCGGTCACGTCGCCGGAACCGGAGTACGACAGGGCTGACGTCTCGAAGGTCTTCTGGGTCGGCGCGGTCTGGGTCAGCGTGGCTGGCTCCAGGTCGCGCGAGAACGCGAAGGTGAACTGCTGGCGCTTGACCGTGTACCCGGCCTGGCGCAGCGTGCGGGCCACGTAGTCGGCCGAGGCCTCGTACCCCGGCAGGCCCGACGCGCGGTTGCCGCCGTTGTTGTTGGCAATCACCTGGAACTCGCGCAGGTGCTGCAGCATGCCGTTGACGGTCACGGCCTGCTCCAGCTTGCTGGTCTTGACGCCGTTGGGTGGTGCGTTGGTGCGGCTGTCGTCTCGTGCCACCGCGGGCGCCGCGGCGAGCAGAGACGTGGCCAGAGCAGCGGTGGCTGCGGACGCAAATATTTTGCGCATGAGGACCCCCCGATCCATTCGATGTGTGTCCACACGGTAGACCTACCCCGGGGTGATGGTTGCGCTGTGCATCGACCTGGTGGAAGTGGCGCTGCACGTCGCTCAGCGGCCGCCGGTACGCTCGGAGCGTGAGCAGATGGAAGCGGGCACAGCAGGCAGCGGCAGACCAGGGCATCGATGCCCTCCTGATCACACCGGGGGCAGATCTGCGCTATCTGACCGGGTACGTGGCGCTCCCTCTGGAGCGCCTGACGTGCCTGGTGCTGCCGTCGTCAGGCGATCCCACGCTGGTGGTCCCCGCCCTGGAACGTGCAGCCGCGGTGGCCTCGGGCATCGACGTCCAGATCGCGACCTGGAACGAGACCGAGGACCCCTTCGCCCTGGTGGCCTCGCTGGTCGGCGATGCCCACACCATCGGCGTCGACGATCACATGTGGGCCTCGCGGGTGTTCGCACTCGGTGCAGCGCTGCCCGAGGCCGATCAGGTGCTGGGCGGTTCGATCGTGCAGGACCTGCGGATCCGCAAGGACGCCGAGGAGACGGTGGCCCTGCGTGAGGCCGGACTCGCCATCGATCGCGTGCACCAACGCATGGGCGAGTGGCTGCGCCCCGGCCGCACCGAGCGCGAGGTCGGCGCCGACATCGCTGCGGCCATCCTCACCGAGCACGTGACCTGTGACTTCGTGATCGTCGGATCGGGCCCCAACGGGGCATCGCCGCACCACGAGGTCTCGGACCGGGTGATCGAGGTGGGCGACCCCGTCGTGGTCGACATCGGTGGCACCACGGCGGCCGGGTACTGCTCGGACTCCACACGCAACTACCTGGCCGGCGGCCAGGTTCCCGCCGAGTACGCCCAGTTCTACGACGTGCTGCTCGAGGCTCAGACCGCACAGCGTGAGCACGCGCGCCCCGGCGTCACCGCCGAGTCGGTTGATCTCGTCGGACGGCAGATCATCGCCGACGCCGGCTACGGCGATCTGTTCATCCACCGCACCGGGCATGGCATCGGCCAGGAGACGCACGAGGAGCCCTACATCGTGGAGGGCAGCGAGCTGGTGCTGACCGAGGGCATGGCGTTCTCGATCGAGCCCGGCATCTACGTCGAGGGACGGTTCGGAGCCCGTATCGAGGACATCGCGATCTGCACCGCCGATGGTCTCGAGGTGTTCAACAACACCCCCCGCGAGCTCGTCATCCTGTGAGAGCCGCGCTGGCGCTGCCGGCGGCCGTGGTTCTCGGCCTGATCGCCGCGGCCAACTTCGATCCGTTCTCGGTGCCGTTCACCATGGTGCTGTCCGCCGCTGGCGTGATGTGGCTGGCCAGGCGCCTGCACAACAGCTCGTGGTGGCTCGTGCTGGGGTGCGGCGTGCTGTACGGGCTCGCGTTCATGGGAGTGCTGATCCGGTGGATGACCGCGGTCAGCCCCGGTGCGTACATCGGTCTGGTCATCGGCGAGGCCGTCCTGTTCGGCATCGTGATGGTCGCGATGCGTTCGGTCATGGCCTTGCGAGCCTGGCCGCTGTGGGCGACAGCGGTGTTCGTCACGGGGGAGTGGGCGCGCTCGAACTACCCGTTCACCGGCTTCTCGTGGGGCCGTATCGGGTACACCGCGATCGACACGCCCCTGGAGTCCTTCGCGCGGCTGCTCGGCACGACGGGCATGTCGGTGGTGATGACACTGCTCGCCGTGGCGGTCCTGCTGGTGGTCGAGACCGGGCGCCGGCTTCGACACCGTGTGCAGGGCGTGGTCCTCGCGGTGGCCCTGGTCGCTATCGGCGTGGCCCTGCCCGTGGGGCTCGCTGGTGGACCCGGCGACGAGACCCGTCAGGTGGCGCTGATCCAGGGCAACACCCCCGGGGCGTTCCTGCAGTGGCCACCCGGGGAGATCCTTCAGCTCCACCTGGACGAGACCGAACGGCTCGTCGAGGCCGTCGAGACTGGACAGTCGCCGCGCCCCGACATGGTGCTGTGGCCAGAGAACTCCACGGACCGCGACCCGATCAACCGCCCGGGCGATCGTGAGCGCATCACCGATCTGTCCGCACGTCTCGGCGCACCGATTCTGGTGGGTGGCATCTTCGACGGCCCCACGCCCACCACCTCGTACAACGCTGGCGTCGTCTGGGACGAGTCCGGGCCGGGACAGCGGTACGTCAAGAGGCGTCTGGTCACCTACGGCGAGTACGTGCCCTTCCGCGACACCCTGGGCAGCCTGGTCCCCCAGGTCGACCGCGAGATTCCGCGCGACATGATCTCCGGCGACGAACCCGGCGTCATGGAGATCGGAGGCACCCGCATCGGCGACACGATCTGCTACGACATCGCGTACGACGAGGTCGTCCGCGACCTGGTCTCCGGGGGAGCCCAGATGATCGTCGTGCAGACCAGCAACGCAGCCTTCACCGGCACCGCACAGCCCGAGCAGCAGTGGGACATCTCCAGACTGCGCGCCATCGAGTCGGGCCGGTGGGTCGTCGTGCCGTCGACCAACGGCATCACCGGGATGATCGACGCCCACGGTGACGTCGTCCAGCGCGCCCCCGGACAGGTGGCGACCACGGTCGAGCAGGAGGTGCCACTCGCCTCGGGCCGTACGCCCGGAGTGGTCGCCGGCGCATCGATCCAGTACGCAGTGGTGGCACTTGGCGTGCTTGGATGGGGACTTGGCATTCGTCAGTCGCGGCGGGGAAAGACCTCGTGATGCGCACCCTGGTGATGATCCCCACCTACGACGAGGCACTTAATCTCGAGCTGGTCATCCGGGAGCTGCACGCCGAACAACCCCAGGTCGACGTCCTGGTCGTCGACGATGCATCGCCGGACGGGACCGGCGAGATCGCCGATCGTCTGGCCGCGGCAGATCCGCGGGTGCACGTGCTGCATCGCTCGGGCAAGAACGGCCTGGGCGCGGCGTACCGCGCGGGATTCGCGTGGGGGCTCGAGCGCGCCTACGACCGGCTGGTCGAGATGGACGCCGACGGTTCGCACCGCCCCCGCGACCTGGCAGCGATGCTCGAGGCCAGCCTCGACGGTGCAGACCTGGTGCTGGGATCTCGGTGGGTCCCCGGCGGGGGAGTCATCAACTGGCCCTGGCACCGCCGATTCATCTCACGTGGCGGCACCTGGTACGCCCGGTTGATGCTCGGGATCGACATCAAGGACGTCACCGGCGGCTATCGAGTGTTCCGACGACACACCCTGGAACGGCTGCGCCTCGACGATGTCGTCTCCGAGGGCTACTGCTTCCAGATCGACATGACCCGCCGCACGATGGCGGCGGGCATGACGGTCGTGGAGGTCCCGATCACGTTCGTCGAACGCGAGCGAGGCAGCTCCAAGATGAGCGGTGCCATCGTGCGCGAAGCACTCTGGCGCGTCACCGTGTGGGGACTGCGTCGGATCTTTCGCCGCTAGCCCCGATCCGATCAGGCAGTCTTGCGGCGCTTGCGCGCTGAGGCCCGGTGCAGGTGCGGCGGTCCGATCTCGCCACCGCGCAGCAGCTCGAGGCGCTCGGTGAGGATGTCCTCGAGCTCGTCGACCGATCGACGCTCCAGGAGCATGTCCCAGTGCGTGCGCACAGGCTTCTCGTTCTTGGACTCTGGCTCGGCTCCGTTGACGAGGCGGCCCATGTGCCCGGTCTTGGGGTCTTCCCACTCCAGCGGGATCTCGGCCTCGTCGGCCATGACCACCGTGAACGTGTGGCCATCGGCGCAGACGTACTCGATCTCCTGACGGGGGGCCATCTCGACTCCGCGCTCGTCCTCAAAGCTCTGCGCTCCCAGTCGAGCACCTCGCAGTGCACGTTCAGCCATGATGAGACCCCTTTCGTGGTTGCTCTCAGTCTCCACAACGTACGAGACCCGCTTGAGATTCCCCTGAGCGATGTCGATCTGCGTAGCGTCGATCCATCAGCCTACTGTGAAAGAGCGCGGTCGCCGACCAGCGGTGGCACTCTCGTCAGCGCGAGCAGGCCGATGCCGATCACCAGCATGATGCCGAGGATGCCCCAGCGGTCGTCGCCACCGACGAAGGCGAACACGCCGAACAGCGTGGGGGCCAGGAACGAGGCGGCCCGGCCCGTCATGGCGTACAGGCCGAAGTGCTGGCCCTCCTTGCCCGGCGGGGTCAGTCGCACGAGATAGGTGCGCGACGCCGACTGGGCGGGGCCGACGAACAGCACCAGCACGAGACCGAAGATCCAGAAACCCGTCATCCCCTGCACGAACAGCAAGATGATCCCGGCGATGAGCATCGAGATCAGCGACACCGTGATGACGCGACGCGGACCGAGGCGGTCGTCGAGTCGGCCAGCGATGATGGCGCCTGCGGCGGCCGCGACGTTCGCCGCGATCCCGAACAGGATCACCGAGTCGTCGGTGAATCCGTAGACGCTGACCGCGATGACGGCGCCGAAGGTGAACACGCCGGAGAGGCCATCGCGAAACAGCGCGCTGGCAATCAGGAACTGCACCGTGGGCCGGTCGTCACGCCACATGGTGCGCAGCTCGGCGAACAGCACGCGATAGGACTCCACGAAGCCGACGTCGGGCACCGCACTGGCCTCGGCCGGCAGCTCGGGAACGGCCAGCAGGACCGGGATCGAGAACGCGAGGAACCAGGCAGCAGCGACCAGCGCGACCCACCGGATGTTGAGACCGTTCTCGGTCGACACCCCGAGCAGACCACCGTCGCCGGAGATCAGCCCCACGTAGACGATCAGCAGCAGCACGATGCCACCCAGGTAGCCGAAGGCCCAGCCCAGACCGGAGACACGGCCGACCGTCTCAGGCGTCGAGACCTGGCGCAGCATCGCGAAGTACGGCACCTGGGCGAGCTCGAACAGGACCGTGCCGACAGCGATCAGCGCCAGGCCCAACCACAGGAAGTCAGGAGAGTCCTCCACCAGGAACATCAAGGCCGTCACGACCACGACCGACAACGTCAGCAGGGCAAGCGATCGCTTGCGGTGTCCTGATGCGTCAGAGCGCTGACCCAGGACGGGCGCCAGGACGGCGATGAGCAGACTCGCTGCTCCGATGGAGAATCCCAGCCAGGAGCTGGCGGAGAGGGGGCCGCCGATGTCGTCGCCGACCGCGTCGGTCAGGTACACCGAGAAGACGAAGGTCACGATGACCGCGTTGAACGAGGCCGAGCCCCAGTCCCACAGGCTCCAGGCGATCACGGGACCGCGGCGCGTGGCATCGGCCACGGCGGGGGTGCTGCTCATGGTGTGTCCTTCCGGTTTTCGGGGGGCCAGACGGCTCGAGCGCGCAGGACGTCGGCGAGGACATCGGTGCGGTCGGTGATGATGCCGTCCACCCCGAGATCGAGCAGGCGGTGCATCTCCTCGGCCTCGTCCACCGTCCACACGTGGACCGGCAGTCCCAGGCGACGTGCCCTGGCCACGAATCGGGCCGTGGTGATCGGCAGCCCGCGGGTCGCGACCGGCACCTGGAGGCAACGAGCGTGCGGGAGGCCGAGCCTGGTGAGCAGGCCCACGGGCAGCAGCATGACGAGTGCGACCTCGAGAGTCGAGGCCCCGGTCACGACGCCGGGAAGCAGGCGTCGGATGCGTCGCAACCGTCGATACGAGAACGACGCCAGGCACACCCGATCGACAGCGTTCTCGGTGACGATGACCTCGCAGGCCGCCTCGATCGCGTCATCGGACTTGATGTCGATGTTGAGCCGTGCCTCAGGCAGCGCCTGCAGGACGTCGACGAGGCGGGGGAGAGCGGCGCGATCATCGAGACGCTCGTCGGCCAACTGACGATCGGTCAGGTCGGCGACGGCGGCCGGAGTTCCCGTCAGTCGCTCCAGGGTCTCGTCGTGGACGAGCAGCACGGTTCCGTCGGCCGAGCACCGCACATCGGTCTCGAGGTAGGTGAATCCGCGGGCCACGGCATCGGTCATGGCCTCCAGGGAGTTCTCGATGCCGAGGTTGGTGCCGGTTCGCGCACCGCCGCGGTGCGCGAAACCGATCGGTGCCGGCTCGTCGAGGTACCCAGTGCGTGACACATCCGACACGCTAGGGCCTCAGGACTCAAATGTCCCGGAAGGTCTCGATCTGCGCACCCAGCGCGTTGAGTCGCTCGGCGAGGTCCTCGTAGCCACGATTGATGACGTAGACGCTGCGCAGGACCGAGGTGCCCTTGGCCGCCAGCATCGCCAGCAAGATGACCACGGCCGGTCGCAGTGCCGGCGGGCACACGATCTCGGTGCCGCTCCAGCGCGTCGGACCCTCGATGAGCACCCGGTGCGGGTCGAGCAGCTTGACCTGGGCACCGAGCTTGTTGAGCTCGGTCAGGTAGATCGCGCGGTTCTCATAGACCCAGTCGTGCAGCATCGTCTGACCGGTCGCGGTCGCCGCGATGACCGCGAAGAACGGCAGGTTGTCGATGTTGAGGCCCGGAAAGGGCATGGGGTGGATCTTGTCGATCGGGGCGTGCAGCTCCGAGGCGTACGTGGTGATGTCGACCAGCCGGGTACGGCCGTTCTCGGCCGGATACTCCTCGCTGCGGTCGTAGGTGAAGCCCATCTCCTCGAGCAGGGCGAGCTCGATCTCCATGAACTCGATCGGCACGCGTCGCACCGTGATGCTCGACTGGGTGACGATGGCCGCCGCGATCAGGCTCATGGCCTCGATCGGGTCCTCGCTGGGCGCGTACTCGACGTCGCGGTTGATCTCCTGGCATCCGGTGACCCGCAACGTGGTGGTGCCGATTCCCTCGATGCCGACGCCGAGCTCGAGCAGGAAGAAGCACAGATCCTGCACCATGTAGTTGGGACTGGCGTTGCGGATGACCGTGACGCCGTTGTGGCGGGCCGCGGCGAGCAACGCGTTCTCGGTCACGGTGTCACCGCGCTCCGTCAGGACGATGGGACGCTCGATCTGGACGTCCTCGGCCGCGGTGGCGTGGTAGCTGCCCTCGGTCGCCACGACCTTGAGGCCGAAGGGTCGAAGGGCCGTCATGTGCGGCTCGACCGTGCGGGTGCCGAGATCACAGCCACCGGCATAGGGCAGCTCGAAGTCGTCGTAGCGATGCATGAGGGGACCGAGGAACATGATGATGCTGCGGGTGCGTCGGGCGGCATCGGCGTCCATCGAGGCGAGATCGAGCTTGGCGGGAACGACGAGCTCCAGGTCGTTCTCGTCGTTGAGCCAGGTGGCCCTGACACCGATCGACTCCAGCACCTCGAGCAGCCGGTTGACCTCCTCGATGCGAGCGACCTTGCGCAGCACCGTGGTCCCGGCGTTCAGCAGGCAGGCACACAGCAGCGCGACGCCGGCGTTCTTGCTGGACTTGACGTCGATCGAGCCGGACAGCTGGGTCCCGCCCTTGACCCGCAGGTGGCTGGGGCCAGTGGAGTTGCCGACGCTGACCAGCTCGGAGTTCAGGACGTTGCCGATGCGAGCCAACATCTCCAGGGTCAGATTCTGCTGACCCTTCTCGATGCGGTTCACCGCGCTCTGGCTGCTGCTCAGCTCGGCGGCCAGCTCGGCCTGAGTGAGGCCTCTATGCTGGCGGGCCTCGTGGATGAGGTCGCCGATGCGAGTGAGATAGTCCTGCTCGATTGCGCTGACGTCAGACATTCCTCCACCTTATCTCATATATGAGATACCTATGAACGTGCCGGGCGGACCACGACAGCGATCAGGACACCGATCACCGTCAGCCCGCTGCCGACCAGACCGAGGATACCGACCCGGTCCGGATCGACGATCACCTCGATCAGCTCGGCACTTCCGACCCCTCGATATCGTGGCGGGGTGAGGTCCTCGACGTTGCTTGCCGCCCGTCAGTCCGTCGTGCTCGCCGGAGGCTTCGTGGCAGTTCTCTGGCTGGTCGAAGGCCTGGACGCCGTGCTGCCCGGTCGATTCGAGGGCAACGGGATCCGTCCGCGTTCCGATGCGGGCATGTCAGGGATCTTGTTCGGTCCCTTGATCCACTCGGACTGGGCCCATCTGATCGGCAACTCGGTACCGCTGCTGGTGCTCGGGTTCCTGCTCGCGATGTCGGGAGTTCGCACGTTCCTCGCCGTGACCGCAGTGGTGTGGTTGGCGTCGGGCCTGGGGGTGTGGCTGGTCGGTTCGGCCTTCACGGTGCACGTGGGGGCGTCGGGCATCGTGTTCGGCTGGATCGCGTACCTGATCCTGCGCGGCGTGTTCGCCCGGAGCCTGGGGCAGATCGCGCTGGGCGTCGCCGTCTTCATCGCCTATGGCAGCGCTCTGTGGGGCGTCCTGCCGGGGCAGGTCGGCATCTCGTGGGAGGGGCACCTGTTCGGTGCACTCGGCGGCACTGTCGCTGCCTGGTGCCTGCGCAACGGGGTCGAGAAGGACAACTAGACCCGGGTCGATTCGTCCTGGGCCAGCCGTCGAGCGTCCGCAGCACCGCCATGGGTCGAGACCTGACCCCAGTACAGGTCGTAGGCGCCCTCGGCGATGGTGAGGTCATGGATCGGCAGGATCGTGGTGGGTGCGATCCGTTGCACGAAGTCGACGGTCTCACTCAGCTTGGCCCAGGGGGCGCCGAGCGGCACGGCCAGGATGTCGACGTCGTTCGGTGCGTACTCGTAGGTGTCACCGGGATGGAACACCGTCGTGGTGCCGTCATCGATCGTGACTCCGACATTCGCGATGCGTGGAATCTCCGGCAGGATCACTGCGTGATGAGCGCCGACACCGCGAATCCGCAGATCGCCGATCATGGTCTCGAGCCCGTCGGCGTTCGGGATCCAGGTGCCGAATGTCACCAGCTCGGCCGTCTCGGGGTCGCTGAGCAGGACGGCGCCGGGATTGCCCGCGAGCAGCGCTGGCACCCGGTCGACGTCGAGATGGTCCGGGTGCTGGTGGGTCACGACGATCGCGTCGAGGTCGGTCAGCGCGAACACGGCGTCACCGCAGAAGCTGCCCGGGTCGATCAGGATGCGCGTCGAGGCGCTCTCGACGAGGAGTGCGGCATGTCCGAAACGAGTGATCAGCATGTGGTCCATCATGAACCCATGGCACTGTTCGTCCCATGGCACTGTTCGCCGACGGCTACGCCGCGCTCTCCGGCCTGCTCGCGCCACTGACCGTGCGCTACGGCGAGGATCTGCGCCTCGCCGGAAGCGACCTCCCTCGACCCGAGCGCCTGCGGGTGCCGACGCGCCACGGTCGGGTGAAGGTCCACGTGTACCGACCTCCGGGCATCGAGAACCCGGCCGTCCACATCCACCTGCACGGCGGCGCGTTCATGATGCGATACCCGCAGATGGACGACTTCTTCTGCCGATTCGTGGTGGACCGCGCTCGCGTCGCGGTCGTGAATGTCGACTACCTCGCAGCACCCCGGGTGCGGTACCCGGTGGCGCAGGAACAGGCCCACGACGTGCTGGTCTGGCTCACCCAGCATGCGGGGGAGTGGGGGCTCGACGCGGACCGCATCTCGATCGGCGGATTCAGCGGTGGGGGCAACCTCGCGGCGTCGGCCTGCCTGCAGGCTCGCGATCGATCGAGCGCGGCGCCTCGGCTCCAGGTGCTGGGCGTGCCGTCGCTGGACGTCGCCGGCGACATCCACGGCAAGCCGTCGACCATCGCACGACCCATGATCGGCCCAGGCCTGCTGCGGCTCGTGCGGGCGACCTACTTTCGCGATGTCGCCCGCCGCAGCGAGCCGTATGCCTCGCCCGTGCTGGTCGACAGCGTCGTAGGTCTGCCGCCGAGCGTCGTGATCACGGCTGAGTACGACTCGCTGCGAGCCGAGGGCGATGCGTACGCCGCACGCCTGTCCGAGGCCGGCGTTCCGGTCGAGCACCACGTGGTGCCGCGACGGGACCACTACTTCCTCGACGGCGGCGACCCCGCCCAGGCCGGGCACTGGATGGGTCTGCTGGCCGACCGCATCGAGGCGGCGCTCGCGACCTAGTGTGAGGACGTGAACAGCAGCGCACCCCAGATCCATGTCACGACGATCGGCGAAGCGGGGCCACCCGTCGTGTTCCTGCACGGACTGTTCGGCCAGGGCAAGAACTTCACCCAGGCGGCGAAGGCTCTCGCGCCGGACTTCCAGTCCGTGCTCGTCGACCTGCCCGATCACGGTCGTTCGGGCTGGACCGAGCGCGTCGACTACGCCGACTACGCCGACCTGATCGCTCACGCTGTCGGGGATCGGGCGCCGTTCGACCTCGTGGGCCACTCGCTGGGCGGCAAGGTCGCCATGATGCTGGCACTGCGCCATCCCGATCTCGTGCGCCGACTGGTCGTCGTCGACATCTCGCCGTCGGCCAGTGAGGGGGCGGGGGAGTTCGAGCACCTCCTGGGCAGCCTGGCCGAGCTCGACCTGACGACTCTGGATCGTCGTGGCGAGGCCGACGAACGGCTCACGGCCTCGATCGATGATCCGCGCGTGCGCGGCTTCCTGCTGCAGAACCTGCGCAACGGCCCCGACGGATTCGGCTGGCAGGCCAATCTGGATGTGCTCCGGCGTGATCTGGGAACGATCGGCGGATTTCCCGAGGTCGCGGGTCACTTCGACGGACTCGTGCTGTGGATCGCTGGAGAGCGGTCGAACTACGTGCGCGAGGCCGATGAACCGACTATGCGGGCCCTGTTTCCCCGCACGACGCTGGTCACGGTCAAGGGCGCCGGGCACTGGGTCCACTCCGAACGGCCAGATGCCTTCGCCTCGGCGCTGCGAGTGTTCCTGTCCGCTGACTGAGCTATGTCGACCATGACGTCTACCGCGAGCGGTTGCTGGCACTGCTGCGCAGCGGTCGCATCGACCAGGGCGCTCTGCCAGATCCCGAGGAGTTCGTCGAGCACGGCATCCATGCCCGACGCCCCACGTCGCCCTTGCCAGACCTGATCGGCCCCGTCTACACGTCCGGTGGAGTGCAGGCCGTGCTCGACATCAGTCGCCAGCAGCTGGCTGATCGCCGTCAGCGCGGCACCATCGTGGCCGCGCGGACCGCGGACGGTCGATGGGTCCACCCCATCTACCAGTTCGACGAGTCCGGGTGACGTGCCGACGTGCGCGCGGTGCTCGACGTGCTGCGCGCGGAGGAGGCGCCCGACCCGTGGACGCTCGCGCTGTGGTTCGTCACCGAGCGCGAGGCGCTCGGGGGAGTGAGCGCGCTCAAGCTGCTCGACGCCGGCCACCTGGACACTGTCCTGTCCCATGCGGCCGGCACGGTCGCCCGCTGGGCCGCGTGAGCAGGCGCGACGCGAGCCGTCAGAGACCTCCGGGGGACCTGACCGGATTTCCCAGTCGCCTGCTCACCACCACACGACGCAGGTCGCGCTGGCGCCGGGCAGGGAGGACGCTGGGATCTGTCCGCTCCCGACGGCACCTGCTACCTGGCCCAGAACGACCGTGCAGCCCTGATGGAGGTCGTCGGCCCCGACCTGTACGACCAGGGATTCGTGACGGAGGGATTCCTGCGTCAGCGGATCGCCTCGACGGTCACTCTTCCCGAACGTCCCCGGGTTGCGGATCTGCTGGACGACGAGGTCACGACCTATGGGCGCACCCAGGCATGGGCCCGTGCCCTCCGCCATCACGGATTCGACGGGATCGTCTTTGGTCTGCGATTCCGGCCCAATGCTGAGGGGCTTGCCGTGTTCGGCACGTCAGGCCCAGCAGTGGTCGCACCCGTGCACGGGCCATCACGGGAGGCGCTCGAGGTGGCCGAGGATCTCGATCTGCCGATCCTGTACGCCCACCAGCTCGGGCGCCTGGTCGACTTCACCGTCGTCGACCCCTGATTTGCATCTGACGGCACATGAGGAAGAGTGGACGTTTTCGTTGCACCCGATGTGTCAGGAGATATTCATGCTCACCTTGACCGAAACCGCTGCAGACGTCGTCAAGCAGCTCACCGAGACCGAAGCACCCAGCGACGAGGCAGGCCTGCGGATCAGCACGCAGACCGAGGGCGAGGACGGTCCTGGCCTGCTGCTCGCGGCCGCCGCTGCACCCGAGGACGGCGACCAGGTCCTCGACGAGGCAGGCGCGCGCGTCTTCCTCGACGAGTCTGCCTCCGTCATGCTGGACGACAAGATTCTTGACGCCCAGGTCACCCCTGATGGCGCGGTGCAGTTCGCCGTGGGCCAGCAAGAGGCCTGAGCCACTCACCGCGACCCCGGACCCTCCACCATCGTGGAGGGTCCGGGGTCGCGGTGTCTCTGCCTCAGACGGCGGGGCGCTGACCGCTGAAGTAGCGGTTGGACTCTGGGCGGAACAAGAAGTACAGGATCGCCACCGAGAGCACCAGGCTGACCACGGTGAGCAGCAGCAGGATGATCGGCTGCGAGCCGAGCAGCCCGAACAGGCTGAACACGATGCCCAGGGCAGCAAAGATCGTGTAGACGATGCGCGCCCAGTTGGCTCCCTTGGCGATGAAGTAGGCGAACACGGCCGCGATGGCGACACTGAAGACGATGCCCACGACGGCGCCGATGATGACGCTCGTGCGGGCAGCATCGCGGTCGAGTCCCGTCCCGCTGTCCATCGCGGTGTCGACGAGGTCATCGAGGAACGCGAAGGTCACGATGGTCGAGATGACGCCGACGGCGACGCTGATCCAGATGAGCTTGACCGCCGTCGTCACGGAGGCGGGAGCGGGTCCCTTGGTCTGCGCTGAGGGTTCGGGCTCGGGGCTGGCGGGGAACGGCTCCATGAAGGTCCTGTCGTCGAGACGGTGCGAGGGCTCAGGTGTGCCCTCGCGGCAGATGGGCACAGCCTGCCGCATCGAGAGGTCTCCCGTCCAGCGCGGGCAACTGCCACGTCGGCATGTGGTCCAGCAGGTCGAGACCTGCAGCGTTGACGACCGAGCGGCTGATTCCGATAGCGTGCTTCGCATGCCCATCAAACTCGAGAACATCGGCATCGCCGTCCGCGACCTCGATGCGACGATCGCCTTCTTCACCGACCTCGGGCTGACCGTCCTCGGCCGTGACACGGTCAGTGGAGACTGGACCGACACCGCCGTCGGCCTCGACGGCAACCACGCCAACATCGCCATGCTCGAGACGCCTGACGGCACCGGTCGCCTCGAGCTCTTCGAGTACATCCACCCCGACGCGATCGAGACGGAGCCCACCCAGCCCAACGAGATCGGCATGCATCGCGTCGCCTTCTCGGTCGACGACCTGGACCTGGCTCTCGAGATCGCCGCGAGGCACGGCTGCCACCCACTGCGCGGAGTGGCGACCTACGGCGACATCTACAAGCTCACCTATCTCCGTGGACCCAGCGGCATCATCGTGATGCTTGCCGAGGAGCTCAGCAAGAGCTGACTGCTGGCCGAATCGCGACACCTGGAGATGGGTTGGCGGACCCCAACTTCTCTGGGCATTCTATGTCCGATAATGCACATTATGTCAACTAACGGCCCTGTGCGCGTGACCGAGGAGCATCGCGGCCGGTGCCCAGCCGGCCCTGGATGACGCGGGCCGGCTGGGGGCACGCGAACAGGAAGCCCTGCACCGAGTCGACGGTGAGACTGCGCAGGACCTGCAGTTGTTCCTCGGTCTCGACGCCTTCAGCCACCACGTGCAGCCCGCAGCGGTGCGCGGCGGTGATCATGAGAATCAACAGGTCACGCGCTCCGGGCGTGGTGCACGTGACGAACTCTTTGTCTATCTTGAGCGTGTCGACCGGAAGCATCTGAAGCTGGGCTATCGACGTGTAGCCGGTGCCGAAGTCGTCGATACTGATCGAGACTCCTATCCCCCTCAGTGCGACGAGGCGGGTCGTCGCTGTCGGCACGTCGATGAGCACGGACTCGGTGATCTCCAGCACGAGGCGGTGCGCGGGCAATCCGGAGCTGGCGAGCGCACTGGTGACGTCGGTGACGATGCCGGAGTCCGCGAGGTGCCTGCCGGAGATGTTGACTGCCACGGTCACATCCGCGTAACGCGTCGGCTCCTCGTCGATCCACCGGGACAACTGGTCGGTGGCCTCGCCCAGCACCCAGCGGTCGATGTCGCAGATCAGGTCGGACTTCTCTGCCACTGGGATGAAGGTGTCGGGCTGCTGCAAGCCGTGACCTGGCCGGTGCCAACGGATCAGCGCCTCGTACCCGGCGACGATGTCGGTATCGACCGCAATGACCGGCTGATAGTGCAGAGCGAACTCCCCCTTCGTGAGCGCATCGCCCAGCGCGGCCTCGAGCGCCGCCTGTTCGTTGAGCTCACGACGCAGCGCGTCACCGAATACGTGCGATCGGCCGCGTCCCGAAGCCTTCGCCCGGTAGCTCGCGACGTCGGCCTCGTGCAACAACTGATGGGCGTCCGTTCCGGCATCCATGCTGTAGGCAATGCCGATGCTGGCGCCACCGGTGATGGTCACTCCGCCGACGGTGAACGGAGCGGCCAGCGTCCTGATCATACGGTCGGCGAGGTCGACTGCCTCCGTCTCGGAGCCCAACAGCTCCAACAGCACGACGAACTCGTCGCCCCCGAGCCGGCCGACCGTATCTCCCTCGCGGACGGACTCGTCCATCCGCCGAGCTGCCTCGCGCAGCACGTCATCACCTGCGCAGTGCCCCAGCTTGTCGTTGACGGTCTTGAACCGGTCGAGGTCGATGAACAGCAGTGCGGACAGCGTTCCGGCGCGCTGTCCGCGGTGCAACGCGCCCTCGATCTGCGCGAGCACCGAGGCACGATTGGCCAGTCCGGTCAGCGAGTCGTGGGCGACCTCGTGAGACAGCACGCTCTGCAGCCGATCGCGCTGCGACACCGTGGCGAGGACCGCACGGATGGCCAGGCTCATCCGGGCGACGACGAGCAGGAACAGGGCCATCGAGCACACGATCACCGCCCAGCTGTCAGGCGATATGCCGAAGGTCAGCTGGGCTGCGAGGGTGAGCGGGGCGACCAGCACGGCGGCCGTCAGCGCGACAGTACGTCTGCGGCTGAAAGGCTGCGACTCCTGGGTGGTCTCGTCGGACAACCACGTCATTGACGGGTGTAGTGCCGCCGCCCCCCACAAGAGATACGAAGCGAGCCAGAAGAGGTCCAGCCCGGTGCTGTAGCCGTTGGAAAGCTCGGTCGCGGCGAACATGGTGTCGGCGGCGATCAGCAGAACGAGAGCCATGGTGAGGAAGCGGAACGCCGCGGTTCGGTCACCCGACGCGGTGATGAGCCGAACCAGAAGCGCCAGCAGCAAGATGTCGCCTGCCGGATAGGCGACGGCGACGAGCCTGTCGATGACCGGCGCGCTCGTTCCGTTGATGATCGGGGCGCCGACTACGACCCACGTGAGCAGGCCAAAGCCGATCGTGACGATCGTGCTGTCGATCAGTCCGGCTGCGTCGGGCCCGCGGCGACGCGCGCGAATGAGCACGGCCAGTCCCGCCCCAAGCAAGGGGTAGGCCGCTATGTAGAGCCCGTCTGCAGGGGACGGGAACGGGTCGACCTGTCGCACGTCCTCGTACCAGCTGTAGAGCGCATCTCCCGAGACCCACGCAACCTGACCCAGAGCCATGAGCAGCCACGGCAGGCTGTGGCGAGGGCGGTGAAGCCGGACCCCGATCATGATCGCCACGGCACACGAGGCCCCGACTGCCAGGTACAGGACACCTTGAGGGACGCCGTCCGGCATGACGAAATAGACGACCAGCGCCAGCGCGCCCCCGCCCAGATACAGCTTCCACCACTGACCGCTCACGTGCCCTCCCTGACGATGCCGCACACCCCCGCGCGTCGTGCGAGGCCATCTTGTCCCAAACTGACCCACGAAGTAGCCGTTTGCGGGATACAGACTCCGCACTGCAGGCTTGACGACATCCCAGCGCTCGCGGAACTGTTCCGCCGGACTTGATACGCAGGCTGTCCGCTAATGCGGAGAGCCGTCGACGAGAGCGTGGAGGATCTGCTGTCCGTACCGCTCCAGCTTCGCCTGACCCACACCGCTGACGCCGCTGAGTGCATCCAGGGTGGCGGGCTCTTCGAGTGCAATCTGCTTGAGCGTCGCGTCGTGGAACACCACGTAGGCGGGCACGCCGTGTTCCTTGGCTGTCGCGGCGCGCCAGGCCCGCAACGTCTGGAACACCGACTCCGCGGCGGCAGGCAGTTCCGCGACGTCGGCGTTCGCCGTGGCGCGGGTCGCACGTGTCGCCCGGGCGACAGGCTCGCGCCGCATCATGACGGACTTCTCGCCGCGCAGCACCGGGCCACTTTCCTCCCCCAGGGCTAGGACGCCGTACTCCCCCTCGACGGCCAGCAGCCTGGCAGCCAGTGACTGCCGCACGACACCTCGCCACTGCGGCTCAGACAGCTCGGACCCGATGCCGAACACCGTCAGGTCGCCATGACGAAAGCGTGTCACCTTTTCGGTGTTTCGTCCCAGCAAGATGTCGATGGACTGACCTGCACCGAAGGACTGCCCGCGTTCGCGCTGCAGGCGCAGCACGGTCGACAGCAGCTTCTGGGCCGCGACGGTCGCGTCCCACGACTCGGGCGGATTCAGGCAGGTGTCACAGTTTCCACAGGGATCGGCTGCCTCGCCGAAGTACGCCAACAACCTGACGCGACGACACGCGATCGTCTCGCACAGCGCCAACATCGCGTCGAGGTGTGCGGCGAGCATCCGGCGGTGGGCGAGGTCGCCCTGAGATCCGTCGATCATCTTGCGCTGCTGGACCACGTCGGCCAGGCCGTACGCGAGCCATGCGGTGGACGGCAGACCGTCACGGCCGGCGCGACCGGTCTCCTGGTAGTAGCCCTCGACTGACTTGGGCAGGTCGAGGTGGGCGACGAACCGCACGTCCGGCTTGTCGATCCCCATGCCGAATGCGATCGTCGCCACCATGATCAGGCCGTCCTCGCGCAGGAACCTGGACTGATTGCGCGCTCGGGTTCCTGCGTCCAGTCCCGCGTGGTACGGCAGCGCCTCGATGCCGCTGCGCACGAGCAGCTCGGCCACCTGCTCCACGGACTTTCTCGACAGGCAGTACACGATGCCGGCGTCGCCGGGGTGCTCGGTGCGCAGCAGCTCGACCAGCTGCTTGCGGGGTTCGTTCTTGGGCACGATGCGGTACTGGATGTTGGGGCGGTCGAAGCTGGCGACGAAGTGCCGCGCTTCCCCAAGGTTCAACCGCTGGGCGATCTCGGCGTGGGTCTGCGCCGTCGCGGTCGCCGTCAGCGCGATGCGAGGCACGTCGGGCCATCGCTCGTGCAGCATCGACAGGGCCAGGTAGTCGGGCCGGAAGTCGTGGCCCCACTGCGCGACACAGTGCGCCTCGTCGATCGCGAACAGGGAGATCGAGCCGCGCTCGAGCAGACGCATCGTGGGCGACGCTCCCCCGCCCAGCGCCTCGGGCGCCACGTAGACCAGGTCGAGGTCACCGGCGAGGAACTTCTCCTCCACCTCACGCCGCGTCGCCTGGTCCTGGGTCGAGTTCAGGAAGGCGGCGCGCACCCCGAGCGCCAGGAGAGCGTCGACCTGGTCCTGCATCAGCGCGATCAGCGGCGAGATCACCACGGCGACGCCCTCGCGGACGAGCGCGGGGATCTGGTAGCACAATGACTTGCCGCCACCGGTCGGCATCAGCACCAGTGCGTCTCCCCCGGACACGACGTGCTCGATGATCTCGCCCTGGTCGCCGCGGAACTCTTCATAGCCGAACACACGGCGCAGCACGTCCAGGGATTCACTCACGCGCGCAAGGCTACGGGCTCGAAAAGCGCGGTCCCTCGGTGGAGGCCAGCGAAACAGTGGCTCCAAGCCCCAGGGATCCCGAGGCGCGCAGCGGGCGGTGACATAGCGGTCTTTCAGAGTGGGTGTCGGTGGGTCAGCGTCCTGTCAAGGGGTCGGACAGGACGCTGACCCACCGCTTCCATGCGAGACGCTACGAGAGTCTCGATGGCGAAATTCTGCACGCACTCAACGGTCCCGAGCCAGCAAGCGCGCCTGCATCGTCCCGGAAACGAGGCGGGCGTGACGGGGGCGCGCCCGTGCGCCTTAGGCTGACTCGGTGCCAGACCTGACGCGACTCCCCCCGTGGACCCGCGCAGCACTCGCCCTGTTCGTCGTGGGCTGGGGCGCCAATCAATTCGCAGCACTCCTACCGGTCTACCGGATCGAGGGCGGCGCGACGGACGGGCAGGTCACCGCCCTGTTCGGCGCCTATGCGATCGGCCTCGTACCGGCGCTCCTCCTGGTCGCGCCGGTCTCGGACCGCATCGGTCGACGACGCGTGCTGCGGCCCGTGCTCGTGCTGTCCTTCATCGCCACCGTGGTGCTGATGGTCGGCGGCTCGAACCTGACGGTCCTGCTGATCGGCCGACTGCTCGCAGGCATCGCCTCGGGAGCAGCGTTCGCCCCCGGGACTGCCTGGGTCAAGGAGCTCACCACGGGTCCTGCCGGCCCAGGTGCCAGACGAGCCGCGATCGCTCTGTCGTCGGGATTCGCCACCGGTCCCCTGGTCGCCGGACTCTTCGCCCAGTGGGCGCCCGCGGCCACCGTCCTGCCCTACGTGCCGCACCTCGTCCTGACCGTGGCGATCGCGATCATCATGTGGAACGCCACCGAACCACCTCTGGCGCGGGTGAAGGGCACGCACACCGAGGCGTCACGGGTTCGCCACGCGCTGACCAGGCCACGCTTCCTCCTGCAGGTCGTCCCCACGGCTCCCTGGGTCTTCGGAGGAGCCTCGTTGGCGTTCACGACTGTCCCTGCGATCGTCGACGTGCCCGGCCCGGAGATTGCCGTCGGAGGCGCACTCGTCGCGCTCACGCTGGGCACTGGAGTGGCCCTGCAGCCACTCGCTCGCCGATTGACAATCACCACCACCCTGATGCTGGGGGTAACCTCTGGAGTGCTCGGCCTTCTCCTCGGCGCAGTCGCGGCCGAGACGGGCGCGGGCTGGTTGGCCGCGCCGATCGCCGTGCTGCTCGGCGTCGCCTACGGATTCATCCTCGTGGGAGGGTTGCGCACGGTCGAGGAGGTGGCCGCCCCGGCCGATCTCGGCATGGTCAACGCAGTGTTCTACAGCCTGACCTACATCGGTTTCGCCGCTCCCTTTCTCGGGACCATCCTGCTGGGCGCCCTCGACGGGCCGGGCACCATGCTGCTGCTGGCTGCCGTGCTCGCCGCCTCGATCCCCCTAGTGATCGGTGGCTCACAGAACCGCGTCCGACCCTGAGCTGGTCGGATGGGTGCTCGTAGAATGGATCGCGAGGTGATGCGATGAACGCCCGCGATCGTCATGAGTTCGAGTACCAGCGCAAGCTCGAGGCCGAGGCCGCCGCCAGGGACGAGCCCGAGGCACATCCTGGCCAGAGGTTCGAGAACCAGGGTCTGTGGGTCGATCTGCAGATCCGAGCGGCCATGGAACGCGGCGAGTTCGACGACCTCCCCGGTGCCGGCAAGCCGCTACCCGGGATCGACCAGACCCACGATCCGGACTGGTGGATCAAGAACCTGATCGAGCGTGAGCAGATCACGGTGCTTCCAGCAGCTCTGGCTCTGCGCCGCGAGGACGCCGAGCTGGACGAGCAGCTCGACCGCTGGGCCCGTGCCGACGACGTGCGCACCACGCTCGACGACTTCAACCGGCGAGTCGTCGGGGCCCGGCGTCAGCTGCAGGGCGGTCCCCCGGTCATCACACCCGTGCGCGACGTCGACCTCGAGGTCGAGCGGTGGACCCAACGCCGGGAGGACCGTCTCCGCCGAACCAGGGAGCAAGCGGACCCCGCTCCCCCGAGACGCCGGCCCGGACGCCTCCGTCGCCTGTTCGGTCGCCGACGGCATGAACACTGAGCACAGCCGGCGGGTGGTTCTCGATCGACCTGTCGACCTGCGTCGCTCGCTGGCTCACCTGCGTCGTGGCCCCGGCGATCCCTCCCACCACATCACCGGTGAGTTCATCTGGCGCACCACCCTGATGCCGACCGGAGCAGCCACGATGCGGCTCCGACAGGACGACCACGCCCACGTCGACGCCCAGGCCTGGGGCCCTGGCGCCGCCGAGCTGCTCGACCAGCTCGATCGCTGGTTCGGCGACGCTCCGTTCGCCCCACCGCCCGGCTGCCACCCGAACGTGGCCGATGCGCATCGCCGGTTTCCCGGACTGCGCACTCCGGCCACCGGACGACTGATGGAAGCCCTCGTGCCGGCGATCATCGAGCAGAAGGTGCTCGGCGTCGACGCCTTCGCGGCGTGGCGACGTCTGCTGCACCGGTTCGGCTCCCCCGCCCCGGGCCCGACGCCGGTCCCGATGCGCGTGGTGCCCTCGGCCCAGCAGTGGGCCCAGATCCCCTCCTGGGACTGGCACCTCGCGGGAGTCGACCCGCAGCGCTACCGCACCCTCCAGGCCGTCGCACGTGTCGGAGATCAGTTCGACGAGCTGGTCGCCACGGCACCGACGGCCGACGTCTATCGCGCGATGCGGTCGATCTCGGGTGTGGGCGCCTGGACCGTGGCGGAGGTGGGGATCCGTGCCCTCGGAGATCCCGATGCCGCGTCGTGGGGCGACTACCACCTGGCCGACCTCGTCGGGACGGCCCTGACCGGTGCCCGCGTCGCCGACACGGACGTGCCGGCTCTCCTCGAGCCCTACCGCCCGCACCGCGGTCACGTCGTGCGGCTGCTGCAGATGAGCCCCCACGTGCGGCCCGAACGTCGCGGTCCGCGGAACTCGCGCGTCGATCACCGGCGGCGGTGAGCTCGGACGGTTCGCCCCGGCCTACTCGAACGGTGTGGTGTCCCCGGCGCCGACGCGGACGATCTCGGCCACGTTGTCGCTGAGGTCCACCACCGTCGTGGGTTCGGCCGTCACCTCGACCCCCGACTCGATCACGGCGTCGATGCGGCCGTCGAGCTCCTCGGCGATCTCCCACGCCTGGGTCATCATGCGATCGCCGGGCTCGTCGGCAGTGCCGGGCAGCAGCAACGTCGTGGACAGAATCGGCTCCCCCACCGCCTCGAGCAGGGCCTGCACGATGCGGTGATCGGGGATGCGGACTCCCACCGTCTTCTTCTTCGCCTGCAGGAGCCGGCGCGGCACCTCTCGGGTGCCGGGCAGGATGAACGTGTAGGGCCCCGGTGTCGCAGCCTTAACGGCACGGAACACCGCGTTGTCGACGTGGACGAACTGGCCCAGCTGGGAGAAGTCACGGCACACCAGGGTGAAGTGGTGCTTGTCGTCGAGCTGGCGGATGGCCCGGATCCGGTCGAGCGCATCGGAGTTGCCGATCTGCGCACCCAGGGCGTAGCCCGAATCGGTCGGGTAGGCGATCAGGCCGCCCTCGGCGAGCACCGCGACCGCCTGGTCGACCGCGCGTTGCTGAGGATTCTCGGGGTGGATGTCGATGTAGCGGACCATGCGTGGAACCTATCGCTCGCCGGGAGCGGATCTGGGTGCGGTGTGTCGAATCCACCACAGGCCGACGAAGGGCAGCACCAACGGGATGAACAGGTAGCCCGCCCCGAAGTCGGACCAGACGGTCTGGTCCGGGAACAGCGCCGCGTCGAGGACCGTCAGGAGGCCGACACCGATCACGCCGATCAGCTCGAAACCGATCGTGGCGATGGCGAGAGAGCGACGACCGGTCGCGAGCGCCCAGGTGGCGACCAGGTAGACCACGCCGGCGATGGCCGAGAGCGTGTAGGCAACTGGAGCATCAGATGCCCTGGTCAGCAGCTGGGTGATGGACCGTGCCGAGGCCGCCACGGCAAAGATCGCATAGATGGCGACCAGCACCCGGCCGAATCCTGTTCCTGTACTCGTGTCAGACAATGGTTCCCTCCCAGATTCCGTGCAACCGGCCCGCCAGCGCCGCGACCGTCACCAGGGCGACCGCCACGACGCCGGTCCCCCAGCGCGACTTCTCCGCGATGCCCCACAAGACGGCGGCCGGCGGTATGACCACCACGGTCACCAGGTAGGACACGAACAGCACACCGTCGACGTCCCGGTCGGTTCGGCCGAGCGCCACCGACGATCCGACCAGAAGGGCCAGCAGCGCCAGCTCGAGCACCGAGATCGCGTAGAACAACGGATTGGAGAACGGCCGGTCGCGCAATGTGTGCCACCCGGCGTATCCCGCCACGGCGACAGCCGACAGGCCCATCAGCCAGGCCACAGGTTCGTTCACGCGCTCTCCCCCAAGATGCGGTCGATCGAGGATTCCACGAACTCCCGCCACGCCGAGACCTGCCGGAACATGAAGTGGCCGGCACCGGGCAACGACTGCCACGACACGGATCGGGCGATCGACTCGCTGCGGTCGACGAAGTCCTTGCTGGCCCGCGCCGAGGTCCACCGATCGGCCGTGCCGTGCAGCACGTGCAAGGACGACCCCGCCAGGGCCGAGACCGGCTCGCCCTCCGGGAGCCACGGCGCCATGCCGACGACGCCCAGCACGCCGGGTGCATCGGCGACCCGGCACGCGGTCCGCCCGCCCATGGAGTGCCCGACGAGCACGATCGGCACACCCGGGTGCCGTTCGCGGATCCGGTCCAGTGCCCACCGCGCGTCGCCAACGGGCGACGGATCGGTGGGACCGTTCCAGCCGCGCAGCCGGTACTGCAGCAGGTCGAGGTCGAATCCTTCGCGGCGGGCGAAGCGTCGCAACGATCGGGCCAGCAGCGCCATGCGCCACCAGCTGGCGTGCTTGTTCTCCACGGGCTCGGTGTTGTTCTGCTGACCGCCGTGCAACAGGAGCACCGCGGCGCGCGGCTCGTCGAGACGGACGTAGGAATCCAGCCGGGGCTGACCCGGTCGAGGCCCAGCCATCTTCGGAGAGGCCACCTCAGGAGAAGGCGTTCTGACCGGTGAGGGCCTGACCGAGCACCAGCATGTGCATCTCGGACGTGCCCTCGTAGGTGAGGACCGACTCGAGGTTGTTCATGTGCCGGATGACCGGGTACTCCAGCGAGATGCCGTTGGCGCCCAGGATCGTGCGCGACGTGCGACAGATGTCCAGCGCTTCACGAATGTTGTTCAACTTGCCGAAGCTGACCTGCTCGGGCGTCAGTCCGACCGTGTCCTTGCGACGTCCCAGGTGCAGGGCCAGCAACAGCCCCTTGTGCAACTCGAGACACATGTCGGCGAGCTTGGCCTGGGTGAGCTGGAACCCACCGATCGGACGACCGAACTGCTCGCGGGTCTTGGAGTACTCGACAGCCGCCTCGAAAGAGGATCGAGCGGCACCCATCGCGCCCCACACGATGCCGTACCGGGCCTCGGACAGGCATGACAGCGGGCCCTTGAGCCCGCGCACCTCCGGGAACATGGCGCTGTCGGGCACCCGGCAGTTCTCGAGGACCAGCTCGGCCGTCGCCGATGCGCGCAAGGACATCTTGTGCTTGATGAGGTTGGCCGTGAACCCGGGGGCGTCGGTGGGGACGGCGAAACCGCGGATCCCCTCCTCGGTCTGGGCCCAGATGACGGCCACGTCCGCGAAGGTGCCGTTGCTGATCCACAGCTTGGTGCCGTCGATCACCCAGTCGCTGCCGTCGCGGCGGGCCTTGGTGCGCATGTTGGCCGGGTCGGAGCCGTGGTCGGGCTCGGTCAGACCGAAGCAGCCCACGAGGTCGCCGCTGCCCATGCCGGGCAGCCACCGCTGCTTCTCCTCCTCGGAGGCCCAGCGCCAGATGGCGAACATGGCCAGGGAGCCCTGCACCGACACCATGGAGCGGATGCCCGAGTCGCAGGCCTCCAGCTCGACACAGGCCAGCCCGTACTCCACGGACGACATCCCCGGCAGCGTGTAGCCGTCGAGGTGCATGCCGAGGAGGCCGAGACGACCGAACTCCTTCATGAGCGCCCGGGGGTCGTCGACGCCGCCGTCCTCGAACCAGCCTGCGATGTGCGGATCGACGCGCTGGGCGAGCAGCGAGCGCACCGAGCCGCGTACCGCGATCTCCTCGGGCGTCAACAGATCGTCGATAGACAGTGGATCTGCGGGGTCGAAGGTCGCCGGTGCAGCGCTGTCTGAGGCCATGAAGGAACGGTAGCCCACCCGCGGGGGGCCCGCGATCAGTGCATGATCGGCGTAGAATCAGTCAGTCCGCGGACCGATCCGCGGACGACCTCCTCTGAGAATTGTTCAGACGCGCACCCAACCCTCGAGTCCTTGGCGGCGAATAGACCATGACAGATCATGACGAGCGAACCGAAGGAGGCGAACCGGTGAACGACCCGATCCAGCTGCACGCAGCGCAGGACTCGGTCTTCGAGACTCCCGAGGTCGTCGATCTCTCCAGTCTCCTCGTACGGGTCGGCCACGGGGACGAAGCCGCTCTGGGCACCCTCTACGACCAGATGGGGTCCGCAGTCTTCGGCCTGGCCCGTCGTGTCATTCGTGATCCGTCGCGCGCCGAGGAGGTCACCCAAGAGGTGTTCGTCCAGGTGTGGCAGAACTCGTCGCGGTTCGATCCCAGCCGAGGCTCGGCCCGATCGTGGCTGCTGACTCTGGCTCACCGTCGCGCTGTGGACGCGGTGCGCCACGACCAGGCTGCGTCCGATCGTGAACGCAAGTACGACTGGACCAATGGTCCGGACTTCGACGTCGTCGAGGAATCAGTTTCCATCAGCCTTGAGCACGAACAGGTACGTCGGTGCCTGGACGGACTCACCGAGATCCAGCGAGAGGCCATCGTGCTCGCCTACTACCAGGGACACACCTACGGCGAGGTCGCCGAGCTCCTGGACGCCAACCAGGCCACCGTCAAGACGCGCATGCGCGACGGGCTCATCCGTCTGCGCGACTGCATGGGGGTGCAAGCATGACCATCGACCTTCACACATTCTCCGCTCCCTACGCGCTCGACGCCCTCGAGCCGCTCGAACGGGCCCGTTTTGAGGCCCACCTCGAGGACTGCGCCGATTGCCGCGCCGAGGTGGCCGGCTTCGCCGCCACTGCGGGACGGCTGGGCGAGTCGCTCCACCAGGCTCCCCCTCCGCTGCTGCGCGAACGACTCATGACCGAGATCGCCGACACCCGTCAGCACCGAGTGCTGCAGTCCGAGCCGGTCGGCCGATTCCGTCGCACCTTGCCGGGCGTGGCGGTCGCCGCTGCCGTGCTCGTCGGTGGTTTCGGCGTGGGTGGCTACGTCATCGAGCACCAACGCGCCGAGACCGAACAGTTGCGCGCCCAGTCGATGAGCGAGCGCAACGTGGAGATCAGCACCGTGCTCGGCGCGTCGGACGCCTACACCCAGACCAAGTCCTTCGACGGCGGCGGCACCATGCGGATGGTCTCGTCCGTGTCGAGCGACTCCGCCGTGGTCGTGACCAGCGGAATGGCCGCACCGGCCGACGGCAAGGTCTACCAGCTGTGGATGATCGACGACTCCGGACCAATATCCCAGGGCACGTTCACCACTGCCGGCACCATGATCATGAAGGGCGTCGACGCCGCCAACCGCATCGCGGTCACCGTCGAGCCCGCCGGCGGTTCGCAGCAGCCGACCTCGGCACCCATCGCCACCATCGGCGTCTAACACCGAGGATTCACTCCATTGCCGAGTTGCTCGGCTCCCATGGGCCGAGCGACAGCGAGGCAAGGCGCCCGGGCGAAGCCCGGCAGCGGTGAGGAACGAACCGCTGGAGCTGCGAGGAACGAGCAGCGCGCC
>NZ_JBIMEZ010000011.1:0-65262 GCF_051262695.1 Aeromicrobium sp. CF3.5
CCAGCAGCCAGGAGGTCGGAAACTTCAGCGGACTCTTCCGGCGCGTTGCTTTCGTCTGTGTGCCAAACGACCCCATCGTGATCGTCGATGCTGACATTGGCTCGCTGCCAATGGTGACGATTCACCTTGGAGGAGACGTCGAAGGCTACAAACCTGTAGGCCCACGTCGTGAACCGGCATTCCCCCCGGAACGTGGACACTTTGCGGCAAATTGCAAGAGCGGCATCGGCGGCCGCCTGGTGGGCGATGTCGTCCAGCTCAGGCCCCGCCAACTGTATGCGCGCCCCCTTTCGACGCGCTTCCGAGTACGCCATCTTGAGCAAGATTCTGTACAGCTCGCCGACGGTGTCCGGGTGGTTGGCGCTGCCCGGCGACAACCCGGCGACCCACTGTTCGTTCTCGAACGCGACGTCTGCTGAGACCCGGCTGTCGAGGGTGTGGTCACCAGGGCCAGCAGCGGTCACGACGTACGCATCAGCCTCGGTCGGTTGATCAGCGGACGTCATGGTCCTGGCTCCTTCGTCAGCCCCAACGAACATGTCACTGGCCTGAGACGTGGCTACGTGGAAGCCACGATATATGGACCGATCGGTCCATAGCAAGGGGCCTTGAAACATCCGACCGGGACCGGGCGGCGACGGGCCACGACACGCCTCAAGGCGTCATTTTCAGACGCATGAGCGAGGGCCAGCGCGGGCCTCGCCCTCAAAGAGAGACGGTGTTGATGGGACCGCATGGTCCGCTTGAGATCGCGAAGCGCCAGGGGCGCCCATGGTGCCCGTAGTCCGTGCCAGCAGCTAGGCCGATGAGCGACTCGGCGTCCGCCGCGACTGTGCTGACTGATGCTCGATAGCTCTTCATGTCGTCGACAACACGTCGAGCATCCAGAGGATTACACCACTCGCGGGGACGCCATCCGCGACGTCCTCTGGCGTGAGTTCGGACGCGCGAGGAACGACTGGAACCTGACCTCTTGAACCGGGCCTGGAAGGATGCGGGAGCTGACACGTCGCTGCACCTGGACACTGCGACCGCGCTGGCTGGGCACACCGCCAACCAAGCAATGAGCGCGCTAGTTCAGCACATGCCGGCCGCTGCGAGGTTCACAGCAACCGCCAACAGAGACACCAGTACAGGCGTCGGGCGCCGTCAGGTTCGGGGTGTAGCGCCCTCGGCGAGCTTGACACGAGTCCAGATGTTCATGTTGATGACCACGCCCACCAGTTCCAGAATCTGCTCGTGGTCAAAGTGAAGAGCCAAGTCATCATGAACCTTCTGGAACGGTACGTCGCTCGTGGCGTCCGCGACACGGGTGAGACGTTCCGTGTAGGCCAGCGCTGCCCGCTCGGCATCCGAGAAGAGACCTGTCTCCCACCATGCCGTCAACATCCTCACCTTGACGGCAGGAATGTCGATGTCCTCAGCGGCCGCATGATGGACGCTCAGGCAGTAGACACAGTTGTTGATCTGGGCAACGCGAAGGCGTAGCAGCTGTGCAAGCGCCCGGTCGACCCGTAACGTCACGGAGTATCCGAAGGCGTCGGCGCCAGACCGAGCGAGGGCCGTGAGCGACGGGCTGGCGGTCGCGTCCAACCGCACGTTGTCGAAGTCTGCACCACGTCCGCCGCGGGGTTCCGACGGTGCGCTCATCGCTCACCCACGATCGGGCCGTTGCCGTCCGCACTGGAAATCGCCGTCCGGAAGCCGGCATCGTCGTTGCGGATCTGGTGGGCCACGCTCAACACACCATCGATGTCTGCTTCAGAGATGACGACCGCTCCAGAGGAATCGCAGTAGATGTACTGGCCAGGATGGACACCGACCCCGCCCAACACCACGGGCACGTTCGCCAGATACGGAGTCACTTCGCCACCGCCCCAGCTGACGGCTTCCCCCGAACACCACGACGCATAGGGCTCTGTGGCCAACTCATCAAAGTCTCGGAGTCGTCCGTCGGTGAGGACGCCGGCGAGCCCTTGGTTGGACAACCGTGAGAGCTTCGTCCCCCCCGCCATTGATACGCCTGGGTGGCCGTTGCTGGCCAACAGGAGCACCGTATGGGCGGCATCAGCTGCCGCGCCCTGCATCGCCTCATCGAACAGACGACCAAAGCTGTAGGTCTCTGCGTCAAGGAGCTGGGTACATGTGGGAAAAAACGAAATCGTCACAGCACGTCCGAACAGCTTCCTCTCTGGCGACGGGCTCACGAGATCCAGGATGTGCGCCCGATGTTGATGAATCCGCCCCACCGCATCGACGAGGTCAGCGCATGCCAGGGTCTGCACTGCTTTCGCTCTGCGCTCTTCACGAGCTTGTGCCTCATGCCTCGTATGCTGGCTCACGGACCCCTGCCCTTCAGTTGGTTGGACGACGCGCGCCGCACCTTCATCTTGGGCCAGGACACCCGCTGAGTCACGCCTTGGCCGCCCACCGCGGCACTGAATGCCATCGTCTACGCAAACGAACCTCGGATGGGAGGACGTGACTGAGGCCTCGTACGTCGAGAAACTGGCTCAGAGGCCCGACCGGAGCCACCTGCAATCCAGCCGAAAAGAGTGGGCGAAGAGGGGCTCGAACCCCCGACCTTCCGGGTGTAAACCGGACGCTCTGACCAACTGAGCTATTCGCCCTGAGCCCCGTCACGGGACTGCCGCACCTTACCGCAGCGCCGGAAAAGTAGAGCGCGGCCGCCAGGGTCTCGGGTCCCTGGCAGCCGCAGCACCATCATCGAATCACTCTGGCCGGTCAGGCGCAGTGTTTTGCCGAAAGTCTCCGGACAATTCTTCGATCACGCCCAGATGGACCTCGATCTCGCGCTTCTCCCCGGCCTCGCGCATCAGCTTCCACCGCACGATCCCCGCCTCGTCGAGCAGGAACGAACCACGCGACGCGGCGCCCGTCCGCTCGTCGAAGCAGCCCCACGCGCGTGCGGCGGAGCCGTGCGGCCAGAAGTCGCTGAGCAGCGTGAAGCCGAGCGCGTCACGGTCGTCGAACACGCGCAGCGCGAACATGGGATCGCACGAGATCCCCACCAGCCGAACGCCAGCGTCGTCGAACACGCCGCGATGATCGCGAAGGTCGGCCAGCTCACTGGAGCAGATACCGCTGAAGGCGAACGGAAAGAAGACCACCAGGGCCGGCGCACCGACCAGATCCTGCAGACGCACCGACTCACCGTGCTGGCTCGCCAACGTGAAGTCTGGCGCTCGCTGACCGACGAGACTCACGCCCGAGGTGCGCCGGTCAGCGCTTGTGGGTGGACAGCTTGGTGGAGGCCCACGCGTCGGACGCCG
Source organism: Aeromicrobium sp. CF3.5 (assembly GCF_051262695.1). NCBI lineage: Bacteria > Bacillati > Actinomycetota > Actinomycetes > Propionibacteriales > Nocardioidaceae > Aeromicrobium > Aeromicrobium sp. CF3.5. Next base: position 3,294 of record NZ_JBIMEZ010000011.1, read on the forward strand.
TGGTGGTCGTCGTGGTGGAGAGCCCGGCGATCGGGGCGGCCTCGGCGATGTCGGCGCCCTCGACGTAGCCGTCGCGGCCGATCTTGGGCGTGAACAACCACACCGGGCCGCCCTCGACGACGTCGCGCAGCGTGTCGACCAGCGCGTCGGTCAGATCACCGTCGCCGTCGCGCCACCACAGGACGACGCCGTCGACGACCTCGCCGTAGTCGCCGTCCACGAGCACGTTGCCGCAGGTCTGCTCGATCCCGACGCGCATCTGCTCGTCGGCGTCCTCGTCCCAGCCCAGCTCCTGGATGACGGTGTCAGGCTCGAAGCCCAACTTGGCCGCGTCCACTGTGCGCCTCCTTGTGTCGTGAAAAAGTCTGTTCGCAAAATCTAGCGAGAAATCCCGATCAGAACCTACCTGTAAGTAGGTCCCGAACTGATCTTCCCGCCCTCACCCTAGCGAACGCCGAGTGGTTTGATGGAGAGGTCCACAAGACGTTCAGGAGTCACCATGCCGCAACCCGGTCAGTCATCCGGATCACCGTCCGGAACCGATCGCCCCACCGTGATCCACGAGGGCCTCCCCACCCAGCTGCCGGACATCGATCCGGACGAGACATCTGAATGGCTCGGCTCGCTGGACCAGATGGTCGACAGTCGGGGTAGATCGCGGGCCCGGTTCATGATGCTCAAGCTGCTCGAGCGCGCCCGCGAGCAGAACGTCGGAGTTCCGGCGCTGCGCAGCACCGACTACATCAACACGATCCCGCCCGAGCGCGAGCCGTGGTTCCCCGGCAACGAGGCCATCGAGCGCCGCATCCGGTCCTACATCCGGTGGAACGCGGCCGTCATGGTCTCGCGCGCCAACCGTCCCGGTCTCGGAGTCGGCGGCCACATCGCCACGTACCAGTCGGCCGCCAGCCTCTACGAGGTCGGCTTCAACCACTTCTTCCGCGGCAAGAACCACCCCGGTGGCGGCGACCAGCTGTACTTCCAGGGCCACGCAGCACCCGGGATCTACGCCCGCTCCTACCTGGAGGGCCGACTCGACGAGCAACAGCTCGACCGCTTCCGGCAGGAGAAGTCGCACGGCGACGGCGAGGGCCTGTCGTCCTATCCGCACCCGCGCCTCATGCCTGACTACTGGGAGTTCCCCACCGTCTCGATGGGCCTCGGCGCGATCAACTCGATCTATCAGGCCCGCTTCAACCGGTACCTGCACCATCGCGGCATCAAGGACACCAGCCAGCAGCACGTCTGGACCTTCCTCGGGGACGGGGAGATGGGCGAGGTGGAGTCGCTCGGCGCCATCGGCGTCGCGGCGCGTGAGGAGCTGGACAACCTCACCTTCGTCATCAACTGCAACCTCCAGCAGCTCGACGGCCCCGTACGCGGCAACGGCAAGATCATGCAGGAGCTGGAGTCGTACTTCCGCGGCGCCGGCTGGAACGTCATCAAGGTCGTGTGGGGACGCGAGTGGGACGAGCTGCTCGCTCGCGACACCGACGGCGTGCTGGTCAACCAGATGAACCGCACCCCCGACGGCGAGTTCCAGACGCTCTCGGTCGAGACCGGCGCGTACAACCGCGAGAACTTCTTCGGACCTGACCCGCGCCTGAGCCAGATGGTCGAGCACCTCAGCGACGAGCAGATCGAGCGTCTGCCCCGCGGCGGACACGACTACCGCAAGGTGTACGCCGCCTTCGAGGCCGCGCAGAAGCACACCGGTCAGCCGACCGTGATCCTCGCGCACACCGTCAAGGGGTGGCTGCTGGAGTCCTTCGAGGGCCGCAACGCGACGCACCAGATGAAGAAGCTCACCAAGAAGGACCTCAAGGGCTTCCGCGACCGGCTCAACATCCCGGTCTCCGACGAGCAGATCGACGGTGACGACCTGCCGCCGTTCTACCACCCGGGCCCGGACTCCGAGGAGATCCAGTACATGGCCGCGCGGCGCGAGGCCCTCGGCGGAGGCATGCCGCATCGGCAGGTCGATCCGGTCAGCCTCAAGCTGCCTGAGGCCTCGACGTACGCCGAGCTCAAGAAGGGATCGGGCAAGCAGCCGATCGCCACGACGATGGCCTTCGTGCGACTGCTGCGCGACCTGATGAAGGATCCAGAGATCGGCCGCCGCCTGGTGCCGATCGCGCCCGATGAGTACCGCACCTTCGGCATGGACTCGATGTTCCCGTCGGCCAAGATCTACAGCCCGGCCGGCCAGACCTATCAGGCGGTCGACCGCAAGCTGCTGCTCGCCTACAAGGAGTCGACCGAGGGTCAGCTGCTGCACGAAGGCATCAGCGAGGCCGGGGCGATGGCTTCGGCGACCGCCGCTGGCAGCGCCTACTCGACGCACGGCGAACCGATGATCCCGATCTACATGTTCTACTCGATGTTTGGCTTCCAGCGGACCGCCGACTCGATCTGGGCCATGGCCGACCAGCTGGCTCGCGGGTTCCTGATCGGCGCGACGGCCGGTCGCACCACGTTGACCGGCGAGGGTCTGCAGCACGCTGACGGCCACTCCCCCCTGATCGCCCAGACCAACCCGGCCGTCGTGCACTACGACCCGGCGTACAGCTATGAGATCGCCCACATCGTGCAGGACGGCATGCGGCGCATGTACGGCTCGTCGGACGAGCGGCCTCACGGCGAGGACGTCATCTACTACCTGACGGTCTACAACGAGGCACTCGTGCAGCCGCCGGAGCCCGACGGTCTGGACGCCGAAGGCCTCCTGAAGGGCGCGTACCTCCTGCGCGGCACCGGCGGCGACGCCCCCGCCCAGGCCCGCATCATGGCTTCGGGCGTCTCGGTTCCCTGGGCCCTGCAGGCCCAGGAGACGCTGGCGACCGAGTACGGCGTCGGCGTCGATGTCTGGTCGGTCACCTCGTGGAACGAGATCGCGCGCGACGGCGTCACCGTCGAGCAGTGGAATCTCAACCATCTGGGCGAGCAGCCGCGCACCGCGTGGATCACCGACAAGCTGGCGGCCGAGGGTGGAACGGACATCGCCTCGATCGCGGTCAGCGACTACATGCGTGCGGTCCCCGACCAGATCGCTCGATGGGTCGACGGCCCCTGGCAGTCCCTGGGCACCGACGGTTTCGGCTTCGCCGACACCCGCGCGGCGGCCCGCAGATTCTTCCAGATCGACCCCGAGTCGATCGTCGTGGCCACTCTCGCCGAGCTGGCACGTGGCGGGAAGATCGAGGCATCAGTGGCTCAGAAAGCCTTCTCGACGCTGCGCATCGACGATCCCACCGCCGTGTCCGACGTCGCCCAGGAAGGGACCGACGCCTGATCCGGACTCCCCGGGGGTGGGATCACAGAAAGGTCTCAGACACGACCTCTACGATGGTGCGCATGCTTCTTCGCTGGCCGTACACCTTTGCCGTGGCTCTGTCCGTGGCCGTGGGCGGCGCAGCGATCTACTACTCGCAGACGTTGAACGTGGGCCTCAAGGATCCCGAGGGATTCTTGGGGCCGGCGTACATCCGTCTGCCGATGATCGCCCTGCTGATCTTCGCCGCGGGCATCGTGCCACAGTCCGTGCACCGGTACGGCCTCAAGAAGTCCCTTCCCGGCATGGTCACCATCTTGCGCACGGAGTGGAACCTGCGCCGGGTCGGGCACGTCGCCACCGGCATGCTGGCGTTCTACATCTGCTACGTCAGCTACCGCAATCTCAAGAGCTATCTCCCCGAGCTCCGCCAGGGCGAGAGCGGGCAGCAGCTGCTGTACGACAAGGAGTTCCTGCAGCTGGACAATCTCTTGTTCTTCGGAAACGTTCCCGCAGAAGTTCTGCACAACCTGCTCGGCACGACGATCATGGCCCAGGTCCTGGCCATCCTGTACGTCGCCTACCTTCCGATCGTGCCGATCACGGTGGGTGCGGTGCTCGTCCTGGTCCGCGACTACTCCGTCGGTGCGTGGTACGCCACGGCCATCAGCCTCAACTGGGTGATCGGCACCATCAGCTACTACCTGCTGCCGACGCTCGGTCCGGCCTTCTACCAGCCGCAGTCGTTCTACGATCTCCCCGAAAACGGGGCGTCTGCACTGCAGATGTCCCTGGTCAGAGGTGCGTTCAACTTCAAGGAAGATCCCCAGGGCGGCGCGATCTACGGCATCGCTGGCTTTGCCTCCTTGCACGTGTCGGTCGTGTTCACCGCCGCGTTGTTCCTGCACTACGTCGGGGCGGCCCGGTGGATCCGCGCCGTCGGATGGACCTATCTGGGCTTCACGCTTCTCGCCACGATCTATCTGGGCTGGCACTACATCGCCGACGACATCGGCGGGCTGCTGATCGGTTGGGCGGCCGTCGCGATCGGCGCGGTCGTCACCGGCAACGCGAAGTGGCAGAAGCGTCGCAAGGCGGCGGCCGAGGCCGACGCTGAGGCCGAGGAGGCCCGGGCCGCAGCAGCATCCCCCTCGGCGGCGCCGGAGCCAGCGCCGTAGATCCGGCGCGCCCGGGGTCGACTGGGGTCAGACCGCGCTGGACACGGCTGCGTCGACGGCGGTGACCACGGCAGGAGCCTCGGTGAGCTCGACCTGGTCCCCGCTGCGCAGCAGGGCCCGCCAACGACCACGGTGGTAGCTCGCTGGTGCATGCTCGGCCACGAAGTCCAGCACCAGCTGCACGAACATCTCGGGATGGTCCTTGTGCGGGAAGTGGCCTGCGTCATCGAGCACGTGCACGTCCTGGACCTGGGTGGGCGCCGACTCTGCGTGCTGCGCCGGGATGACCATGTCATCGCGACCCCACACGACCATGACGGGCATCAGACGAGCCAGGTAGCTGCGATCGGTCATGGTGACGAACTGGCCGCGCCAGTCCAGCACGTGCTTGGTCACCCGCTGCACGGCGACGCGGGTGGGTGGGTCGGCCAACGACTCGTAGATGCGCGCCACCTCGTCGAGATCGCGGGTCATCGTGAGCGGCAGCCGCGACAGACCCGTCAGGGCGCTGCTGACCCACGGGCGCCACGGCTGCCACGTCGCGACGCGGATGAGGTGACCGGCGCCCGGGACGGTGAGCAGCCGGATCAGCGGGGAGACGTCTTGCCCCAACCCGCCGGTCGACGCCAGGATGACGCGCTCGGTCCGCTCGGGGAACTGGTAGGCGAACTGCATCGCCACGCCCCCGCCGAAGCTGTGTCCGATCACCGTGGCTCGGTCGATTCCCAGCACCGTCAGGAGGTCGCGCATGCCATTGGCGTAGCCGCCCAAGGAGTAATCGGCGTCGGGCTTGTCGGACTCACCGTGGCCGAGCAGGTCCGGAGCGATGACGGTGAAGTGCTCAGCCAACCCAGACATGACGGGCAGCCAGGTCGAGGAGTCACATCCGAGTCCGTGCAGGAGCAGCAGGGCGGGGCCGGACCCCTGGACGCGAAATGCCCGGCGGTAGCCATGCACCACGACGTACTGGATCTCTCCGGACGTCTGCATCACATCATCGTAGACAGCGGCGAGGGCGCACGGAGCCGACCGGGTGGTTCGTGACGCAGGCGTCACACTCGCGCGAGTGACGTAGAATCACGGTGTGCCAACCAGCGCTGACATTCTCGACGAGATCACCGACGTCACGGTGAAGGTTCTCGGCTGCCCTGCCGCGGACATCACGCCTGACGCGCGCTTCGCCGATCTGGGCAGCGACTCGCTCACGATCGTCGAGATCGGCGAGGAGCTCGGACGGCGCTTCGGCGTTCGTCTCAGCGACGACGCGATCGACACGATGCGCACCGTCCAGGACGGCATCAACGCAGTCGTCGACCTCGCGCCCGAGAGCTATCGCAAGGACGGTGCGGCCCCCGCGACCGCGTCCGCTGCCACGGCCGGTCGTCCCGTTGCCACCCCAGCCAGTGCCGCGACACCGTTCGTACGTCCTGAGCCTGTCGTCCTGGTTGACCCGCCCGTCACGTCTCGCATCAAGCGCAAGGCCCTGGGTCTCGTCATCGCCATGGCCGTCGTCGGCGTGCTGGTGGGAGGCTTCTTCGGTTTCGGGCTCAGTGCAGTCGTCTCCGCCGCTGGCATCGACGACGTCACGCTGCCTCCACTGCCGTCGGCCTCGCCAAGCCCCGTCGAGACCGAGGAGGAGGTCGAGCCGACCCCCGAACCCGAGCCGACTCCGACCGAGGACGAGCCCGAGGAGCCGACCCTGGTCGCCGAGCAGACCCAGGTTGCCCCCGGTCAGCGCTTCGTGCTGTCCGGGGCGTTTCCTGAGGCGGGTCAGGGCGCTCGTCTCCAGGTGCAGGTGCGCGAGGAGGGCACGGACTGGGGCGACTTCCCCATCACGACCACGACGCGCGACGGCGGGGAGTTCCGGGCGGAGCTGTTCACCTCACGACCCGGCGAGCGCGAGTTCAGGATGCTGGACGAGGAGTCCGGGGACACCTCGCCCACCGTCGATGTCACGATCGGCTGACATCACCACCTCGAGCCGGTGAAGCACCAGGCCAGGTGCGTTCACACCACCTGGTGAAGCCAGCGCACCGGTGCGCCGTCGCCTGCGTGGCGGAATGCCTCGAGCTCGTTGTCCCAGGCGACACCGAGCAGTCCGTCCAGCGCGGTCTCGAGGTCGACGTCGCCGCTGGCGGCCTTGACACGGAAGGCCTTGATGCGGTCCTCGGGGATCAAGATGTCGCCGTGCAGGCCGGTGAGGGCGTGGAAGATGCCCAACGTGGGGGTGAAGGAGTACCGGGCGCCCTCGGTGGAGGCCGTGGGCTCCTCGCTGACCTCGAAGCGCAGCTGCTCCCAGCCGCGCAACGCTGATGCGATCGCGGCGGAGGTGCCTGCGGGCGCCTGCCAGGACAGCTCGGCGCGGTAGGTGCCGGGTTCGGCAGGCTGCTTGACCCACGCCAGATCCGCGTGGTCGCCGAGCACGCCGGCCGCGGCCCACTCGATGTGGGGCAGCAGGGCCGATGGTGCCGAGTGCACGAAGAGGACACCCCGGGTGGCGGGGTGTGAGTTCGTGGTCCGGCTGTTCACGTGGTGGTTCATGGGTGCCTCCCTGAGTCGCCTTCCCCAGCGTCAGGAGTCACGGGTGACCAGTGGTTCGTGTGATGTTGCGCAGGTCGCCTGGGTCCATTGTGGCGCACGGGGCCCGATTGGACAACACCAGTGTGATTCCGGTTCAGACAGGACTGGTCGTGCCTCAAGCGAGGTGGAGGTCCTCGACCCCGCGCTCGGCCCACACGTCGAGCACGTCCTGGCGGTCATCCCACGCACCGACCACGCGAAAACCGTCGTCGACGATGTGGTCCCAGATCTGGTTCTTGATGACGGTGTCCTTGCGGTAGTCACCCACGATGCGCAGGTACAGCCCGTCCGACGCGATCTCGTGGCGCGCGAGCCACGTCAGTGTCAGGTCGCGCCAGATGAACTCGCGCGAGGACACGACCAGCACGGCACGGCCGGCCGCGTGGTCCGCGCGGGCTGCGGCCAGCACGTCCTCGCGCGGCGGGCACTGCGCGGAGGCAGCGTGGAAGGCTGGAAAGTCGCGATCGTCGCCCTCGATGAGGTGCTCGATGTCGGACGTGTCACACAGCGTGCCGTCCAGGTCGTAGATCACCGCATCGCGCATGCAGCCAGTGTGCCCGCCCATCACGTGGCGGTGCGCTCCGCCTCGCATCCGGGGTTCTCGCGGTCGGGTGCGAGCTCGTACCGCAGCATGAATGCCTGGTCGTCGGCGTCGAAGAAGGCGATGAACACCTCGGCGCCCTTGATGTAGGCGACGACGATCGCGTCGGGATCCTCCTCGTACACGTCACTCGGCTCACCCATGGCCGCGGTCGTCTCGGCCCGGCTGGCCCCCAGGTCGATCGAGCACCACGTCGCAGCCCAGTCCTCCGCCGAGTCCTCGGTCGACGAGGAGGCGGTCTCGGCCGGAGCTGGGCCGGAGTCCGACCCGCTGCACCCGCTCAGCAGCAGGACGGCGGTGAGCGCGGGAACCAGCGCAGACAGTCGCTTCATGAACAGCAGCATGGCGCACAACGGCCCCACCGGGTGTTGGTGCACCACGGCAGGGCCTTGATCCGAACACCTCAGATAGAAGGTGCGCGAACCCACGGCCGACCGTACGGCACGGGGGCGACGCGCCGTCCGGTGGCTCGATGGCGGTGGGGAGGGCGGTGTGGTGGGGAGGGCGGGGCTCGAACCCGCGACCCAGGGATTATGAGTCCCCTGCTCTAACCGGCTGAGCTACCTCCCCCGATGCGCTCAGCCTATCGGCCCCGACGCCGTCCCGGTCCCGCTGTCCGTAGGGTCGCGTCATGAGTCGTGACATGCAGGTCCAGGACAGCATCGTGATCTCTGCCGAACCTCAGGCGATCTACGAGCAGGTGGCCGATCCGTCCCAGATGGGCCGCTGGAGCCCGGAGAATCGGGGGGCCGAGGTGCCCACCCCGGGCCAGCCCGCCACCGTCGGGACCAGCTTCATCGGATCGAACCGTCGCGGCCGGGCCAGCTGGGTCACCCGGTGCACGGTCACCTCGGCTGATCCCGGTGTCCGCTTCGCCTTCGACGTGGTGCAGATCGGCGTGAAGCGGCCGCTCATGAAGGGAGCCATCGCCTCCTGGTCCTATGACTTCGAGGCCGTCGAAGGCGGTACCCGCGTGACCGAGACGTGGACCGACCGGCGCACTCGCTGGCCGGATGTCGCGGCGAAGGTCTTCGACCAGATCGCCACCGGCGGTCACCTGTTCTCGGACTTCCAGCGCCGCAACATCGCCAGGACCCTGGCCCGGCTCAAGATCGACCTGGAATCCTGAACCGAGCCACCGTTCCTCGTCCTGACTCAGCCACCCACGGCTGCAGCAACGCGGCCGCGGCGCGCCTCGGCCAAGGCCGACAGCGCCGCCGGGAAAATCTCCGCCGGCGGAGTCACGAGACCTGCGCCGACCTGTCCGGTCCCGGCGACCTTGCCGGCCATGCCCGTGTTGATCTGCGGAAGGATGCCGGTCCGGCACACCTTCGAGACGTCGATCCCGGTGGGGGCGCCGTCGAACTCCAGGATCGGGATGGGCCACCGGGAATTCTTGGCCAAGGTGATCTCCCCCATGCGGCGCGACGTGGCCAGAGCATCGGGGACCGAGCCGCCGACGAAGCGCACGATCGCCGGGGCCGTCGCCATCGCGAACCCACCAATTCCCGCGGTCTCGGTGATGGCCGAGTCCCCGATGTCAGGGTTGGCGTCCTCGGGCCCGTAGCTACCGAGGAAGAGTCCGTCGGGCACTTGCGCCGGCCCGGTGAACCATGCGTCCTTGGTTCCGGCGGTCTGGATGCCGAAGTCGGTGCCGTTGCGGGCCATGGCCACGACCATCGTCGACCCCTCGATGTCGCGGGCGGCATCAAGGGCCAGCTTGCACGCAGGCATGCCGACATTGAGGAAGAAGTGGTCATTGCCGCCGATGAAGCTCAGCGCTTCGCCGACCTCGCTGGAGGCGGTGCCGGTCTCGACCATCGCCGGCGCAAGCTCCTTGAGCAGCATCAGCGTCCCAGCACGGTTGCGGTTGTGGCCCTCGTCGCCCATCTGCAGCATCTGGGTGAGGATGGCGGTCGCGTTGATCGGGCCGGTCCGTCGAACAGCCTTCGCCAGCAGCGGGCCGAGCACCGACGACATCCACCGGAGCCGATCCAGCACCTCCGGGGAGTAGGCGCCATAGCGCAGCACCTTTCCGAGGCCTTCGTTGAGCGAGCAGTAGGACCGGCGACCGTCCTCAGGATCTTCCAGGACGTACATCCACATCGATGACGAGACGACGCCAGCCATCGGCCCGACGGTCGCACGGTGGTGACACGGGGACATGCTGACGTTCTGGCCCGACTCGAACAGGGCGGCGGCGTCATCTGGATCGTCAACCAGTCCTTCCAGCGCTGCCGCTCCCAGCAGCGCACCGCGCATCGGCCCGGAGGCCCGCTCCCACTCCAGTGGCGGTCCCGCGTGCAGGAACTCGCCGGGCTGCAACCCGAGCACGTCGCTGGCCGGCGCCACGTCGACGAGCATCGCCTGCACCTTCAGCACCGCCTCGACCGCACGCTCGTTGGCCTCGGAGCGCAACGGATCCAGCGCGACGGTGGCGAGGTCGTCGGACGTCCCGTCCATCGGTGGACCCCAGTCGACCCGGGTCACGGGAACTGCCTGGTCCTCGATGGTGTCGGCGAACAGTGCTGCTCCGCTGGTTGCGACACCCCGGGGTGTCTGGCTCGGTTGGTGTGTCGTCATCGTGCGTCTCCGATCAGGCTGACGGCCCGACGTGCTGCCTGGGCGTTGGAAAGAAATACCTCGGCACCGGCGTCCGCCAGGGCTGAGGCCTGCACGCTGAGGTGCTGGGGGTCGGCGGCAGTGCCGACGCAGGCCATCACGACCGCGAGCTCACGGCCAGCATCGCGTGCCGATTCGATGGCCTGGCGGATGCCGGGAGCGAGGGCGGCAGAAGGGTCGCTCTCCGATCCGTGACCGAGCACGACGTCCATCAGGATCACCGACGTCTGCGGATCGGCTGCGAATCGGGTCAGGTGCTCCAGTCGAATCGACGGATCGATCATCGGATGAGCGCGGCCGGCGGTCAACGAGTCGTCCCCGAAGTCGATCATCAGATGTGCGTCGGCGGACAGGGTCGAGTCCAGCGCGAGCGCCGGGTCGAGCGGGATGTTGCTGCGGATCGGTCCCAAGGAGGACGCTGCGATGAGCATGGACTCATCGCACAATGTTCCTCCGACGAACAGCCCACGCAGATGTCCCGGCGCTGCAGCCGCCGCCGGCGAGCCCCAGGTCGGCCAGACGGGAATCGGTCGGCCCAAGGCCGCCAGAACCGTCTCGGCGGCCGCCGTGAGGTCGGGCTGGCCCGCACCGAGCAGAGCGAACTCCACCGGTGTGGACAGTGCGTCGGCGAAGGCTCGAAGCTCCGTCGCGACATCCTCTGCGGGAGGCTTGGACACCACGACGATCAGCTCGGTCCCCGGATCCTGATCCAGTCGGGTCAACGCCTGCATCGCGGCCATGCCACCCACCTCGGTGCTCAGATCGCGACCGCCGACGCCCAGGGCCGCACTGACCCCCACCTCGGCGTGATCCAGCAGACTCAGCAGCTGCTGGCATCCGGTGCCCGACGCGGCCACCATGCCGACGGTGCCCGGTCGCACCGTGTTGGCGAAGCCAAGCCCCACTCCCCCGACCACAGCAGTGCCGCAGTCAGGGCCCATCACCAGAAGTCCTCGCTCACGGGCGATCGTCTTGAGCGCGACCTCCTGATCGACCGGGACATTGTCGCTGAAGATCATCACGTCCTGGCCGCGATCCAGAGCATCCATGGCCTCGACCGCCGCATGGGCGCCCGGCACCGAGACCACAGCGAGCGACGTGTCGAAACGCGTCATCGCCGAGATGGTCGTTCGCGGTGCGATCGTCTCGCTGCTCCTCTGACCGGACTCACGGTGAGTCGTGGCCGCCAGAGCCGCCTCGACGGCCTGCAGCGCAGTGTCGCGGTGCGCGGTCGACTCGAGCCGAAGAGCCACGATCATGTCGTTGACGGTGACGTCCGGGAGGTCGAATCCCATCTCCTCGAGCAGTCCGAGGTTCAACGGAGTCGCCATCGCCACCTGTGCCATCTGCACACCCGCCGCTGACGCGACGTCCTTGCTCACCTGGAGCAGGGCGACGGAGTCGGCATAGGCTCCGCTGCGGATCTCGACATGGTCGACGCTCGTCGCGTCCGTGGGAGAGGTCATGGGTGTGAGTTCCTTGCCGTCGGGTGAGCATGAGTGAGGTGGTCAAGTGCGATGAGGCAGCCGAGCAGCATGCCGGCCCCTGAGGTGTGGCCGATCGCGAGAACGCTGTCGACACAGGAATCGAGCTGGTCGGTCGTGCCATGCGCAGCACCATGGCGCAGCTGCACGAGCAGCTGACGAAACTCCGGGAGCACATCGCCGGAGACAGCCCGGTCGAGCAGGGTCGCGGACAGCAGCGTCGTGGCCTGCTCGGCGGCCACGGCCACCTCGAGCGCCAGCGCGTGCGGCTCATCGGCCAGGGTTGCTGCGATGACGGCCAACCAGCCGCACAGCACGTCGTCGCCCACCGGCGTGAGGCCACTGCCCCGTCCCAGCAACATGGCCACCGCCCTTGGGTCTGCGTCGGCGAGCAGATCCAAGGAGTCCGACGACAGCTCGGCACGAACGGCCTCCTCCCGTCCGGCGAGCGACGACCGCAGCATCTGCGCCATGACGCCGGCTGCTGTCGCGTCCAGCACCGGCACCGTGGCATCGAGCGTGCGGCCGATGCGGATGCTGGTCGTCCCGATCTCGAACGCCCCACCACCGATGCTCACCGCATCACCCGGTCCAGGTGCGCTCTCGCCGGCCAGCAGGTCCGACAGGTCGGGCCAGGTCGTCTGCATGCCGCACGGCACGAACGAGCTGCGCGCGGACAGGACGCCCACGCATCGGGTGCTCGCACCGTCGGGCACGGCGGCGTAGATGGCGTGCGGGCCGCGGTGCACGACGATGGCTTGCTGCCGCGGACCGTCGACATGACGGCGCACCCACAGCGGAGCAGCAGCTGCCACGACAGTGCGTGCGGGCATCGGCGGAGTCCGTTCTGGGCGAAGGTTCACGTCTGGTCGAAGGTTCACGACGTCCGACATTTCCGGGCTCTTGGACCGTAACCCGCACTGCTACGATCAATCGATGTCAAGTAGTGCTAACAATGTCGTCGCCAAGGCACCAGATATCACAGACGGCAGTCCGTGGGTGACGCTGCGCGAGATCATCCAGATCCCCTGCCTCGCCGGAACCACCGTCCTGGCCGGCGCCGCCGGCCTCGACGCCAGGGTCTCGCGGATCAACGTCATGGAAGTGCCCGATGTCGTCGACTGGGTCAAGCCGCAAGAGCTGCTGGTCACGACCGGCTACCCGCTCTCGTCCTCGACCGGCACCTCGACCGAGCAGAACTCGGCCCTGCTGGACCTGGTGCGTGATCTGGCGGGTCGCCAGATCACGGGGCTGGGAGTCAAGATCGGTCGGTACCTCGAAGAGATCCCGGCCGACGTACTGGCTCTCGCCGACCAGCTGGACTTCCCTCTGCTCGGCCTCCCGCCCCAGGTCGCCTTCGACGATCTGCTGCAGCAGGCGCACCACCGGCTCTACAACGCGCAGGCCGCCGTCCTGGAACGGATCGACGCCCTGCACGAGGCTCTGGCACGACTCGTCCTCGAGGGTGGCGATCTCGAGCAGATCGCGGCCGAGGTCGCCCGCGTGCTGTCCGTCGGCGTCCTGCTCACCTCGACCGACGGACGCGTGCAGGCCGAGGCCGCCACCGAGCAGATGCACGATGCGCTCGTGGCAGCCGATCTGTTCTCCCCCGACGGCCGGCTCAGAGTCGAACGCGTCCCCACCGAGAGCACTCCCATCGGGGACGGGCAGATCCTGCTCAGGCCCATCGTGGCCGGTGGCAACGACCTGGCCCGACTGGTGTGCTTCAGTCCCGCCGACGTCATCTCCTCTGACGACGTTCACGCGCTGGAACGAGCAGCCACCGTTGCCGCGCTGCTGATCACTCGACAGCAGGCCGTGAATGTGGTCGAGAGCAAGTATCGCGGCGACTTCCTGCGCGACGTGTTCGGCGGGCGCGCAGGCGACAACGAGTACGTGCTCGAACATGCCGAGGGACTGGACTGGAGCTTCAAGCTGCCTGCGGTGGTCGTCTCCGCCGAGATCGACGACGCTGCGTCCTCAGAGACAGCCGTGTCGGGTCCGACCAAGCGGGAGTGGCAGCGGCGGTTCTTCACCGCGTGGCGTCAGGTCCTCCATGCGCACGACCGGCGCGTACCGACGGCTGACTTCTCCGCAGAGGTCGTGACGCTGTTGCCGGTGCCCGAGTCCTTCGACGACTCTGACGACCACGCCCAGGCGGACGTGCGACAGACCCTGAAGCGGCTGATCACCGCCGTGGCTGGCGACAGAGGAGGCGGGCGACGCCCCTTCACCGTCGGCGTCAGTCGAGTCGTCCGCAGCCTGGACGACCTCCCGGCCGCCTACGGGCAGTCTCGCCGGGCCGTCGAGGTCGGTCGACGCGTCAACGGTGGCGGCAGCACGACACACTTCAACGACCTGGGCATCCACCGCCTGATGGGGCTGGTGCCCGACCCGCACGAGCTGACCGCCTTCGCCCACGACATCCTGGGCGAGCTCGCTGACAACAGCGCGGAGTCCCTCGAGCTGCGCACGACGCTGCGCGTCCTGCTGGACTGCAATCTCAACGTCGCCGAGGCCTCCAGGATCCAGTTCTTCCACTACAACACGATGCGCTACCGCATCAACAAGCTCGAACGCATGCTCGGTACCTTCACCACCGATCCGAATCTACGTCTGAACATCGCGGTGGCTCTGGAAGTCGGAGATCTTCGCCGCTGACGTCAGGGCGAGAGGGTCCGATCTGACCCTCGGCCGGCACATCATTGACATAGAGCCGGGCGTTCCCTTGGCAAAAGTAAACGACGAGATGTGCGCCAGCGCACACTACAGTCGGACGCCACGGGGCAACAACGATCGAAGGGCAATGACATGTCGATGTTCAGCTGGACAGTGGTGCACGACGGCAAGACGCCGCCACCTGGCGAGGCGGTCGGGCCGCTTGAACGCATGAGCTGGGGACGCACTGCGGGCATTGGCGCGCAGCACGTCGTGGCGATGTTCGGTGCCACCTTCGTGTTCCCGATCGTGATGGGCCTGGACCCCAACCTGGCGATCTTGTTCTCCGGCCTGTGCACGATCCTGTTCCTGCTGATCGTGAAGAACAAGGTCCCCAGCTACCTGGGCACGAGCGCCGCGTTCGTGGCCAGTGTCGGTGCCATCCGCGCGCAGGGCGGCGACTCCGCCGACGTCACTGGCGCGATCCTGGTGGCCGGCCTGGTGCTGGCCGTCGTCGGCGTGCTGGTGCACTTCGCCGGCGCGGGCATGCTCAAGAAGCTGCTCCCGCCCGCCGTCACCGGCGGCGTGGTCATGCTGATCGGCTTCAACCTGGCCCCGGTCGTGGCCGACATCTACTGGCCGCAAGATCAGTGGATCGCCCTGCTCACGACCATCTTCCTGGTCATGGTCGCCGTTCTGGCCCGCGGCTTCTGGTCCCGCATCGCGATCGCTCTTGCTCTTGTCTTCGGTTACCTCCTCTCGTGGTTCGCCGACTCGGTGTTCGGCCAGATCACCTCGGTGACCCCGACCAGCAACGGTGAGGCCATCGCCCACGACCGCATCAGCCTGGCCGGCCTCGGCGACGCCGCCTGGTTCGGTCTTCCCAGCGGAGAGCTCGCTGACGGCGTCTCTGCGGTGCATGGCCCCAGCTTCTCGCTGACCTTCATCCTGCTCGTCCTGCCGGGTGTCATCGCCCTGATCGCGGAGAACACCGGCCACGTGCGCGCGGTCGCGGACATGACCGGAGACGACCTCGACCCGTACATGGGTCGCGCGCTCGGTGCCGATGGTGTGGCCACGGCGTTCGCCAGCCTGTTCGGCGGCGCGCCGACCACCACCTACGCCGAGAACATCGGCGTCATGTCTGCCACCCGGATCTATTCGACCGCCGCCTACTACTTCGCCGCTGCCTTCGCCGTCGTGCTGGGCCTGTGTCCCAAGTTCGGCGTCCTGATCGCGGCGATCCCCGGCGGCGTCCTGGGCGGGATCACCGTCGTCCTGTACGGCATGATCGGGCTGATCGGCGCGAAGATCTGGGTCGACAACCGCGTCGACTTCGGCAACCCGGTCAACATGATCCCGCTGGCCGCTGGTCTGATCGTCGGCATCGGCGACGTGAGCCTGCAGATCACCGACGACTTCGTGCTCAGCGGCATCGCGTTCGGCACGATCCTGCTCGTCGTGCTCTACCACCTGGTCAACTTCCGCGAGGACGATCTCGCCGGAGGGCCCACCATCTCAAGGAATCTTTCGTGAAACCTGCTCCCTTTGACTTCCGGCGTCCGACATCGCTCGACGAGGCCCTGGCCGCTTACGCGGCCGAGCCCGAGGCGAAGATCCTCGCCGGAGGACAGAGCTTGATCCCGTTGTTGTCGATGCGCCTGATGACCGTGTCCGAGCTCATCGACATCAACGGGATCAGCGAGCTGTCGCACATCCGGACCGACGCCAGCGGCGTCCGGTTCGGGGCCACGGTCCGTCACTCCGAGCTGCTCGCCCACACCGAGGCCCGTCGGGTCCAGCCCTTGATCCACCAGGGCCTCAGCCTCGTCGCACACCCCACCATCCGCAATCGAGGGACCACGCTCGGCTCGATCGTGCACGCGGACGCATCGGCCGAGATGCCGGTGGTCCTGGCGCTGCTCGGTGGCTCTGTCACGGTCGCCTCGACCACCGGGACGCGCGAGATCGCAGCCGAGGACCTGTACGTCGGGCCCATGCAGTCGGCCCTCGAGCACGGTGAGATCGCCACCGAGGCGTTCATCCCCGCGCTCGCACCGAATGCAGGCACGGCCTACGACGAGGTGGCGCGGCGGCACGGCGACTACGCGTTGTGTGGCGTCGCCGTCATCGTGACCTCCGACGAGGCCGGCGCACTGGCCAGCGTCCGGGCGGGCTACCTGTCGGTATGTGAAGTGCCGACCGTCGTCGACCTGACCGAGGCCTTCGCCGACGGCGAGATCACCGACGCGGCGCTGGCCGCGGCCGGTGAGCTCGCGGTCGCCTCGCTCGATCCCGAGACAGACATCCACGCAAGTGCTCAGTACCGGGCCCAGCTGATCCGCACCCTCACCGGTCGCGTCATCACCCAGGCCCACCAGGCGTGCATCGCTCGCCGCCACACGACTCATCGCTAGAACAGGAATTCTCCGTGACCATCAGCGAATCCTCCGTCGAACCCACCCACTCCGTGCGCCTGCGCATCAATGGCGTCTCGCACCACATCGACGTGCCGCCGCGCCGGTTGCTCAGTGACGCGCTGCGCCACGACGTCGGTCTGACCGGAACGCACGTCGGCTGCGAGCACGGGGTCTGCGGTGCCTGCACGATCCTCATCGACGGCGAACCGATGCGCTCGTGCCTGATGTTCGCAGTCTCGGCAGCCGACTACGAGATCACCACGGTCGAGGGGCTCACCCGTCCCGACGGGAGCCTCGGTCCGGTCCAGCAGGCCTTCAAGGAGTGCCACGGTCTGCAGTGCGGCTTCTGCACGCCGGGATTCCTCACGACCATCACCGCCGGTCTGCGGGACAATCCCGACCCGACGGTCGACGAGGCGCGCGAGATGATCGGCGGCAACCTGTGTCGCTGCACCGGGTACCAGAACATCGTCTCGGCCGTGAGTCGGGCCGCTGAGATCACCCGCGGAGATGCCGGTTCCTCCGGCAGCGCGTCAGCCTCCCAGGCCGACACGGACAGCTCGTCCGACGTCGAGGAGGCACTCGACGCTCTCGGAGCATCCGACGCGATGGTCGAGGCCGTCGAGCAGGACACCTCGATCGATGGCGAGCACTCATGACCACGACGATGTTCGGCGAGCGCATCGCTCGCGTCGAGGACGACCGATTCCTTCGCGGACTGGGTCGGTACTCCGACGACCTGATGTCCGGCGCCCTCGAGGCCGCGGTGCTGCGCAGCCCGCACGCCCACGCCCGCATCATCGACATCGACGTCGAGGCGGTGCTCGACATCGTAGGTGTGCACGCCGTGCTCACCTACGACGACCTGACCGGTCCGATGGCCGACCCGCTCCCGCTGCTGATCCCCCACCCCGACCTCACCCACGGACGCACGCAGTACGCCCTGGCGAAAGACGAGGTCAACCACGTGGGCGAGGCGATCGCCTTCGTCGTCGCGGACAACCGCTACATCGCCGAGGACGCGGTCGCACGGATCCAGGTGCAGTACGAGTTCCTGCCACCGGTCGTCGGCATCGAGAACGCCCGCGCCGCCCAGCAGCTGGTTCATGCCGACGTTCCCGGCAATGTCGCCGCGCACGTGGAGCAGTCGTTCGGCGACGCCGCCCAGGCCATCGCTGCGGCACCGCACTCGCTGAGCCTGGATCTGGTCATCGAGCGCAGCGCCTCGATGCCGATGGAGGGTCGTGGAACAGTCGCCCGCTGGGACCACGACTCGAGCCGCCTGCAGGTCTGGAGCTCCACGCAGACCTCGTCGGGCGTGCGGGCAGCCATCGCCCACAAGCTCGAGCTCGACTTGGTGCAGGTCGACGTCATGACCCCCGATGTCGGCGGCGGATTCGGCGCGAAGATCATGCATCCGTGGCCCGAAGAGCTGCTGGTGCCGTTGGCCGCCCGGCTGCTGGACCGACCCGTCAAGTTCATCGAGGACCGGCGCGAGCACTTCATCTCCTCAGCTCACGAGCGGGCCCAGATGCAGCACGTCGAGGTCGGCTTCGACGACGACGGCGTGATGTCCGGGCTGGCCGTCGAGTTCTGGCACGACAACGGCGCGTACACGCCGTATGGACTGATCGTCCCGATCATCACCTCGACCCAGCTGCTCGGACCGTACAAGCCGCCGAACTACTCGGTCACCTTCGACAGCCTCTACACCAACACCGTGATCGTGACGCCGTACCGAGGTGCCGGTCGACCCCAGGGCGTCTACGCGATGGAACGCACGATGGATGCCATCGCCGCCCACCTCGGCAAGGACCGCCTCGAGGTGCGCGAGGCCAACTTCATCCAGCCGGAGGACTTTCCGTACGCCCAGGGGGAGCTGACCTTCCAGGACGGACGACCCCTGGTCTACGACTCCGGCGACTATCCCGGGCTCGCCGCCAAGGCGCGCAAGCTGATCGACTGGGACGACTTCGAGAAGACACGGGCCGAGGCGCGGGCCGAGGGACGCCAGGTCGGCATCGGCATCGCCTGTTACGTCGAGGGCACCGGCGTCGGCCCCTACGAAGGTGGCCACGTCCACATCGAGACCAGTGGCAAGGTCAAGGTCTCGACCGGACTGACCACCCAGGGCCAGGGCCATGCGACCGCATTCGCCCAGATCGTCTCCGACGAGCTCGGCGTCGCGATGTCCGACATCGAGGTCGTGACCGGCGACACCCGCCGCTCGCCGTACTCCGTCGGCACGTTCGCCTCCCGATCAGCGGTCATGGGTGGCTCGGCCATCGCTCTGGCCACCCGCAAGGTGCGCCAGAAGGCTCTGCACCTCGCTGCCGATGCCCTCGAGGCCAACATCGAGGATCTGGAGATCGCCGACGGCATCGTCAGCGTCAAGGGCGCACCGACCAGCAACATCTCGCTCGGGACCATCGCCGTGCTGTCCAATCCGCTGCGATACGCCTTCGACGAGGCCTCCAAGGCCGCGACGCAGTTTGCTGTCGGCGATCCAGGCAAGATCCCGATCGCCCAGGGCGAGGAGCCCGGTCTGGAGGGCAAGGAGTTCTACTCACCGCCGCGCAGCACGTTCGCGAGCGGCATCCACGCCGTCATCGTGGAGACCGATCCGCAGACCGCTGAGATCAAGATCTTGCGCTACGCGGTCGTCCACGACTGCGGAACGCTGATCAACCCGCAGATCGTCGACGGCCAGGTGCACGGCGGCGTCGCCCAGGGAGTGGGCGGTGCGCTGTACGAGAAGATGGTCTACGACGAGCACGGCCAGCTGCTCAACGCCTCGTTCATGGACTTCCTGATGCCCTACGTGTCCGAAGTTCCCGCGGGCATCGAGCTGGACCACCAGGAGACGCCGTCGCCGCTGAACCCGCTCGGCCTCAAGGGTGCCGGCGAGGCGGGTGTCATCCCCGGGTCCGCCGCGATCGCCTCGGCGATCGAGGATGCCGAGGGCTTCGCCATCACCAGCATGCCCATCTCACCGTCGGAGCTCTACGACCTCCGACTCCACCATGCCAACCAAGGGGCCCACCAAGGGGCCCACCAAGGAGCAACCTCGTGAAGATCGCCGGCGAAGCCGTGCTCAACGCACCTGTCGAACGCGTCTGGGACGCCATTCTCGACCCCGCAGTCCTCGTCCGGACCATTCCCGGATGTGAGCGGCTGGAGTCGACCGGGGAGAACGCGTACGCCATGACCGTCACCGCCGGTGTCGCCTCGATCAAGGGCACCTATGCAGGCGTGTGCACGCTCAGCGACCTCCACGTGAACGAGTCCCTGTTGATGCGTGCCGAGGGCTCCGGCGCCCCCGGCACGATCGGTGTCGACGTCCGCGTCGGATTCGCCGACCTCGGTGACGGCACGACGAAGCTGACGTACGACGCCGACGCCGTGGTTGGCGGGATGGTCGGCGGAGTGGGTCAGCGCATGCTCACCTCGGTCAGCAAGCGCATGGCCGGGACCTTCTTCAGCTCGGTCAACGACGTGCTGTCCGGCGTCGAGACCGCACCCGCGCCGGTCACGTCAGCGGACTCCGAGTCGGCAACGTCCACCCCGGGCCAGAGCTTCGTGGCACCGACCCGTGCCACCGGCCCGGCCTCGCCCGAGGAGTTCATCAAGGGTGTCGCGGTCGGTGCTGCGCTCGTCCTGGTCGGGGTCGCCGCTGGTGCCCTCGCCGGCCGTCGGCGCGGCTGAGCGGCCACGATGAGCATCGACTGCTTCACCTCGGCCCGCACCATGCTCGCAGCAGTGCGGGACAAGACGATCTCGGCGCGTGAGCTGATGGACCTGCACCTGGCGCGGATCGCCCAGACCAATCCGGCGATCAATGCGATCGTCAGCCTCGACGAGGACCGCGCCCGCGCGGGCGCCCTCGCCGCTGACGAAGCTCTCGTCCGCGGCGACGACGTGGGCGCGCTGCACGGCCTGCCCTTCGCGTTCAAGGACACCCATCAGGTGGGCGGCTGGCGCTCGACATCGGGATCCCCGCTGCGCGAGAACCACGTCCCCGAGGCCGACGAGCTCAGCGTGTCGCGCATCCGCGGCGCGGGCGCCGTCACGATCGGCAAGACGAACGTGCCGGAGTGGGCAGCCGGATCGCACACCTTCAACCCGATCTTCGGCACCACCGTCAATCCGTACGACCAGACACGTTCGGCCGGTGGATCCAGCGGAGGCGCCGCCGCGGCGCTGGCCAGCGGCATGGTGCCGCTCGCCGACGGCAGCGACATGGGCGGCTCGTTGCGCAACCCCGCCTCGTTCTGCAACGTCGTGGGGCTGCGCCCCAGCCTCGGCCGGGTCCCGCAGTGGCCGATCCCCAACGCCTGGGAGTGCAACTCCGTCCAGGGCCCGATGGCCCGCACCGTCGACGACCTGGCCCTGCTGCTGTCGGTCATGGCCGGCCCGTCGCCCGCGACCCCGTGGGCCCGCGACACCCCCGGTTCGACGTTCGCCGAGCCGCTGTCACCCGAGGGCGGCCTGCGCGGCCTCCGGGTCGCCTTCTCCCACGACCTGGACGGAGCCTTCGAGGTCGAGCACAGCGTCACCGCCGTGCTCGAGTCGCAGCGCGAGGTCTTCGTCGGTGCCGGCGCCACCGTCACCGACTCCTCCCCCGATCTGACCGAGGCCGAGAGCGCGTTCCGCACGCTGCGCGCCTGGGGCTTCCAGTCGACGTTCGGCCAGCTGCTCGCCGATCAGCCCGAGAAGTTCAAGGACTCCCTGGCCGACAACATCCGGGCCGGCGAGTCGTTGTCGGGAGCCGACGTGGCTCGCGCCTACGCCCAGCGCACGGCTCTCGGCGAGCGCATGCGGGTGTTCTTCCTCGACCATGACGTGCTGGTCATGCCGGTCAGCCAGGTGCCGCCGTTCAGCGCGGACCAGGAGTACCCACTCGCGATCAACGGCCGGGTCCAGGACACCTACCTGGACTGGATGCGATCGGCGTACTTCATCACGTCGACCGGCTGCCCGTCGATCTCCATCCCAGCCGGCTTCACGCCGGAGGGGTGGCCTGTCGGCATCCAGATCGTCGCCGCACCCAATCACGATCGTCAGTTGCTCGAGGTCGCGGCGGCCTTCGAACAGCTCACCGGGCAGGTGGGGGCTCGCCGCCCGTCACTTTAGGCACGATCGAACTGTAAAACATTTACAACAAAAACCGCGATCAGCAGCAATGTTGGCCGTGGCAGGCAACAGCCGATCGGGATGGAATTGACCCATGCGCTCCGAACCAGGCACCACCCACCGTCCACGCATGATCCGCATCGGAATCGACACCGGCGGAACATTCACCGATGTCGTCGCCTTTGACGAGGGCAGCGGCGAGATCTTCACGACGAAGACGCCGTCCACCCCCAGCAATCCGGCCGATGGCTTCATGGCCGGCGTCAACAAGGTGCTGGAGCAGGTCGGCCTTCCGCCGGACAGCGGTGATGCCATCAGCGCGGTGAGCCACGGCACGACCGTCGCCACCAACCAGCTGCTCGAGGGCAAGGTGGACCGGGTCGGATTCATCACCAACGACGGCTACGAGTCCGTCCTGGAGATCGCGCGGCAGTCGGTTCCCGACGGTTACGGAAACTCCTACTTCTGGGTCAAGCCCAACCGGATCGTGCCCCGCGACCTGGTCAAGACGGTCGTCGGCCGCCTGGACTTCCACGGCAACGAGATCCGCCCGTTCGACGAGGACCAGGCCCGCACGGTCGCCCGGTGGTTCAAGGCCCAGGGCGTCAACACCCTCGGCGTGTGCCTGCTGCACTCGTACGCCAATCCCGTGCACGAGCAGCGGATGCGCGAGATCTTGACCGAGGAGCACCCCGAGGCCATCGTCTCGGTGTCCTCAGAGGTGCTGCGCGAGTACCGCGAGTACGAACGCTCCATGACGACCCTGGTCGATGCGTCGGTCAAGCCCAGCGTCTCGCGCTACATCGACAACATCAAGTCTCGACTCGATGCCTTCACCGCCAGCGACGGAGAGCGCAGCATCCCGTTCTACGTGATGAAGTCCAACGGCGGTGTGCTCAGCGCCGACGAGGTGGTCAAGCAGCCCATCACCACCGTGCTCTCGGGGCCGGCCGCCGGCGCCCTGGGTGCTGCGCTGATCGCCCAGAACGCCGGGTTCGATCGCGTCCTGACCTGTGACGGTGGTGGCACGTCGACCGACGTCTCCGTCGTGATCGACGGCGAGCCCACCCTCACCACCGAGGGAACGGTCGGCGTCTACCCCAGCAAGATCCCGATGATCGACGTCGTGACCGTGGGAGCCGGCGGCGGATCGATCGCTTGGTTGTCCCCCGAGGACGGCCTCAAGGTCGGCCCCGCGTCGGCGGGAGCCGACCCGGGCCCGATCTGTTACGCCAAGGGCGGCACCGACGTCACCATCACCGATGCCCACGTCATGCTGGGTCGCATCCCTGCTCACCTGCTCGGAGGAGAGATCGGCCTCGACGCCGAGGCCGCCGAGGCCGGTGTCGTCGAGCTGGCTGCACGGCTCGGGCTGACCCCGGCCGAGTGCGCCATGGGGGTCCTCGAGATCTCCGCGTGGAACCAGGCCAATGCGCTGCGCCAGATCACCGTCAAGCGAGGTCTGGACGTCCGCGACTTCACCCTGACCACCTTCGGCGGTTCCGGGTCGCTGCTGCTGTGCCGACTGATGGACATCTTGGACATCCCGACCGTCCTGGTGCCGCCGAACCCCGGCAATGTCTCGGCCTTCGGCCTGCTGACCGTCGACGTCAAGAACGACTACGTGCAGACCCACGTGACGCTGCACGAGAACATCGAGGTCGGGTCGTTGCACGCCTACTTCGACGAGCTCACCGACCGTGCCCGTGAAGCGCTCGACAAGGAGGGCTTCACCTCTGATCAGCACCGGTTCGTGCGTACGGCCGATCTTCGCTACTTCGGCCAGGCCTTCGAGGTCCGGGTCCCGGTGGACGAGGGTGCTGTCACCCAGGAGCTGGTCGATGCCGCCGCGGACCTGTTCCACGCCGAGCACCGTGCGCTCTACGGCTACGACTTCGCCGAGGACCCCACCCAGCAGGTCGAGTGGGTCAACCTGCGGGTCTCGGGCATCGGGCCCATCACCCGCCCGGCCTTCGTGTCCTCGGCCCCAGAAGACGGCGCAGTCAGCGGCGCAGAGGCCGGCGCCCCTACGCCGACCAGTCATCGTGCGGTCTGCTTCGATCCGGGCGTCGGAGTCGTCGACACCCCGATCCACTGGCGCCCCGACCTGGCCGCCGGCACCGTGATCACCGGTCCGGTGATCATCGAGGAGTTCGGCTCCACCGTGCCAGTCCACCCCGGCTTCGTCGCCACGATCGACAACTTCCTCAACATCATCGTCACTCGCGAAGGAGTCACTCGATGACCGCCTCACAGACCGCCCCCACCCAGTTCCCCTTCGGCACGCTGACCGACGACGCCGGGGCTTCCGCCGATCCGATCCTCGTCGAGATCGTCCAGGGCAGCCTCGCCTCGGTCGAGATGGAGGTGGAGACCGCCATCGCCAGGACCTCGCGCTCCCCCATGATCCGCGACGCCCACGACTTCCGCGCTGGCATCCACGACCGTCTGATGCGCAAGCTCACCGGTCGTTCCTACAGCGCCCTGGTGCACCCGATCGCCCGGGACTTCCCCCTCGAGGAGATGGTGCCCGGCGACGTGTTCTTCCACAACGACGTCTACCAGTCCGAGGGTGGCATCGGGCACCTGCCCGACCTGTGCGTCACGGTGCCGGTCTTCCACACCGACGAGTCCACGGGCAAGCCCGAGGTCGTCGCCTTCGTGCAGGCATTCGGCCACCACGACGACATCGGCGGCGCCGTCCCGGGCTCGATGCCCAGCAACGCCACGTCGGTGTTCGAAGAAGGCCTGATGGTTCCCCCGATCAAGCTGTGGGACGCCGGCAAGCCCGTGCGGTCGGCGCTGGCGATCATGACCCGCAACTCGCGCATGCCCGACGCCCTCGCGGCCGACCTCGATGCCGAGTGCTCAGCGTGCCTGATGGGCGCCCGCCGCCTCGGAGAGCTGTTCGACCGCTACGGCCGCGAGGTCGTCGAGTCGTGCTTCGACGCCATCATCGACCGCACCACGCAGACCTACCGGCGCGAGATCCTGAGCCAGATCCCGGTCGGGAGCTGGGTCTGGGAGGACTATGCCGAGCACGACGGCGTCGACGACCCGCGGCTGCACACCCAGCGCATCACCTTGACCCGGACCTCGGCCGAGGACGAGGGCGGCGAGCGTCTGATCCTCGACTTCGCCGGCACCTCGCCCCAGGCCAAGGGGCCGATCAACCACTGCGGCGACTACTCCGACGGCGTCTTCCTCAAGAAGTGGCTGGCCCCGATCCTGCGCAATCTCGCCGAGACGCCCGAACGCATGGCCGAGCTCGACGTCAACGAGGGCATCGTGCCGCTGATCGAGATGCGGTTCCCGCCCAAGGGCACCCTGCTCACACCGATCTTCCCGGCTCCGACCAACGCGCGAACCTTCGTCATCCTGCGCCTGCTCGGTGTGCTCGCCGGCGTCATCGCGAAGGCTGTCGACGGCCGGATGCCCGCCGATCAGGAGACGATCCGCTACACCGGGGTCTACGGCGAGGACATGGAAGGTCGCCCCTACCTGATGCGCGAGGTGCTCGGTGGCGGCGCCGGTGGCCGCTACTACGCCGACGGCGAGGACACCATCCACGTCGTTCCCGACTCACGCAACCTGCCGACCGAGTTCACCGAGTCACGGTTCCCGTTCATCGTCGAGCGACTCGGTCTCGCCACGGACTCCGGCGGAGCCGGTCAGTTCCGCGGCGGGCTGGGCTATGAGAAGCACATCCGCATGCTCAAGGATGCGCACTTCATGTCGATCGCCGATCGCTCGATCCTCGCCTGCTGGGGCGTCAAGGGCGGCAAGGCCGGACAGCCCTTCGACGTCGTCATCAACCCGGGCACCCCCGAGGAACGTCAGGTCGACGCGCTTGCCGATGCCGAGCTGGTCCAGGCCGGCGAGACGATCCGCATCCGCACGACCGGCGGCGGCGGCTGGGGCGACCCACTCGACCGCGAACCAGGATCGGTGGTGCGCGACGTCGTGTGGGGCAAGGTCTCGGTCGAGTCCGCGCTGGCCGACTACGGGGTCGAGCTGACCGGGAGCGCCGACACGGATGACCTCGCCCATGACGAGTCCGCCACCGCCGCGACGCGAGAGCGCCTGCGCGGCGAGCGGGAGGAGAGCGCGTTCTTCGATCGCGGGCCCGGTTACGCCAGGCTCAGCGGTGGCGCGGTCTCGGCCGAGGTCGACTGGATCTGAGATGAGCCCCGCCACCATCGCCGTGGTCGGCGCGCGCGGCAAGACCGGGCGCGCCGTCACCGATGCACTCCATCGGCGGGGTGCATCGGCGCGTCCGATCGGGCGCGCCGAGCTGCGTGATCCCGTCAGCGCTCTGCGCGGTTGCGAGGCGGTCTATCTGATCGCCCCCAACCTGCATCCGGACGAACCGGCGTTCGTCGCGGGCATCCTCGACGCAGCGGCCCGCGCCGGCACGTCGCGCATCGTCTACCACTCGGTCGTGTCGCCGCACGCACCGTCCATGCCGCACCACCTGGGCAAGGCGGTGAGCGAGGACCTGGTTCGCCGGTCCTCACTGTCCTGGACCCTGCTGCAACCCAGCTGCTACCTCCAGAACGTCGTGCCCGCGCTCAGCGCTGCGCCACCGGCACTTCGCGTCCCCTACTCCACGACACAGCCGTTCTCCTTCGTCGATCTGCTCGACGTCGCCGAAGCCGCAGCCACGATCGTCGTGGCCGATGGGCACGGGGGCGGTGCCCACCACGGCGCCACGTACGAGCTCGGCGGGACCGAGCGCACCACGATCGGCGACCTCGCTCGAGTCGCGGAGGCGATCCTGGGCACCCCCGTGCCGGCCGAACGGATCGATCCTGCCGCATGGTCGGCAGCTCAACGCACCGCGACCGGGGACGACAGGCTCGATGACCGCCAGGTGTCCTGGTTGTCATCGATGTTCGACTACTACGACCGCCACGGACTGCTCTGCGGCGCCGTTCCACTGACCGCTCTGCTGGGACGGCAGCCGACGACCGTCGAGGCCACCTTGCGGCGCGAGCTCTGACCGACACCGCACGCTTGGCAACTTCTGCCGAACTACCGCGTGTTCCGTGGCCAATCTTGATCGTGCGCCACACCACACATCTGGCCTAGATTTCAGGTATGCGCATCGTGATCGCCCTGGGCGGAAACGCCATGACCTCGGCTGATGGTCAGGCGCGACCCGAGGACCAGCACGCCGCCATCGTGCAGGCCGCCATCCCGATCGCGGATCTGGTCGCGGCTGGCCACGACGTGCTCCTCACGCACGGCAACGGCCCCCAGGTCGGCAACCTGCTGGTCAAGAACGAGCTCGCCGCAGCCCAGGTTCCGCCAGTCTCCCTCGACTGGTGTGGAGCGCAGACCCAGGCCACGATCGGCATGCTGCTGATGAATGCGCTGGACGACGCGTTCGCGGCCCGAGGGCTCGACCAGCGCACGGCGACCCTCGTGTCCCGGACCCTCGTGTCCGCCGATGATCCCGGCTTCACCGAACCCACCAAGCCGGTCGGTCGATATCTGTCCGACGACGAGGCTCGCGTGATGATCGAGCACGGCCAGCAGTACGTCGAGGTCGCCGGTCGTGGTTGGCGCCGCATCGTCGCCTCACCAGAGCCTGTGGAGTGCCTGGACAGCCCCGCCGCGGACACCTTGATCGCAGCCGGCTACGTCGTGGTCTGTTCTGGCGGAGGCGGGATTCCCACGGTGCGCACCCCCACGCACGGGTATGCAGGCATCGAAGCGGTCATCGACAAGGATCTGACCGCTTCCCTGATCGCCCGGCAGATCGAGGCCGATCTGCTCGTGATCGCCACCGACGTCGACTCCGCCATCACCGACTGGGGAACTCCGCAGGCCGCCGCCATCGGGCAGGTGACCGTGACCCAGATGCGCGCCATCGCCGAGGAGCAGGGCTTCGCAGCCGGTTCGATGGGACCCAAGGTCGAGGCCGTCACTCGTTTTGCCGAGTCCGGCCACGGCACCGGCATCATCACCTCACTCCCCCGCATCAGCGCCGCCATCGACGGCCGCGTGGGCACGCGCGTCATGCCCGACTGATCCAGACTCAACAGAACCGTCCACCCACCAGGAAGGAAGCATCCCGTGCTCCCAGCTATTGAAGTCCGCAAGGTCCCGATCCACTCCGTCGCCGATGCGAGCGAGCTCGCCAAGCTGATCGACGACGGCGTCATGGAGGCCGACCGTGTCATCGCCATCATCGGCAAGACCGAGGGCAACGGCGGCGTGAACGACTACACGCGCATCATCGCCGACCGCGCCTTCCGCGAGGTGCTGATGGACAAGGGCACCCGCTCCGATGACGAGGTCCACCAGATCCCCGTGGTCTGGTCCGGCGGCACCGATGGTGTCATCAGCCCGCACGCGACGATCTTCGCGACCCTGCCCGAGGACAAGACCACGCAGACCGACGAGCCACGCCTGACGGTCGGCTTCGCGATGAGCGACGTGCTCCTGCCCGAGGACATCGGTCGCGTGGCGATGGTCGAGAAGGTCGCCGCCGCCGTCAAGGACGCCATGGCCAAGGCCGGCATCACCGATACCGCCGACGTCCACTACGTGCAGACCAAGACGCCGCTGCTGACGATCAACACGATCCAGGACGCCAAGAGCCGCGGCAAGACCGTCTGGACCGAGCACACCCACGAGTCGATGGACCTGTCCAACGGCACCACGGCGCTCGGCATCGCCGTCGCCCTCGGCGAGATCGAGATGCCGACCGATGAGGACGTCATGCACCGGCGCGACCTCTACTCCGCGGTGGCCTCGTGCTCCTCGGGCGTCGAGCTCGACCGGGCCCAGATCGTCGTGGTCGGCAACGCGCGCGGCGTCGGCGGCAACTACCGCGTCGGGCACTCGGTCATGAAGGATGCGCTCGACACCGAGGGCATCTGGGAGTCCATCGCCGATGCCGGCCTGGACCTGCCGGACCGTCCGCGCACCAGCGACCTGAACGACAAACTGGTCAACGTGTTCCTCAAGTGCGAGGTCAGCCAGGACGGAGTCGTCCGTGGTCGTCGCAACGCGATGCTCGACGACTCCGACGTGCACTGGCACCGTCAGATCAAGTCCTGCGTCGGCGGCGTGACCGCTTCGGTCACCGGCGACCCGGCCGTGTTCGTCTCGGTGTCGGCGGCCCACCAGGGCCCCGACGGCGGCGGGCCGGTCGCTGCGATCGTCGACCTGAGCTGATCGAGTCATGACCGAATCGACGACCGGCGGCCCCCTGGACGGCATCCTCGCTCTGGACCTGACTCGAGCCCTGGCAGGCCCCCACGCGGGGATGATGCTGGGCGACCTCGGGGCACGCGTCATCAAGATCGAGAGCACCACCGGCGATGACAGCCGGGGATGGGGTCCGCCGTTCGTCGGCTCGGAGGACGAACGCGAGTCGACGTACTTCATGTCGGCCAACCGCAACAAGGAATCGATCGTCCTGAATCTCAAGGACGCCGAGGACAAGGACGTCCTGACCCGGTTGATCCAGCGTGCCGACGTCCTGATGGAGAACTTCCGGGTCGGCGTGCTCGATCGGCTCGGCTTCAGCACCGAGCGACTGCACGAGCTCAATCCACGCCTCGTCGTCCTGTCCATCACCGGATTCGGCCACGACGGCCCGGAGGCCGCCCGGTCGGGATATGACCAGATCGCCCAGGGCGAGGCCGGATTGATGAGCGTCACCGGGTCCAGCCCGGACGAACCCACCAAGGTCGGCGTCCCGATCGCCGACCTCCTGGCGGGCATGAACGGCGCCTACGGAGTCGTGGCCGCCCTGTTCGAGCGGGAGCGCACGGGCCGCGGTCGTGTCGTGCGGACCTCGCTGATCGCCGGAGTCGTCGGCATCCACGCCTTCCAGGGAACGCGCTGGACCGTGGGCCACCAGGTGCCCGGGCCCTCCGGCAACCAGCACCCCTCGATCGCCCCGTACGGGCTGTTCCACACCGCCACCTCCCCGATCCAGCTGTCGTGCGGCTCCGAATCGCTGTGGCGCTCCTTCGCACCCCTGGTCGCCATCGACCCGAGCGAGCCACAGTTCGCCACCAACGGTCTGCGCGTCACCAACAAGGAAGCCCTGATCGAGCTGATCGAGGCGGTGTTCGCGACCCAGCCCGCCGAGCACTGGCTGGCAAGGCTCGAGGAGATCGGCACACCGGCAGGCAAGGTGCGCACCATCGACGAGGTCTACGAGTGGGAGCAGGTCAGATCGCAGGGACTGGTGATCGAGGTCGACCACGCCACCCAGGGGCGCCTGACCCTGCCGGGGCCGGTGCTGCGCTTCGACGACAACGCCCACGCCGGATCACGGGTGCACAACATCGCACCTCCCACGCTCGGCCAGCACGACGAGTCGATCCGGGCCTGGCTCGACGAGACGCCATGACGGCGCGCCCGTCGGTACGCGAGCTGATCGCGATCGTCCTGGATGCTGACTCGTTCGAGTCCTGGGACACGTCGATCGACATCTCGCACCATCCCGAGCCCTACCGCCGTGAGCTCGAGGCCGCCGCCACCCGGTCCGGCTTCGACGAGTCCGTGCTCACCGGACGCGGACTGATGCGCGGACGCCCGGTGGCGATCATCGCCAACGAGTTCCGGTTCCTCGGCGGTTCGATCGGTGTCGCGGCCGCCGACCGGATCACCTCGGCGATCCGGCGCGCGACGGCCGAGGGGCTGCCCATCTTGGCGACGACCTCGTCAGGCGGCACCCGCATGCAGGAGGGAACTCCCGCGTTCCTGCGCATGGTCGAGATCTCCCGCGCCATCATGGACCACCGGGCCACGGGGCTGCCCTACCTCGTGCATCTGCGTCATCCCACGACCGGAGGGGTCTTCGCGTCCTGGGGATCGCTGGGGCACATCACGGTCGCCGAGCCCGGAGCGCTGATCGGCTTCCTCGGCCCCAAGGTGTACGAGCTGCTCAACGATCGCGCCTTTCCACCGGGCGTGCAGGTGGCCGAGAACCTCGCGAACAAGGGCATCATCGACGCCGTCGTGTCGACCGAGGACCTCGCCGTCGTCGTCGATCGAGCCCTCAGCCTGCTCGTCGACCCCGCCAAGCCCGGATCCTTGACCCCGCGCACCGGCGACACGGACCCGAGCATCTCGACGTGGCAGTCGATCCTGCTGACTCGAGAACCAGCCCGCCCGGGGGTGCGCGAGATCCTGCGTCACGGCGGCGAGGACACCGTTCGCCTGCACGGCACGGACGAAGGTGAACGCGACAGCGCGATGCTGATCGCCCTGACCCGGCTCGACGGACAACCCTGCGTCGTGGTCGGTCAGGATCGGCGACGGCAGACACCGGCAGCCCCGATGGGCCCTGCGGCTCTTCGCGAGGCACGCCGCGGCATGCGACTGGCCAACGAGCTCGGGCTGCCGCTCGTGTCGTTCATCGACACCCCGGGTGCTGACATCGCACCAGCAGCCGAGGAGAAGTCGATCGCCGGGGAGATCGCCCGGTGCCTGGCCACCATGGCCACCATGAAGGTCCCCACGGTCTCGGTGCTGCTCGGCCAGGGTTGCGGCGGCGGAGCCCTCGCGCTCGTGCCCGCGCACCGCGTCATCGCGGCCGAGCACGCCTGGCTGTCGCCCCTCCCTCCCGAGGGCGCCAGCGCCATCGTCTACGGCGACACCGACCACGCCGAGGTGATGGCCGAGAGTCAGAAGGTTGGCTCACGCGAGCTCCTGCAGTCCGGCTCGGTGCACCAGGTGGTCCCCGAGACGCCCTCGGCGATCGAGGATCCCGAAGGCTTCTCGACGGCGCTAGCCGCCGCCATCGGTCACCAGCTGCGCGACCTGATCTCCACCCGCTCGCCCTGAGTGGACCGGACCCCACCCTCCTCCCGCGAAGCGAGCCGACCCATGTCCACGATGCAGATCCACGTCGCGAATCATCCCTTGATCGCGCACAAGCTGACCACGCTGCGCGACACACGGACCGACTCGCCGACCTTTCGGCGCCTGACCGACGAGCTCGTCACGCTGCTCACCTTCGAGGCGACTCGTGACGTCCGGGTCGAGGCGGTCGAGGTGACGACTCCGGTCACCACGACCACCGGAGTCAGGCTGACGTCTCCTCGGCCGCTCGTCGTGCCGATCCTGCGGGCAGGCCTCGGCATGCTCGAGGGCATGCAACGCCTCCTGCCGACGGCCGAGGTCGGCTTCCTCGGCATGGCTCGCAACGAGACGACCTTGGTGGCCGCCACGTATGCCGAGCGACTTCCCGAGTCGTTGTTGGGCCGGCAGTGCTTCATTCTCGACCCCATGGTGGCCACCGGTGGAACGCTGACGGCCGCCATCGAGTTCTTGGCGACGCGCGGCGCCGAGCAGATCACCGCCATCTGCCTGCTCGCGGTGCCTGAGGGCATCGAACGGGTCCAGGCCGGGATCGCGACGCTCGACGTCCCCGTGTCCTTGGTCGTCGCCGGCCTCGACGACGGACTCAACGACGTCGGGTGGATCGTGCCAGGTCTGGGCGATGCCGGCGACCGGCTCTACGGCATCGCACCCTGATATGTACTGATCTGTCTAGGCCCCTTGACTTGAATTGTCTAGTGGCCTTGACTAATCTCATGAAGCGCAAGGATCTCATCAAGCAGCTCCGCCAGTTCGCGAAGGACAACGGCCTCGAAGTGGTCGAGACCGAAGGAAGCAACCACACCCGCTTCATCGTCGGCGGCAGGCGCACCGTCGTTGCCCGCCACAACGAGATTCCCGAAGTCACCGTCAGGAAGATCCTGAAGCAGATCGGAGCCATCGAGTGAAGGTCACTGCACACGCCACCCGATCACAGGGCTGGTGGGCTGTCGAGGTCCCCGAGATCGACGGCGCATTCACCCAGGCGCGCCGGCTCGACCAGGTGCCGGCCATGGTCCGCGACGCCGTCGCTTTGCTCGAGGACGTACCCGAGGAGTCAATCGAGGTCGAGCTGGTTCCTGAGCTTGACGAAGCCTTGTCACTCGCCATCGCTGCCGCAGAGCTTGATCGCGAGGAGTCAGAGCGCCTGGCAAGAAGGGCTTCAGATGCAGTCGCTCTGATTGCTCGATCACTCAGCTCGGACGAGGGTTACTCGTTGCGTGACATCGGCGTCATCCTCGGCGTTTCACATCAGC
This sequence comes from Aeromicrobium sp. CF3.5, assembly GCF_051262695.1. Taxonomy (NCBI): domain Bacteria; kingdom Bacillati; phylum Actinomycetota; class Actinomycetes; order Propionibacteriales; family Nocardioidaceae; genus Aeromicrobium; species Aeromicrobium sp. CF3.5. The sequence continues at coordinate 36,349 of NZ_JBIMEZ010000011.1, forward strand.
GGGTGGCGCAGATCATTGGTGCGAAACCTGCTCCTCAGGGCGGTACGTCGTCGTCGAAAGCGAGTGGCCGCACAAGAGTGACGGTCCGGTCGGTTACCTCTGGCCGATCCGGAGCGATGTCGAAGGTCGCACGCGGGCGTCGCTCCATCTCGAAGGCCTAGCGGTCAGGTCCAGCCGACAATTCGATCAGGAGCTTGACCGACGTAGTCGCCGACCCAATCTCGGTCCTGGTCAGCGCCCTGACATGCAGAAGGCCCTCACGCGGAGGGCCTTTGCTCCCCCACTTGGACTTGAACCAAGAACCCTTCGATTAACAGTCGAATGCTCTGCCAATTGAGCTATGGGGGATCGGCTTCGCACGAGGGCCAAGCACGACCACTGATGCTACCAAGTTGGACCCGCAGCTGTCGCATCGCCTCGGTCTCGACGGCCCGGACACGTCCCGGTGAAAGACCGACGTGCTCGGCCACCTGCCGGCGCGACATGGGCGCCGCTCCGCCGACACCGTGGCGCAGGCGCAGCACCTCACTGGCTGGCGGGTCGAGACCTTCGATCCAGGTCCAGCTCTCGTCTCTCGTTGCTGCCACGCCGTCCTGCGCCGGCAGCGGAACGTCGACCCGCGGCGGCGTCCGCATCGCACCGCCGATCCACGACCAGGCATAGGTGGCCAGACGGGCTCCCTGGTCCGGATCGAAGCGATCCACCGCCTGGATGAGACCCACCGCACCGGCCTGGACGCCGTCGCGCAGGTCATCTCCTCGCAGACCGAACATGAGGGCCCGTTGGACCACGGCCCGCATGCCCGACATCACGAGGGCAGCGCGCGCCTCGACATCACCGTCCCGCATCCGGCGGGCGAGTCGGTGTTCCTGCTCGGCATCGAGCGGAGTCTGCTCGAGCAGGCGGCGTACGGAGGCGTCCATGCCTCCAGACAAGGGCTCATCGCGTGCGGCCGACACCCACCGGCACGCGCCTGTGGACGGACGAGTCGGCTCCGGTCAGCTGGGGACGATGCCCAGCGATCGGTCGCGCGTCTGGCGGAGCTGCTGCTCCAGCGCGATCAGCTCGCCGAACATGCGGTTGTAGATGTCGACCTGGTCGATTGGATTGGTGCGCTGCAGCTTGGACTTGACCTCTGCGACCCGACGAGTGAGCGTCAGCACCTGCAACCTCGCCAGCACCGATGACACCACGGCCTCCGCATTGCGCCCACCGGCACGCATCGGCTCGACCGCGGCGATCTCCAGGACCTGGCGAAGAGCGCCGTCCTCGATGCGTTCTGCCACGGTCGGCAGCCAGCCGGGATCGGGCTTCTCGGGCCAGCGCGTGGAGCCGAGGTGCTGCCACAGCGCCTGGGACGCCGGGTGCGTGAAGTCGTCGATGTCGAGATCGTCGCGATGCTCACGTGCCAGCTCGGGGTGCTGCACGATGACCTTGAACGCTTCACGCTCATCGGCGAACTGCGGCGCCCCGAACCCCTGGGTGATGGGCGGCCCCGCGGCGGGCTTCGCCGTCTCGGCCTGTGAGGAGTCGGCGCGGGCGTGCTCGGGTCTGGCCACCTCGGGCCTGGCCACCTCGGACCTGGACGGGGCCGGCGCCGAGGCGAGACTTCGGTGCGCCGCGCGCACCGTCTCGGGGTCGATGCCCACACGTCCTGCGATCTCGCGCAGCAGCTGCTCGATCTTGGATCGATCACGGATGGATCGGGTGAGGGTCACGGCCTCACGGACGGCATCGATGCGCTGGTCGGCGCGGTCGAGGTCGTAGCTGGCGAGCATGTTGTCCAGGACGAATCGGTACAGCGGGATGCGTGACCCGATCAGGTCGCGCACCGCAGCGTCGCCATCGGCCAGGCGCAGATCGCACGGATCCATGCCGCGCGGCTCGACCGCGACGTAGGTCTGCGAGACGAACTGCTGGTCGCCACTGTAGGTCTTGAGGGCTGCACGACGACCGGCCTCGTCGCCGTCGAAGGTGAAGATGACCTCACCCCGGAAGGCGTCGTGGTCCAGCATCAGCCGGCGCATGATGCGGGCGTGGTCCTCGCCGAAGGCCGTGCCGCAGGTGGCGACCGCCGTGGTGACGCCTGCCTCGTGACAGGCCATGACGTCGGTGTAGCCCTCGACGATGACCGCCTGGCTCGCACCGGAGATCGAGCGCCGGGCGAGGTCGATGCCGTACAGCACCTTGCTCTTGTTGTAGAGCGGGGTCTCGGAGGTGTTGAGGTACTTGGCATCGATGCGATCGTCGTCGAGCATGCGACGCGCCCCGAAGCCGATGATCTCGCCGGTCATCTCGCGGATGGGCCACATCAGCCGTCCACGGAACCGGTCGTACAGGCCGTGGTTGCCGCGGGCGCACAGCCCACCTGTGACCAGCTCGTCGTCGGTGAATCCCTTGCCCCTGAGATGGGCTGCAAGTGCCTCCCCCGAGCGCGGAGAGAAGCCCATGCCGAAGCGTTCTGCGGCGGCCTGGTCGAAGCCGCGATCGGTCACGAACTGGCGACCGGGCTGCGCATCGGCGGCCGTGCTGAGGTGCGCCGCATAGAACTCGCCTGCCCACCGGTGTGCCTCGAGCAGTCGCTGCCGCTGCTGGGGGTCCTTGCGCGGACCGGACGGCGCCACTCCCTCTTCGTACTTCAGGACGATGCCGTACTTGGACGCCAGCCGTTCCACGGCCTCGACGAAGCTCAGGCCCTCGATCTCCATCAGGAAGCGATAGACGTCGCCGCCGGCTCCGCAGCCGAAGCAGTGGTACGAGCCCACCGAGGGCCGGACGTTGAACGAGGGCGACTTCTCGTCGTGGAAGGGGCACAGGCCCTTGCGCGACCCGCCGCCAGCATTGCGCAGGGTGACGTACTGCTCGACGATCTCGTCGATCCGGGATCGCTCGCGCACCAGCGCGATGTCCTCGGCCTTGATGCGTCCCGCCATGACGCGATCCTACGTCCGCCTGCCGACGGGCCTCTCGGGGCCGGGCGTCGCGACCGTGGTGACGGGACGCTCAGCCCAGCAGCCTCAAGGCCCAGGAATGAGCAGATACATCGGTGAGGCTGGCGACCTGGTCGATGATCACACGCCGGCGGGCCGCGTCATCGTCGGCTGCTGCGAAGTCGTCGGCGAAGTCCGACTCGAGATCGCGCCCCTCGCTCGACCCGAGCACCGTGACGAGAGCCGTCAGCAGCTCACGCTGCCGGTCCTGCACGGTGGCCCGCTGGTGGGTGCGCATCACGTAGTGCGCCGCCAGTGCCTTGAGCACGGTGATCTCGTCGCGGGTGTCGGTGGGGACCTCCAGGTCGGCCTCGTAGCGCACCAAGGGGCCGGTCCCCCACTGCTGCACCGTGGCGCTCTGGGCTGCGGTCGCGAAGCGTCCGATCAGGGCGCTGGTCAGGCTCTTGAGCTCGGCCCGCGCCGATCGTCCGCCCCCGACGGCCCCGGTCGGCCACTCCTGCAGGGCCTGCAGGCGATCGAGCGCCGAGTCCAGACGCGACGAGGTGGCGTCGGGGTCGTACCAGTCGCGGCCGACCTCGAACACCGACGTGGTGTCGAGGGTCGCCGGGTCGAGCGTGAAGAAGCCGCCCACGACGCCGTCCTCGACGTCGTGCACCGAGTACGCGATGTCGTCGGACAGGTCCATGACCTGCGCCTCGATCGGTCGGCGCCACGCTGGCGCCGCGTCTCGCAGCCAGGCGAAGACGTCGTGGTCGTCGGCGTAGGCGCCGAACTTGACCCCCTGGCCGCCTGCACTGCCGCCGGGGGCCTCACCGCGAGCCCAGGGGTACTTGACGCAGGCCGAGAGCGTGGCGCGGGTCAGGTTGAGCCCCACGCTCTTCCCCGAGGCGTCGAAGGCCTTGGCCTCCAGCCGGCTGAGCAGCCGCAACGTCTGCGCGTTGCCCTCGAAGCCGCCGATGTCGGACGCTGCGGCATCCAGCGCAGTCTCCCCGTTGTGACCGAACGGAGGATGCCCGAGATCGTGCGCCAGCGCAGCGGAGTCGACGATGTCTGGATCGCAACCCAGCGACTTGCCCAGCTCGCGGGCCACCTGGGCCACCTCGAGGGAGTGGGTGAGCCGGTTGCGCACAAAATCATCAGTGCCCGCGCCCATGACCTGCGTCTTGGCCGACAGCCGTCGCAGCGCCGAGCAGTGGACGACCCGGGCCCGATCACGCTCGAACGGTGTACGACCGGCCCGCTTGGGAGGCTCGTCCACGAACCGTTCACGCGCTTCTGCTCCGTACTCGGAACGGGGCTCGGTACTCATCGGATCCGAGACTATCGTTTCGGCCCGCGATCGCGGACCCGCACGCTGACCGTGACATTTCAACTGGCACGGTCGCGTGACCTGAGCAACAGTGGAATCGTTGAACAGTGCGGGCCGGGGGGCCGCGACATCTCGGCGCACGACGCCGGGAGGTTCCCTTTCCGGTCCGAATCAGTTGCTCCCGACCGAAAGAGATCTCGCGATGACGTCAGACACCACCGAGCCGATCACGACCGACGCCGAGGGCGACGGACCTGACGGCGGCCACACGCGTCGCACCTTCCTCGGATACGTCATGGCGGGCACCACCCTGGTCGTCGGCGCAGACTTCGCCTTCCGGCCGCAGACTGCAGAGGCCGCTGTCCCTTCGGTCCCCCAGATTCCCGAGCTGTACGACCTCGAGGATCTGCAGACCCAGGCAGCGCTGCCGACGTCGACCCTGATCAAGATCGAGATCGGCGAGGACGGCAAGGCACGATTCGAGATGCCGCGCGCCGAGGTCGGTCAGGGCATCACCACCGCCGCGGCCATGATCATCGCCGACGAGCTCGACATGCCGCTGGACCAGGTCGAGGTGTCCCTGGCCCCTGCGCGCCCCGAGCTGTTGTTCAACCAGCTGACCGGCGGCTCGAACACCATGAACTCGATGTTCACCCCGATCCGGGTCGCGGCCGCCACCGCGCGCGGCGCCCTGCTGGAGGCCGCCTCCATCATCCTGGGCCGTCAGGTCTCTGATCTCACCGTCAAGGGCGGCGTCATCACCGGATTCGCCGGCGAGGTGCTCACCTTCGCCCAGCTGTCCAAGGAGGCCGCCAGCAGCACCGACCAGGAAGTCGAGGTGACGGTCAAGGACGAGAAGGACCTCACGATCGTCGGAACCCCGCAGAACCGCATCGACGCCCTCGAGGCCGTCACGGGACGCAAGCAGTTCACGACCGATCTCGACATTCCCGACGCGCTGCCGACCATGCTGTGCCGCGCGCCACAGATGAACGGCACACCGGTCAAGCTCAACAACACTGCAGCCATCTCCTCGATGCCCGGCGTCGAGGACATCGCCGTGGTCGACACCGGTGTCGCCGTGCGAGCCCGCACGTTCGGACAGTGCATCGACGCCATCCGCGCGATGGACGTGACCTGGAAGGACGGCCCAGTCGCTGGCGAGTCCGATCAGACGATCATGGACAAGCTCAAGAGCGCCGAGCTGCCGATGGTCGTGCCGAAGGTTCCACTGCTGGCCAAGACCTTCGACATGAAGTTCGAGTTCATGTTCCGCAGCAGCGCTGCCCTCGAGCCCAACTGTGCCGTCGCTGACGTGCGCGGCAAGAAGGCCACCGTGTGGGCCGGGCTGAAGTCGCCGATCGTCGCGCAGAAGGACATCGCCGACGCCCTGGGCCTCGCCCAGAACAATGTGACGGTCAACGTGATGACCAGTGGCGGTTCCTTCGGGCACAAGCTGTTCAACGATGGTGCGCTCGAGGCGGCCAAGGTGTCCCAGGCGATGGGCAAGCCGGTCAAGCTGATGTGGCACCGTGTCGACGAACCCCGCCAGGGCCGTCTGCACCCCGCCTGCACCTCGCGGGTGCGCGCCACGACGCTGCTGGGCCAGGTGCTCACCTTCGAGCAGCGGCACACCAGCGTCGAGACCGACTTCTCGCACGGGCTGGGCGAGCGACTCACCTCGATGGCCGCCGAGCTGCCCGCCGGGCTCGGCAACCTGCCGTTCTCGCAGTCGATCTTCCTGCTCACCCAGGAGCTGCCGTACAACTACGGCGTCGTCACCCAGCTGCTGAACGAGGTCGACACCCGGTTCAACACCGGCAGCATGCGCAACATCTACTCCCCCGACGTCGCCTGCGCCAATGAGCTGATGACCGATCGTCTGGCCAAGGAGCTGCGCAAGGACCCGTACGACTTCCGCATGTCGACCCTGAAGTCCAAGAAGGCCAAGGCGGCCCTCAAGAAGGTCGCCGAGGTGGGCAACTGGGGTCGCACGATGGAGCCCGGGACAGCCCAGGGCATCGCGATCCACTCCGAGTACAAGGGCGCGACCGCCGTGCTGGTCGAGATCGACACCCGTCCCGAGACGGTCAACCGGCCGATTCGCGAAGGCGTCACCGGGCCCCGCGTGACCAAGGTCGTCATCGCCGTCGACGTCGGCCTGGTCGTCAACCCGCGTGGCCTCGAGGCCCAGATGATGGGCGGCGTCGCCGACGGCATCGCGCTCGTGCTGACCAGCAGCAACCACCTCGAGGACGGAGCGTTCCTCGAGGGGAGTTGGGACAACTACTTCTACACCCGTCAGTGGAACACTCCCCCGGAGTTCGAGTGCATCGTGATGCCGAGCAACGGCAACGTGCCCGGCGGCGCCGGCGAGGCCGGCGTGCCCGCCACGGTGGCGGCCACGGCCTGCGCCTACGCCCGGGCCACCGGCACGGTGCCCACGCGATTCCCGATCAACCACGACACGCTCTCCTTCGAGCCGAAGTCGTTCATCCCTTCAGTCCCCGAGTCGCCGACCAACTCGCTCGACTTCACGTTCTGACCCGCTGACCCGAACCACGAGGAGATCTCATGCCGAAGTATTCATTCCAGGTCAACGGCGAACGTGTGACCGTCGACGTCGAGAAGAACGTGCGCCTCCTGTGGGTGCTGCGCGACGTGCTGAAGGTGAACGGACCCAAGTACGGGTGCGGCATCAACGTCTGCAAGGCCTGCACGTCGCACATCAATGGCAAGGCCTTCAATCCCTGCTCCGTGCAGGTCGAGGACATCTTGCCCACTGACGAAATCACCACGATCGAAGGGCTGCCCGACACGGTCGGACAGGACCTGCACCCCATGCAGGAGGCCTGGCTCGCCCGTGACGTCGTGCAGTGCGGCTACTGCCAGCCCGGCCAGATCATGACGGCGGTCGCCCTGGTCAACAAGGTGAAGGCCGAGGGCCGCGCCATCAACGACGACGACCTCGACTCGATCCGCAACATCTGCCGCTGCGGTACCTACAACCGCATCCGGGACGCGATCAAGGAAGGCGCCGAATCCATGTGAGTCGCTTTGCGCGTGGTCTGGCCGGGATCGACGAGGGTGTTCAACGCGCGACACCCTTCGGGCACGCGTCCCAGCTTGCCGAGCGACCGACGGAGAGCACGCTCGGCGACGCATCCTCGACCATGTGATCACATGTCGGGGACGAAGCCGAGACGACCTACTTGGAGGCCAAAAGCGGCCTCGACATGGGCAGCAAGGCCGCCATCTCGAAGATCGCGAAGTTCCTCCCCGGGCGTGCCTCGCGGAACCGAGCCCCACGAGCTCGAGGACCGTCTGCGCTCTTATCTCGGGCCACAGTTCCCGGCCTTCGAATTCGATCGGATCAGCGTCGACACCGTGAACGAGGTGCTCTTCGTCATCGCCCAGCCGCCGCAGGACGGTCAGGCAATCTTCTCGTGCCATCAGAGCTTTCACGGGGACGACGGCCGCGGCAGTCTTGGGGACGGCCCGATCTACGCACGTCGCAGCCCTGGCCGTTGCCGACCATCAGAACCTCTTCGTCGGGCTCACTGGCTTGAGGCGTCGATCAACCCCTGCAGCGCGTCTCTCGTGGTCGTGAGCTCGGCGATACGTCCGTCGTAGGCGTGGAGGTGCTCGACGAGCAGCGGCACCGCGCACGGCTCAAGCAGATCGGTGTCATGGATGCAGTCGAGCAGCTCTCGGATGGCGTCGACGGGCAGTCCCGCCTTCAGCAGACGACGGATCGATCGGACCTGGTCGATCACCGCGGGGGCGAACAGGCGCTGTCCGCTCGGGGACCGCTCGGCCGCGATCAACCCCTGGTTCTCATAGTGCCGCAACATCCGGGGCGTCGTGGACGTGAGTGCGGCGAGGTCACCGATGCGCAACGGACGATCGATCGTGACTTGGCTTGCCTCTGCCACTGGTGTCAGCTCCTACGGTCGCTTCCATGACTACTTCGATTACTCAGTTCAATGGTAGATCGGCTGACATGGCAGACATCGCTCCGCTAGCGTTCGCCGGCTTCGCCCACTTCACCGCCATGCAGATGAGGGACCACCGGGTACGCGGACTGGACCTGCACCTCGACCGCCTCCGCATCGCCAGCGATGAGCTCTACGGCAGGCACCTGACCGACCAGGAGATCCGTGGCCACCTGCGCAACGCCCTCGCAGCCGCGCCACCGGATGCGTCCGTGACCTGCTTCGTGTCATCGCGACCCGGCGAGTTCGCTCCGGCAGGCGATGGGGTCGACCTCGCCGTCCTCGTCAAGGTCACCGATCCAGCCGAGCCGCCCCCCGGCCCCGTTTCCCTCGACCTCGTCGAGCACGAGAGGCACCTCCCCCACGTCAAACACGTCGGGGAGGTCTCCAAGACACTCCTGCTGAGGCGTGCGAACGCGCACGGCTTCGACGACGCTGCATTCACCGACCGATCCGGACGACTGAGCGAGGCGACGATCTGGAATCTGGCCTTCTGGGACGGGGAGACGGTGATCTGGCCCCAGGCCGAGATCCTCACCGGCGTCACCATGCAGATCCTGAAGCGCCGCCTCGAGTACCTCGAGGTCCCGCAGGAGACCCGGGACGTCCACCGCTCCGATCTGGATCACCACCTCGCGGCAGTCGTGATGAACTCGTGGTCTCCCGGCGTCCCCGTCTCGCGGATCGGGGACACGCCCCTCAGCCAGGGCGTCGAATTCACACGCCTTCTGCATGCGGCGTACGCCGACGAAACTCTGGAATCGGTGTGAACGTTCCATCCGCGAGAACGCACTGAGTCACTGCCCAGCGGGAAGCTCACCCTCGCCCGGGTTGACGTGCAGGCACTGCCGGCGGTTCGCTACCGGGCGCGGCTGATCGATCCGTCCGAGGGACTCGGGCCGACGGTCACGACGGTTCGCGGCGACATCCCCGACGGATGACCGACGCCATATAAAGCAGGCCGAGTGAGCGGCTGCTCGACGACTGGCTCGAGCATGATCGCAATTCAGCTCACCGCTGCTGCTCAGCTACCGTATTCGCTGGCAGATCGAACAAAAATGACTAGAGCGATTCATGAAAGGTTCGCGCACGATGGGACTCCCGCACCGCTTGCACGGATGCCCCTCACGCCCATAGACGTCTAGGCTCCGGGAAAAATAGCCGCTCGCGCCGTTGACGTTGACGTACAGGGCGTCGAAGGAGGTGCCGCCCTGAGCCAGCGCCTCGACCATGACCTCGACGACGTGACCCAGCAGGGCGTCGATCTCGCGGGTGCGCAGATGCCGGGTGTTGCGGGCGAAGTGCAACGGCGTGCGCCACAGCGACTCGTCGGCATAGATGTTGCCGACTCCGGAGATCAGCGACTGGTCCAGCAGCGCCCGCTTGATGCCGGTCTCGCGCCGTCGCAGGCGCGCCGTGAAGGCTGCAGCATCGAAGGCCGGGTCCAGCGGATCTCGGGCGATGTGGGCGATCTCGCGGGGCAACGCGCTGCCCCCCACCCCGTCGATAGCACCAGTATCGAGCAGGTCCTCGCTGACGGCCATGCCGCCGAAGATCCGCTGGTCGGCAAACCGCAGCTGCTGTCCGTCGTCCAGGTCGAGCACGATGCGCTGGTGCCGGGTGGGTTCGGCGGCGGGATCGCTGACCCGGAACTGCCCGCTCATGCCGAGGTGACACAGCACCGCGTCGCCGCCCGGGCCGATCTCGTCCAGCGGAAGCCACAGGTACTTGCCCCGCCTGGCGGCACCGGCGATGGTCCGACCGACCAGGCGATCGACGAAGTCGTCGGGACCGGGAGCGTGACGGCGCAGCGAGCGCACGTCGTGGACGGTGACGCCCGTGATGGTGCGGCCCGCAGCATGGTCGACCAGACCGCGTCGGACCACCTCGACCTCAGGAAGCTCAGGCACGGTCAGGCAGTGGTGGCATCAGGTGCTCCGGCGCCACGCAGCTCGGCGTCCAGAACGGTCCAGGCGATCTCGGCGACCATCTGCTCGGCCTCCTTCTTGGACCGCCCGGTGCCACCACCGAACTCACGCTCGCCCACGTGTGCAACGGCCGTGAAGGTCTTGTCGTGATCGGGGCCGGTGCCGATCAGCACGTAGTGCGGCACTCCGAGGTCGTGGTTGGCGCAGATCTCCTGCAGCGACGTCTTCCAGTCCAGTCCCGCGCCGAGTCGAGCCGCGTCGGCCATGACGGGATCGAAGATCGCGTGGATGACCTCGGCCGAGCGCACGATCCCGAACTCGACGTAGATCGCTCCGAGGACCGCCTCGACGGTGTCGGACAGGATCGAAGCCTTGTTCCGACCCCCTGTGATCTCCTCGCCGCGGCCGAGGCGCACGAATCGACCGAGCTCGAGGTCACGGGCCACCACAGCCAATGCCTTGGCACTCACGACCGCAGCTCGCAGCTTGGCGAGCTGCCCCTCGGGAAGGTCTGGATGTGTGGTGAACAACGTGTCGGTGACCACGAGGCCCAGCACCGAGTCCCCGAGGAACTCGTAGCGCTCGTTGTGCGCGATGTTGCCATTCTCGTACGCGTACGAGCGGTGCGTCAGGGCATGCTCGAGCCGCTCGGTGTCCAGATCAGGAACACCGAGCGTGAGCCGCAGCTCGTCGAGGTCCGGTCGATCACTGTCTGGTCGATCACCGTCCGACCGTGCACTGCTCAACGCAACCCGTCTCGTTCGAGCTGGTGCTCAGAGAACCTGACGACGCTCGCCGCGGGCGCCGTACTGGCCGCAGACGGTGCATGCGTGGTGCGGGCGCACCTTGGAGTCGCAGGAGGGGTTGGCGCAGTCGACGATCTGGGTCGCAGTCGTCTTCCACTGCGAACGGCGGTGGCGCGTGTTGCTGCGCGACATCTTCCGCTTCGGGACGGCCATGATTACTCCTCGGGTTCTGTGTCTGTCAGCTGGCTGAGGGTCGCCCACCGGGGGTCGATCGCCTCGCCGTGCGTGTGTTCTGGATCATCCGCGAGCCGCGCCCCACATTCGGGGCACAATCCCGGACAGTCCGGACCACACCACGGGTCTCGCGGCAGTGCCAGGAGCACTGCCTCCCGCAGGGCGGGTTCGAGGTCGATCATGTCGTCCTCGACTGCATGGTCGTCCTCGGTGGCGCCCTCGAACAAGAACAGCTCCTGGAGGTCGATCGTGAGGTCTTCACCGATCTCATCCAGGCACCGCACGCATTCTCCGGTCACCTGTGCCGAGGCTGATCCTGTCGCCAGGATACCTTCCATGATCGCCTCGAACCGAAATTCCAGGGTGATCGTGGATCCCTCGGGCACGCCGTAGACGTCATGCCCCAGACCCTTCGGCGCCTGCACGGACAGGTCGACGGTGCGCTCGTTGCCGGGTTGGCGACCCCATCCACGGGTGTCGACGACCAGAGGTCCCGATTGCACAGTGCCCATCCATTCAGGTGCGCGATTGATCATCGACCTGCAAGCAGGCCGAGAGTCACTGTATCGCGGACCGTCACGGCCGGCCTAATCGCTCCCTCCTGAACCCCAAGAAGGTCCCAGATCCACCGTCACACCGGATGGTTGTCGGTCCGGGGTGACAGACTCAGGCGATGACGGAAGGGACGGTGCTGCACGCCGATCTCGACTCGTTCTTTGCCTCCGTCGAGATCCGCGACGACCCCTCGTTGCGCGGGCGGCCGGTGATCGTGGGCGGCGGTGTGGTGCTGGCAGCCAGCTACGAGGCCAAGGCGTTCGGCGTCCACACCACCATGAACGGACGTCAGGCTCGGATCCTGTGTCCCCAGGCGATCGTGGTGCCGGCGCGGTTCAGCACCTACACCGAGGCCAGCCGCGCCGTCTTCGAGGTGTTTGCCGACACCACCCCGATGGTCGAGGGCGTGTCGATCGACGAGGCGTTTCTCGAGGTGGGTGGCCTGCGTCGCCTGCGGGGAGCACCTTCGGCGATCGCCCAGCAGCTGCGCCTCGACGTGCGCGAGCGGGTCGGCCTACCCATCTCGGTCGGAGTGGCCCGCACCAAGTACCTGGCCAAGATCGCCAGTGCCGAGTCCAAGCCCGAGGGGCTGCTCGTGGTGCCCATCGAGAAAGAGCTCGAGTTCCTGCATGCCCTGCCGGTCGAACGACTGTGGGGTGTCGGCAAGGTCACGGCCGCCAAGCTGCACACGGCCAGGCTCGCCACGGTCGGCGACCTGTCGAAGCTGCTGGAGGTCGAGCTGGTGCACCTCGTCGGCGGCGGGGCGGGTCGGCACCTGCATGCCCTGAGCCAGGGCCGGGATCCGCGCACCGTCCAGGTGGGGAACCGTCGATCGTCGATGGGCGCTCAGCACGCCATCGGGCGCGGCCCGCACGACCTGCAGGCGCTCGACGTCGCGCTGCTCGCCCTGGTCGACCGGGTCACCCGCCGCATGCGCGCGGTCGGCCGCACCGGAAGCACCATCACGGTGCGCCTGCGCTTCGACGACTTCACCCGCTCCACGACTGCGCGCACCCTCCCCCGGCCCACGGCCCACACCGGCGAGGTCCTCACCGTGGCGCGTGGCCTGCTGCGCACCCGGTGGCCCGAGATCGAGCGGCGCGGCTGCACCCTGATCGGAGTGTCGGTGGGGTCGCTGGACGACCAGCCAGCGCAGCTCTCGCTGCCGATCGACGATGCTCCCGATCCCACCCTCGACGACACCATCGACGCCGTCCGCCAGAAGTTCGGATCCGGCGCCGTGCGTCGCGCCGTTCAGCTCAGCCACGACGATCGCGAGGGCCAGCCGATCCTGCCCGACTGAGCCGAGGCGTACGTCTCAGGCGTACTTCTCGGTCAGACGACTCAGCACGGCCGGGGGCACCAGCGCCGACACGTCGCCGCCGTGCTTGGCGACCTCCTTGACCAGGCTGGAGGCGAGGTACGACCACTCCGGCGAGGTGGGGATGAACACGGTGTCGACGTCGGTGAGGCTGCCGTTCATCTGCGCCATCTGCAGCTCGTAGTCGAAGTCGGTGACCGCGCGCAGGCCCTTGGCGATCGCATCGATGTCGTGGGCGACGCAGAAGTCGACGAGCAGGCCCTTGAACGACGCCGTGCGGACGTTGGGAAGGTGCGCCGTGGCCTCGTCGAGCAGCTCGATGCGCTCCTCGATGCTGAACAGGCCCTGCTTGTTCTCGTTGACGAGAACAGCGACGGTGACCTCGTCGAACAGGCGCGCCGCTCGTTCGAAGATGTCGAGGTGTCCGTTGGTCACCGGGTCGAAGGAACCGGGGCACACGACACTGGTCATGTCAGGATCCTATTGCCCGTAGCCACGAGGGTGACCGTACCAAAGCGTGGTCTCGCCGTACTTCTTGTGACGCAACGCCTCGACGTCCTCGGGCCAGGTGAACCCATCGCGCGTCGCGCGCTCGACGACGAACAACGCCTGCCGCGCCGCGTGCCGCTGCAGCGCCCCGACCAGCCCCGCCACCACCTCGGTCGAGACCGCGTACGGAGGGTCGAGGAAGACCAGGTCGAAGGCCAGGTCGTCCGCACGTGCGACGAAGACCTCCGCCCTGACCGGCTCGACCGCGGCACCTGTCAGGCCGAGAGACCTGATGTTGCTGCGGATCGCGGCGACGGCGCGGCGATCGGACTCCACGAGGACTGCCGAGGCGGCCCCGCGCGACAGCGCCTCCAACCCCAGGGCCCCCGACCCGGCGAACAGGTCGAGCACCCGCAGACCGTCGAACCCGCCCAGCTCGGACTCCAACGACGAGAACAAGGATTCCCGCACCCGGTCGGACGTGGGTCGGGTGCCGTCGCCCTGGGGCGTCTCGAGCCGGCGCCCACCGCAGGCGCCGGCGATGATGCGGGTCACGTGCGCTCCAAGTAGTCGGCGGCCTCAGTCGCCTCGAGGGCCCCAACTGCTGCGGCCAGGGTCGGGTGCGAGGCCAGCTGCGGATCCTGCTCGACCACCGCGGACGCGATCGTGCGCGCCTGCTCGATGATCTCGCCGTCACGCACCACCGACAGCAGACGCAGGCTCGAGCGCATCCCGGACTGGCGGGCACCCAGGACATCACCCTCACGACGCAGCTCTGCATCGAGCCGCGACAGCTCGAAGCCGTCGGTCGTCGAGGCCACTGCGGCCAGACGCTCGACGGCGGGTGAGTCAGCGTCGATGTCGGTGATCAGCAGGCACAGGCCCGCCTCGGATCCGCGGCCCACGCGACCACGCAGCTGGTGCAGCTGGGACATGCCGAAGCGGTCCGCGTCCATCACCACCATCACGGTGGCGTTCGGGACGTCGACCCCCACCTCCACGACCGTCGTGGCCACGAGAACGTCGATCTCGCCGGCACCGAACGTTCGCATGACGCGATCCTTGTCGTCCGCAGCCATGCGTCCGTGCAGGGACTCGACGCGCAGGTCAGCCAGCGGGCCCGCCACCAGGTCGTCGTGCACCTGCACGAGCGACCTGGTCTCGCTCTCGGCGGCGCTCGGGCCGCTCACGTCCTCCGAGCCGATGCGCGAGACCACGACGTACGCCTGACGCCCCCGTGCCACCTCTTCGCGGACTCGTTCCCAGGCCCGATCCAGCCAGGCCGGGCGCTGCGTGGCCGGCACGACCGTGGTCTGGATGGGCTGGCGACCCGCGGGCAGCTCGGACAGGGTCGAGACCTCGAGGTCTCCGAACACCGACATCGCGATCGTGCGCGGGATGGGGGTGGCCGTCATCACCAGCACGTGCGGGGTGACCTCGGCCCGATCCACCAGAGCCGCTCGTTGCTCGACGCCGAAGCGGTGCTGCTCGTCGACCACGAGAAGTCCCAGCTCAGCGAACTGCACATGGTCCTGGATGAGCGCATGGGTGCCGATCACGATGCCGGCCTCCCCCGACGCTGCGTCCAGCAAGGATGCGTTGCGGGCCTTGGCCCCCATCGATCCGGTCAGCAGCCGCACCCGGGTCGCGCCGTCGGCACCCCCGAGCATCCCGCCCTTGGCCAGATCGCCGAGCTGGGCGGTGATGCTGCGGTAGTGCTGCGCCGCCAGCACCTCGGTGGGTGCCAGCAACGCCGCCTGCGCCCCAGCATCGACGACCTGCAGCATCGACAGCAGCGCCACGATGGTCTTGCCCGACCCGACCTCTCCCTGCAGGAGCCGGTGCATCGGCCGGCTCTGGGCCAGGTCTTCGGCGATCTCGGCCGCGACCGCTTCCTGGCCTGCAGTGAGCTGAAAGGGCAGCAACCCCGAGAAGCGGTCCCGCAGACCCCCCGTGACCGGGGCCCGGGTGTCAGCACGCTGCTGCTCGATCGCGTGCCGCCGCTGCGCGAACACGGTCTGCACCACGAACGCCTCCTCGAACCGGAAGCGGTCGCGCGCCACCGTGGCTTCGGCGATGCTGCGCGGACGATGGATCGCCTCGAAGGCGGCACGCACCTCGAGGTGGCCGTGCGCAGCTCGCACCTCCTCAGGGAGGGGGTCCGCCAGGTCGCCGATCGTGTCCAGGCACTGGGCGACGGCCCGCTCGATCGACCAGGACGCCATCTTGGCGGTCGCCGGGTAGATCGGCAGCACACCGCGCGCCAACCGCGATGCCGAGACGTCGCCGGTGTCGTCGAACATCTCGAAGTCGGGATTGGCCAGCTGCAGCTGCTGGTTGAAGACGCCGACCACACCGGAGAACAGGCCGGTGCTGCCGGGCGTCATGACCTTGGGCAGCCACGGCCTCTGGAAGAAGGTCAGGGAGAGGCGGTCGGTCCCGTCGGTGACGACGACCTCGGTGCGACTCCGTCGCGGCTGGTTCCTGAACGGGATGACCGTCGCCTGAACGACCTCGGCGAGCACCGTGACGTGCTGGCCGACCTGCAGCGCCGACAGGTCGGTGGGCTGGCCGATCTCGGCATAGCGCCGCGGGTAGTGCCGCAGCAGGTCCTCGACCGTGTGCAGGCCGAATGCCTTCTGCAGCGGCTTGGCCGACTTGTCTCCCACCGCGGTCGACAGCTTGGTCGACAGATTCACCACGGCCTGATCACTCCATCGCCCCTCACTCGACGGCTCCTCGTTCGATGGCCCTCATTCGACAGCGAGGAACAGCGGGTAGTTTTCCTGGCCGCCGTCGTAGACCACCAGGTCGACGTCCGGGCGATGCGCGCGCAGGTAGGCCTGGATCTGCTGCTCGACCGCAGCGTCCCCGCCCTCACCGAGCACGATCGTGACCATCTCGGCCGACGGGGACAGCAGCGCCTCGAGCACGTCTCCGGCGACCTGCGCGATGTCGCGTCCGACCACGGCAAAGTCGCCGGAGACCACACCCAGCACATCGCCAGCCTCACAGGGACCGACCATCGTCATGCCCGGCTCGGTGGCGAGCGTGACGGCACCGTGCTGAGCATGGGCTGCGGCACTGGACATGGCGACGACGGCCTCGTCGAAACCCAGTCCCGGATCGTGCACAGCCAGGGCCGCGAGGCCCTGCACCTGGGCGTGGGTGGGGATCACGGCGACCCTGATCCCGTCGTGTCGAGCGGCCTGCGCCGCCGCCTCGAACAGCTTCACGTAGCGGGGGTTGTTGGGCAGCACGATGACCTCGTCGGCGCTGGCGTCGGACAGAGCCGCGGCCATCTGCGCCGAGGACAACGGTTCATCGCGCGTGAACTCCAGGGCCACGGCACCGGACTCGCGACACAGACCCGACAGACCGTCCCCCGTGGTGGCGACGATCACGGCTCGACCGTCACGCGGCCGACGTGCGATCTGCTCGGCGAAGTGCGTGACCGCGATCCGGTACGGACGACCCGCGGTCAGACCCGCCTCGATCGCGGCGCCCACGTCGTCCACGTGGACATGGACGTTCCAGAGCCGGTCCCCACCGACCACGACCAACGAGTCCCCCAGGGGCGCCAGAGCCGCCCGCAGTCCGGTGATCGCGTCATCGTCGGCCTCCAGCAGGTACATGACCTCGTACGAGGGGCCGTGCGGATCAAGATCGTCGCCGCTGGTGTTCGGCACGGGAAGGCGCGCGGTGATCGGTTGAGGAAGCCGGCCCGTCAGCGCCTGTCCGGTCGCGTCGAGCACGACGACCAGGGCCCGGCCTCCGGCGTCGACGACGCCGGCCCGTGCAAGGCGCTCCATCTGCTGGGGTGTGCACTCCAATGCCTCGCGGGCGGCGTCGGCCGCGCTGTTGAACACCGAGCGTCCGTCGTCGGACGTCGTCGACTCGCCAAAGGCGGCTGCGGTGCGCTGCGCCCCGTCGGCGGCGGCGCGCGCCACCGTCAAGATGGTGCCCTCGACCGGCTCACCGACCGCTGCGTAGGCGGCGTCGGAGGCGTGGACGAAGGACAGCGCCACATCGGCCGACGAGATGCGCCCACCGATCGGCAAGGAACGGAAGCAGGCGCGGACCAGCTGCGACAAGATGACACCGGAGTTGCCCTTGGCACCGGTGAGCAGACCATCGGTGTAGGCGCGAATCAGGTCAGGGAGCTCGGTCTCGGCCGGAAGGCCGGCCACGGCCTCGGCGCCGGCGGCGAAGGTCAAGAACGCGTTGGTGCCGGTGTCGCTGTCCGGCACGGGGAACACGTTGAGGGCGTCGATCTCCGCTCGAGTCGCCGACAGGGCATCGGCGCACAGCTGCGTCCACGCGCGGAACGCGGTCGCGTCGAGTGCCAGAGCCATGTGCCCGAGGTTATCGCCCAGCACACCCGCCGACGGCGCAGGTCACGGCGGTGGGTCAGACCGATTCGCGCCAAGCGGGACCTGTCGGCTATTCTTGAGCGGTTGTCGTCGGAGGGCTTGATGTCCGCGACACCCGAGTTTCTCTATTTCGTCTCACTTTCTCAGGAGTAGCCGTGGCAGCGGTATGTGACGTGTGCGGCAAGGGACCTGGCTTCGGCCACGCAGTCTCCCACTCGCACCGACGCACCAAGCGTCGTTTTGACCCCAACATCCAGCGTGTGCGCGCCGTCGTCGGCGGTACGCCCCAGCGAATGAACGTGTGCACCGGTTGCTTGAAGGCGGGCAAGGTTTCACGCTGAACCCGCACGCCTCCGACAGCAGCCATGCGGTGCACGCCCATGGAGATGATGCACTCGGCGACCTCGACGCTGTCGGGGTCGCCGAAGCCATTTCCACCGGTGTCATCAGCTCACGCGAGGCGACCGAAGCGGCCATCGCCCGCATCGAGAACGTCAACGACGTGCTCAACGCGGTGCAGCACGCCGACTACGAGCGAGCGCTCGAGCACTCCCTGCACCCGCCCCCGGGCCGACTGTCGGGCGTTCCGTCCATCATCAAGGACAACACCGCCGTGGCAGGCCTGCCGACCGGTCACGGGTCCCTGGCCATGTCCTCCATCCCCGCCGGGGCCGACGCCCCCTTCACCCGACAGCTCCGCAGCTCGGGTCTGATCGTGCTGGGCACGTCGACCATGCCGGAGTTCGGGTTCAACGGCTCCACCGAGTACCAGACGATCGCCCCCACCCGCAATCCATGGGATCCGGCCCGTTCCGCCGGCGGAAGCTCGGGTGGTTCGGCCGCGCTCGTGGCCTCCGGCGCCCTCCCCATCGCGCACGGCAACGACGGCGGCGGATCCATCCGCATCCCGGCTGCCGCCTGCGGGCTCGTCGGTCTCAAGCCGACCCGGGGGCGTGTCGTCCCGGCGGCCGAGTCGAAGACGCTCCCGGTCGACATCGTCTCCAACGGCGTCCTGACCCGCACCGTCCGCGACACAGCCCACTTCCTGGCCAGCACCCAGCAGTTCGCCCCAGCTGCCGACCTCCCACCACTGGGCCTGGTCGAGCACGCCGCTGATCGCCGCCTGCGGATCGGCCTCATCATCGACTCGGTCTCAGGTCCTCCTGACACA
Source organism: Aeromicrobium sp. CF3.5 (assembly GCF_051262695.1). NCBI lineage: Bacteria > Bacillati > Actinomycetota > Actinomycetes > Propionibacteriales > Nocardioidaceae > Aeromicrobium > Aeromicrobium sp. CF3.5. Next base: position 55,421 of record NZ_JBIMEZ010000011.1, read on the forward strand.
GACAGTCGAGTTGCCGTCCTCGAGACGGTCGATCTGCTCACCGCGCTGGGCCACGACGTGGTCGAGGTCCCGCTGCCGGTCGACCAACATTTCGCCTCGGCGTTCAAGCACTACTGGGCCATGCTCGCCTTCGCGACACAACGCTTCGGCAAGACGGTCATGCACGACCCCGCCTTCGACCGGTCACGCACCGATGCGCTGACCCGCGGCCTGGCCACGATGTTCTGGCGTCAGGCGTGGCGCACCCCGTTGGCGCTGCGCACCCTGAAGCGGTCCGAGCAGTACTACTCGAACACGTTCGCCGAAGCGTCGATCGATCTCATCGTCTCCCCCACCCTGGGATTCGTGACTCCTGAGCTGGGGGTCCTCAATCCCTCGGTCGGATTCGAGGAGCACCTCGAACGACTCATCCGCTACGCCGCCTTCACCCCGGTCAACAACGCGTCGGGCAGCCCCGCGCTCTCCCTGCCGTTGGGCACGTCGTCGACCGGTCTGCCGGTCGGCGTGCACTTCTCGGCGCTGCACGGTGACGAGCAAACCCTGCTCGAGCTCGCCTACGAGCTCGAGGCCGCGCGCCCGTTCCGCACGATCTGGAGCTGAGCGCGGTCTCAGCGCCAGTGCTGGTGGCCGGGGGCACCGTCGAACGGGGCGCCCGCCACGGTGACCGACGATCCCGCACCGGCCGAGCCCACGACCGTCCACCCGTCGGGGATCGGTGTGCTGGGTGCGAACGTGGCCGCGAGGCCGTAGTCGTCGCCACCTGTCAGCACGAACATCATCGGGTCGATCTGCAGGGCCTCGGCGACCGTTCCGACTGCCTCGACGACCTGGAATGCCGTGGGGTCGATGTCGATCGCGACCCCGCTGGCGGCCGCGACGTGTCCGAGGTCGGCCAGCAAGCCGTCACTGATGTCGGTCATGGCTGAGGCTCCCGCCAACGCGGCTGCGGGGCCTTGTGCGTACGGCGGCGCCGGGACACGATGAGCGTCGACGGCCGCCTTGGGCGACCGGAACCCGCGGCTCAGCGCGGCGAAACCGGCACCAGCCAGGCCCATGGGACCCGTGACGGCGACCAGGTCACCGGGAGCGGCGCCCGTCCGTCGCACGATGGGATCGGCCTCGCCGATCACGCTGATCCCGAGCACGATGAAGTCCGCAGACGTGATGTCGCCCCCCACGACGTGGGCGCCGACTGACGCGGCCTCCTCCTCGAATCCGCGGATCATGTCCACGGCCCACTCCACGGGCAGATCCGCGGGCGCACCGAAGCCGACGGTGAGTGCCGTGGCCGTTCCGCCCATCGCGTTGATGTCGGACAGGTTGCAGGCGGCGGCCTTGCGTCCGATCTCGTAGGCGCTGGACCAGTCACGTCGGAAGTGTCGTCCCTCGATCAACAGATCGGTGGAGATCAGCGTGCCGCTCGGGCCGGTCGCGACGTGAGCGGCATCGTCGCCGGGACCGATCAGCACCAGAGGGCTCGTCCCGAGCTGACGAGCCACGAGATCGATCAGTCCGAATTCACCGAGCTCACCCAGAGTCTGCGAATCGGTCGTCTGCGGATGCGGATTGCCGGTGACCATGTGTGCCATTGTCCCCCACGGCCCGCACGGGTTCACGGCGCCACATCGGGTAGGTTGAGCCCAGTCGTGCACGAGGCACGCGACCCATGCGGGTGGATCCGCGCGAGGAGGCGATGATGTCGGTCGAGGCCTACATCCTGGTACAGACCGAGGTCGGCAGGGCCGCTGAGGTGGCCCGTGCGATCTGCGAGGTCCAGGGCGTCACCCGTGCGGAGGATGTCACCGGCCCCTACGACGTCATCGCGCACGCCGAGGGCCCGTCGGTCGACGAGCTCGGGACGCTGGTCGTCTCGCGCATCCAGAAGGTCCCCGGCATCACCCGCACGCTCACCTGCCCGGTCGTCAAGCTCTGACGTCGCCGTCGATCGGTTCTGGTGACGTGCGTTCCTTCCTCACCTCGGCGATCGCCGTGGCCGCGATCGGGGTGCTGGGCGGTTGTTCCGCCGGCCCCTACGACTTCGAGACCGAAGCGGGCACCGGTTCGTCGTGCCAGGCCCTGATCGACGCGGCCCCGGACGCCGTGCTCGAGGAGGCGTCGACCCCGGTCGACAGCCCACGCGTGGCGGCCTGGGGCGACCCCCGCATCACCTTGCGCTGCGGGGTGACGCAGCCCGAGTCGCTGCTGCCGACCTCACGATGCGATGACGTCGACGGTGTCGGCTGGTTCACCGAGGACGAGGACGGCGCCCAGCTGTTCACCACGATCGGACGCAACCCCAACGTCAGCATGGAGGTGCCGTCGGACTACGAGCCCGCCGGCGCCGCGCTGATCGACGTCGGGGACCTGGTCAAGGCGATGACCAGGGACGTCGAGCCCTGCGTGTAGTCCACCAGCGCAGGGTCCACCAGCGCAGGGTCGACCAGCGCAGAGTCGATCAGCGCAAGCCGGTGTCGCGCGCCTGCGCCAGCGAGATGAGGCGCTCGACGAGCTCGGCGTAGGGCACGCCGGTCGCCTCCCACAGCTGGGGAAACATCGAGAACGGTGTGAAACCGGGCATCGTGTTGATCTCGTTGATGACCAGACCGTCGTCGGTGTCGAAGAAGTCGACGCGCGCCAGCCCCTCGGCCCCGATCGCCTCGAAGGCCTGCACGGCGTAGGCGCGGATGCGATCACTGAGGGTGGGCGACAGGTCTGCGGGAATCGCCATCTGGCCCGAGCCGTCGAGGTACTTGGCCTCGAAGTCGTAGAACTCGTGGTCAGCGGTGTCGTCGACCACGATCTCCCCCACGACGCTCGCGACCGGGATGCCGTCCGGCCCTTGGATGACTCCGCACTCGAGCTCGCGCTTGTTGCGGGCCGCGGCCTCGATGATCACCTTGGGATCGTGCCGCCGGGCCTCGACCACGGCGGCGTCGAGGACGTCCCAGGACTCGACCATCGTGACGCCGGAGCTCGATCCGGCTCGGGCGGGCTTGACGAACACGGGCAGCCCGAGCGCGCGGATGCGGTCCTCGCTGCGCTGGCGCTCCTTGTCAGAGACGGTAGTGCTCCACTGCCACGGCATGATCGTGACGTGCGGCAGCTGCGGCAGGCCCGCGGTCGCGAAGACCGTCTTGGTGAAGGGCTTGTCCATGCCCACCGAGCTGGCCAGGACTCCGGCGCCGACGTAGCGGACATCGGCCATCTCCAGCAGACCCTGCACCGTGCCGTCCTCGCCCCATGGTCCGTGCAGCAACGGGAACACCACGTCGGCGTCGCGCAGCTCGTCCCAGGCGAACTCCGGCAGATCACTGCGCACCTCGGGCAACGTGCCCGGCGCCAGCTCTGGCCACTCAGCGCTCTCGCGCACCCAGCGGCCGTCGCGGGTGATGCCGACCGGCCGGACGTCGTACCGGTCGTGATCGATGACGGCCAGCACCTGGCGGGCGGTCAGGCACGAGACGCCGTGCTCACTGCTGCGTCCGCCGAACAGGACCACGAGTCGGGGTGTGGATCGGATCGGCTCGGACGGATCGGTGGCCCCGGATATGACGTTGCTCATTGCTCAGCACCCTACCGCCGTGATGACAATGGATCATGACCGGACGCGAGCTGTCTCCCTCCACGATCACTGTCGCCTCCGGACGGCCGCCACGCGAGCCGGGGCGTCCGATGAATGCGCCCATCACGATGGCGAGCGCACTGATTCCCGACGGGCCGACCGAGTACGCCCGGTTCGGCAATCCGACGTGGGACTCCTTCGAGCAGGTGCTCGGCGATCTGGAGGGTGGACGTGCCCTCGCCTTCGCCTCGGGCGTCGCCGCGGTCTCCGCGGTGCTCGATCTGGTGCCGCTGGGCGGGATCGTGATGGCGCCTCGAGGCGCCTACGCCGGAAGCCTGAACCTGCTCCACGACCGGGCCAAGCGCGGTTTCATCGAGCTGAACCTGGTGGACATCGATGACACCGAGGCGACGGTGGCGGCAGTCGAGGCCGCCGACCTGGCGTGGATCGAGACGCCGACCAATCCCGAGCTCAAGCTCGCCGACCTCGGGGCCATCGGGGCCGCGGCGGACCGTGCCGGGACCGCGGTCTGCGTCGACAACACCTTCGCCACTCCCCTGCGCCAGCGGCCGCTCGAGCACGGCGCCGACTTCGTCGTGCACTCGGTCTCCAAGCTGTTGTCCGGGCACAGCGACCTGATCCTGGGAGCCGTCGTGACCAACGACGACCGCGCCCACGATCTGATCGCCCAGCGACGCAGCCTGATGGGAGCCATCCCCGGCGCGTTCGAGACCTTTCTGGCGGCCCGGGGCATTCGCACCCTCGCCGTGCGTCTTGATCGTGCCGAGGCCAACGCCGCCGAGCTGCACGCTCGGCTCTCCCGCTCCGACCAGGTCTCGTACGCGCGGTACCCGGGCTTCGGCACCATCATCGCCTTCGAGCTGACAGCGGGCCCCGAGGCGGCCGAGACGCTGACCCGCACCGGCAACATCGTGGTGCACGCCACGAGTCTCGGTGGGGTCGAGTCCACCTGGGAGCGCCGGCGCCGCCTGCCTGCCGAACCTCTCGACGTGCCCGAGGGACTGATCCGGCTGTCGGTCGGCATCGAGGACGTCGAGGACATCTGGGCCGACATCACCGAGTGCTTGGCGGCCCTGAGCTAGGGGCTCCGGGCTAGCTACTCCGGGCGGGCCTTGCGCGCGATCATCGCGTCGACGAGCTCGGACGGCGTCATGGTGCCGGCGACCAGGGCGGCCACGTGCTCGACGATCGGCATCTCGACCCCGTGCATCGCGGCGAGCTCGCTGATCGACCGGCAGGACTTGACGCCCTCGGCGACCTGCCGGGTCTCGCTCGCGGCCTCCTCGACGCTCATCCCGCGGCCGAGCTTCTCCCCGAAGGAACGATTGCGCGACAGCGGTGACGAGCAGGTGGCCACGAGATCGCCCATTCCGGCCAGGCCCATGAAGGTCTGCGGATCGGCACCGATCGCCACGCCGAGCCGCGCCGCTTCGGCCAGGCCCCGGGTGATGATCGAGGCCTTGGAGTTGTCGCCGTAGCCGAGGCCGACCGCGACGCCGACCGCCAGTCCGATGACGTTCTTGGTCGTGCCGGCCAGCTCACACCCGATCACGTCGGTGTTGGTGTACGGACGGAAGGACGCAGTGTGGCAGGCCTCCTGCACCCGGCGCGCGACGTGCTCGACCTCGCAGGCCACGACGCTGGCGGCGGGTTCGCGCTGGGCGATCTCGCGGGCCAGGTTGGGCCCTGAGACCACCGCGATGCGCTCGGGCCCGGCTCCGGTGAGCGCGGCGATGACCTCGCTCATCCTCAGGTGGGTGCCGAGCTCGACTCCCTTCATCAGGCTGATCAGCACCGCCCGCTCGGGGAGGTGCTCGGCCCACACCTCCAGGTTGGTGCGCAGCTGTTGCGAGGGGACGGCCAGCACGACCATCTCGGCGCCGTCGAGCGCTGCGGCCGCGTCGGGGGTGGCGGTGATCGAGTCGGGCAGCTCGATGCCGGCCAGGTAGTCGGGATTCTGGTGCGTGGTGTTGATCGCTTCGCACACCTCGGCTCGGCGGCCCCACATCCGGACCTCGTTGCCGGCGTCAGCCAGCACGAGGGCGAAGGCGGTGCCCCACGACCCTGCTCCCATCACGGCGATCTGTGCCATCAGCCCTCCAGGCTCCCTGTACTCGAATGATCGGTGCTCGACCGGCTGCGCAGGCTGCGCACGTCGATGCGCGGACTGGTCGGCAGCTCACCGCGCAGTTCGGCCATCATGGCAGTCAGCACGTCCATCAGCCGGTCGGTGGCACGATCGAGCAGCTCCTCGGTGAGCGGCTGACCCTCGAGATCGGACAGGTCCACCGCAGGTCCGACGCGGATGCGGATGGTCTTGCGCGGGAAGAGCCTGGGCCACTTCGTGTAGGGCCGCAGGATCTCCTGGGCCCCGGACTGCATCATCGGGATCAACGGCCGGCCGGTGGTCAGCGCGATGCGCGCGGCGCCCGAGCGACCGCTCATGGGCCAGCCGCCGGGATCGCGGCTGATCGTGCCCTCGGGGTAGACGATGATCACCTCGCCTGCCTCGACGGCGGCCACGGCGGCTCCCAGGGCTTCGTGTCCGGCTCCTGTGCTGGTGCGATACACGGGAATCTGCTGCGCGGCACGCATCAGGCGGCCGAGCAGCGGCACGTCGAACAGGCCGTCCTTCGCGAGAAATCGTGGCGGCAGGTCGTGGTCGATCATGAAGTGACCGACCAGCACCGGATCGATGTGCGAGACGTGATTTGGGGCCAGCACGTACCCGCCCTCGGTGGGCAGGTTCTCGGCGCCCTGCCAGTCACGCTTCATCAGCACCATCACCCACGGCCGGACGAAGAAGGCGAACCCGCGGATGGCGCGCGGGATGGGACGGTGCTGCATCGGCCCAGACTAGCTGCGCCGACCCTCGGTCGGTGTCAGGCGAAGTGGCGAGCGAGCCGGCGGTGCCGGTGGGCGAAGAGCCGTCGCACGACCACCGCGTGCAACGCCCCACCGAAGGGAAGCCGCGACACGAAGGTCAGGCGGTCGTGCACCTGCGTCCGCCCTCCCACCGGTGTCAGGACCCGCTGGTGCTCCCACCGCGATGCGCTCAGCATCGTGGACCGCTCGTGGAAGGACCGCCCCGGCTCCACGGCGACGATCGTGAGGTCGTCGTAGTCGACGGGGATGACACCGAACAGGGTGATCCAGGACCGGCCGATCGGATCGCCCAGCGGCACCGTGGTCACGTCGAGATGATCGGCACCGCGAGGGATCGACATGGACATCCACGGACCCAGCTCGTCGCGGATGCCGTCGAAGGACGTGACCCGCTGCCACACGGCGTCGACCGGCGCAGCGACGAGGCTGACCTGCTCGACGGCGTGCTTCCGCACCATCGTCAGAGGGTGGCCGGCTTGAACGACGGTCGCGCCGACTCGTAGTGGTTGATGTCCTCGCCGTGGCTCAGGGTGATCGCGATGTCGTCGAGGCCCTCGAGCAGACGCCAGCGGGTGTAGTCGTCGATCGTGAAGGAGTCCTCGATCGCGTCGACGCCGTCCCCGGCCTTGACGGTGCGCGACTCCAGGTCGACCGTGATGCTCGCCCCGGGGTTGGCGTCGAGGTGGTCCCACAGGCGCTGCACGACCTTGTCGTCGACCTCGGCAGCCAGCAGTCCGGCCTTGCCGGAGTTGCCGCGGAAGATGTCACCGAAGCGCGGCGAGATGACGGCCTTGAAGCCATAGTTCTGCAGCGCCCAGACAGCGTGCTCACGCGACGATCCGGTGCCGAAGTCCGGACCGGCCACGAGCACGGTCGCGTTCGAGAACGCCTCCTGGTTCAGCACGAAGCTCGGATCGCTGCGCCAGGCCGAGAACAGACCCTCCTCGAAACCGTCGCGCGTGACCTTCTTGAGCCACACCGCAGGAATGATCTGGTCGGTGTCGACATTGCTGCGCCGCAGCGGCGCCCCGACACCGGAATGCTGGACGAACTTGTCCATGGTCATCGCCTTTCGTTCGAGCTGGTCGCACTCGTCGGGGAGACCAGCGCCTTCGAGGACTGGTCTCGGTGCAGAGCTTGCGTACGCATGATCAGCTGCCTGCTTTCGTCAGTTCGGCGAGATCGGCCGGACCAGCCAGGTGGCCGAAGATGCCGGTGGCCACCGCGACGTCAGGCGACACGAGGTGGGTGCGTCCTCCCTTGCCCTGACGGCCCTCGAAGTTGCGGTTGGACGTCGAGGCGGCGCGCTCCCCCACCATCAGCTGGTCGGGATTCATGCCCAGGCACATCGAACAGCCCGCTCCGCGCCACTCGGCGCCAGCGTCCTTGAAGATGGCGTCGAGACCCTCGGCCTCGGCCTGCAGTCGAACGCGGACGGACCCCGGCACGACCAGGATCCGGGTGTCGGCGGCGACGGTGTGGCCCTTGATGAGATCTGCGGCGACACGCAGGTCCTCGATGCGTCCGTTGGTGCACGATCCGATGAAGACCGTGTCCACGGGGATCTCCTTCATCGGGGTGCCGGCCTCGAGGCCCATGTAGGTCAGGGCGTTCTCGGCGGCGACCCGCTCGTTGTCGTCCTCGAACGAGGCCGGGTGCGGGACGCGGCCCGAGAGCGCGACGCCCTGGCCGGGGTTGGTGCCCCAGGTGACGAACGGTGTGACCTGCGTGGCGTCGATCGTGATGGACTTGTCGAACTGGGCGTCGTCGTCGGTGACGAGGCTGTCCCAGTACGCGACCGCCTCGTCCCAGTCCGTCCCCGTGGGGGCGCTCGGGCGACCCTGCAGGTAGTCGTAGGTGGTCTGGTCAGGCGCGATGAGGCCCGCCTTGGCGCCCCACTCGATGGACATGTTGCAGATCGTCATGCGCGCTTCCATCGACAGCGCTCGGATGGCGTCGCCGCGGTACTCCACGATGTAGCCCTGGCCGCCTCCGGTGCTCTCCTGCGTGATGAGCGCCAGGATCAGGTCCTTGGCGGTGGAACCAGCCGGCAGGTCGCCCACGACCTCGACGGACATCATCTTGGGCCGGGCCTGCGACAGCGACTGCGTGGCGAGCACGTGCTCGACCTCCGACGTGCCGATGCCGAAGGCGATCGAGCCGAAGGCGCCATGCGTGGAGGTGTGGGAGTCGCCGCACACGATCGTCATGCCGGGCTGGGTCAGCCCGAGCTGCGGACCGACGACGTGCACGATGCCCTGGTCGATGTCGCCCATCGGGTGCAAGCGAACACCGAACTCCTCGCAGTTGCGGCGCAGCGTCTCGACCTGGGTGCGCGACACGAGATCGGCGATCGGCTTGTCCAGGTCGGTGGTGGGGATGTTGTGGTCCTCGGTGGCGAGCGTCAGGTCGGGACGGCGCACCGGGCGATCGGCCAGGCGCAGGCCGTCGAAGGCCTGCGGGCTGGTGACCTCGTGGATGAGGTGAAGATCGATGAACAACAGATCGGGTTCACCCTCGTGGCTGCGGACGACGTGATCGTCCCAGACCTTCTCGGCCAACGTCTTGCCCATCGTGTTCTCCTCGTCTCGAGCCCGTACCCCGATACACCGTGCTTCCGACCATCTTGCGTCTCAGCATTCGATACGGCAATATCAAGGTATGGACAACTCTAGCGGAGTCGGCGTTCTCGACAAAGCCGCACTCGTACTCGCGGCTCTCGAGCCCGGCCCGGCCACCCTGGCCAGTCTGGTGACCAGCACCGGTCTGGCTCGCCCGACGGCGCACCGGCTGGCGGTGGCCCTGGAGCACCACCGACTCGTGGCCCGCGACATGCAGGGGCGCTTCATCCTCGGTCCTCGCCTCGGCGAGCTCGCCGCCGCTGCCGGCGAGGACCGTCTGCTCGCAGCAGCCGGACCGGTGCTGGCCCGCCTGCGTGACATCACGGGTGAATCCGCCCAACTGTTCCGTCGCCAGGGCGACTTCCGGGTCTGCGTGGCTGCTGCGGACCGTCCCACCGGCCTGCGGGACTCGATCCCCGTGGGCAGCCAGCTCGCGATGAGCGGCGGCTCTGCCGCGCAGGTCCTGCTGTCGTGGGAGGATCCCGATCGCATGAACAAAGGGCTCCTCAAGGCCACTTTCTCCGCCGCAGAGCTGTCCGCCGTGCGACGGCGCGGATGGGCCCAGAGCGTGGGCGAGCGGGAGAACGGCGTCGGGTCGGTGTCAGCACCCGTGCGCTCCCCCTCGGGCAAGGTGGTTGCCGCCGTGTCGGTCTCCGGACCGCTCGAGCGCCTGACCCGCCAGCCCGGCCGCATGCACGCCCCGGCCGTCGTTGCCGCGGCCGAACGCCTGGGTCAGACGCTCCGCCGCTCGG
>NZ_JBIMEZ010000012.1:0-56948 GCF_051262695.1 Aeromicrobium sp. CF3.5
CCGGATCTACCACGTCGACTGCAAGGACGCCAAGAAGCAGACCGGCAACGGCCGCAACGGTCGGCTCGGCTCGCACCTGCCGTGGGCCGATCCGCGACGTGGCTGGGACTTCGTGTCGACCGGACGCGGTGACGTGCCGTGGGAGGCGTGCTTCCGCATGCTCAACACCATCGGCTACACCGGACCGATCTCGATCGAGTGGGAGGACGCCGGCATGGACCGGCTCCTCGGTGCCCCCGAGGCCCTCGAGTTCGTCAAGCGCAACCTGTTCGACGCCCCCACCGCAGCCTTCGACGCCGCCTTCAGCGCAACCACATAGCCCGTCGACGAGTCACGCAGACCCGTCGACGAGTCACGCAGACCCGTCGACGAGTCACGCAGACCTGTTGACGAGTCACTCGTTGTCAGTATCTGCTGTGAGCATGGGACACAAGGACACGCTGCACGGGTACATGCACCACGCGCACGACGCGCTGCGCTGGAAGCTCGAGGGGCTCGACGAGTACGACCTGCGCCGACCTCTTGTCGCCACCGGAACCAATCTGCTCGGCTTGGTCAAGCACACTGCGGCCACGACCGTCGGGTACTTCGGCAACGCGTTCGACCGTCCCTTCGACGAACCGCTGGACTGGCTGTTCGCCGAGGACGCGGAGGACAACCTCGACATGTTCGCCACAGAGGACGAGTCGTCGACCGACATCCTGACGTTCGATGACCGGTGCTGGCGCCACGTCGACGCGACCGTCGCGGGGCTGGACCTCGACTCCCCCGGCCGGGTGCCGTGGTGGCCGGGCGAGCGCGGCGACGTCACGCTGCACACGATCATGGTGCACATCACCGCCGAGCTGAACCGTCACTGCGGGCATGCCGACATCGTGCGCGAACTGATCGACGGCTCGGTGGGGATGCGGGCCGACAACTCCAACCTGCCGCCCGGCGACTGGCAGGCGGCCCACCGCGAGCGGCTGGAGACGATCGCGCGCGCCTCGCGGTCGCACTGAGGACGATCAGCAGACCGAGTCCTGCGACTTCGGCACCCCGAGCCCGAAGTACGGCCGCAGCTTCAGCCCCACCCAGGTGCCGGCCAGGGCCGCGACGGCCCAGATCCAGCCCGAGATGCTGCCCGTCGAGATGCCCCCGAGGTAGGCGCCGATGTTGCAGCCGTTCGCAAGCCGCGCCCCCACGCCGAGCAGGATGCCGCCGAGCAGCGCGGCGGTCGTCTCCCGAGCCCGGAAGCGGTGCTTGAGCGTGTAGACGCCGCCGAGGGTGGCGGCAAAGGCCGCGCCGATGATGACGCCGAGATTGGTCAGCGTCGTCTTGTCGGCCAGCAGGGACGCCGACAGCGAACTGGCCTGTCCCGGTTGCTGCCAGTACGTCCAGGTCTCCGGGTTCGCGCCGAGCAGCTGCAGGAACTTCGCACCCCACAGCCCGAAGGCCGAGGTGACTCCCCAGATCCCGCCCGAGACCCACAGCACCGCGGCTGCGAGGACACCGATCACCACGGCGCCGACGATCATCGGCCACGAACCACGCAGGACCCGCACCAGACCGTGGGCCGTCGGCGGACGCCCAGTGGGTGGCGGGTTGCGGCGCGCCTGGACCACCTTCGAGACGACGACGATGGCCACCAGCACGAGGAGCGTGACCAGCCAGGCGCCGCCGAACCCGACGTGGTCCTGCAGCAGCACCGGATCCCAGGCCGGCAGGTTGTCGACGAGGTCGTACTGCCAGGTGTAGAGCACCGAGCCGACGATGAAGCCGAACAGGGTCACCAGGATGCTGGTCTGGCCCGAACCCACGGCGAACAGGGTTCCCGAGGCGCAGGCCCCGCCCAGCTGCATGCCGAGGCCGAACAGGAACGAGCCCGCGAGCAGACCCACGCCCAGGGGGCCTGCAGCCGGTGCTGGTGTCGATCCGAACAGTCCAGAGCTGGTCGCCAGGATCAGGAGGCCGAGGGTCGCGGCGACCCCGAGCAGCAGCGCGTGGGCTCGCACACCGGCTCCGTTGCCCACCGCGACCAGCTGGCGCCAGCCCGAGGTGAAGCCGAAGCGTGAATGGAACAGCGCGAGGCCCAGGCCGAGCCCCAGCCCGAGCAGCACGGCCTGGCGTCCACCGTGCTCGATCCCGACCCAGACGACGAGTGCCGCCGCGACGACGGCTGCGGCCATGGTCGGGCCGCGCTGGATGGGCGGCGCCTCGCCCTGCTCAGGAGCCGGCGTGGAGGTCTTGGCCTGGGTCAGAAGTGTGCTCACCACTCGACGGTACGGAGTCGGTGAGCGCGGACGACGCGTCTCTCACATGCCGGACGCTGCGTGCAGGCGTCCGCCCGATCGGTGACGCGCGGATCGATCAGGCCGAGCCCTCATTGTTGCGGCGCCAGCGGATGCCGGCCTCGACGAAGTCGTCGATCTCGCCGTCGAGGACGGCCTGGGTGTTGCCGGACTCGTGCTCGGTGCGCAGGTCCTTGACCATCTGGTACGGATTCAGCACGTAGTTGCGCATCTGGTCACCCCAGGAAGCCTGCACGTCGCCGCGCAGCTCGTCGAGGTGCGCACGCTCCTCAGCCTTCTTGAGGGCCAACAGCTTGGCCTTGAGGATGACCATCGCCGATGCCTTGTTCTGCAGCTGGCTCTTCTCGTTCTGGCAGCTGACCACCGTGCCGGTGGGGATGTGGGTCAGGCGGACTGCGGAGTCGGTGGTGTTGACGCTCTGCCCGCCGGGGCCCGAGGAGCGGTAGACGTCGACGCGCACCTCTTCGTCGGGCAGATCGATCTGGTCGGTCTCCTCCAGCACCGGCACGACCTCGACCGCGGCGAACGACGTCTGGCGGCGGCCCTGGTTGTCGAACGGCGAGATACGCACGAGTCGGTGGGTGCCGGCCTCGACCGACAGGGTGCCGTAGGCGTAGGGGGCCTTGACGGCGAAGGTCGTGGACTTGATGCCTGCCTCCTCGGCGTACGACACGTCGTAGACCTCGGTCGGGTAGCCGTGCCGCTCAGCCCAGCGCACGTACATGCGCTGCAGCATCTCGGCGAAGTCGGCGGCGTCGACGCCTCCGGCACCCGAGCGGATGGAGACCAGCGCCTCGCGCTCGTCGTACTCCCCCGACAGCAGGGTGCGGACCTCGAGCGACTCGATCTCGGTGCGCAGACGGCTCAGCTCGGTCTCGGCCTCGGCGATGGAGTCGGCGTCGGCCTCCTCTTGGCTCAGCTCGACGAGGACCTCGAGGTCCTCGATGCGGGCCCGCAGGTTGGCCACCCGCTCGGTGTCGTGCTGCAGGGTGTTGAGCCGCCCTGTCACGCGCTGGGCGTTGGCCTGGTCGTTCCACAGGTCGGGCGCACTGACCTGTTCTTGCAGGTCAGCGATCTCAGAGCGCATCGAGTCGACGTCGAGCACCTTCTCGATCGAGGACAAGGTGCCGTCGAGCGCCTTGATCTGTTCTGCGAAGTCGGTAGCCACTCGCATGAGATTACAGGTGTTCCTCAGATGCTCTTGCGGCGGAACTCTGCCTGCTCGATGGGCTTGTCCGCACCGTGCGACTTCTCGCTGCCGTCATGCTCGACGCCTTCGTCGCTGGGGTGGTGCTTCTCCTGCTTCTTGGCCAGCGCTTCGCGCATCTTGGCCTTGAGGTCGTCGTTGTGCCCACCGTTGTTTGCCATGGTGCACTCCATCACGATCTGCACGAGCCCACAACAGGCTTATCGTCAGGTACATGGCCCAACGCAAACGACCCGACTTCGGACCCGAGGTCGTTGAGCGACTCGCGCACGCCAAGGCCCGGCGCGACGACGCGGTCAGCGCCGCCACCCACGTGTACGAGGACGCCCTGCTCGACGCCTTCGACGCAGGCATGACCTACCGCGAGATCAACGACACCGTCGCCGGCTCACACACCACGCTCACCCAGCAGATCAAGAACGCCCGCGCCCGACGATCTGCGGAGGATCCCCGGAGCGACTGATCCGTTTCACGGATCGGCGACCCGCAGGCTGCCGCTCGCCTCGGCAACGACCGTGGTGCTCGAGGGCAGACCGGGCGGCCGCAGGGCCAGCCGGACCGACCGTTCGAGGCGCACCACGATGCTGTCCTGCGTGGTGGTGACGCTGACGATTCGTGCGTCCGATCCGGCCACGTAGTCGGCCACGAGTCGGCGCGCCCGCGCCGGGTCGACCGTCACCTCTCCCCCGGTGTAGAACGCCTCGGTGTCCAGACCATCGGCCGCTGCGAGCGCCGCACCATCGGCGAGGTTGTCGAGCTCTCGGCGTTCCAGGAAGGCGCCCGAAGCGTTGATGACGACCGCCACGAGCAGCCCGAGCACGGCGAAGAAGCCGATCGTCATGACCGTGATGGTGCCGCGTTCGCGGCTCGTCATCGCTGAACCTTCATCGCTGGGCCCGGAAGGTTCCGTAGGGCTGGGTGTGGGTGCTGTCGACGGTGATGGCTCCGAGCTGGTCGCCCAGGACCTCGGGTGTCAGGGGAAGCCGTTGCGAGACCTGCACGAAGACCCGGACGGATGAGCCGGGCTGCAGGCACTGTGACGGAGAGGGCAGGCAGGTGACGCGGACGGTCGCGCCGTCGACACCCTGGTCCTGCATCGCGATCAGCGCGGCCGACTCAGCCCGCCGCTGGGCGGTGGGGACGTCAGGCGACTGCAAGAAGATGCGAGCCGCGGACTGGCTCGCCGTCGAGGTCCCGTAGGCAGCTCGTTGGGTGTCGAAGACGGCGATCAGCACGTAGACCAGCGGGACCATCAGCAGGATCGACAACCAGATGAACTCGATCGTGGCGGTACCGCGCTCGGGCCGGTTCACGGCTCGAGCTCACGGACGGCGTGCCCACGGACCGTGAGAGGGACCGAGGGGCCGAACAGTCCGAGAGCCGGCACCCGGGTGCGGACCACCACCTCGGTAGTCGCGATGCCGCCCGTGATCGCGTATCCGGCCGTGACATCGTCCGCATAGCCGTCGGCGAGTGAATCGGTGATGATCTGTCGGGTACGACGCACCCCGTCGTCGACCGAGGCACCCAGCGGAGCAGCGGCGCGCGCACCCTCCGACGCAGCAGCCGTGGCGGTGTTGCGGACGTGCAGCACCAGCGCGACCTGCGCGATACCCAGCACCAGCGGCACGAGCAGCACCATCACCATGACGAACTCAGGAACCGCAGCGCCACGGTCGCCACCGAAGGTCGCCCGGACGTCACCACGGCGAGGCACGACGAGCTACCCGCCGACGGCGGACAACGCCTGGGTCAGCATCGACTGCAGCTGCGGGCCCGCTGCTGCGGCCAGCAGGGCGACCAGGCCGGCCGACATCACGGTGATCATGACCCAGCCGGGCACGTCACCGCGTTCGTCGTGACGGTCGAGTCGTTGGATCCCCTTCATGTTTCCTTCTGCTGGGTCGAGCATGTTTCCCCCTGTTGGGTCGGGTTGGTCAGGCTGGATGAATCACGATCCGGAGGTCAGGTGCAAACCGACCAGTCCCGGGTAGAAGGCGAAGACGACCGTCACCGGGAGCACGAGGAAGACAACGGGGATCATCATCGCGACCTCCTTGCGCCCTCCGGTCTCCATGAGCTCGCGTCGAGCGGACTCGCGCACATCGGCCGCCTGCGCGTGCAGGACATCGACAAGAGGGGTGCCCCGGTCGAGAGCGACCGCCAGACCTTCGGCGAATCGCGAGATGCTGGTGACCGCAGTGCGCCGAGCGAGCTGGTCGAACGCCGCGGCCATCGAGGTGCCCGTGCGAATCTCTGCCATCACCCGGGTCAGCTCGTCGGACAGACTCCCGTGGCTGACCTGGAGCACACGCTCGAGTCCGGCCACCGGGCTCTCGCCCGCGGCGACGGCCAGCGCGAGCAGCTCGGCAACCACCGGAAACTCGGCCTCCATCTCCTTCTCGCGCCGGCGCACCCTGTCGGTGAGGCGGTTGTCGCACCACATGACCCCGGCGATGAAGCCGAATGCGCACGCGACCAGGAGGATCGGAGCGGGGGTGCGCTGGGAGACCCACAGCACGAGGGACGTCGCGATCGCAAGTCCGAGACCCGATACGCCCCATAGAGCTTGCCGGACTCTGAAGTCGTCGGGGCCGCGCGGGTCACCCAGCCGGTCGAGACGTGAGCGGACCGATGAGGAGCTGCCCACCCATTCGCCGACGGTCGCGCCTGCGCGCCGCACCGAGGGACCGAACACGGCCCCCACGACCCCGGCTGATCCTGCCGGGCCGTCGATGTAGGGGTGGACGTCGCGCACGTACGGCAGCACACGTTGATCGACCGATGGTCGACGGTTGCGCCACCAGCCCGAGGCCATCAACCAGAGGCCGGCTGACAGGCTGAACCCGATCAGTGCGCCGCTCATGCGAGGATCCGCTTCTCCGACGGCAACCGACCGATCGCGATCATCAGCCGATACGCCACCACACACGCGACCGCTCCACCGCCGAGCACGATCAGGCCGGTGGTCGTGGCGTATCGACGCACCACATCACTCTGGAAGCACATGAGCAGCAGCACGATCCACGGCGCTGCAACCGCAAGACGAGCTCCGGTGACGGTCCAGGACTGTCGCGCCTCGACCTCGCCGCGGGTGCGTTGGTCGTCGCGCAGGAAGCCAGCCAGGGAGCGCAGGACTCGCCCCAGATCTCCACCGCCGACGTCTCGGGCAATCCGTAAGGCCTCCAC
The DNA here is from genome assembly GCF_051262695.1 of Aeromicrobium sp. CF3.5. Taxonomy (NCBI): domain Bacteria; kingdom Bacillati; phylum Actinomycetota; class Actinomycetes; order Propionibacteriales; family Nocardioidaceae; genus Aeromicrobium; species Aeromicrobium sp. CF3.5. The sequence continues at coordinate 6,688 of NZ_JBIMEZ010000012.1, forward strand.
GACCCGGTCGCCGGTGGGATCGGCCAATCTGTCCTTGAGCAGGTCGAGCGCCTGGTGGAAACGGCCCGAGGACTGGTAGTCGCGCCCGAACTGGGAGAAGGGCTCGCGGAGCCCCTCGGGGCCGCGCTCGCCGAGCTGGATCAGCGCGTCGGGGAGCGACAACCCCGCCCGCACCGCGGACGTGAGGTGGTCCACCACATCGGGCCACAGCGCACCGTGCTCCCTGCGTCGGCGAGCTGCACGTCCTCGCAGAACTGCGATCGGAACGGAGCCCGCCATGAGACCGAACAGCACCCCGATGGCTGGCACCCCGGAGGCTGCCAGCAAGACCAAGGAGCCGAGAGCGAACGCAGCGGCGCACAGGAGGACCACCTGCCAGGCAGCGACTCCCGTGACTCCCGCTGATGCGAGCAGCTCGTCGATCCGATTGCGGCGCTGCCGCCGCGCTCGCGGACGAGGGCGCCAGCCCGGCTCGAGCCAGCGCCACGCGAGCAGCACACATCCCAGCCCGAACATCGCTCCGATCAGGGCGCCCATGCCGACACCCCCAGCAGACGATCCAGGTCGATGCCCGCTCGCTCGAACACGTCTCGCCGCGCGGGGATCCCGTGATCGCGCTGCAGAATGCCGCCTCGTCGGGTGAAGACCGGTTCGGACTCGATCATGGCGTTCTCGACGCGCCCCGTCACTGCCACGATCTCGCGGACACCTCGAGAGCCGTCGGGCCCCATGGCCGTGTGCACGACGAGGTCCACCGAGGACGCGACCGTGGGCACCACGAAGCGCGACCCGATGTTCTCGCCGGCCAGGAGCGGGAGCGTGCACATCTTGACCAGCGCCTGCCGCGCCGAGTTGGCATGGATGGACGCCATGCCCGGCAACCCGGCGTTCAACGCCAGCAGCAGGTCGAGGCACTCGGCTGCACGGACCTCGCCGACGATGATGCGTGACGGCCTCATCCGCAGGGCTTCCTTCATGAGCGTGCGCAGCCCGATCTCGCCGGTGCCCTCGAGGCCCGCCTGTCGGGTCTGCATCGCGACCCAGTCGGGATGCCCGCACTTGAGCTCGAAGACCTCCTCGACCGACACCAGCCGTTGCGTGCCCGGAATCGATGCCGCCAAGCAGTTCAGCAGGGTGGTCTTTCCCGCCTGCGTACCCCCGGAGACCACCACGTTGAGGCCAGCTCTCACCGAAGCATCGAGAAAGTCCGCCGGTCCACGATCAAGCGTGCCGAGCGTGACGAGATCGGCCAGCGAGTGCGCCTTCGCGATGAACTTGCGGATGTTGACGGCGGCGAATCCCCGCGTGATGCCGTCGAGCACGACGTGCAGACGATGACCTCCGGGCAGCATGGCGTCGACGAACGGCTGGCTGATGTCGAGACGACGCCCGCTGCTGGACAACATCCGCTCGACCAGCTCGCGCACGTGGTCGGCGGTGAGGACGACCGTGGTGAGCTCGTGGACCCCGTCGCGGGCGATGAAGACCCGATCAGGCTGGTTGATCCAGATCTCCTCGACGGTGTCGTCGTCGAGGAACTGCTGCAGCGGACCGAAACCCGACACGTCGGCCAGGATCTGACCGATGACCGCTTCTGCCTGCTCGACGGGTCGGACTGCTCCGGTGAGGCTGCGACGGTCGTGCTCGGCGATGACATCGACCGCGGCACGCCGGACCGCGTCGGTGTCGGTGCGCGGATCGATGCGGCGTTCGCGGACGAGATCGCGCACACGATCGGCCAGTGCCGGCGCCAGGTGCTCCATCGCGATTCCCCCGAATCGTTCGCTTTTGGCCATCCTGCCGGACCAAAGGCCCAGTGTGAAGGCCTCTCTGCTCGATCCTGTGGACGACTGCGCTCCATGAGCCCGTATGACGCAGGATCTGAGCATCGTCGCGGGTGAGCGATGCGACCCCGGTGCCCTGACCTCGACGGATCCCCGGAGTCGCCCAACAGCTCGGCCGAGCGGCTCACATACGTGACCGTCGTCGAGGCCGAGACGGTGCGGAGTTCCGCTGACAGTAGCGAATCAGTGCCCTAGGTTCAGTCTGAACTTTCCCATCGGAGTGACCATCATGAAGAAGCCATCCTGGCTCTGGCCAGCGCTCGGAGTCGGGACGGCTGTCGTCACGGTCGTTGCCTCCTACCTCATCGTGCGATTCGCACCCTCTCCCATCGAGTTCGCAACGCTGGTGCTGACCGTGCTGCTGGCAATTCTTGCGACGTTCGGCTACCTCGGAACCAAGCGAGGACACGCGGCCACGTTCGTGGCCCTCGCCCTCGTCCTGCCCTATCTGTTGATCGGTACCTTGGCGTACGCATCGCTGGAGCGAGGTGCATCAGAAGTCGAGTCAATCTTCGAGGACGACGATGCGTTCGCGCCCGACGACGAGTTCTTCGAGGACGACGACGAATTCCTCGGAGATGGGACGTACGGCTCAGACCCCGAGCTCGACGCACTGCAGGACGAGTGCATCGCGGGCGATGAGCAGGCGTGCACCGACCTGTTCTTGGAGTCTCCCAGTGGCAGTGAGTACGAGTCGACCGCGCAGGAGTACGGCGGAGACTTCTAAGTGGCAGTCAGTCGGGCATTGACACCGATCGACGACCGGCAGAGGGTGAGGCATGACCCGTGAGCTGAGGACCATCGTCGCCGATCTGCACTTCTCCGAATGCCCTCGCTGGCACGAGGACCGGCTGTGGTTCTCGGACTTCTACCTGCACCGCGTGCAGTCGTGCGCCGAGGACGGATCGGACCTGCGGGTCGAGGCCGAGGTGCCCCAGCAGCCGTCGGGTCTGGGCTGGTTGCCCGACGGGCGCCTGCTGATCGTGTCGCAGCACGACGCCCGCCTGCTGCGCCGCGAGCACGACGGCACGCTGGTCACCCACGCCGAACTGGCCGACCACGTGACCGGAGACCCCAACGACATGGTGGTCGACGACCAGGGCCGGGCCTACCTGGGCAACTTCGGCTTCGACCTGATGGGTGGCGCGGCCACGGCGACCGCAGCCCTGCTGCGTGTGGACCCCGACGGCAGTGTCACCCAGGTCGCCGACGGCCTGCACTTTCCCAACGGCAGCGTCATCACCCCCGACGGCACGACCCTGCTCGTCGACGAGACGTTCGGCAACCGGGTCTCGGCGTTCACGATCGCCGACGACGGGTCGCTGACCGACCATCGCATCTGGGCCGAGCTGGGGCCTCTGCCCACCACCACCGACGTCGGTGAGGTGATCGCGACAGCCGCCGCCGGCCCCGACGGCTGTGGACTCGACGCCGAGGGCATGCTGTGGATCGCCGACGCGGTCCACGGACGGGTCATCCGGGTGCGCGAGGGCGGCGAGATCGTCGACCAGATCGACACCCCCATGGGCGTGTACGCCTGCATGCTGGGCGGAGCTGACGGCCGCACCCTCTTCATGTGCTGCGCACCGGACTTCCTGGCCGACAACCGTCGCGCCGCGGCCGAGGCAGTCATCCTGACCACGTCGGTCGAGGTGCCGCACGCCGGTCGACCGTGACGCCACACCCGTCACTGTCGCCACACCGGCACCTCGCCGGGTGATGATGGTGACGTGAAACGTTCTGTGATCGCCCTGGCCGCGCTGGCCCTCCTCATCACTGGCTGCGGTCGCGGCGACGATGGCACCGACACCGCGCCGGAGCCCACCTTCTCGACTCCGTCCGCCACCGCCACCCCCTCAGCATCGGGATCACCGACGCCGACCCCGACGGAGGAGACCCCGGCCCCGGACGCTCCCCCGGTCGACTACAGCGCGGAGGGCGGCGCGCTCGTGACCGGTTCTGGAGACTCCAGCGCCCTCGCTGGTGCCCCCGCGGACTTCAGCACCTTCGTGACCGGCGAGCTGTCGCGCCTGCGCACCGAAGGGATCGACGGGTGCAGCAACGACCCCCAGATCCGCGTCGACACCGTGCAGGGCGCTGGCTGGGCCTCCGGCGGCGTGACGGCACCGGAGTGCGGCGGCTATGCCGTGCTGTGGGCCAAGACCAGCAACCGGTGGGCGCAGGTGTGGAGCGGGCAGGAGCTCGTCGACTGCGGAACCCTGAAGCGCTACGACTTCCCGGTCTCGGTGGTCGGCACCCAGTGCCTCGGTCCGGGCGGCACCGCGTCCGCGTACAGCAGCTAGGAGGCAGCGCGCGGTTCGAGTCGGGTGAAGCGTGCGTGGCGTCGCGGCACCTGGTCGGGGTCGACGCGTCGGGGTGGGACGACGTCGACGATGCCGTCGTGAGCGCGGGCGAGCGTCCAGCCGGTGCCGTCGTGGATGAGGTGGTGGTGGAAGAAGCAGAGCAGCACACCGTTGTCGAGAGTGGTGGGACCACCGTCGGACCAGGCGCGGAGGTGGTGCGCCTCGCAGTGCGAGGGCGGGCGGTCGCACCCGGCCCACACGCAGCCCTGGTCGTGCGCTGCCAGGGCGATGCGTTGGGGCCTGGAGTACAGGCGACCCGGGCTGGAGGTGCAGCTGATCTTGCCGTCGGGGTCGAGGTAGAGGGCCACGAGGTGGGCGTTGCAGGCCATCCGCTGCGCCTGGGCGGCCGACATGGTGCCACCGCTGGTGGTGGTCGCGGTTCCGGTGCCCGCCCGCATGACGTCGACATCGACGGTGACCGCGACGGTCGCGGCCAGTCCCCCGGCCTGCGGCAGAGCGCCCTGGGGCAGATGCTCGATCAGCTCGAGGAACGCGAGTCCGAGCCTCTGGTCGTGCGGCAGCGCCATGATGTCGTCGATGCCGAGTGCGTGCCGGTTGGCGGTGAACCGCTTGCGGCGCGGTGCGGCCAGCGCCTCGAGCGCGGCCAGCAGGTGGTCGGCCTGGGCGTCGGGGATCGTGAAGTCGCCCCGGGTGGTGCCGTTGCCACGGCGACGCATCGAGAACCGGGTCGCGTCCCAGGCACGCGCCTCTTCGGCGGCGAGCTTGTCACCGAGGATCTCGTCGGCACCGTCGGGATCGACGACCTCGACGATCCGGTTCGCCAGACGCTTGAGGTCGTCGAGAGCGAACTTCTGGGCGTAGGAGACCAGCTCGGCCGCGGCATCGTGGCGCTCCTGGTCGCCGAACCACTCGGGCAGCTGGTCGACGGCCTCGGCCATCACCTGGACCTGCTCGGCCGAGACCAGACCCATCGACCACGCCGTGCTGATCGGACCGTCCTGGCACAGTCGGGCCGTCTTGACGACCCGCGCGGCCGCGGGCCTGGACACCCGGGTCGTCGAGGCCAACCACGCCGTGGTGGAGGAAGCGCCGTCGGACCGGGGAAGCTGCCGCTCCTCGGCGGCCCGGACCAGACCCGCACGCATCGCCTCCAGCGCACACATCGCCGTCTGGACGTCGACCACCGTCGCGGTCACCTGCTCGTCGGTCAACGCCCACATCGGCGCCTGCGCCACACCCACCACGGCATCGACCGCAGCCTGAGCTGCGGCGACGAATGCTGGCGATGCGGCCATCGGATCCCCCTGGACCAGAACTAGAACGTATGTTCGAGTGTATCCCATCGCGTCACGTCGCGCAAGTCTTTTGCACTGCAACAACAGTGCATTTCGCTTATCACAAGCCACCGACACAGCACTCGAACGTACGATGAGCCGATGCGATCCGTCGGGCTTCCCCTCGTCTGGGGAGCCACTCCCGACGAGGCGCGGCGCCGATACCCCGCCGACGACGCCGTGACCGGCACACCCGTGCTGATGACTCGAGCGATCGATGTCGCCGCTCCGGTCGAGTCCACGTGGCGGTGGTTGTGCCAGCTGTCCGAGGCGCCGTACTCCTACGACTGGCTCGACAACCTCGGCCGACGCAGCCCCCGCACACTCACCCCAGGGGCCGAGACGATTGAGCTGGGCCAGGCCATGGCCACCGTGCTGCGCGTGACGTCGGTCGATTCCCCGCACCAGTGGACGGGCGTCACCACGCCCCGCGGCCAACGGCTCGCCGGCGGCTTCGCCATGACCTATGCCGCCGAGCCGGCCGGGTCGCACTCGCGGATCGTGGTGCGGATCGCCGCAGCGTCGTCCTCGCGACTGACCCGGTGGCGCGCCGAGGCCCTCGCCTGGGGCGACCTGGTGATGATCCGCAAGCAGCTGCGCACCCTCAAGCAGCTGGCCGAGTCGCACGCCTGAGCGACTACCGCGGGTCGACGAGTGCCTGGATGGCGGCACCGTACAGCTCGATGATCGATGCACGAGGTGCGCCGATGATTCCCTCCTCCTCGACGACCGCCCAGGCCTGGAACAGACCGCCCAGCTGGGCGGAGACGAGATGAGCGCGCAACATCGCATCATCCCCCTCCAGGACCGCAGCGAGTCGGTCGACGAAGACCCGACGCGACGCATCGCGTAGGCCCTCCCGCACGACCTCTCTGTCACTGGCGCGCACCATGGCTGCGAGGTGACTGCGGAAGTCGGCGCGCTCGGGATCCACCGAGTGTGCGACGAGTCGCTCGCCGAGCTCCTCGATCGGCCCATCGATCGGCGTCTCGCCGAAACCGTCCAGTCCGACGACCTCGAGGAACAGCGCCTCCTTGGAGCCGAAGTGGCGGATGACCATCGCCGGATCGACCCCGGCGGCGCTCGCGATGCGCCGCACCGTGGTGGACGCGTACCCCTCGGTCTCGAACAGGTGGACCGCCTGCTCGGCGATCAGATCCTTGGACGACATGCGGCCAGTATCGCGCACGCACCGTCACCGACATCACACGTCAACTAAGTTGACCCGCGAGGCATCCCCCGGCACAGTTGGTTGCACCGAACAACTGTGCCCTGCCCTGGAAGGACCCCATGACGACCACCACCGACAGCTCCACGACTCCTGTCCAGAACCCACCCACCGGCCGGTGGCTGCTGTTCGTCGGCCTGGGAGCACTGGTCGTGCCGCTGTCCCAGACCATCCTCGTCCCGGTCCTGGCGACCCTCCCGACGACGCTGGATCAATCCGTCGACACGGTGCAGTGGCTGCTCACCTCCACGCTGCTCGTCGCTGCCGTGGCCGTTCCGGTGATGGGCCGCCTGGGCGACATGTTCGGCAAGCGTCGTCTGCTCCTGGTCGCCGTCGCCGCTCTCGTGGTCGGCTGCGTGCTGACCGCGATGACCAGCAACATCGTGCTGCTGATCATCGGCCGCGCGATCCAGGGCGTCTCGGCCGGAGCGATCCCGCTCGGCATCAGCCTGCTCAGCTCGCTGCTCCCCCGCGAGCGCGCCGGCTCGGCCATCGCCACGGTCAGCGCGATGCTGGGCGTCGGAGGTGCACTCGGTGTGCCGCTGGCTGGCTACGTCTCGCAGGAGTACGACTTCCACGCCCTGTTCTGGCTGTCCGCGGCCATCGGCGTCATCGCCTTCGCCGGCATCGCTCTGGGCGTGCCCGAATCTCCCACCCGTTCAGGCGGCCGCGTCGACGTCCGGGGCGCCGCGCTGCTGACCGCCACCCTGCTCGCCCTGCTGCTGCCGTTGTCGCAGGGCAGCCGGTGGGGCTGGTCATCGCCCCTGGTCATCGGCCTGCTGATCGCGTCGGCCGTGCTGCTGGGCCTGTTCCTGACCAGCCAACGACGCACGACCGAACCCCTGGTCGATCTCGCCACCCAGACCCGCCGACCGATCCTGCTGACCAACATCGCGTCCATGTTCTTCGGCTTCGCCCTGTTCGCGTCACTGATCGGCACCGCGTCGTTCGTGCAGTCGCCGCCCGAGGCGGGCTACGGATTCGGCAGCTCGATGCTGGTGGGCGGCCTGACGCTGCTGCCCGGTGGCCTGATGATGCTGTTCCTCGCGCCGCTGACCGCCGTCCTCGCTCGCCGGATCGGCGCGAGCCGCGTCCTCGCGCTGGGCGCGATCATCCTCGCGGCCGGTTGGGGCATGCGCATCGTGGCCGTCGGCTCCCTGACCGAGGTGATCATCGGCGCGACGATCGTCGGCGCTGGCTCGGGCATCGGATACGCCGCCATGCCGGCGATCATCAACGCCCATGCTCCCCGCGACGAGCTGGCCTCCGCGAACGGCGTCAACGCCCTCCTCCGGTCCCTCGGCAGCTCCCTGGCCAGTGCGATCGGCGGGGCCGTGCTTGCCGGACAGACCCTGAACCTCGGACCGGCCGTGCTGCCGACCCTCGGCGCCTATCAGGTGCTGTTCGCCCTGTGCGCCGGAGCATCGGTCATCGCAGCCGTGGTCGCGTTCACGATTCCTCGCGAGCCGGCCGAGGTCACGCTGACCACCGCACAGCCGACGAGCCCGTGACTGGTTACATGGCCCCATGACCCGCAGGAGCGAGCGCATCGGTGAGCAGGCCTGCGTCGCCCCGTCCGGGAGTCATCTCACCAACAAGCCCGCAGGAGCCTGATGTCAGTCATCGCACGCCGCGTCCACCTTGCCCAGCGCCCCATCGACCTGCCCGATGGCTCCACGTGGTCGGTTCGAGACAGCGAGCTCGAATCGCCCGTCGACGGTGAGGTCCTGGTCAAGGTCACCCACCTGTCGCTCGACCCGGCCATGCGCGGCTGGCTCAACGACGTGCGTTCCTACGTTCCGCCCGTCGCGATCGACGCCGTCATGCGCGCCTCGGGCGTCGGCACCGTGCTCGAGTCGCGCCACCCCGACTTCAACGTGGGTGACAGCGTCACAGGTCTGACGGGGATCGCCGACCACGCCGTGCTGAGGGGCGAGCACCTCACTCACATCGACCTGTCGGTGGCCGAGCCCGCAACGTGGCTGGGTGCTCTGGGCATGCCCGGCATGACTGCATGGTTCGGACTGTTCGACGTGGCGGCAGCGAAAGCGGGCGAGACCGTGGTCGTGTCCGGCGCAGCCGGCGCCGTCGGCAGCGTCGTCGGCCAGCTGGCCAAGGCCCGTGGCTGCCACGTGATCGGCATCGCGGGAGGACCGGACAAGTGCGCGTGGCTCACCGACGAGCTGGGCTTCGACGCCGCGATCGACTACAAGCAGGGCCCCGTGCACCGCGGCCTGCGCGACATGGCCCCTGACGGCATCGACGTCTACTTCGACAACGTCGGCGGCGAGATGCTCGACTCGGCCCTGCGCGCCCTGCGTCTCGGCGCGAGGATCGCCATCTGTGGAGCCATCTCCACCTACAATGCCACCGAGCCGGTTCCTGGGCCCGCGCACTACATGTCGCTGCTGGTCAACCGGGCCACGATGTCCGGCTTCCTCGTCTTCGACTACGAGGACCGCTACGCAGAAGCAGTCGACGGCATCACCGCGCTGATGGCAGACGGATCGCTCGTCGCACGCGAGCAGGTCGTGCAGGGACATGTCGACGACTTCGGCGACACCCTCCTCATGCTCTTCTCCGGAGCCAACACCGGCAAGCTGGTGCTCGCGCTCCAGTGAGCTCTCAGTCGGCGAGATCGTCGCGCGTCAGTCGCGAACGGTCGACCAGGCCCACCCGGTAGGCCGCCCGGCCCACCATGTGCGAGGCCACGGGTGCGGTCAGCAGCTGGAACACGATGACCACCAGCACGGTCATCGTGGCCGTGATCGTCTGCAGCCGCAGCGCGAGCCCGATCAGGACACAGATCAGTCCGAGACTCTGCGGCTTGGTGGCTGCGTGCATCCGCGTGAACACGTCAGGGAACCGGACGAGGGCGACGGCCGCCACGAAGGCGAAGAACGCGCCAGCGATCAGGAAGAATCCAGCCAGCACGTCGATCATCGGTTGTCCTCCGTCCCGGGGTAGGAGCCGTCGTCGTCAGCCATCTCGTCGCGTGCGGCGAAGCGCGCGATGCTGACCGACCCGAGGAAGCCGACGAACGCCAGCACCACCAGGATCGGCAGCGTCGTGGTGTGCCGACCGACAGCCGCCTCGATGGCGATGGAACCAGCCATCGCCGAGACGAAGACATCAGCGGCGACCGTGCGATCGAGCGTGGCCGGTCCGCGAATGATCCGCACCAGGCACAGGACGCCGGTGATCGCCATCAGGATGAGGCACACGATGCCGACGGCGATCACGAGGCCACCTCCGAGGTGCAGTAGGCCGCGCGCTCGGCATCCGAGCCCAGAGCATCGATGACCCGGCGCTCCTGGACCAGGGCACGCTCGATCACGGAGTCGAGATCGCGGCCCGCGTCGAGCACGTGCAGCCAGACCTTGCCCTGCTCGGCGTCGAGCTCGATCAGCAGGGAGCCCGGTACCAGCGAGATCAGCTCACTGGTCAGCACCATCAGCAGCTCCGATCGCGTGTGCAGCTGCACCTCGACGACAGCACTGGGGCCCAACGGCTGCGGTCGAAGGGCGAGCCACGCGACCTGCAGACTGGCGCTCACCAGGTCGACGACGAACCGACCCAGCAGCACGGCGAACTGCCACGGCCTGAACACGCCCTGCCACTGCCCCTGCGGGAAGGGAAAGACCACGACCACCGCGGTGGCCACCAGCAGACCACCGACCAGCAGCAGCGCGGTGATGTCGCCCCACAGCAGCATCCAGAGGGCCGTCAGGCCGAGGATCGGTCCGAGCCGCCTCACTGGTCGTCCCCCAGCACGGCCTGGACATAAGGAGTGCGCTCGACCAGCTCGTCGGCGGCACGGTCGGTGATGCCGAGCAACGGACCTGCCACGATGGTGAGGGCGACCGAGAATCCCACCAGGGCCAGGGTCGGGACGGCCATCCCGCGCGGCAATCGCAGCTCTGTAGCCTGCGCGACGGTGGTCCCCTCCTCGTTGACCGTGGTCGTGCGGCCATGGTGCAGCGATCCGGATCCGGCTGGTCCAGCCGCGCCCTCAGCGTCCTCCGACGGCTGCCAGAACGCTCGGTTCCACGCCTTGGCGACGGCGTAGAGCGTCAACAGGCTGGTCGCCACGGCCGCGCCGACACCCACGTACGCCAGGGCGTCCTGCGGGGCGCTGCCGGCCTGCAGCAGCGCCAGCTTTCCGAGGAATCCGGAGAAGGGTGGGATGCCCGCCAGATTCATCGCTGGCACGAAGAACAGCATGGCCAGCACCGGTGAGGACCGAGCCAGACCACCCAGACGGCTCAGCGAGGTGGTCCCGGTGCGGTACTCGATCAGGCCAGCCACGAGGAACAGGGCCGTCTGCACCGTGATGTGGTGGATGACGTAGAAGATGGCACCGGAGTAGCCCAGCTCGCTGCCCAGGGCGATGCCGAAGAGCATGTACCCGATGTGGCTGACCAGCGTGAAGGACAGCAGACGCTTGATGTCGGACTGGGCGACGGCACCCAGGATGCCGATGACCATCGTCAAGATGGCGGCGACGAGCAGCAGGGTACGCAACGAGTCACCGGGAAACACGAGGGTCTGCGTGCGGATCATCGCGTAGATGCCGACCTTGGTCAGCAGTCCGGCGAACACGGCCGTGACCGGGGCCGGTGCAGTCGGGTAGGAGTCGGGCAGCCAGGCCGACAGCGGAAACACGGCGGCCTTGATCGCAAAGGTGAGCAGCAGCAGGAGCTGCAGCGCGAGTCGCACCGAGGCGGGCAGGTCGCCCATGCGCTCGGACATCTCCGCCAGATTGACAGTGCCGACAGCGGCGTAGATGCAGGCGATCGACACCAGGAACAGCATCGAGGAGATCAGGCCCACGATGATGTAGATCGTGCCGGCTCGGACCCGGGCCTCGGTGGCTCCCAGGGTGATGAGCACGTAGCTCGAGGCCAGCAGCACCTCGAAGCCGACGAACAGGTTGAACAGGTCGGCTGACAAGAACGCCGCCGAGACTCCGCCGCTCAGCACGAGGAACGTCGGGTGGAACACCGACAGCGGGGTGTCACGACCGAACTCGATGATGCCCTGGCCGAAGGAGTACAGCAGGACGCACAGGGTGACGATCGTCGACACCAGCAGCAGCAGGGCCGACAACCGATCGGCCACCAGACTGATGCCGATCTGCGCCGGCCAGCCACCGACGCCCACCGCCTGCGGTCCATAGGTGTCGGCCCGGTACAACAACGTGGCAGCGACGCCCACGACCGTGACCAGCACCGCGACGCTGATGATGCGCTGGGCCCGCGCGGAACGCCCGAACGCCAAGCACAGGCCCGCCCCCAGCAGGGGCAGGATGACCGGAAGCAGCACCAGCTGAGTCATGGTCGCTCCTCCTCCTGAGTCGATGGGGGCGCATCCTGCGCCGACGGGGACACGTCCGCGCCCTCCTCGTCGGGCAGGTCGGTGTCGACCTCGTCGAAGCTGTCGGAGGCGAGGTCACGTTCGGCGCGTCGCATCACGAGTGCGTCCTCGAAGTCGTCCTGCACGTCGTCGTTGCCATCGATCTGCCACGTGCGGTAGGCCAGCGCCAGCCCGAACGCGGTGACGCCCATCGTGATGACGATGGCGGTCAGCGCCATCGCCTGAGGCAGCGGGTCGGCCGTCCGCTCGCCGACCACGTCGATGATCGGCGCCGGCCCGGGCTTGCCGGATGAGACCAGGAACATCAGGTTGATGCCGTTGCCCAGCAGCACGAAACCCAGCAGGATGCGGGTCAGGCTGCGTTCCAGGATCAGGGTGACACCGCAGGCCACGAGAACGCCGATCGTGACGATCAGGACGACGTCGACACTCATGCCGTGGCACCTCCCCCGCCGACCTGGGCGGCTTCACCCGCCTCCTCGGCGTGCTGGTCGATGCCACCACCGAGGCTGCGCAGGACGTCGAGCGCCAACCCCACCACCACGAGGAACACCCCAATGTCGAAGAACACCGACGTGACGAGGTGCAGCTCGCCGAGCGGTCCGAGCGGGATGTCGACGATGGCGCTCTGCAGCACTCCACCACCGAGCAGGGTCGGCACCAGCCCGGCCGTGGCGGCCGTGGCCAGACCGACACCGAGCACGAGTCCGGCGTCCACGGGTGCGGCGGCGTTGAGCTCCTGGCGACCGCCGACGAGATATCGAATCATCAGGGCAAGCCCCGCGATCAGACCGCCCGCGAAGCCACCGCCAGGTTCGTTGTGGCCGACCAGCGTGATGTAGATGGCATAGACGATCAACGAGTGGAAGATCAACCGAGTGATCACCTCGAAGACCACGGAGCGGCGTTCACGCCGCACAGCCGACTCGCGGCCCAACCACCGTTGCGCGCCACTGGTGGCGGGCGATCGGGTGATGCGACTCGAACGATCCTGCAGCAGGTGGATCAGGCTCGCGATGCCGGTGGCGGCCACCACGAGCACCGACAGCTCGCCGAGGGTGTCCCAGGCGCGGATGTCGACGAGGGTGACATTGACGATGTTGCGACCTCCGCCGAAGTCGTAGGCAGGCCCGGCGAAATCCAGACCGACCGGGTCAGCGACCCGTGACGATGCCGCGAGCGCGGCGATGCCCGCCATCACGGTGCCGGTGACGACTCCCGCCGCGACCCGGATCCAACGGTCCGACGTGAAGGGCCGGGTGGAGAAGAAGGGCGGCAGGCGGCGCAGCACCAGGACGAAGGTGACCAGCAGGAAGGTCTCGACCAGCACCTGGGTGAGGGCGAGGTCGGGCGCCCCGTGTGCCACGAACAGCAGAGCCATGCCATACCCGGTCAGGCCCACCAGCAGCACCGCGCGCAGTCGGCGCCGTGATCGAACAGCCGCGATGGCCGACACGATCACGATGACGGACACCACGGCCTGCAGCGGACGGTCGGGGCCCGCGAGCTTGAGGTCGGTGGCACCGTCGAGCAGCGAGCGCACGAGCATCGATCCGGGCACCAGCGCCACCACGACGAGGATCGTGCCCAGGTAGAACGGCAGGGAACCACGCTGGGTGCGGCCGGTGACCTCGATCGAGAAGCGATCTATGCCGCGCACGACGGCGTGGTACGACCGTTCTGCGTCCGGCAGACGAACTCGGTCGGTGACCGCGATCTGGGCGGCCGCGACTCCGGGTCGCGCCACGAACATCAGTCCGCCGAGCACGAGCGTCACGACGGTGAGGCCCAGCGGGAGCGTGAATCCGTGCCACAGCACCAGCTCAGGCTCGTGAGCACCCGCTCCGTAGAAGTCTCCGGCGCCGAGGAACAAGGTGGTCAGGGGCCCGGTGGCGAACATGGTGGCCAGGGTCGCCACGGACAGCACCACAGGGGCCGCGATGAATCCGGCCGACGGCGCGGACACGGTGCAGGTCTCGACCCCGGGCTTGGTGCCGAAGGTGCCCCACAGGAATCGGGCGGTGTACGCGACGGTCAGGATCGAACCGATCACGACCCCCACGAGCGCGACCACTCCCCACCCGGACCCGGTGTCGGAGTCGAGGTCGACGATCGCCGCCAGCACGGCCTCCTTGGCCAGGAAGCCGAAGGTCGGCGGCACACCGGCCATCGACGCCCCCGCCACGACGGCGGCTGCGAACAGCCACGGCATCTGGCGCGCCAGTCCGGAGAGCTCGCGCAGGTCTCGGGTCCCGGTGCTGCGATCGACGACACCGACGACCAGGAACAGGGTCGCCTTGAACATCGCGTGCGAGGCCACCAGCGCCAGCCCCGCCATGGCTGCGGACCGAGTTCCCAGACCCACGACCGTCATCAGGAATCCGAGCTGGCTGACCGTGCCGTAGGCGAGCAGCAGCTTGACGTCGTGCTGCCGAAGCGCGCGCAGCCCGCCGATGACCATCGTCGTCAGACCCAGCAGGATCAGGGTGGGACGCCACCACGCGAGGTCGGAGAAGGGTGGGGCGAGCACCGCCACCAGGAACACGCCCGCCTTCACCATCGCCGCGGCGTGCAGGTAGGCGCTGACCGGGGTGGGTGCTGCCATGGCGCCGGGAAGCCAGAAGTGGAAGGGCACGAGAGCTGACTTGGACAGCGCGCCCACCAGCACGAGCGCGACGGCCACCTGCACCGTGGCGGTCGCCTCGGGTGGCTGCGCCACGATCTCGCTGATGCGGACAGTTCCGGAGGCGATGTCGAGCATGACGAAGCCGACCAGCATCGCCAGACCACCGAAGGTGGTGACGATCAGCGCGGTCATGGCCGCTCGGCGGTTGGCCCGGCGTTCGGGGTTGTGCCCGACCAGCAGGAACGACAGAAGCGTCGTGAGCTCCCAGAACACGTAGAGCAGGTAGATGTTGTCGCTGAGCACCAACCCGAGCATCGAGCCGGCGAACGCCACGAACACAGCACCGAACCGCCACAGCTCGGTGTCGCCCTCCTTGAAGTACCAGGCGCAGTACACGAGCACCAGGGCTCCCACCCCGGTGACCAGCAGCGAGATCGGGCCGCTGACCGGATTGATCATCAGGTCGAGGTCGAGCCCGATGCGGCCCGCCCACGAGTACTGCTCGACGCTGCTGGTGCCGGTCGACGCGTCCACGACACGTGGCAGCAGCCAGATCGCGGAGCCCGCCGGGACCAGCGCGAGCAGCAGGAATGCCCGGCGTCCGAGCCATTGGACGAGAACGGGCCACCCCGCCGCGGCGACGAAGTGCGCGGCAATCACGGTGACCATTACGAGGCGCAGTCTACCGGAGGGTGGAACACCCAGCACCATCGACAGAGGGTGGGACGGCGGCCATCGACATGCTCAGACTGTGCGCACTTTCTCGGCCCGGACGTATCGTGGCGCCAACCGATCGACACTGCCTAAAGGGATCGCCGTGTACTTCATCGTCGTCAAGTTCAAGACCAAGCCCGAGTGGACCGACCGCTGGCTCGATCTCACCCGCGAGTTCACCGAAGCCACCCGGGCCGAGCCCGGCAACCTGTGGTTCGAGTGGTCACGCAGCGTCGAGGATCCGTCCGAGTTCGTGCTGGTCGAGGGATTCTCCGACGACGGCGCCGAGCCGCACGTGACCAGCGGTCACTTCAAGAAGGCGACCGCCGAGATGGGTCAGGCGCTCGTCAGCACTCCGGAGATCATCAGCCGCCAGGTCGAGGGCGATGCGTGGGGGACGATGGGCGAGGTCACGGTCGAGGGGCAGTGATCGTCGTCTCGCCTCTCAGACACTTGTCCCTCAGACCCCGGGGATGATGCGCAGATCCCGATCCACACCGTCGCCCAGCGCCTCGAGGGCCGCGGTGTAGTCGGCGCTGTCGTGCGCGGCCATCGCCGCCTCGACCGACTCGAACGAGATGACGACCGAACGCGCGTCGCGACCCTGCTCGTAGTGGGCGGCAGGCATCCCGCGCGCCAGGAACGTGCCCCCGGCAGCGATCAGAGCGGGGCCGGCCAGCTCGGCGTAGGCGGCGAGCTTGTCCTCGTCGTGAATGGCGAGATACGTGGAGATCCAGTACGCAGTCATGCACGCCAGTGTGCCCCCGTCTCCCCCAGACCACACCGGGCCTGACGTTCCGACGGCGACACGCCAGCGTGTCGGAGTCAGAACGTCAGGCCCAGCGGGACTCAGTCTTGGGGAGATCAGGCCAGGTCGTACCGGTCCAGGTTCATGACCTTGTCCCAGGCGGCGACGAAGTCGGTGACGAACTTGGCCTGCGCGTCATCGGAGGCGTAGACCTCCGACACGGCGCGCAGCTCGGAGTTCGAGCCGAAGACCAGGTCGACCCGGCTCGCGGTGAAGGCAACCTCGCCGCTGTCCGCGTGCGAGATCTCGAACTGCTCCTCGTCGTCGTTCAGCGCCGTCCAGGTCATGCCCGGGGCCGTGATGTTGACGAAGAAGTCGTTCGTGAGGGTGCCGGGACGATCGGTGAGCACGCCGGCGGTCGACCCGCCCTGGTTGGCGCCCAGGACACGCAGACCGCCCACGAGCACGGTCATCTCCGGAGCCGTCAGCGTCAACAGGTTGGCCCGGTCGACGAGCCGGTACTCGGCCGGAAGCGGATCACCCTTGCCGGCGAAGTTGCGGAATCCGTCGGAGGCAGGCTCCAGAGCCGCGAACGAGTGGGTGTCCGTCTGCTCCTGCGACGCATCGGTGCGGCCCGGCGTGAAGGGAACCGTGATGTCGTGCCCCGCGTCCTTGGCTGCCTTCTCGACACCGGCGCAACCGGCCAGCACGATCAGGTCGGCCATCGACACCGCGATGCCGGAGTCGGCCTGCACGCCCTCGAGGGTGGTCAGCACCGTCGCGAGCTGGGTCGGGTCGTTGACCTCCCAGCCGCGCTGCGGCTCCAGCCGGAGTCGGCCACCGTTGGCGCCGCCGCGCTTGTCACTGCTGCGGAACGACGAAGCCGCGGCCCAGGAGGTCGAGACCAGCTGCGACACGCTCAGGCCCGAGTCGAGAACCTTGGTCTTCAGCGTCGCGATGTCGTCGGCACCCAGGGGTGCACCCTCGGCCGCGGGGACGGGGTCCTGCCAGAGCAGCTCCTCGGACGGAACCTCCGGTCCGAGGTAGCGCTGGATCGGACCCATGTCACGGTGCGTCAGCTTGAACCAGGCCCGCGCGTACGCATCGGCGAACTCGGCGGGGTTCTCGTGGAAGCGGCGCGCGATCGGCTCGTAGATCGGGTCGAAGCGCAGCGCGAGGTCGGTCGTGAGCATGGTCGGCACGCGCGCCTCGGAGCCCTCGGCCGGTCCGGGAACGGTGCCGGCTCCGGCGCCGTCCTTGGGCTGCCACTGGTGCGCACCGGCGGGGCTCTGGGTGAGCTCCCACTCATGGCCGAAGAGGTTGTCGAAGAACCCGTTGCCCCACTGGGTGGGCGTGGAGGTCCAGGTGACCTCGAGGCCGCTGGTGATGGCGTGCTCGCCCTTGCCGGACTCGAACGACTGCTTCCAGCCCAGACCCTGCTCGGTCAGACCGGCGCCCTCGGGCTCGGCACCGACGTACTGCGCGGGATCGGCCGCGCCGTGCGTCTTTCCGAACGTGTGGCCACCGGCGATCAGCGCGAGGGTCTCCTCGTCGTCCATGGCCATGCGCGCGAAGGTCTCGCGGATGTCGCGGGCCGCGGCGAGCGGATCGGGCACACCCTCAGGTCCCTCGGGATTGACGTAGATGAGGCCCATCTGCACGGCTGCGAGCGGGTTCTCGAGATCGCGATCACCGGAGTAGCGCTGCGAGCCACCCTCCTCACCGCCCAGCCACTCGGTCTCGGGGCCCCAGTAGACGTCCTCGTCGGGCTCCCAGACGTCCTCACGACCGCCGGCGAACCCGAACATCGGAAGGCCCATGGACTCCATGGCCACGTTGCCGGTCAGCACGATCAGGTCGGCCCAGGAGATGGCGGAGCCGTACTTCTTCTTGATCGGCCACAGGAGGCGGCGCGCCTTGTCGAGGTTGCCGTTGTCGGGCCAGCTGTTGAGCGGCGCGAACCGCTGCATGCCCTGCCCGGCGCCGCCGCGTCCGTCCTGGATGCGGTACGTGCCGGCGCTGTGCCACGCCATGCGGATGAAGAAGGGTCCGTAGTGGCCGAAGTCGGCCGGCCACCAGTCCTGCGAGTCGGTCATCAGTGCGGTGAGGTCGGCCTTGACCGCAGCGAGGTCGAGGGAGTTGAAGGCCTCGGCGTAGTCGAAGTCCTCGCCCATCGGATTGGAGTGCGCGGTGTGCTTGCGCAGGATCTTGAGGTTGAGCTGGTTGGGCCACCACTCGCGGTTGCTGTGGCCCTCGACCGGGTACTGCGGGTGCATGACG
This sequence comes from Aeromicrobium sp. CF3.5, assembly GCF_051262695.1. Classification (NCBI taxonomy): domain Bacteria; kingdom Bacillati; phylum Actinomycetota; class Actinomycetes; order Propionibacteriales; family Nocardioidaceae; genus Aeromicrobium; species Aeromicrobium sp. CF3.5. The sequence continues at coordinate 25,162 of NZ_JBIMEZ010000012.1, forward strand.
GGGCAGCGGCCCTCGTTCTCCGCTGCGTTCATGTCGCCGACTTCGGCATTGTGCTCGGCCATGTCATTCCTTCCGGTGGATGTTCGTCAAGAGAGTGAGGCTCAGGGCGTGCAGCTGGGGCAGGTGCCCCAGTAGATGACCTCGGCCTCATCGATCGAGAAGCCGTGGTCGTTCGATGCCGTCAGGCACGGTGTCTGACCACTGGAGCAGTCGACGTCAGCGATGCCTCCGCACGTACGACACACGACGTGGTGGTGGTTGTCGCCAACCCGGGTCTCGTAGCGCGCCACCGATCCCGACGGCTGGATCCGGCGCAGCAGACCCGATTGCGTGAGGGCTCGCAGCACGTCGTAGACCGCCTGGTGCGAGACCTCGCCGTGGCTCGCACGCACGAGCTCGATGATCGAGTCGGTGTCGGCGTGCGGGTGATGACTCACGGCGTCGAGGACGGCCAGACGCGGGCGCGTGACGCGCAGGTCGACCGAGCGCAGCTGCTGCTCGAGTCCCGGGGCCGGCGCCATGACTCAAGCGTGTCCCATTTTCTGGAGTCAGTCAAGATCAGCACGACTGAAGTCAGTCAAGACCAGCGCGGCGTGTGTCGCGACGCACGGAATCATCGGAGCACGCAACTAGTTGACGATCACATGACTTCTTTGTTCGAGACCTTGTCGATGGGTCCGTGGACCTTGCCCAACCGCGTCGTGATGGCGCCCCTGACACGCAACCGCGCCGAGCCCGGCGGCGTGCCCGGCGACCTGGCCGTGCAGTACTACGCCCAGCGCGCCAGTGCTGGCCTGATCGTCACCGAGGGCTCGCAGCCCAGCGCCACCGGCCAGGGCTACCTGAACACCCCGGGCTTCCACACCGCCGAGCAGCTCGCCGGCTGGACTCGAGTCGCTGAGGCCGTGCACGCCAAGGGCGGTCACATCGTGGCCCAGCTGATGCACGTCGGACGCTTGTCGCACCCCGACAACACCGGCGGCCAGGACATCGTGTCCGCGAGCGCCGTCGCTGCGCCCGACCAGATGTTCACCGCCACCGGCCCCCAGGACTACCCGACTCCTCGTGCCCTGGACCTGTCCGAGATCCCCGGGGTCGTCGAGGAGTACGTCACAGCAGCTCGCAACGCCGTCGACGCCGGACTCGACGGCGTCGAGATCCACGGGGCCAACGGCTACCTGATCCACCAGTTCCTCGCACCCAACACCAACGAGCGCACCGACACCTACGGCGGATCGCCGGAGAACCGGGCCCGCTTCGCCATCGAGGTCACCCGCGCCGTGGTCGACGCGATCGGCGCCGACAAGGTCGGCATCCGCATCTCACCGTCCCACAACGTGCAGGGCACGATGGAGACCGATCCCACTGATGTGGAGGCGACCTACACCGCCCTGATCGAGGGCATCTCGGATCTCGGCCTGCAGTACCTGAGCATCCTGGCCGATCCGACCCTCGACCTGATCCAGGCACTTCGTCGCCGGTTCGACGGCGTCGTGGTGCTCAACGACGGTTTCGGCACCGTGACGACCAAGGACGATGCCCAGTCGATCCTGGACCGCGATCTCGCCGACGCCGTGGCCGTGGGCCGCCCGCTGCTGGCCAACCCCGATCTCGTGGAGCGATGGAAGTCCGACGCCGATCTCAACGCGCCGAACCCCGACACGTTCTACGGCGGAGGGGCCGAGGGATACGTGGACTACCCGTTCCTCGACGGGTCGACCGCCGCCTGACGTCGTTCTGCTCGACCCACCGAACCGGCGTCTCGCATGATGGACGCCGGTTCGGTGCGTCCGCGCACCGGCGACGATGGAGGTTCTTACTCGAGAGGACTCCCCCATGGTCAAGCAAGTTGTTCCGTTCGTCGTCGATGGCACCGGAACCGGCGTCGCCCAGCAGGTCACGGTCGCTGGCGACAACGCACACGTCTTCCAGGCTGACACCTATCCGGCCTTCGGTGGAGCCGATGCAGCGCCCAGCCCGCTGGCGTACTCCCTCGGCGCGCTGACCGCCTGCCAGCAGATCACCGCGCAGATCGTCGCGAAGGATCTCGGCGTGACCCTGGGCGAGTTCACGTTCTCGGCGCAGGGCGAGCTCGACCCCTCGGTGATGGTGGCCGGCGTGGAGGGCAACTCGAACTTCGATGCCGTGACCGTGACGGTGTCGGTCACGACCGACGCCGACGACGCCACCTTCGACAAGCTCGTCAGCGAGCTGGAACGTCGGTGCCCCGTGACCCAGCTGTTCAAGCGCAGTGGCCTCGACTTCACCTCGACGTGGACCGCCAAGGAGCTCGAGCCGACCGGCTGACGCGGGGCGCCCCTCAGTCGTAGTGCTGCATCTTCGGCCACACGGCGACCCATCCGCCGATGGGGTCCTCGCAGATCGAGATCGGTCGGTTCTGCTCCTCGTTGTCCACGCCGATCGTGTTGTCGAGCCTGCCCGCCAGGCGGCAGGTCGAGAACAGACCCTGGATGCTTGCGAGGGGTGCGCCGATGACGATGGCCGTGTCCGCGACCTCGGGTGGTCGGTCGAGGTAGTAGAGCTCGTTCTGGGCGCTGAAGACCTCGGTGATGCCGTACTGCGGGCCGTACCGTGCCACGGCGCCGGCCTGCCCGTAGTTGTCGGCGATGACCACGGTCCGAGATCGTTGGCTCGGCGCCAGCGTCGCCCGCACTCGCGCGACGTCGCGCACGTACTCGGGCCAGCCGATCTGGTCCTGGGCGATCTGGTTGAAGGCCGGGATCGGGGTGAACTGCAGGTACTGCGCCGGGACCACGGGCAGGGCTATCACCACCGAGATCGCCGCGTTGACGGCGACGCCAGCGACCACCCACCGCCGCCGACTGACCGACCCGTGGCCCATCCACGCGCCCACGGTGACGCATCCGGCCGCGAGGATCGCGCTCATCAGGCCGAGCGAGTAGTAGAACTGCGTGCCGCCGACGAACACGAGCAGCAGCACGACTGGCAGAGCGACTGCGACGAAGCGGACCGGCCGCCACTCCGGTCTGCGCACCAGCGCGACCAGGCCCGCACCCCAGATGGGCACGAGCGGCAGCCCGAGCATCACCAGCAGGATCGGCACGGTCAGCAGTCGGACCTGATCACCGTTGTGCCGCGCCAGAGCATCACCCATGGCCAGCTGCGGCCAGTCGTGCGTCGCCTGGTAGATCAGGTTCGGCGCACCGATGATCAGCGCGACGCCGGCTCCGGCCCACACCCACCGCGAGACGAAGAGCCGCCGAGGTCCCACCATGGCGACCGCGGCGGCCAGACCGAGGACCAGCAGCGCGATCAGCAGCTTGTTGTACATGCTCAGGCCCACGACCAGCCCGACGGCCAACCACCACTGCGGGCGGTGACGGAGCACCGCACGGAGCACGAACAAGATCACCAACGGCCAGACCACCAGGTCGAGAGTCGCCGTCAGGAGCACGCGGGCGAACTCCAGCGGCAGCAGCGAGGTGCCGTAGGCCCACGCGGACAAGGTCTGAGCGGCTCGCCCACCGCCGAGCTCCCGGGCGATCAGGCTCACCACCATGATGGAGACCACCATGAACAGGGTGGCGGGAACGTGCAGCGCCCAGGTCTCGTCCGCGATGGCGCTGAAGGTGCGCGCGATCAGCGGCGTCAGCGGCGGTTGGTCGACATAGCCCCACTGCAGCGGCAGCATCCGAAAGTACAGCTCGTCGCGGTGGTAGCCGTAGGCAGGAGTGGCGATCGTCAGAGCGGCCCCCACGGTGACCATGGCCGCGAGCACCGGGCCGCGCGCCACCGGTGGCAGATCACTCGGGACGTGTGCCTGCCCGCGATCGCGGTCAGAGCGAACGAACACACTCATCCGATCACCAACCACGGCCATCGGTGCCATGCATCGGCGTCTGCGCACCACGGTGGAACCAGCACGACAAGATCGTACGAGAGGCGACCGAGCGTCACCGGCGCAGGTGAGCGGCCCGCGAGGACCCGCCGATAGGCTCGCCCCATGGCCACAGTGATCCTCATCCGCCACGGCCGCACCACCGCGAACGCCAGCGGTGTCCTGGCCGGCCGCACGGCCGGGGTCAAGCTCGACCACCTCGGACGCGACCAGGCCAGGCGTGCGGGCGAACGCCTCGCCTCCGTGCCGTTGGCTGCGATCGTGTCGAGCCCGCTGGAGCGGTGCCGTCAGACGTCGCGCGCCATCGCACGCGAGCAGGTCGAGGATGCACCACCGCTGTCGATCGACAAGGGCATCGTGGAGTGCGACTACGGCGACTGGCAGGGCGGCAAGCTCGCCGACCTCGGCAAGAAGGACCTGTGGAAGGTGGTGCAGTCCCAACCGTCGGCCGTCACGTTCCCCGGCGGTGAGTCGCTGCCAGGCATGCAGGCGCGCTCCGTCGCCGCCATCCGACGCCACGATGCCGCGATCGAGGCCGAGCACGGCTCCCAGGCGGTCTGGGCCGCGGTCAGCCACGGCGACATCATCAAGTCGATCCTGGCCGATGCCCTCGGCATGCACCTCGACCTGTTCCAGCGCATTCACGTCGACCCGGCGTCGATCTCGATCGTCCGGTACGCAGCGGGGCGCACCACCGTCCTGGCCTCCAACACGCACGCGGGCGACCTGTCGTGGCTCAGGCCCAACCGCGACGAGGAATCCGCCTCCGGAGGTGCCCCGATCGGCGGCGGAGCGGGCCCCGGAGCGGAGCCACCGCATCACTCCTAGCATGGATGACATGTCTCCCACCGTCCACGGATTCGACTGGCCCGACCGGTTCGTCATCGACACCGTCGGCGAGCCCGGCGCCCGCACCTTCTTCCTGCAGGCGCGTGCCGGGTCCGACGTCGTCAGCGTCGCCCTCGAGAAGCAGCAGTCGGCCGTGCTCGCCGACAAGATCGAGGAGATCCTCGACCAGCTGATGGCCGAGGACGGCAACCCGTACAGCATCCCGGCGATCGCTCCCGACGCCCTGATCGACCACGACCCGCTCGACGAGCCGGTCCTCGAGCAGTTTCGCGCTGGCGCCATGAGCCTGGGCTGGGACCCGTCCACGGCCCAGATCGTGATCGAGGCCTATCCGGTCAGCGAAGCCGACGCCGAGGCGATGGAGTCGTTCGACCCGGTCGACCTGGAGCCCGAGGAGGTGCTGCAGGTGCGCATCCCGGTCGGGACCGCCCGCGCCTTCGCCAAGCGCACCCGCGAGATCATCGGCTCCGGGCGCCCCACCTGCTCACTGTGCGGTGAGCCCATGGACTCAGCGGTCGACCACGTCTGCACCCTGCCCGACGGCTTCCGGTGACCTCAGCTCCGCTCGAGGGCGAGCTGGAGATCACCGGCCGGATCATGCCGGCCTCCAACGCCACCTTCCTCGGTTCCCTCGCGGGTGAGAGCGTGGTCTACAAGCCGATGTCGGGCGAGCAACCGTTGTGGGACTTTCCCGAGGGTCAGCTGGCCCGCCGCGAGGTGGCTGCCTATGCCGTCTCCGAAACTCTCGGATGGGACACCGTTCCCACGACCTGGATGGGACACGGCCCCCACGGGCCGGGAATGATCCAGCGTTGGTGCGACATCGACCCGTCCCAGGATGCTGTCGACCTCGTGCCGGCCGGCCAGGTCCTCGACGGCTGGCGGCATGTCTTCGACGGCTACGACGGGAGGGACCGCCCCGTCTCCCTGCTGCACGAGGACTCCCCCCAGCTGCGCCACATGGCGGTGTTCGACCTGATCGTCAACAACGCCGATCGCAAGGGCGGACACGTCCTCGCGATGGTCTCGGGCCACCGGTACGGCATCGACCACGGCCTGACCTTTCACCACGAGCACAAGCTGCGCACCATCTTGTGGGGGTGGATGGACGAGCTCCTGACCGACGACGAGATCGACGGTGTGCAGCGGGTGCGCGACCAGATGGCGGGCGATCTCGGCCAGACCCTCGACGACCTGCTGACGGTTCGAGACATCGGCGCTCTCGCGGCCCGGTGCGACCGCATCCTGCGCGATCCACGCTTCCCCGCGCCCCGAGGCGACATGCCACCCATTCCCTGGCCCCCGTTCTGATGCGCCCTTCTGACAGCCTGCTCATCGGCTGTGGCCGGCTCGGATCGGCCGTGGGTCTGCGGCTGGCCGAGCTCGGTCACGACGTGGCAGCGATCCGTCGATCGGCCGATCAGGTTCCCGCTCCCCTGACCCCGGTGGCCGCCGACCTCACCGCGGAATCTCCTGCCCTTCCGCCTCTCGACCTCGGATTCCTCGTCGTGGCCCTGACAGCGCGGCCCCGCACCGAGGAGTCCTACCGAGCCACCTACGTCGATGGGATGCTCCGAGCGCTCGACGCCGTCGAGGCGGCCGGACAGCGGCCCACGCGAGCCGTGCTGGTGTCTTCGACCGGCGTCTTCGGCGACCTCCCTACCGATCCGGTCGCTGATGAGGACACGAGGCCCGGTCCGGTCGACGGGCCGGGCCAGGTGCTCGGCGAGGCCGAACGAGCCTTCATCGATCGGCTCCCGCACGGCACCGTGCTGCGGATGTCAGGTCTGTACGACGGAACAGGGACCCGGTTGCTCGACCAGGTACGCACGGGCCAGGTCAGCGATCCCCATCGCTGGACCAACCGGATTCATCGCCACGATGCGGCCGCTGCCGTCGTGCACCTGTTGACGATGGCCGATACACCCGCATCGCTGTACCTCGGCACCGATGACGAACCCATCCAGCTCGGCGAGGTCCTCACGGCCCTCGCCGCAGCCCACGGCCTTCCCGTTCCCCCCGCCGCCGACCCCACACGCGGCACCGGCAAGCGGTTGTCGAATGCTCGACTCCGCGCCACGGGATGGACCCCGACGTACCCAACCTTTCGCGAAGGATTTGTTCTCTGATGCCTGGCTCCATGTGCACCTTCTCCAACAACCGCGGGCACGAGCTCGCGGCCCGTCTGGAGACCCCCGAAGGGCCCACCGTCGCAGCGGCGATCTTCGCGCACTGCTTCACGTGCTCCAAGGACCTGCGGGTCGAACGACAGCTGATCCGGGCACTGACCGATCAGGGCTTCGCCGTGCTGTCCTTCGACTTTGCCGGCCTGGGCGGCAGCGAGGGCGAGTTCGTGAACTCGACCTTCTCGGCGAATGTCGACGACCTGCGCGCCGCGGCCGACTACCTGACCGACGCTGTCACCGCGCCAGCCCTCCTGGTGGGGCACTCGCTCGGCGGGGCCGCCGTGCTCAGCGTCGCCCCCGACCTGCCCAGCGTGCGAGCCGTGGCCACGATCGGCGCACCGGCTGACCCCGCACACGTCACGCACCTGCTCGAGGGTGATCTCGACCAGATCCACCGAGACGGATCGGCACCGGTGACCATCGGCGGACGTCAGATCACGGTCGGACGTGCCTTCGTCGCGGATCTCGAACGTCACGAGCCAGCCGCGCGGTCCGCCGCATTCCGCGGCGCGACACTGATCATGCACTCGCCGTTCGACGAGCTGGTCGGCATCGACAACGCGGAGATGATCTACGACGCGACGCGGCACCCCAAGAGCTTCGTCTCGCTCGACGACGCCGACCACCTGCTGACCGACGAGGCCGACGCCACCTACGCGGCCACGGTCATCGCGGCCTGGTCCGGACGGTACGTCCGCGCCCGGTAGCCATCTCGCGCCTGCGACCGCTCACCCTGCGGCATTTGGTTGAACTCGCAAGGATGATGGTGTGCCGCGCCGATCCCGCCTCGCCATCGCGGCGACGTGCGCCCTCGCGGCGAGCCTCACCGCCGCCGCTCTCACCGACGTCGGGGGCGACGTGGTCGAACAGGTCACAGCGTTGGGCGAGTCCCCCGCCATGCCGATCTCGAACAGGCCAGCGATCACCCTCGCGTTCGGGGGCGACGTGCACTTCGCGGGCCGCCTCGACGGGGTTCCCGAGCAGAGCGACTCCACTCTCGGGCCGATCTCCGACGTCCTGCGATCGGCCGATCTGGCCATGGTCAATCTGGAGAGCGCCATCACCGACCGCGACCGCACGACCCGCAAGGAGCTGGAGGACCAGGACAACCGCTACTGGTTCAAGACAGGCCCCGAAGCACTCGACGTGATCGACCGATCGGGCGTCGACGTCGTGTCCATGGCCAACAACCACGGGGCTGACTACGGTCTGGCCGGGCTGCGCGACAGCCTTCAGGTGGCCGAGGAAGCCCCCGTCGGGGTCGTCGGCATCGGCCGCGACGACCGCGACGCCTACGCCCCCTTCCGCACCAGCATCGATGGCACCGACATCTCGATCCTGGCCGGGGACGCGTCGCCGCGCGAGAGCGCCTCGGAGATCTGGAGCGCTCGTGCGGGCTCGGGGCCGGGAATCGCCTCGGCTCGAAACGAGCATGCTGCGATGCTGGCAACTGCCGTGCGCCAGGCGCAGGCCGTCGACGACCTGGTGGTCGTGTACCTGCACTGGGGCGATGAGGGAGACGCCTGCTCCACCGAGCCGCAGCACGACCTCGCAGAGCTGCTGACCGAGGCCGGCGCCGACATCATCGTGGGGTCTCACGCCCACACCCCGCTGGGTGCGGGCACCAACGGCGCGGCCTACGTCAGCTATGGCCTGGGCAACTTCTACTGGTACCACGGTCGCGAGTCCGAGACCGGCGTCCTCAAGCTGACCGTGCAGGGCAACCAGGTCGTCGGCGACGAATGGGTGCCGGCGCGGTTCCGCCCCACGGGCGGCGGTCCGCGGCCGCTGCGGGGCGACGCGGCCGAGGAAGCCGTCGATCAGTGGGAGGAGCTCCGCGACTGCACCGATCTGGACGCCGGACCAGGACCCGTCGAGCAGGCGCCCGTCTCGCCCGTCGAGCAGGCAGCCGACCTCCCCGACTTCGTCTCCTCGGTGCGGCGCATCGATGAGTCGGTGCGCGCCAGCATGACCAGCCACGACGAGGGCGTGTGCCCGGTCTCGCTCGCCGACCTCCGCCACGTCCAGGTCAGCTACGTCGGCTTCGACGGGGCGTTGCACCGCGGCGAGCTGGTGCTCGCCGCCGAGGTGGCCGACGACGTCGTCAGCGTGTTCTCCACGCTGTACGAGCAGCGCTTCCCCATCGAGCGCATGCGTCTGGTCGATGAGTACGGCGGCGATGACGACCGATCCATGGCTGCCAACAACACGTCGGGCTACAACTGCCGTCTCGTGGCTGGCACCGACCGGTACTCCAACCATGCCTACGGTCGTGCCGTCGACCTCAATCCCGTGCAGAATCCCTATGTCGTCGGAGGCGACGTGCGCCCACCCGCGGCCGAGGACTTCGTCGACGTCGCCCGCGAGCCCGGTGCCGAACCGCGCCCGGGCGTCATCACCGCCGATGGCATCGTGCGCAGCGAGTTCGACCGCATCGGATGGGCGTGGGGCGGTCTGTTCACCGAGCCGGACTACCAGCACTTCGCCCGCGACTGATCCGGTCCCTGGCATTTTCTCCTCGCCGGCCGTCCTGAGCGCAGTGAAAATTGTTGACGGGGTGGCACATCGTGGGCGTCTGGCGGCACCTCACCTCTGGCGGCATCCTGAGAATTGGTGAAGACTGTGCCCCACTTCACGTCCCACGGGGGGACGCCGGGCTACCGCCCGGACGTAGAGAGGACGCATCACCACATGCGAACACCCAGAACACGCATGCTCCGGAACGGAGCAGTCTCATCCATCGCGCTCGCGCTGGCCGTCGCCACCGCGGCACCTGCCAACGCGGCCGACGAGCCGCAGGCCGAAACGGCCCAGTCGAACATCGAGAAGGCGCCAGAACGCTCCACCCAGAACGACCAGGCGAAGAAAGCCCCCAAGGCCGAGAAGTCCGACAAGCTCGGTCAGGCCGATCGCGTTCTGCTCGCCGACGCGCAGAACGACGGCACCAAACGGGTCACCGTCATGGTCGCCACGCAGCGCAAGCAGACCGCTGCTGTCATCGACTCGCTGGAGTCTGCCGGCGGGTACATCGGCCGCGTCGACGACAAGCTCGGCTACGTGCGTGCGTCGGTGCCGACCGGCAGCGTCGAGAAGGTCGCGAAGATCTCTCGGGTCGAGGCGATCGACCTCGACGAGACCATCCCGATCGACGACCCTCAGCCCGGCAAGGCCTCGAACGGCGGCTCGTCGCCCTCGAAGGCCCCGGGCAAGAAGACACCCGACGCCAACCCGTACCTGCCCACACAGGATCTCGGATCGGTCGACTTCAAGAAGGCGAACAAGAAGTACGACGGCCGCGGCGTGACGATCGGCATCGTCGACTCCGGCGTCGACCTGGACCACCCGTCGCTGCAGAAGACCAGCACCGGTGAGACCAAGATCGTCGACTGGGTCACCGGAACCGACCCGGTCCTCGACGGCGACCCGACCTGGCGGCCCATGCTGACCGAGGTCTCGGCCTCGCCACGGTTCTCCTACTCCTCGCAGAACTGGCGCGCACCCCGCCAGGGCGACTTCACGGTCAGCACGTTCAGCGAGAACATCACCGCGGCCAGCGAGCCGGGCGGCGACATCAACCGTGACGGCGACACCACCGACAAGTTCGGCGTCCTCTACGACACCGAGACCAACGACATCTGGGTCGACTCGAACCAGGACCGTCGCTTCACCCAGGCCGAGCTGATGCGCCCGTACAAGGAGAAGCAGCAGGTCGGCCACTTCGGCAAGGACAAGAAGAACACCGACATCGTCGAGCAGAGCCCGTTCGTCGTGGAGTTCCGCGAAGACGTCAGCCTGGCGCCGTACGGCCTGCCCGGCACCGCCGACTTCGTCAACATCGGCATCGTCGAGAGCGCGCACGGCAGCCACGTCGCCGGCATCGCCGCAGGTAGCTCGCTGTTCGGCGGCGCCATGGACGGTCAGGCGCCCGGCGCGCAGATCGTCTCCTCGCGCGCCTGCACCTGGGGCGGTGGATGCACCGCGGCGGCCCTGCTCGACGGCATGGTCGACCTGGTCACCAACCGTGGCGTCGACGTCGTCAACATGTCGATCGGCGGCCTCCCGGCGCTCAACGATGCCAACAATGCGCGTGCGGAGATCTACGACCGACTGATCGACGACTACGGCGTCCAGCTGTTCATCTCGGCCGGCAACAGCGGCCCGGGCCTGAACACCATCGGCGATCCGTCGGTGGCCGGCCAGGTCGTCAGCGTCGCCTCCTCGATCTCCAAGGAGACCTGGAAGTCCAACTACGGCTCGGTCGTGTCCGCGGCGCAGGCCTTGCATCCGTTCTCCTCGCGCGGTCCGACCGAGTCCGGCGACTTCAAGCCGAACATCTCGGCGCCGGGTTCGGCGATCTCCACGGTCCCGCAGTGGCTCAAGCAGGCCGATCTGGCTGAAGCCGGCTACGAGCTGCCCATCGGTTACGCCATGTTCAACGGCACCTCGATGGCCTCCCCGCAGGCTGCCGGCGCCGCAGCCGTGCTGCTGTCGGGCACCTTCGACCAGGAGATCCCGGTCACGCCCCAGCGTCTGCGCGATGCGCTGTACACCTCGGCGGACCTGTTCGAGGGCGAGTCGGTGGCCGGTCAGGGCACGGGTCTCATGGACGTGCCCGGCGCTTGGGAGCTGCTCCAGAAGAAGGCGGACGTGGCCGACTACACGACCAACGCGCCCGTCTGCACCCCACTGTCGGGCTTCCTCAAGACGCCCAACCGCGGAACGGGTCTGTACAACCGTTGTGCCGCCGGCGACGGCGGACAGGTGATCGGCCGGGCCAAGTCCTACGGCCTGCAGATCACCCGCACGTCCGGCATCGACGCGTCCGTGCGTCACGACGTCCGGGTCGTCGGCGATGACGGCACCTTCCAGGTGCCGCGCACCATCACGCTCGACAAGGGCAAGCGCAGCGTCCTGTCGGTGACCGCCACCACCCAGGAGCAGGGCGCCCACTCGGCCCTCGTCGAGATCGACGATCCGAAGACGCCCGTCGTCGATCACCGCGTCATGGTGACGGTGGTCCAGTCCGATGCTCTCAAGCGTCCGACGTTCTCCACCGAGAACCGAGGCACGGTCGAGCGCAACCGGACGACGTCGTACTTCGTCACGGTTCCCGAGGGCGCCAAGGCGCTGCAGATGAATCTGTCCGGCATCGCGACGCGCAGCCAGACCCGGTTCGTCGCGATCAACCCGTACGGCGTCCCGGTCGACTCGACCGCCTCGACGGCCTGTTACACCAACTACTCCAGCACCTCGGGCTGCAACCCGGTCTCGCGCAACTATGCGGACCCGTTGCCCGGCGTGTGGGAGATCGAGGTCGAGTCGCGCCGCACGTCACCGCTGCTGGAGAATCCGTTCCAGCTGACGGCGACGGCGCAGGGCGTCACCGTCGATCCCGCCACGCAGGACGTCGCCCCGGCAGCCGACGGCGAGGCCATCGATCTGGAGTGGCAGCTGGAGAACGCCTTCGGCCCGGTCACCGTCGAGCCCCGGGGCGGCGACCTCGGCAGTGCGCTGTCCGAGCGCAAGAGCATCGACAACGGCCAGCAGCAGACGTTCGAGGTCGAGGTGCCCGAGGGCGCGTCGACGTTCACCTCGACGATCGGCAGCACGTCCGATGCCGGAGCAGATCTCGACCTGACGGTCCTTGGACCCGATGGCGGGCAGGCAGGTCAGTCCGCCGACGGCGACTCCGAGGAGTCCGTGACGTTGGATGCGCCAGCAGCTGGCACCTACACGGTCGTGATCGACGGATACGCGGTGCCTGCGGGCACCACGGAGTACGACTACCTCGACGTGTTCTACTCCCCCGGCCTCGGATCGCTCGACGTCGACGACACCGCGATCGACCTGGGCCGCGGCGACACCGCCACGGTCTCCGGCTCGCTCACGGCCACCGCGGCACCGTCGGACGGCCGGGTGCTGTTCGGAGAGATGCAGGTCATCTCCTCCGAAGGCGCCGTGCTCGGCAGCGGATCGGTCCGTGTGATCGGTTCGGCACCCGCCGAGCCGACTCCGGAACCGTCGGCGAGCCCCACCCCGGAGCCCACGCCGACGGAGTCGGCCACGCCGTCGGCGCCGGCCTCGGCCCAGCCGCTGGAGGAGGGCGTCAGGACCGAGTGACGCCGATCAGCCGTCGACGATCTCGGTGACCTCGAACACGGGCCCCTGCTGGCACGTGGTCGCGGCGCCGGGATCGGACCGGCCCTTCACGGTGACACGGTCGCCGGGCTCCAGCCCGGCGACCGTTCCTGTCAGCACGTAGGACTGCCCGCTGCTGACCGACAGCACCAGGCAGCGTGCCTCGACCCCGCGCTCGATGCTTCCGGCGAGCTCTTGGGCTCCCGACGGGGGCTTGGCCGTCAGGGTGGGGTCGGGGGCGGTCGGCACGTCCGTGCTCGGCGTGTCCGTGGTGGGGGCCGGGGCCTGCGGCTGCTCAGGATCAGTCGATCCCCCGCAGGCTCCCAGAGCCAGACAGGCCGTGACCACGATTCCCCCGACGAGTGACCTCATGGGCTCAGTGTCTCAGCCGTCGTGCTGAGTCGTCCATGCCCGAGACGTGCGGTCAGGGCGAGGTCGATGATGCGCCGGCCCGGCCGGGCTCCACGGGCTGGCGCCAGGTCCAGTCCGTCGGCAGGGTGATGCCGTCGAGGCCGATGCCCCGGAAGATCAGCCGGTACGCGTCGGGGCTGTGCTGACGTTGCTGCTCGAGACCGCGGCGCAGGTTGCCCCACAGGGGGGTGCTGTTCGGCGAGCCGAGATACTCACCCGGGCTGGTGCCCGGAAGCGGGTGCGTGCTGATGTCGAGTGAGTTCACGAGCTCGCGCACGTGGGAGTCCATGATCATGACGAAGTAGTCGACCTCGTTGACGTACGCGCCGTAGATGATGCCGTGGTACAGCGCCGCGGCGCACAGACCTCCGCGGCCCGATCCCCGCCTCACCGCGATGGTCGAGACGTCCCACGTTCGCGCCGGATCGACGCCGGCGGCCCGGGCGGAACGGAGTCCGTCGACCTCCCAGGGCGGTCGAGCCACGTCATTGAGGGTCTTCAGACCCGCAGGGCCGGGGGTGATGATGCGAGCCGCCGCGGCCGCTTCGCCGTTGCTCTCCAGCACGGCCAGGAACGTGGTGTTGTCCTGGTACGGTCCGTACTCGAACTCGAACTGCTCTACGGTGTTGCCGTAGGTGGCCAGGAACACGTCGGCCTCGCACTCACGTGCAGCGGCCAGCTCCTCGCCCACAGGATTGATCACGAGTCGTAGCGGAGTGTCGGTCATCGTCAGTTTCCCCTGGGGTGCTGGTCGGTCCACGTGGTCATCCATGCCGCGATCTGCCACGCTGGCATGGGCCGCGCAAAATGGTATCCCTGAACGGTGTCAACCTCCATGGCAACCAGAGCATCCAGGTCGGCCACGTCCTCGACGCCCTCCGCCACGATCCGTAGGTCGAGGGCGTGCGCCAGCCCGATCGTCGAGGCCACGATCATCCGGCTGCGCTCGTCCTGGGCAACGTTGCCGATCAAGGTTCGATCGATCTTGAGCTCCTGGACCGGAAGGTTGCGCAGGTAGGTCAAGGAGGAGAATCCCGTCCCGTAGTCGTCGATCGAGATCTGCACCTGGTGGCCCCGCAGCTCGGTCAGCACCTCGCGCGTGCGCTCCGGATCGACCAGGAAGGAGTCCTCGGTCACCTCCAGCACCAGACTGTCCGGCGGCAGGGCCGCTCTCTCGATCGCGGCGTACAGCGAGGGCAGGACGGTGGGCCCCAGCAGTTCTGGCGGAGCACAGTTGATCGCCACGCGGACGTCGAGACCGTCACGCAGGAACCCCGCCAGGTCCTCCACCGCCCGGTCGCAGACGATCTGCGACAGCTGGGCCATCAGACCGGCTCGCCGGGCGGCCGGCAGGAACGAGACCGGACTGATCAGCCCCTCCAAGGGGTGCTGCCACCGCACCAGCGCCTCGAGGCCGGACACCGTCATCGAGGCGATCTCGACCTGCGGTTGGTACCAGACCTCGATCTGTCCGTCCGCGAAGGCACGTCTCAGGTCCTCGGCCATCTGCAGGCGGGACCGCGAGAACTCGTCGAGCTCTCCGTCGTAGAGCGCGACGCCGAGCCCGGAGGACTTGGCCTGGTACATCGCGACGTCGGCCCGGCGCAGCACCTCTCCGTCGCCGGTGTCGGTGGCAGCCGCGACGGTCACTCCGATCGAGCCCGACGGGCTGATCTCGATCCCCTCGATGACGATCGGCTTGGCGAGCTCGACCAGCACGCCGCGGGCCGTCTCGACCAGCTCGATCTCGTTGGTGTTCGTCAGGACGATCGCGAACTCGTCACCGCCCATGCGAGCGATCCGAGCTCGGCCGCCGACCGCCTCGCGCATGCGGATCGCCACCATCTTCAGGACGGTGTCGCCCACGGTGTGTCCCAGGGCGTCGTTGATCTCCTTGAACCCGTCGAGATCGAGCAGCATCAGCGCCATCGGTGCCCGCTCGGCCAGACCCTCCGACAGCCACGCACGCACGGCACGACGATTGGGCAGCTGGGTGAGGTCGTCGGTCTGCGACAGTGCGAAGGCCTCGTTGGCGCGGTTCGCGTCGCGCAGGGCCAGGGCCAGTCGAGCAGATGCTGCAGCGAGGGTGAGCACCGCCGGTGGCTTGACGAACACCGCGAGCGTCGCATCGGTGGGGACCAGCAGGACCAGCAGGGCAAGCAGGCCGGCCCCGACCAGTCCGACCGTGCCGCCCGACCGCGGCACCGCATGGATCGTGGACTGCAGAGGTCGACAGGCCGCTGCCGTCAGAAGGGTGAACGCGGCACCCCACAGGGCGTAGCTGACACTGCCGAAGTCATAGGTCGTGGCGGAAACCACCGCCGCAAAGGCCGAGTCCGCGCCGGCCAGGAGCAGAAAGCTCACGCCCAGCATCGCCGACGTGATCCGATCGGTCCGCAGCTGCAAGATTGCCTGCCCCAGCACCACCAACGCCAGGATCACGTCGGCCAGTGGGTAGGTGAACGCCAGCAGCAGCGACGTGCGCTCCTGGCCGGAGACTGACAGCAGAGGTGTAACCAGCAGCAGCGAGGCGAGGCAGACTATTCCGCCACAGATGATCACCAGGTCCAGCCAGACGCGGGCCGGACGGGAGGCACGTCGTTCCAGGTCGAGCAGGAGGAACCCGACCAGGCCGAGGTAGGACACCAGGAACAACCACTCTCCTGAGGCAGGGAACTCCTCCGCGCCACCGACACCCCCCGAAGAGTTGACCGAGATCGATCCCATCGCCCAGGTCACCACCGCGAACATCAGGACGAGCATCGGCACACGACGCCCCGCAGTGGCGATCGCAACACACGCCAGTCGGCCCAGCACCGACACGAAGAACACGGTCAGGACGATCAACAGTGCAATCGTTCGCAGGCCAGTTCCCATGGGGACGAAGTGGTTGACGACCAGCCCCACCGCGATCACGACCCACGGGATCGGCGCCAGCACCGCCTGGACCCTTCCGAGAAGGGCGCGGTCCTGCTCAGTCGCGGGCATCGGACCAGAGACTGTCCAGGACGAGGTCCACGTCGTCGACCGACGTCAGGGGGTTGACGAAGCACAGACGCAGCACCGTCTCGTCGTCGAAGGTCGTCGGCGTCACCAGGGCCAGACCTCTGGCCTGGGCAGCCGCGGACCACCGCGCATAGTCCTGCGCGTTCCAACCGTGGCGCCGGAACAGCACGACGGACAGACACGGATCAGTCACCACGTCGAGGTGAGCGGCCGCGTCGATCTCCTTCGCCGCGTAGGCGGCGACATCGATGCACCGCTCGACGGCCGCCGCGTACGCATCGGTGCCGTTGGCCACCAACGAGAACCACATCGGCAGACCTCGAGCGCGCCGCGTGAGGTGCGCCGCGTAGTCGGACGGATTGTCAAAGTCCAGCACTGCGTCGAGATAGGCAGCGCTCTGCCGGTGCGCGGCACGGGCATGGACCGGATCTCGGTAGAGCACCGCAGCGCAGTCGAAGGGCGTGAAGAGCCACTTGTGCGGATCGATGGTGATCGAGTCGGCACGCGCGATGCCGTCGAAGGTGTGTCGCTGCCCTGGCACCAGCAGCGCCGCTCCGCCGTAGGCGGCGTCGACGTGCAGCCAGATCCCGAGCACCTCGCAGCAGTCGGCGATCTCATCCAGCGCGTCGACCGCACCGGTGTTCGTGGCGCCTGCGTTGGCCACGACGGCGACCACGTCCCGGTCGTCGAGGGTGTCCAGCACGTCCATCAGCTCATCGCCGCCCAGGGGCCGGTCGACCCGACCGGCC
Source organism: Aeromicrobium sp. CF3.5 (assembly GCF_051262695.1). NCBI lineage: Bacteria > Bacillati > Actinomycetota > Actinomycetes > Propionibacteriales > Nocardioidaceae > Aeromicrobium > Aeromicrobium sp. CF3.5. Next base: position 42,381 of record NZ_JBIMEZ010000012.1, read on the forward strand.
TGAACCACCGTGCACCCCATGATGGCGGCGGCTGCCTGGATCGAGGAGTGGGCCGAGGCACTGGCCACGATCACCTTCGGGATCGCACTCTCCTGCGCCACCCAACCGTGCCGGGCTGCGACGAGGGCGCTGAGATTGGCCAGCGAACCACCACTGACGAACACCCCGTGCGCGGACTCCGGATAACCGAAGATGTCACACAACCACCTCATCGCGGCCCGCTCCGCCGCCACGACGTCACCCGCCTCGAGCTCGCTCCCCCCGTAGACGGCGGCAGCCGACAGGGCGACATCAGCGATGATGGCAGCCGGCGTCGGCGCTCCCCCGACAAAGGCCAGATAGCGCGGGTGGTCGGTCGGGAAGCTGGTTGGGAGCAGCCGATCGCGCAGCGCGGCCCACGTCGACCTGATGCCCAGACCCAGCCTGGTCACCTCCGGCAGAGGCGTGACCCGCCCAGGTCGCACCGGAATCGGCTCGGTGCGACGGTCCACCACCCAGTGCGCGACGTCGTTCAGGACCACACGATCCTGCAACGCGAAATCGTGCACTCCCGGCCCATCGATCGTCGAAACAGAGTAGATAACGAACTCCACCGGTGCTGCATGACGCAGTCCGTGTGGCGCCCCCCGGTCGCTGCACCATGTTAACCCGGGCCGATGGCCCGATCGCGGAGCGCTACCGGGCCCGTCGCTACTGATCTCGACCGGGCCCGTCGCTACTGATCTCGACCGTCGCTATCCCGGTACTCCCCCTCGACGCGCGCTGCCGAGATCTCGATCTCGCGCTCGCGCAGCTCGACGCGTCGGATCTTGCCCGAGATGGTCTTGGGCAGATCCGCGAACTCGAGGCGACGCACGCGCAGGTAGGGCGGCAGGTGCTCGCGCGCGTAGGACAGGATCGAGGCGGCCGTCTCGGCGTTGGCCTCGTACCCGGGCGCCACCACGACGTACGCCTTCGGGACCGCCAGTCGAACCTCGTCGGGCGCCGGCACGATCGCGGCCTCCGCGACGGCCGGGTGCTCGATCAGCACCGACTCGAGCTCGAACGGGCTCACCTTGTAGTCACTGGCCTTGAAGACGTCATCGGTCCGACCGACGTAGGTGATGTAGCCCTCGACATCGCGTTCCGCGACGTCCCCAGTGTGGTAGAAACCACCAGCCATCGCTGCTGCGTTGCGTTCGTCATCGCCCCGGTAACCGGTCATCAGGGTGTACGGACGATGGTCGAGATCCAAGCAGATCTCTCCCTCGCCGGGACCATCGATCACGACGCCTGACACCGGATCGACCAGGACGACCGGAACCCCCGGCAGAGGCCGACCCATCGATCCGGCCTTGACCGGTTGCCCCGGGCAGTTCGCGACGGCGGCCGTCATCTCGGTCTGGCCGAATCCATCACGGATGGTCAGCCCCCACGCCCGCTCGACCTGGCTGATCACCTCGGGATTGAGGGGTTCCCCAGCACCGATCGCCTCCCGCAGAGCGGTCGGCCTGGCACCGAGGTCGGACGTGATCAGCATGCGCCAGACCGTTGGCGGTCCACAGAACGTGGTGACGGACTCGCGCTCGAGCTGCTCGACCAACGCGGCCGGGTCGAAGCGCGTGTAGTTGTAGACGAACACCGTGGCCTCGGCCAACCACGGAGCGAAGAAGTTCGACCAGGCGTGCTTGGCCCATCCCGGGCTCGAGATGTTCAGGTGGACATCGCCCGGCTGCAGTCCCAGCCAGTACATCGTCGACAAGTGGCCCACGGGGTAGGTCGTGTGAGTGTGCTCGACCAGCTTGGGCCGGTTCGTCGTGCCGCTGGTGAAGTACAGCAGGACCCGGTCGTCGCTGGCGTTGTGCGGATGAGGAACCGGCACCGCCTCGGCGTCGAATGCGTCCTCGTAGCGCACCCAACTGTCCGGTGCGGCGGCATCGGTCGCGACGCAGATGCGCGCGTATGCCCCGGGCACCGCGTCGAACTTGTCCGTGTCAGCGGCCGCGCAGACCACGGCACCAGCCGCCCCACGCTCCATGCGGTCGATCAGGTCGGCCGTGCCCACGGCGGTCGTGGTGGGCATCACCACGGCACCCAGCTTGATCACCGCGAGCATCGTGTCCCACAGCTCCACCTGGTTGCCCAGCATCACGATGACGCTCGTTCCGGCCTCGACGCCCTGCTCGGCGAGCAGCTTCGCGACCTGGTCAGAACGTGTCGCCATGTCGTCGAAGGTGAACGAGCTGCGTGTGCCGTCGGTCTCGCTGATCACCAGTGCCGACTGGTCGTTGCCTCGGGCGAACGGATCGAACCAGTCGTGCGCAAAGTTGAACCGGTCCCCCACGTCGGGCCATCGGAAGGTTCGGACGGCCTCCTCGTAGGAGGTGCGCAGGTCCAGCAGAAGGTCACGCGCGTCGCGCAGCGCATCGGTTGCGGCAGTCATCGATCCATCATGGACCCCGGACCTGTGGACAGCCAGCAGCGACGCAGTTCACATCGGCCGAGGCTGACGTCATGCAGACACCCCTGAAACCCATCCGAACCCTCGAGGACCTCACCGCGGCCTGGACCGTCATCGACGGTGGCTTCGGCTACAGCGCCCCGCAGATCTTCATCCTCGTCATCGAAGTTGACGGCACCATCACACCCACCATCATCCAGATCTACGACGCCGAGATCGGCGGTGAGCCCGAGGGCGCGCTGCTGGCCAGCATGGTGGAGCGGCTCGCCGAGGTCATAGACCTCCAGGCGCCCGACGGCTCGGTGGCCGTCATGAAGGCTCGCCCCGGTCCGGCGACCCTCACCCGCCTCGACCAGCGATGGCTGCGCGAACTGCACGCACACCTGGTGTCCGCGCCGTTCTCCAGCCACCGTCTGTTCTTCGCCTGCGACGTCGGCGTCGGTCCGGTTCCACCCGACGAGCTGCTGGGAGCGACGGCGTAGGACGTCACCCGGGACTCGTGCAGCGATCTCCTACCGGTCGAGCTTGAGCTCGCTGGCCAGCGCAGCATCCAGCTCGGACTCGCGCGGGGCCTGCGGTGACGCCGCGAGCCTGGTGTCCGGATTGACCACCAGGACGGGGCACTGCGCGTGTCGGACGACCTGATCGCTGACCGATCCGAGCACCAGCTGCGCGAACCCGCCCCGGCCACGACGACCCACCACGATCAGGTCCGCGGACTCCGAGGCCGCGATCAGCTGCTCCGCCGCATTGCCATGGGTCACCGCGGTGTCGATCCGCACCTGTGGGTGGGCCGCACGCAGGTCGGCGACGTCCGCGTCGAGCGCCTCGAGCGTCGATGCGGCGAAGTCCTCCAACGGCGGGACGTAGCCGGGAGACGCCGTGCGCGGCCGCGGTGCGGTGGCAATCGCCCAGGCACGCACGACCGTCACATGGGTCTGGAGCGCGGCGGCGAGGCGTACTGCATCGTCGAGCGCCCGCTGGGCGTTCGCGGATCCGTCGTGCGCCGCGAGAACGCCGCCGTCGAGCTCGATCATGGGTGACTCCATTCGGTGTCCAGCAAGAAGTCGCCGGCTCTCCTCCACACTAGGCCACGCAGCGGATCGCCTCGGCGGCCAGACGTCCCGATGATCGCTCCCGAAGGTCCCGGCACACGCTGTGCGAGGCTGGCCCGGTGCCGCATCAGTACGTCGATCTCGAGCTGACCGTCAAGCAGGTGCGGGCCGAGACGCCCCAGCACCTCAGCGTGATCTACGAGCGGCCGCGCGGATTCGACTACGAGCCCGGTGACTGGGTCGACCTGGCGTTGGGGGTCGAGCTGCGCGGCGGCCGGACGTACTCGCTGTCCTCCGCGCCCACCGAGCCTGACCTGATGATCACGTTCAAGGAGGGTCTCAGCGAGTTCAAGCGTGCCCTGGCCGGGTCCGCTCCGGGCGACACCGCCCGCATCACTGCCTACGGCAATGACTACGAGTTCCACCTCGCCGAGCACCGCGACAGCGTCCTTATCGCTGGCGGCGTGGGCGTGGCGCCCTTTCGCAGCATGATCAAGCAGATGCGGGACACCAACGGCTCGGGATCGGTGCAGCTGGTCTACCTGAACCAGACCGACGCCTTCTTGTTCGCCGAGGAGCTCGACGCGTGGCAGCGCGAGCTCGATGATGTCGTGGTCCACCACCTGGTGACCAAGGGGCTGTCACGCAAGAAACGGGAGGCCGCGCTGCGCGACATCATCTCCGTCGACGCGCACCACTACTTCATCGCCGGACCCGAGGGGATGATCGAGTCCACCGAGGCCCTGCTGGACACGATGGGCGTGGATCACGACGACATTCGCATCGACATCTTCGACGGTTACTGACCCGACAGGGTCGGGTTTGGATACCCCCCAGGGGTAACGTACAGTGGTCACATGAGCACTCACACCGATCCCGTGTGCGGCATGACCGTGGACCCGTCCGGACCCCTGCACGCTGAACATGACGGCACGACCCATCACTTCTGCTCCGAGCACTGTCAGGCGAAGTTCGCGACAGATCCCGAGCAGTACGTCGGGGAACCGACGAGTCGTCCCGACGAGATGGACCCGTCCGACATCGCCGAGTACACCTGCCCGATGCACCCGGAGATCCGCCAGGCCGGTGCCGGATCGTGTCCGATCTGCGGCATGGCGCTCGAGCCGGTCCTCATCACCGCGGACGCCGGCCCCAATGCCGAGCTCGTCGACATGACGCGCCGGTTCTGGTTCGGCCTGGCGCTGACGCTTCCCGTGTTCCTCCTGGAGATGGGGGGGCATCTCTTCTCCTGGGTGCACGACCTGGTTCCGTCCTCGACCTCGGTGTGGATCCAGCTCGTGCTGGCCACCCCGGTGGTGCTGTGGGCCGGATGGCCGTTCTTCGTTCGCGGATGGGCCTCGGTCCGAACCCGCAACCTGAACATGTTCACGCTCATCGCGCTCGGCACCGGTGTCGCCTGGGTCTACAGCGTCATCGCCACCGTGGCCCCGGGCATCTTCCCGGACTCCTTCCGCGAGAGCGACGGCATGGCGAGCGGGACGGTCGACGTCTACTTCGAGGCCGCCGCCGTGATCACCGTGCTGGTGCTCCTAGGACAGGTGCTGGAGCTGCGCGCCCGTGACCAGACCTCAGGTGCCATCCGCGCGCTGCTCGACCTGACCCCCAAGACGGCCATTCGCGTGAACGCCGACGGCACGGACGAGGAGATCGGCCTGGAGGACGTGCAGATCGACGACCGACTGCGGGTCCGACCCGGCGAGCGAGTCCCGGTCGACGGCACCGTCGAGGACGGGCGCTCGACCGTCGACGAGTCCTTGGTCACCGGCGAGTCGATGCCCGTCACCAAGACGACCGGCGACGCTGTCATCGGCGGCACCATCAACTCCAGCGGCGGACTGGTCATGCGCGCCGAGAAGATCGGCCGCGACACGATGCTGGCCCAGATCGTGGCCATGGTCGCCGACGCCCAGCGCTCCCGCGCACCGATCCAGCGCGTGGCCGACCGCGTCGCCGGCCTCTTCGTCCCCATCGTCCTGGCCGTCGCTGTCGTCGCGTTCGTGGTCTGGGCGCTGGCCGGGCCCGAGCCGCGGCTGCCCCATGCCCTCATCGCGGCCGTGGCCGTGCTGATCATCGCCTGCCCGTGCGCACTCGGGCTCGCCACGCCCATGTCGATCATGGTCGGCGTCGGGCGCGGCGCCGACCTCGGTGTGCTCGTCAAGAACGCCGAGTCGCTCGAGGTCATGGAGAAGGTCGACACCCTCGTCGTCGACAAGACCGGCACCCTGACCGAGGGCCGGCCCTCGGTCACCAGCACGGTGCCAGCCGCAGGCTTCGACGCGACGGAGAACCTGCGCCTTGCGGCCGGAGTCGAACGTGCCTCCGAGCATCCTTTGGGACTCGCCATCGTCGAGGCCGCGCACGCCGAGGCGATCGCCATCCCCGACGTGCAGGACTTCGACTCCCCCGTGGGCCGTGGTGCACAGGGAACCGTCGAGGGCCACGACGTCGTCCTGGGCAGCGCGAACTTCTTGGCCTCCCACGGAATCGACACCGCTGATCTCGACGTGGAGGCCGATCAGCTGCGCACCGACGGCGCAACTGTCATCCATCTCGGCATCGACGGCCACCTGGGCGGCATCTTCGCCATCGCCGATCCACTCAAGGCGACCACCGCAGACGCCCTGGCCGCGCTGCGCGCCGAGGGCGTCGAGGTCGTCATGCTCACCGGCGACAACCGCGTCACGGCCGAGGCGATCGGACGTCAGCTCGGCATCGATCGCGTCGAGGCGCAGGTGCTCCCGGACCACAAGAGCGACATCGTCACGGCGCTGCGCAGCGAGGGCCGCGTCGTGGCCATGGCGGGCGACGGAGTCAACGATGCGCCGGCCCTCGCCGCGGCCGACGTCGGCCTGGCCATGGGATCGGGCACGGACGTGGCGATGGAGAGCGCTGGCATCACCCTGCTCGGGGGCGACCTGATGGGCATCGTGCGCGCCCGACAGCTCTCCGAGAAGACGATGAGCAACATCCGCCAGAACCTGGTCTTCGCGTTCGTCTACAACGCCGCGGGCATCCCGATCGCGGCCGGCGTGCTGTACCCGACGTTCGGGCTGCTGCTCTCCCCCATGATCTCGGCGGCCGCCATGGCACTGTCGTCGGTCAGCGTCATCGGCAACGCCCTGCGCCTGCGCCACCAACACCTCTGACCCTCTACCCGAGATGACATCATCTGCTCATGGCTGACACCGTGCCCGGCTACATCGACCACAAGACCGCCCATCTCAAGCGCCTGCGTCGCGTCGAGGGCCAGGTGCGCGGACTGCACCGCATGGTCGAGGAGGAGACCTACTGCATCGACGTGCTCACCCAGATCTCCGCGGCGACCCGAGCCCTCGAGGCGGTCGCGCTCGCGCTCCTGGAGGAGCACCTGCAGCACTGCGTCACCGACGCGGTGCGCGCGGGCGGCGACGAGGCCGACGCCAAGATCAAGGAGGCCTCGGCGGCCATCGCCCGACTCGTCCGCTCCTAGAGCTTCGGTCACACGGTCAGGACGAGCCCCACGGCAAAGGCCACGTAGAAGCCGCCGGCAACCAGCAGCTTGCTTGCCGTGAAGGTGTGCCGCCGCAGGACCCACCACAGGTAGGTGACGGAGGCCAGCGTCGCGATGCCGGCCAGCAGAAGTGGGGTGTCGAACCTCCACGGCGTCAAGCCGATGCCGATCGCCGAGGGGACGGTCGCCTGGATCATCATCGCGCCGGAGATGTTGCCCAGCGCCAGGTTCGCCTTGCCCTGCCGCACCCAGATGATCGCGTTCATCACCTCGGGCAGCTCGGTCGCGATGGGAGACAGCAGCAGCGCGACCACGACGGCCGGCAGACCGAGCGCCGGACCAGCCCACTCGAGCTGACGGACGAACACCTGCGATGCCCCGAAGATCACGACCAGCGCACCAATCGTCTGGGCCCAGACGGCCACCGCCGACGGGTTGGCGCTCCGCGGGGTCAGCTTGAGTGGATCGAGTCCCTCGGCCGAGGCATCCTCGCCGTCGCCGGACATCTCGCGGTAGAAGTAGATGCCGTACACGACGAGGAAGATCAGACCGAGCCACGGCTTGATCGCGAAGGCGACGAGTCCGAGGGCAACCTTGAACACGAAGGCACTCAGGAACCACACCTGGTCGCGCGCCAGGCGCGCGGTGTCGATCCCGTCGGTGATGCGAAGGTCCCGGCTGGGCGACGCCGAGCCGGTCGATTCTGCGTCGGTGGACTGCGCGTCGTAGGTGCCGGCGGCGATCGCCTGCTTGGTCCTGGCGCGGTGGCGCACCAGGAGCATCGCGCCTGTCACGGCGTAGGCGATGGTGCCGACCACCAGCGGTCCGCCCATCGCGGCGCCGACGGCGATGTCGTCGCCGCTCTCCTCGCTGCCGAACAGGACAGCCATGAGAGTGACGACCGATTCGGGCAGCGCAGTGCCTGCCGCCGCGAGGATCGTGCCGACGGCCACGCCGCCGACCTTCAGGCGCACGCCGAGCCACTCGATGGCGTTGACGAACCACTCGCACGAGAAGTAGATCGCCACGGCGCAGACGACGAGCAAGATGATGTGAACCACCCGCACGACGCTAGGCAGTGGCGATTAGATGGCCAAGACAGCGCCGCCAACACCAGAGTTCGGTCATCGGAACTTTCGACCAGCGGAACCTGCGGCTAGAGCTAGGCAGTCGATCCCGGGCCGAGGTGTTGGCAGGTGGCGTACCGGCACACGAACGGGTCGTCGACACCGGGCAGCGGAGCATCGTCGGCGATCCACAACGAGCTGGCAGCCTGGATGCCCAGGTCCACGGCCTGGTCGCCCTCACCCAGCCGCACCGCGAGCGCACCACCGAAGGGTCGGTGTCCCTCGACCACCAGACGCACGTCGAGCGCCACTCCCATGTCGTCGAACCATCGCAGCAGCGCCGGGTCCTCGTCGAGGATGCGGGCGACGAAACCGCCCTCACCCGGCTCCATACCGGCCAGGGGCCGCGCGGCCGGAAGGTGCAGGACACCGTCGGGGGTCGGGATCGCGTCACCGTGTGGATCGCGCCACGGGTGGCCCAGGGTGGAGTCAATCCGCCGCAGCATCAGGTCCGACACCGCGTGCTCGAGGACCTCGGCCTCGTCGTGGACCTCGTCCCACGAGTAGCCGAGTCCGGTGACCAGGTAGGTCTCCAGGAGCCGGTGACGGCGCACCATCTGCAGCGCCTGCGCCAGTCCGGCATCGGTCAGCTGGACCGGGCCGTACGGCTCGTGATCAACGAGACCGTCCGCCACCAGCTGTCGGACCAGCTCCGATGTCGTCGACGCGGACACTCCGAGTCTCGCGGCCACGTCGCCGTTGGTCCGGGCCCGGGGGTCCCACTCGCCGACCGAGAAGATCGCCTTCAGGCAGTCCTCGATGAGGACGACGTTGCGCTGGCCCGCCATGCGGCGAGAATACGGGACCGCGGTCGAGTCGGGAGCGCTGGCAGCCTCGGTGGAGCGGGACGTGCCGCTCTACCTCGCCAGTGCGGCATCGATGGCGTCGGTGAACTCCTCGGTGGTGTCGGGTTGAAGGATCTCTCCGTCCAGGAAGAACGTCGGGGTGCCCGAGACCCCCAGCGCCAGACCGTCGTCGACGTCCCGCTGCACCCGTTCGGCCACCTCTGGACTGTCCACGTCGGCATTGAACTGAGCCATGTCGAGGCCCAGATCCTGGGCGAAACCGCGGAACAGTACGGCCTGGGATTCCTGGCGCTCGCCCCACTGGGCCTGCGTCTCGTACATCTGGGCGTACATGCCCTCGAACCTGCCCTGACGCGACGCCGCCTCGACCGCGTGCGCCGCGTTGCGGGCGTTGACGTGGCTGTCGATCGGGAAGTACCGCACCACGAAGGTGACCTGGCCGTCGTAGGTCTCGCGCAGGTCCTCCACGAACGGGTAGGCGGCCCGGCAGGCCTCGCACTCGAAGTCCAAGAACTCCACGAGCGTGACGTTGTCGTCCTCGGCCTCGCCGAGGCGGTGGCTGTCGGCGCGCACGAGAGCGCCGGTCGGCGCAGCACTGGACGGCTCGGGCTGCTTGAGCACCTCGTAGACGACGATGCTCGCGAGGACGGCCACCGCTGCGAGGACGACGACGAGGGTGATGCGATGCTGCGGACTGATGCGGTGCGACATGACGTCAGGACTCCTGGTGGTGCTGGATGGAACGCCACGGTCATCGTAGCGAGGCCTCCCCTCAGGACAGGTCCGGCGCATACCGCTGCTGGCAGAAGATCCTGAGCCGGTCGGCCACCTCGGCCAGGGTCTCGTGCGCGTGGTGGCCCCGGTCCCAGGCCGCGAAGAGCTGGATCCGGACCGGACCGCGATCGTCCTCCAGATGCAGGGGCACGAGACCGAACCGCGGATCGTCCGACACGATCGCGACCCCTCGCCCCGCTGCGGCGAGGGCCTGGGCCACCTGGGCATCGGCGCTCTCCATCAGGTGAGGGATCGACAGGCCGGCCTCGGCGAGTGCACCGTCGAGGATCTTGCGCGGCTTGAACTGAGGCGTCATGGCGATGACGTCCACGTCGACCAGGTCCTGCACGCGCACCGAGCGCCGCTCAGCCCAGGGGTGGTCGGCTCGGACGTAGACCCAGATCGGCAGCTCGGCGATCGCGATCCAGACCTCGCCGGTACCGGGCTCCTCGGTCACGATGGCCAGGTCCGCCCCGGCCAGCAGGGCCGACGAGGCGTCCGACGTGGCGGGCTCCACGACGGTGGGGATGGGGTCGTCCGGCCCCCAGGTCGCGAGGAACGGTGCGACCACGTCACTGAGCGTGGTCGCCGGGGCCGAGATCGCCACGGTCTGCAGCGCCCCGGCCGCGAAGCTCGCAGCAGCCTCGCGCGCCTTGTCGGCCCGGACCAGCAGGTCGCGGGCGATGGGCAGGAACTGTCGCCCCGCTGCCGTCAGGGTCGATCGGGCGCCGCGGGTGTCGAACAGGGCAACGCCCAGCTCGGCCTGCAGCTGGGCCAGCTGGCGCGAGATGGCCGGTTGCGTCACGTGCACCAGAGGCGCTGCCGCATTGACCGAGCCGGCATCGGCGGCGGCGACGAAGTAGCGCAGGGTCCGCAGCTCCACAACTATGCCTCCTGTGCATATGTACAGTTCGAAACTAGCATTGGACAGCATAGGTCGTGGAGCGGAGCATGGTGACACACCACCAAGGAGCCCCACCGTGTCCGCAGACCTCCCCCAGCACCGCGAGCTCGTGACCGCCATCCCCGGACCGCGGTCCATCGAGCTGATGGAGCGCAAGACCGCGGCCGTGGCCCAAGGGGTCGGCACGACCATGCCGGTCTTCGCGGCAGAGGCCGGTGGCGGCATCGTCAAGGACATCGACGGCAACTCGTTGATCGACTTCGGGTCCGGGATCGCCGTGACCTCGATCGGCAACAGCGCGCCCCGCGTCGTCGAGGCCGTGCGCGCCCAGGTCGAGGCGTTCACCCACACGTGCTTCATGGTCACGCCGTACGAGGGCTACGTCGCCGTCGCCGAGGCGCTCAACGCCATCACCCCCGGCGACCACCTGAAGCGGTCGGTGCTGTTCAACTCCGGCGCCGAGGCGGTTGAGAACGCCGTCAAGATCGCGCGGGCGTACACCAAGAAGGACGCCGTCGTCGCCTTCGACCACGCCTATCACGGTCGGACCAACCTCACGATGGCCCTGACGGCCAAGAACATGCCCTACAAGGACGGCTTCGGCCCCTTTGCTCCCGAGGTCTACCGCGCCCCGATGTCGTACCCGTACCGCGACGACAAGGCCATGGACGGCGAGCAGGCTGCCGCGCGGGCGATTGACCAGATCGAGAAGCAGGTCGGCGCCAGCAACCTCGCAGCCCTCGTCATCGAGCCGATCCAGGGCGAGGGCGGCTTCGTCGTTCCCGCACCCGGCTTCCTGCCCGCACTTGTCGAGTGGTGCACCGCGAACAACGTCGTGTTCATCGCCGACGAGGTGCAGACCGGTTTCGCCCGCACCGGCGCCCTGTTCGCCTGCGAGCACGAGGACGTCGTCCCCGACCTGATCGTCACCGCCAAGGGCATCGCCGGCGGACTCCCCCTCGCTGCCGTCACCGGGCGCGCCGAGATGGTCGACGCCCCACATGCAGGCGGACTCGGCGGCACGTACGGCGGAAACCCGCTCGCGTGCGCCGCTGCCCTCGCCACGCTGGAGACCATCCGCGCCGAGAACCTCATCGAGCGTGCCCAGGACATCGGCACCCTCATGCTCGATCGGCTCCACCGGCTCCAGGCCGACGACAGCCGCATCGGGGACGTCCGCGGTCGAGGCGCCATGATCGCCGTCGAGCTGGTCAAGAAGGGCACGACCGACCCCGATCCCGACCTCACCAAGGCCGTGGCCACCGCCGCTCACCAGCAGGGGCTGATCGTGCTGACCTGCGGCACGTACGGCAACGTCCTGCGCTTCCTGCCCCCGCTCGCGATCAGCGACGAGCTGCTGACCGAGGGGCTCGACCTCCTCGCGGAGACGCTGGCCGCCACTGGGCGATCCTGAGCAACCCGGCTCAGGCCAGCGGACCGAGCAGCCTGGCCACACCTACGTCGCCGGGATCCAGCCGCTCGAGCACTCCACGCAACTGTCGCTCCTCGTAGCCGAAGTGCGTCTGCATGACCGCTTCGATGCCATCGAGGTGCCGGTGCAGCTGGTCGGCCGACTCGTGGCGTTGCAGTGCCTGTTGCATCGCACCGATCAGGTGATTCAACATGCTGTGGTCGCGTTTGAGAGTGGCCACGACCTCGGCCAGGCCCGGGTCGATGTCGAGCAACATGGGGAACAGCGCAGTGTCCTCACTGCGATGGTGCCCGTCGAGGGCCTGGCAGAACCCCCAGCAGTACAACAAGAGGTCGCGACCCAGTTCGATGTCGTGAGGATCGTCGTCGATCGCGTCTCGTGCGATGCCAACGCTCGTCCTGAGACGTTCGTGCACTTGGCTCAACTCGCGATGCCAAGCGGTGATCCGGTGATGATCTGAGGTGGCCATGGCCGTCCTTCAGGTCTGGCACCTCCATGCCTGACGCTGTCCGCCACCGACACGCGATGCTGACCAGAAGCCTAGCCAACGCCGGGCATCACGGTGAACGCCCCGCCCGAGCCAGATGATCAACGACGCGTCAACCAGGCCCTCGACCGAGGACATGCGAAATGCCCCTGACCGGCATCTCTGCTGGTCAGGGGCCTTCATTTGGTAGTGCTGACCAGGGTCAATCTCAACACCCGAAGCTCGGCAGATTCACATTCCGCTCGCTCAACGAGGCACCCAGCGTCGAGCAGGCGACGCATCACCGAGAAGCTTCGTCAGCAGATCATCAGTCGCTACGAACAAGGCAATGTCAGCGCTCTTCAAACCGCCGAGGAGTTCGGCACCGGCAAGAGCACCGTGCTCAGCATATTGAAGCAAGCGGACATACCGGTTCGCAAGCACGGACAAAGACTCACGTAGCTCAACCTGGATTAGTCAAGACTGAGTAGCTTGCGAACTGAGTCGGTTAGGTCAACCACGTCCCCGACTGCAACTGACAGTTCGCCGGCGTAGATCTCATTGTGGTCTCGAGCAGTGATTTCCCACGTGCCGCGCACGTCCTGGGTGTCATCGCCCGGGAGCACAAGGACAAGCTCATCGTCATCAAAGTTGTAGACCTGTTTAGGTCTGAGTTCCCCAACTTCGAGGGTCATATCGATGGAGCCGGAGTTGTCCCAATCGAGTGGCGACCGATAAGCACTGAAGTTCGCGGAATCAAGTCGACTTGCGCCCGCCAGCACCGGACTGACCGAGTATGAACGTGCTCGTGGGCCCCATTCGCGTGGAGTTGAAGGCAACCTCAGACTCACGTCGGAATACTGATGGGATCCCTCTCTCCAACCGATCCCCCGAACTTGCCCGGCTAGGTGAACCTTGACCTCAACGTCGTGCAAGAAGACCTTCGCTGCATTTGAGACACGAACGGAAACGCCGTCCAGGACGTAGCCAGCGAGATCGTCGAGCGACGCTCTCCACGCGGCCCGGACTCGGTCCTCCCACTGCGAAATTGAGTTTCGATACTCTTCTTCGGTCCGGCTTTCAGGCTCCGTCATGAAGCTGCTCGCGGCCCCCATCGCGGAATGAGCTGGCTGTGACATCCGTAGCGCTTGGTGCAACGCGCCCGAGAGGTACAGCGAGTCCGTCGACGGCGCTGCTCCTGGAAGCGCATCGAGAAGCCGCCGGGTTTCAGTTGCGATGTACGCGTCGAGCGTCCGAGACTCGTCAATTTCGACGGGGTGCACGACGCCCACGATCTCGACCTCAAAGTTCACCTCAGGCAACTGGGTCCTGCCGCGTTCAATAAGAAGTTCGAGCTCCTCGGCCTTCGCCTCGCGAGTTGCACCATCCGCACGCACGTAGATTCGTCCATCGAAGAGCTTCTCGCCCTCCTTCCTGCACGGAAACGGATCCTGGCCATCTCGTGGAGGATCGACCACGACAACCAAAACCTCGTTGGTCGATTCAGGCACTGGTACGCGGACGACATCCCACCGAGGACCGGACGTTCCGATGTACCTGCTGATCGTCTGATCAAGTTCCAAGACCTCGACGGGCGGCACGCCTCGAACGTCCCCGGATGCAACCCCGATGACCATGACGCCGTAGCCCTCAAAGGCAGAACTAGCGACGCTGGGCAGACGATTCGCCGCTCCAAGAATGAACTTTGCGATCTTCGCGATGTCATTCTTCTGGGTGAGATTGAGGTCGCTCTTGACCTCAAGATAGTGGCGCTCAACTCGGTCATCGCTCGCTGCAACCGCCTTGGCGAGCGCCGACGCTACCTTCACCCCAAGAGGTGCCCGTGAAAGGTCGATATCGTTGCTAGTCGTGGCGTCTTCCATGGAGTCCATCTACTCCTAATTATGACACCGAGTATCGACGCGTCAACTAGGGCGCGTCTCCTAAGTCTTGAGCCAGATGGTGATGGCTCGTAGGACGACGCCGCCGCGGTAGGTGACGGCGAGTTTGTCGTAGCGGGTTGCGATGCCGCGCCACTGCTTGTGGGCGTTGA
>NZ_JBIMEZ010000013.1:0-48568 GCF_051262695.1 Aeromicrobium sp. CF3.5
TAGAGCGTGATCGGTGGTATCGGTCGCTCGTTCCCACTCATGTCTGAAATGTAGCGGCCATCGGCCGACACGCCAGTTCCGCCAAGCCCCTGAACTCCCAATACATCTGGTGGCAATCTGGTCAGGCTTGCTGAGACGATGCACACGTGTCGATCAGTGCCGCACACGCCAACGCGTTCTATGAGGAAGTGCTTCGGATCGGTGAGGTTTGGGTCATCCGCGATAGCGGCGGCTTCCCAGCGCCGGAAAATGCGGATGGTCAGCGGGCCGTGCCGTTCTGGTCACTTCGGTCGAGAGCCGAGAAGGTGATCAGGGCTGCAGTCGCCTACGTGGACTTCACGCCCGAATCGATCCCACTTGACGTATGGCGAGAGCGGTGGCTGGTGGGACTGGCCAAGGACGGCATCTTCGTAGGACTCAACTGGTCGGGAGAGCGGGCCTCTGGATTCGACCTACCTGCGACCGAGGTCGCCGAGAATCTGTCGGCGCGACTCTGAGCCCGCTAAGCCCGCTTCTGTTTCCCCCCACCGCCTACGCCGCGCGTCTCGCTAGCCGATCCTGGTTCGGGACGACTGGATCTGCTGATGAGCGGATCTGTTGACGCTGGGTGGGATTGCTATTCGGGGGTGATATGGGGCAGCACGCTAGAGACCGCGGAAGCAGTAGGCGGCGAACAGCGGGTGCTCGCTGGGAGTTTCTGGCCGTGCTGGAGGGCCAAAAATGATCGATGATCGCGACGACCAGGTGCCCCTAGAACGTGCTCGGTGGATCGGGCTTCGCAGGACTCCGCTCTACACGTACATGACTTGGGTGTCCGTCGCCGCTCTCGCTTTGGCGGCGGCTTTCTACTTGATCCTCCGTATCTTGCCCGGAGCCGATAAGGGAGGAGGCCAGGTTTTCTTCGACGTTGCGGCGGTCGTTGCGACGTGCGGTTTTCTCGTTGACGTCCTGCTGGCGTGGTTTCTTGCGAGGCGGTGGGGGGTGGCTCAACTGCTGAAGGCACGGACACTCGTGGCCGAAGAGGCTGCCGACCGCAACGATCACCACGCAGTGTTGACGGCCCTAAACCCGGTCCGGCGGTTTTGGGGCACCGAGGAGATATTTTTGACTGCTCGGTCACGCATCGCTTTGAAGATGAGATGGCGTTCGGGAAGCGCGGCCTGATTGGACGATCTCGGTCTTGCGCGCCACTGGGTCTTACCGATCTGAAGGACTTGCCGCCAGCGAAACGGTGACCGCTTGGCGATCGCTGCGCTGCGGGCAAGAGACAGTCACGCCTCGGTGAGCCGACGGCGCAGCCTCTCGGTGAGTTCGACATCGTGGGGCAACCTGCGCAGTTCTTCGGCGTCGACGGCCATTCCCTGCTGTCGAAGACTGCTTGCCAAGGAGGCCCAGTGGTCCGTTTCCATGTCTGCTTGGGAGTGGCGGCCGAAGGGCTCGTCTGGGCCGACCACCATGCGGGCGGTCTCCTCCACCTCCTCGATTAATGTCCGGTGCCAGATATCTGCATGTCCAGATGCGCTCCAGCCTCGGTCGCCGAGAAGCGTCATCAGACGCCCATCGCCGAGGATGACGAGAAGCACTGCGGACAACGACATGGTGCAGGGATCATCAGCGCTGGGTCCGGGACCAAGGGGGGCAAGGCCCGGTTCGTAGCCGTCCTGCGCTGGACCATCGAGCACCGGGGCGTCAACGGCTACGGGTCCGTCATCGATGTCGACGACAGTCACCAGGCGGACCACAGATTCCATGATTCCCATCCTTCCACTGGCCCGGCCCACCATCGGAATGCCGACACGGTGGCAGTTGTGGGTGCCACCGGCCGCCGCCCAGCGATCCCGCAGCGGGACGGGGGCAGTGTCTTGTGCTGTGCGATCCTGTGGTGGTGAATCGGCCGATCTTGGATCACTTTCTACAGCGAGCTGCCGAGGTCGCGGAGGTCGCCGACCTGGTCCAGTCAGGTGACCCGAACGGGCGAAGCATCTTCACTCTTCAACCGCTTCGGGAAGGGGCGGCACCCGTCATCGTGTCGACTTGGAAGGGCTCCGATGCCCAAGAGATCGAGTACGGCGTTCCGTTCTGCGAGGCCGAGTCACTGGACGGTCCGGTTGAGGTGGATCTAGAGATCGTGGACGACTACGTCGACACTGCGATCGATGGACGTCTCTGGGTTGCTTTCGGTCTCGACCGCGGACTCCTGGGCATCATTTCGAGCACCGGTGTCGAGTCGCGTGTGACCACGTACGACGGGCTCAGAAGTTTGATTCCACTGCCAGGGTGGAAGAAGCGCGCAAAGAAGAGGCGATACCTTCCATACCTGTCGTGAGCAGCAGCGACGCGAGGTACTGCAGGTCGCTCAGACTTTGCCGCCGACCACAGCGGGTTGAGGCTTCCGACCAACGGTTCAAGCTCGACGATCGGCCGGTCAAGCCCGTCTGTGTGTCCGAGCCGCCATGTCCCACACGTGGATCGGCTTCTGGGCCACACGTGCCGGCGAGGCAGTCGTGGCACGTACTCGTGGCGCCCTCGCCGACGTGGGAGTCTCGCAGCCACAGTGGTGGGTCCTGCATCAGCTCTCGCTCCATCCCGCAGGGATTGGGGCGCACGGCGATGATCGAGACCATCGGGCCCAACGACACGGTCGAGGCGATCGAGGATGCCCTCTCCTCGGCGTCGGAACGCGCATGGATCACCGACGACGGCGCTCGCGTCCGGTCGACAGAACTCGGCACCGAGCTGTTCCAGCGTGCAGCACAGGTGCAGGAGGCTCTGCAGGTCGAACGCATGCAGGGCATCAGCGACGAGGAGTTCGCCACCACGATCGAGGTGCTGCAGCGCATGATCGCCAACGTGGGTGGCGACGCCTGGCACTGGTGAGTCGGGCCGGCGTGGGCCCTACAGGTAGCGGCGCAGCTCGTCGACGAGGCCGTCGGCGTCGATCGGGCCGGTGACCGCGTCGGCCGCGGCCTTGACCGAGTCGGGTCCCTGGCCCATCGCCACTCCGCGACCGGCCCACCTCAGCATCTCGATGTCGTTGTTGCCGTCACCGACGGCCAGCACATCGGCGGCCTCGAGCCCCAGACGCTGGCAGAGCACGTCGAGACCCGACGCCTTGGACACGCCCTCGGGCGCAAGGTCGAGCCAGGCGGTGTAGCCGACGTAGTAGTTGGTGTCGCCCAGCCCAAGGTCCGCGACGATCTCGTGGAAGTCGTCGGCGTCGTGCTCGGGCGAGCGGATGATCACGCGGGTCACCGGCTCGCCGACCAGCTCGGCGACCGACTGCACGGTCATGGTGCCGTTGATCTCTCCGGAGGGGAACGCCTTGTTGACCCGGTAGCCGACCCCCATCTCCTCGACCGCGACGAGCGCGTCGGGAAGGCGCTCGACGATGCGATGCACGGCCTCGGAGGCGTCGAAGGTCACCTGGTGCACGATCTCCAGTGGTCGGTACGCCATGACGACCGATCCGTTGCTGGCGACCGCGTACCCCTCGAGATCGAGCTTGTCCGCCGCGTTGAGCACGCCGGGCACCGAGCGTCCGGTGGAGATGACGACCTCGATGCCGGCGGCGGCCAGCGCCCGCACCGACTCGCGCACGGGGTCGGTCATGACGTTGTCGTAGTCGACGAGGGTGCCGTCGACGTCGAGGGCGACCAGCCGCGGTCGCCAGTCCGAGGAGGAGGTCATCCGCGCGGCCTCAGAACCTCGCCCAGCATGGGGTGCAGCGCGGCCGGCAACCGGACCGAACCGTCGGCCTGCTGACCGTTCTCGAGGATCGCGATGATGCTGCGGGTCATGGCGCACAGCGTGCCATTGAGCGTGGCGGCCGGCGTGGTGCCCGCCCCGCCATCAGACGCAGCGCCGCGCACGCGGGTGCCCAGCCGGCGAGTCTGGAACTCGGTGGTGTTCGACGCCGACGACACCTCGCGATACTTGCCCTGGCTGGGGATCCACGCCTCGCAGTCGAACTTGCGGATGGCCGACAGGCCGAGGTCGCCGGTGGCGACGTCGATCACGCGGTACGGCAGCTCGAGGGCGTCGAGCCAGGCTCGCTCCCACCCGAGGATGCGCTCGTGCTCGGCGTAGGACTCCTCGAGCGTGGTGTAGACGAACATCTCGACCTTGTCGAACCAGTGCACGCGGAAGATGCCGCGGGTGTCCTTGCCGTACGAACCGGCCTCACGCCGGAAGCACGGGCTGAACGCGGCGTACCGCAGCGGCAGCGAGTCGGCGTCGAGGATCTCCTCGGAGTGGTACGCGGCCATCGGCACCTCGGACGTGCCGACCAGGTAGAGGTCGTCCTTCTCCAGGTAGTAGACGTCCTCGGCACCACCCTGGCCGAGGTAGCCGGTGCCCTCCATCGCGCTGGGCTTGACCAGCGACGGCGGGATCATGGGAGTGAATCCCCACTCGGCGGCCTTGCTCATGGCCAACTGGGTCAGGGCCAGCTCGAGCTGCGCACCCACGCCGGTCAGGAAGTAGAAGCGCGCACCGCTGACCTTGGCGCCGCGCTCGGTGTCGATGGCCCCCAGGATCTCGCCGAGCTCGAGGTGGTCGCGCGGCTCGAAGCCCTCGGCCGTGAAGTCGCGCGGGGTGCCGACGGTGTCGAGCACGACGAAGTCGTCCTCACCACCCTCGGGGGCCTCGGGCGACGCCAGGTTGGGGACCTGCCTGATGAGGTCGTCGAAGGTGGACCCGGCCGCGCCCTGATCGGCCTCGGCCTGCTTGACCTGGGCGCTGAGCTCCTTGGTCTGGGCGAGCAGTGCCTGCTTCTCCTCGCCGGTGGCCTGCGGGATCTGCGCGCCGAGGCGCTTCTGCTCGGCGCGCGCCTTCTCGAAGGTGGCGATCGCGGACCGGCGCTGCTGATCGGCGGCGATCAGGTCGTCGACGATCTCTTCGGGAGCGCCGCGGCGGCGCTGGGCCGCGCGGATCAGGTCAGGGTCTTCGCGCAGGAGCCGGGCATCGATCACGTCAGCCAGACTAACGCCGCATCCCCCACGACCGGCACGCCCTGCCGACCGTCGACTACCCTTGGTCGACCCTGCCTTTGCCCGAACTCGCGGCGGGCCGATCCATCCGGAGGGAGCGCCGTGTCGTTCGACCTGCGCCGAGCGACACCGACGCGTCCGTCGATCCTGCTGTGGGTGCTGGCTACCCTGGCCATCGCATTCGTCGCGCTGGCCGGATTCGCCCAAGCCGAGCTGTGGCCCGTGGGGCCCATCGACGACACCGTGGCCCAACGCGCGTACGACATCAGCGTCGACAACACCGTCCTGTTGTACCTGCTCGACGCCGCCGCACTCATCTTCGGGACGATCGGCACCACGATCGGTCTTGTTGTCCTGTTGGCCTTCGCGCTGTACCAGCGTCAGGGCCGCATCGCGTGGTGGATCGTGGCCAGCGGCGCCTCGGTGCTGATCGGCAACGCCCTGCTGAAGCTGGTCTTCCGCCGCGAGCGCCCTGCCTTCACCGAGCCGCTCAACGAGATCGGCGGCTACGCCTTCCCGAGCGGCCACGCCTCGGGTGCTGCCCTGCTGTTCACCGTCACCATCTTGATCACGATCGTGCTGACCGGCCGAGGCTGGAGGCGCCGCACCCTCATCTCGGTCCTGTCGGTGCTCGGCGTGGCCGTCGCCGCGAGTCGGGTGTTCCTCGGCGTGCACTGGGCCTCCGACGTGCTCGCCGGCCTGATCGTGGGCGTGGGTCTGACGCTCGGACTGTGGGTGCTGATCGTGTCCGACACCGTGCGGTTCCCGCACGAGCTGGCCATGGTCACCGGTACGGGGGGTCGCCGGGCAGCGGTCGTGCTGAACCCGATCAAGGTCGGCGACATCGACGACTTCAAGATCCGTCTCACCGCTGTGGCGGCTGCCGCAGGGTGGAGCGAACCCCTGTGGTTCGAGACCACGATCGAGGATCCCGGCCACGGTCAGGCCGCAGCCGCCCTCCGTTCCGGCGCTGATCTGGTGGTGGCCGCCGGCGGCGACGGGACGGTCCGTGCGGTGTGCGAGGAGGCAGCCCAGACGGGAGTCGCCGTGGGGATCGTGCCGATGGGCACCGGCAACCTGCTGGCTCGCAACCTCGGCATCCCGCTGAACATCCGTGACGCGCTCGAGGTCTTGTTCGAGGGCCAGGACAAGGCCATCGACCTGGGCACCTACCACAGCGACTCGGGCATCGACACGTCCTTCCTGGTCATGGCCGGCCTCGGCATGGATGCAGCGATCATGACCGGCGTCAACGACCAGCTCAAGGAGAAGGTCGGCTGGCTCGCCTACTTCGTCTCCGGCGTCAAGGCGGCGCGATTCCCGGCCGTCAAGGTGCAGATCTCGGTCGACGACGGCGAGTTCCGCAAGTTCCGCGCCCGCACCGTGGTGATCGGCAACGTCGGATTCCTGCAGGGGGGCATTCCCCTGCTGCCCGAGGCGCGCGTCGACGACGGCCAGCTCGATGTCGTGGTGATCGCGCCCAAGCGCTTCATCGGCTGGCTGGCGATCATCGTGCGGGTCGTCGGGCGGCAGAAGCGCACCAACGACAAGCTCGACCGACTCACCGGCACGACCGTCGTGATCAAGGCCGAGAAAGACCTGCCCATGCAGCTCGACGGCGACCCGGTGGGCGAAGGGCGCGAGATCACCGCATCGATCCGTTCCGGCGTCCTGCTGGTGCGTGTTCCGCTGGCCCCGCCCGTCACGGCTCCCACCCGTTGGTGACCTGATCGAGAATCATCCCGTGGTCGGACGCCCGGGCCGGGCCGCAGTCCTAGGCTCGACCGCATGACCACAGAGCTGTCCGGTGGGCAGATGGGTGGGCGGCGAGGCGGACGGCCCTGGCGCCTCGGACCCCGCGCACGGTGGTGGTTCGACGTCGCGGTGGCCACCGCCCTCGTGGCCGGATCGTTGTTGATGATCGCCATCGGGACGGCGGCGTTCGTGCTCAGCGTGGTCCAGACCCTGCCGCTGTACCTGCGGCGCACCCGTCCGACCACGACCTTCGTCCTGGTCGCCTCCGCCAGCGCGATCCAGCCCGTGTTCTGGCCCGAACCTGCCTGGGGCCAGGCCGCGTTCCCGGTCGCGCTGTACTCGGTCGCCCGGTACGGCCGTCCCGTGCAGGGCTGGCTGGCACTCGCCACGGGCGTCGCCGGGGCGGCCACTGCCTCGTTCGTGTGGACACGGACCTTCAACACCAATGTCCCGCCCGAGTTCCAGACCCCCTTGACGTTCGGCTCCTACCTGCCGATGTTCCTCGTCGTCGGGGCCATCGTGGTCGCCGCGTGGGCCCTCGGCACCCAGGGCAGGGTGCGGGCCGCCTACGAGGAGTCCCTCGTGGAGCGAGGGAGGCAGCTGGCAGCCGAGGCCGAACAACGGGCCCTGATGGCGGCATCGGACGAGCGGTCGCGCATCGCCCGCGAGATGCACGACGTGGTGGCCCACGGACTCTCCGTCGTCATCGTGCAGGCCGACGGCGCCCGCTACGCCTCAGAGCGTGACCCCCAGGTGGCCGTGCAGGCCCTGGAGACCGTGGCTGGTGCCGGGCGGGACGCGCTGGCCGAGATGCGCCGGCTGCTCGGTCTCCTGCGCGGGACGTCCGATCCCACGCTCGCGCCCCAGCCCGGCCTCGGCGACCTCGCCGACCTGCTGGTCGCCGAGGTCGCGACGGGGCGCGTCGTCGCCGACCTGCCAGATCCCGTGCCCGAGGTCGCCGGTGGCGTGGGCCTCACCGTCTTCCGCCTGGTGCAGGAGTCCCTGACGAACGTGCGCAAGCACGCCGGGCCGGTCGCCACGGCCACGGTCCGGCTGCTCGCGGACGAGGGGACCGTGCAGGTCGAGGTGGTCGACGACGGCCGCGGCGCGGCCTCCGGTCACGGTGCGGGCCTGGGGCTGCTCGGGATGCGCGAGCGGGTCGAGGTGCACGGCGGCACGCTGATCGTCGGACCCGAGCCGGGCGGAGGCTGGGCCGTGCGTGCGACCATCCCCACACACGGATGACCCCACACACCATGACCCCACCCACCATGACAAGGCGAGGAGTGCAGACGTGAGTGACGGACCGATCCGCGTGCTGCTGGTCGACGACCAGCAGATGGTCCGGGCCGGTTTCCGCATGCTCGTCGAGAGCCAGGACGACCTCACCGTCGTCGGCGAGGCCGGCGACGGACAGGAGGCGCTCGAGCGCCTGACCGAGACGACCGCCGACGTCGTCCTGATGGATGTTCGCATGCCCCGCATGGACGGCGTCGAGGCCACGCGGCGCATCGGCGCCGACGGTCCACGCGTCATCGTGCTCACCACCTTCGACCTCGATGAGTACGCATTCGCCGCCTTGCAGGCAGGCGCGTCGGCGTTCCTGCTCAAGGACGCGGCGCCCGCCGACCTGCTCGGCGCGATCCGCGCGGTGCAGGCGGGCGAGGCCGTGGTGGCGCCGTCGACCACGCGACGCCTGCTCGACCACTTCCTCGCGGCCGACCGCACGCCACCGGCGCGGTCGGCGTCGACGGAGCACCGACTGCGCGACGTCACCGCCAGGGAGCGCGAGGTGCTCGACCAGGTGGCCCGGGGCCTCACCAACACCGAGATCGCCGGTGCCCTGTTCGTGTCGGAGGCGACCGTGAAGACCCACGTCGGACGTCTGCTCGCCAAGACCGGGTCCCGCGACCGCGTACAGCTCGTGCTGCTGGCCCTCGAGGCGGATCATCCCCTGGGATGACACCGAGAACCCGCCCTGGAGCTGACGACCCGGGGTCCCTCGTGTCCCTAGCGTCGAGGGTATGGACGACACCACACAGCGGACCGCCACGACGGCCGCCAGCACACGCGACCTGACCAAGACCTACGGCTCCGGCCCGACTGCGGTCCACGCCCTCGACGGGGTCGACCTCGACCTCGCGCCCGGACGGGTCACCGCCGTGATGGGCCCGTCCGGGTCCGGCAAGTCGACGCTCATGCACTGCCTCGCCGGACTCGACCGACCGACCTCCGGCTCGGTCAGCGTCGCCGGCGTGGACCTGCAGGACCTCGACGACGACCGGCTGACCCGGTTCCGGCGGGACCACCTCGGCTTCGTCTTCCAGGCGTTCAACCTGCTGCCGATGCTGACCGCACGGCAGAACATCATGCTGCCCCTGGAGCTCGCGGGCCGCCGCGCCGACGTGGGAACGCTCCGCCGGTTCGACCAGGTGGTCGAGGTTCTCGGACTCAGCGACCGCCTGAGTCACCGGCCCTCGGAGCTGTCCGGCGGTCAGCAGCAGCGCGTCGCGATCGCGCGGGCCCTCGTGGGCGACGCAGCGATCGTCTTCGCCGACGAGCCGACCGGCAACCTCGACAGCGCGGCCTCGACCGAGGTGCTGTCCTACCTGCGCCAGTCGGTCCGCGAGCTGGGACGCACGGTCGTCCTGGTGACCCACGAGCTCGATGCCGCCGCGTACGCCGACGACGTCGTGGTGCTGGCCGACGGCCGGATCCGCACCTACCTCTCGGCACCGGACCGCGCCGAGCTCGTCGCCGCCCTGCAGGCCGACCCCACCGTGGGGGTGGCCCGATGAGGACCGTGCTGCTCGCGTCGCTGCGCACCCACACTCGCCGCTACGTCGCCGCCGTCGTGGCCGTGACCATCGCCGTCGGCTTCGTCGTGGTGACCAACGCGCTCGCCTCGTCGGCCAAGAACGGCCTGTCCGCCGGGGTGGCCGACGTCTACGCGGGCGCAGACCTCGTGGTCGGCGACGAGTACGGACTGGCGGACGACGACGTGGCGGCCACCCTGGCCGAGGCCGACCGCGCTGGTGACTCGGCCGACGTGGTGGGCAGCGGGTTCATGCCCGTGTCCGCCGACGGCACCTCGCTCGGCGACCAGACGTCCGTCGGCACCGTGGCCGCCGATCCGGCGCTGCAGCGCCTCGACATCACGACGGGGAGCGCGCCCGCGGCCCCCGACGAAGCACTCGTCGACCGGTCGGCTGCGCAGGCCGCAGGCATCGCGGTCGGCGACCGGCTCGTGCTCGGCGGCGGTGCCGAGGCCCGAACGGTGCAGGTCGTCGGGCTCGCGGCCTCCCCGTCGTACCTCGCCGCCGACGTGCACGTGCCGTGGGAGACCTTGTCGCAGCTGCCCGCCTACGCCGATGCGGTCGTGTACCGCGTGGCGGGCGCTGGCGACGTGGCAGCCCGCGCCGAGGTGCTCCGGGGCGAGGTCGCCGCCGAGGTGCGCGACCGCGACTCCTACGTCGACGCCCGCGTCACGACGATCAACCAGGGCGTCGACGTGATCGGAACCATTCTGCTGCTGTTCGCCGCGATCTCCGGCTTCGTGGCCGTGCTCGTCATCGCCAACACGTTCACCATCTTGTTCGCGCAGCGCACCCGCGACTTCGCCCTGCTGCGGTGCGTCGGTGCCACCCGCGGCCAGGTCCTCCGGTCGGTGCGGTACGAGGCGCTCGCGCTGTCCGTGCTCGCCTCGCTCGTGGGCGTCGGGGTCGGGGTGGCCGCAGGTCACGGCGTCGTGGCCCTCGTCCGGCTGTTCGCGGGCGACACGATGGGTGCCGTCGATCTCTCCGCCACCTGGTTGGTGCCGGCGTTCGTCGGCGGGGTCGTCACGACACTCATCGGCGCCTGGTGGCCCACCCGCGCCGTGGTGCGGGTCAGTCCACTCGCCGCCCTGCGCCCGGCCGCCGACACCGGTGTTCGGACCCGGGCCGGTCGGGTGCGCGTCGCGCTGGGCGGCCTCGTCGTGACCCTGGGGATCGTCGGGCTCGCCGTCGCGGTGGCGTCGAGCTCGGTGTCGGCCCTCCTCGCAGGCGGCATGACGTCGTTCGTGGGGGTCCTGCTGCTGGGGCCGATCCTCGTGCCCGCGCTGCTACGCGTGGTGGGCGGACTGCTCGGACGTACCGGCCCGTCGGCACGGATCGCGCTGGCCAACGCCGTGCGCAACCCGCGGCGCAGCGCTGCGACCACGGCGTCACTCCTGGTGGGCGTGACCCTGACGACGGCGGTGCTGACCGGCACGGCCAGCGCCCGGGGCGCGCTCGACGATCAGATGGACGCCGAACACCCCGTCGACGTCGCTCTCACCGGAACCACCACGATCGACGACGACCTGCTCTCCGCGGTTCGGGGGACCTCGGGTGTCGAGGACGCGGTCGCGGTTCCCGGCGTCGTTGCGGAGGCGGAGGGGCTCGGCCAGGTCACGGTGCTCGGCCCCGACTCGTCCGTGCGCGCGATCGGACGCGACACGGAGGGTCTCACCCCGGCCGACGGCGAGGTCCTCGTGCCGTTCGCCCTGGTGCGCAACACCGACCAGGAGCTGCCCGACGAGGTCACGCTGGGCGTCGGCGATCGCACGGTGACGCTGCGCACGACGTTCGTGGCCTCCACGTGGGGTCAGGCCGCGATCATCTCGCCGGCCGCGCTCGCCGAGCTCGGTGGCGCCGGGACGCCGGCGGTCTGGGTGCGGGCCGACGGTGACGCCGACGCCGACGATCTCGGCGGCGAGCTGGGCGCGCTGGCCCGCGGTACCGGGCTGGAGACCACCAATGCGCTGCAGGACCGCGCCTACGTCGACCTGCAGCTGGACGTGCTGGTGGGGGCGGTGCTGGGTCTGCTCGGCGTCGGTGTGGCGATCGCGCTCGTCGGGATCGCGAACACGGTCGGCCTGTCGGTGCTCGAGCGAGGGCGCGAGCACGCCCTGCTCCGGGCACTGGGTCTGACGCGGCGACAGCTGCGCCGCGTGCTCGCCGCAGAGGGGCTACTGCTTGCCGTCGTCGCCGCGCTGCTCGGCACCGCGCTCGGCGTCATCTATGGCTGGCTGGGGGTCAGGACCCTGGTCGCTCCGACGGTGCCCGCTGTCTCGACGATCGTGCCCTGGGGGCAGCTGGTCGCTGTCGTCGCAGCCGCCGCAGCCGCTGGCCTCGCGGCCTGCGTGCTGCCCGCCCGTCGCGCCTCGCGCGTGACGCCGGCCGAGGGACTCACCCTCGACTGACAGACCTCAGCCGGCGTGGGCGTCGATCTCGGCCAGCAGCGTCGCCGCGACGTCCGCCGGAGCAAAGCTCTGGCGGACCGCGGCGCGGGCGAGATCGGCGACCCCCGCCGCGTCGAGGCCCAGCAGGTCGGCCGCGACCTGGTACTCGGTGTTCAGCGTCGTGCCGAACATCGGCGGGTCGTCAGAGCTGATGGAGACCGGGACGCCGGCGGCGACCAGCTGCGCCAGCGGGTGCGCCTCGATGGACGCCACCGAGCGGGTGCGGACGTTCGACGTCGGACACACCTCGAGGGGGATCGCCTCGTCGGCCAGACGTTGCAGCAGGTCGGGATCCTGGACCGCGGTGATGCCGTGTCCGATGCGTTCGGCGCCCAGCTGGTCGAGAGCGTCGCGGATGGTCTCGGGGCCGGTGGACTCGCCGGCGTGCGGCAGGCTGTGCAGGCCCAGCGCGCGGGCCGCGTCGAAATGAGGCTTGAACTGCGGACGCGGCACCCCGACCTCGGGGCCGCCGAGCCCGAAGCCGATCAGGGCATCGGGCTGGAGTCGGGTGACCACGTCGAGCGTGGCGTCGGCGGCCGGGACGCCCGACTCACCGGGGATGTCGAAGATCCAGCGCATGGTCAGACCGAAGTCGGCCTCGGCGCGGTGGCGGGCATCCTCGATCGCCTCGACGTAGGCCTCAGCGCTGATGCCGACCGCCATCGACGTGTACGGCGTGCAGGTCAGCTCGACGTACCGCACGTTCTGCGCCGCGAGATCGCGAGCGACATCGTGGGTCAGTGTCCAGAGGTCCTCGGGGGTGCGCAGCAGGTCGACCGTCGCGAGGTAGACCTCGATGAAGTGCCCGAAGTCGGTGAACGTGTAGAAGTCGGCCAGCGCGGCCGGGTCCGTCGGGACGTCGGTGCTGCCGGCGTGGCGTTCGGCGAGCGTCGCCACGGTGTCCATCGACGCCGACCCCACGTGGTGCACGTGCAGCTCGGCCTTGGGCAGTGCGGCGATGAAGTCAGTCAGATCGGTCACGGATCGACGGTACGCCCAGAAGCGGTGACGTAGCGACCCATCACCGACCCCGAAGGGACGCCACGGCACCGCCCTCGGGAACGAAAGGACGCTAGGTCACCGCTCCCGGGGCGGGTCAGGCGCCGGGAACGATCGCGGTGATGGTGGTGCCGTCGGCACGTCTGCGGCCGGGGACCGGGGGCGGTTCGCCCTCGAGCCGCGGGCCCTGCCCGTCCAGGGGCACGGTCACAGGGTTGCCCGCCGACACCGTGATCTCGGTGCCGCGCACCGACAGCGTGACCTGCTCGCCGGACTCGATCATCAGCTCCAGCGATGCGTCGCGCACCGTCACCCTGACGCGCGAGTCGCGCACCGTCAGGCGATAGGTCAACGCCTCCCACGACGCCGGCAGGCGCGGGTCGATCGAGAACGCACCTCCGTGGTCGCGGAACCCACCGAACCCGCTGACCAGCGCGCTCCAGACACCGCCGGTCGAGGCCACGTGCACGCCGTCGGTGGTGTTGCCGTGGCGATCGGCGAGGTCGACGAACAGTGAGGCGTTGAAGTACCGCAGCGCCAGGTCGTGATAGCCGACCTCGGCGGCGATGATCGACTGCACGACCGCCGACAGCGTGGAGTCGCCGGTCGTGATCGGGTCGTAGTACTCGAAGTCGGCGCGCTTCTCGGCATCGGTGAAGTGATTGCCCTGCAGGAACAGCGCCAGGACGACGTCAGCCTGCTTGAGCACCTGGAAGCGATAGATCACCAGCGGGTGGTAGTGCAGCAGCAGGGGCCGCTTGTCCAGCGGGGTGTTCTCCAGGTCCCACACCTCGCGGTCCAGGAAGTGCTGGTCCTGCGGATGGATGCCCAGGTGCTCGTCGAATGGGATGGCCATGTCGTCGGCCGCCTTCTCCCAGGCCTCGACCTCTCTCATGTCCAGCGTCAGCCGCTTGAGCAGCCGCTCGAACTCGATGCCGTCGCGTACGGCCAGCTCGCGGACCGCCTGGGCCGCGTGCCGCAGGTTGAAGCGGGCCATGACGTTGGTGAAGAGGTTGTCGTTGACGACGGTGGTGTACTCATCGGGCCCCGTGACGCTGTGGATGTGGAACGCGCCGTCCTCCTCGTTGCGCCAGAAGCCGAGGTCGACCCACATGCGCGCCGTGCCGACCAGCACGTCGACACCCTCGCGGGTCAGGAAGTCGATGTCGCCGGTGGCCGCGATGTACTTGCTCAGCGCGAACGCGATATCGGCATCGATGTGGTACTGCGCGGTGCCGGCCGCGTAGTAGGCAGAGGCCTCCTCGCCGTTGATGGTGCGCCAGGGAAACAGCGCCCCGTTCTGGGCGAGCTGGCGGGCCCGCGAGCGGGCCATGTCCAGCAAGGAGTGGCGGAACCGCAGGGCGTTGCGGGCGGCGCGCGGCGACGTATAGGTCAAGAACGGCAGGACGTAGACCTCGGTGTCCCAGAAGTAGTGGCCGCCGTAGCCCGACCCCGTCAGGCCCTTGGCCGGGATGCCGGCACCCTCGGCGCGCGCCGAGGCCTGCGCCAGCTGGAACAGGTTCCATCGGGTGGCCTGCTGCACCTCCGGCTGGCCGGTGATCTCGACGTCCGAGCGCTCCCAGAACCGGTCGAGCCACTCGCGCTGGTCGGCCAGATGCACCTCGACGCCCTGCTCGTGCGCACGATCCAACGTGCGGCGGCAGCGGTCGAGCAGCTCGCGCGACGGCACGCCGCGCGACGTATGATAGCTGACCAGCTTGGTCAGGCGGATCGGCCGGCCGGGCTCGGCATCGACCCGGTAGGTCATCTTGGCGAGGTCGTCGCCGGTCTGGATGCGCTGCGTGTAGTCGTTCTCCGTCTCGAACACGTGGTCGGCCGCGACGGCGATCGTCATGCCGCTGTCGGCGCACTGGTAGCCCAGCGCCACCCGTCCGTGGTCGATGTCCCCGGAGTTGCCCTGTGGCACCAGGACCCGCCGTTGCAGGGACTCGGCCTTGCGCGGGTCGAAACCTTCGCCCATCGCCTTGGAGCGCACGTGGTACTCGTCCTCGCCGTCCTGACGGTTCAGGACCTGCGAAGAGATCGCGACCGGCGCTCGGTCGTCGAGCATCGTGACCTCGAAGGTCATCACGGCGAGGTGGCGCTGGGTGAAGGAGACCATGCGCTGGGACCGGATCTGCACGCGCTTGCCGCTGGGGGTGCGCCACACGATCTCGCGGGTCAGCACGCCGGTACGAAAGTCCAGACGCCGCTCGTAGTCCACGAGGTCGGCGACCGAGATCAGCAGCGGCTCGTCGTCGACGTACAGACGGATGACCTTGGCGTCAGGCACGTTCACGATGGTCTGACCCACCTGGGCGAAGCCGAAGGCCTCCTCGGCGTGCTGGATCGGCCACGTCTCGTGAAATCCGTTGATGAAGGTGCCGTGGGCGTGGGAGTCGCGCCCCTCCTCCACGTTGCCGCGCATGCCCAGATAGCCGTTGCTGACCGCGAAGAGCGTCTCGGACAGGCCGAGCGCGTCGTGATCGAGATCGCGCTCGACCAGGGCCCACTCGTCGATCGGGAACCGGGTGCGATCCAGGGGATCGCGGACCTCAGGAGCGCGGTGCGACGGGCCCCGGTGCTGCCCACCGCTCACAGCAGCTCCTGCAGATCCGACACGACGATGTCGGCGCCGTGCTCCTTGAGTGCGTCCGCTCCGGCACCTCGATCCACCCCGACCACCAGGCCGAAGTGGCCCGACCGGCCAGCCCTGACGCCCGAGAGCGCATCCTCGAGCACCACGGCCCTCTCCTTGGGCACGTCGAGCTGCACCGCGGCGTCGAGGAAGGTGTCGGCGGCGGGCTTGCCTGCGAGATGACGCGCGGAGGCGACAGCACCGTCGACGATCACGGGAAAGTGCTCGATCATGCCAGCGGCCTCGAGCACCCGGGGCGCGTTGCGCGAGCTCGACACGATGGCCAGCTTGATGCCACGTGCGACGAGCGCCTCGACCAGCGCCACGGATCCCGGGTACGGCTCCACCCCCTCGTCGTCCAGGATGCGCTCGAAGGCGTCGTTCTTGCGGTTGCCCAGTCCGCAGACCGTCTCAGCGGTGGCGTCGTCGGACGGATCACCCTCCGGCAGGTCGATGTCGCGCGAGGACAGGAACGACCTCACCCCCTCGTAGCGCGGCTTGCCGTCGACGAACTGGTGGTAGTCGTCGAGCGAGTAGTCCGCGTCGAGACCACGTCCCTCGAGGAAGGCGTTGAACATCGACGACCAGGCGCGCTGATGCACGTCCGCCGTGGGCGTGACGACGCCGTCGAGGTCGAACAGGGCCGCGTCGAAATCATTCCAGTCCACGCTGATGAGCCTACGCGCGGTCGGTCCCGCGATCACCGGTGCCCACACGCCCCGATGGTGCGCCAGCACGCGCACCTCACGTTCCGCGCGAGCACCTCTCAGAACCTCGTGACACACCTCACTAGGGTGGATCCATGACGTCAGGATCAGACAGTGAGGTCGGCCGCCTGCGCACCGTGATGCTGCACCGGCCCGGCCCGGAGATCGCCCGCCTGACACCACGCAACAACGACAGCCTGCTCTTCGACGCCATCCCCTGGCTCGGGAGGGCCCAGGACGAGCACGACGCGTTCGCCCAGGCGTTGCGCGACCGCGACGTCGAGGTGCTCTACCTGTCGCACCTGCTGACCGAGACGCTCCAGATTCGCGCAGCACGGCAGCAGATCATCGACAGCACACTGCTCGGGCTGTTCGTCGGACCGGTCCTGCAGGACGCGATCGCCGACCTGCTCGCCGGAGCGGACCCCGACCAGCTCGCCACGATCCTGATGGCCGGTCTGCGCAACGATGAGGTCCATCAGCAGCGCAGCGTGGCGCATGCCCTGATGCAGCCCGAGGACTTCCTGATCAACCCGCTGCCCAATCTGCTGTTCACCCGCGACTCGTCGGTGTGGCTGCCGGGACGGGTCGCCGTCACCAGCCTCGCGATGCCCGCGCGGGTCCGCGAGACCCAGCTGACCGGGCTGATCTATCAGCACCACCCGCGGTTCGCCGGTGTCGAACGCATCCACGGCCCACACCTGGAGCACCTCGAGGGCGGAGACGTGCTGCTGCTGGCGCCTGGCGTCATGGCGGTGGGCGTCGGCGAGCGCACCACGCCCGCCGGGTTCGAGCGCTTCGCGCGCCAGGTGCTCGGTGCCGACCTGGCCCAGACGGTGCTGGCGGTGCCGATCGCGCAGGAGCGCGCCACCATGCACCTCGACACGATCGTCACGATGGTCGACGTCGACACCGTCGTGATCTACCCCAACATGGCCGCGGGCCTGCGCGCCCATCCGGTGACCTGGCAGGACGATCTCGTGATCGGCGCCGAGGGATCGTTCTTCGAGATCGCCGCCGAGGCCATGGGCATCGACACCCTGCACCGCATCGACACCGGGCTGGACCCGGTGACCGCCGAGCGTGAGCAGTGGGACGACGGCAACAACACGCTCGCGATCGCGCCCCGCCTCACCGTGGCCTACGAGCGCAACGAGCAGACCAACGAACGACTGCGCGAGCACGGCATCGACGTCGTGGCGATCAGCGGATCCGAGCTCGGCTCAGGCCGCGGCGGACCCCGCTGCATGTCGTGCCCGATCCTGCGGGACTGAGCGCCGCCGGGGCGTCCTCACCGTCAGCGGATCGAGACCTGACGGCTGACGATGTTGCTCCGGGCCGAACGATGCTGCGGCGTGAGGGGTGTGGTGTCGGCGAGCGCGGTGGCCAGACGTGACTCGAACGCCACCGCCGGCTCCTCCAGTGCGGCGGCGTCGACCTCGAACTCCCACACCGGAACCAACAGGCCGTGGGCTCGGAAGTGCCCGATCAGCCTGCTGTCCTCGGTCAGCGTGTCCTGACCATCGGCCTGCAGACGGGCCAACGCGTCGAGCAGGTCCGTGTCCTCGTGCGGCATGACCCAGCGCAGGTACCGGTGGGCGCCCATCTCGGTCCAGTACGCACCCTCGACGGAGGACAGTCGCACCGTGGGGGCCACCGATTCGTTGGCCTCCTCCAGCAGGGCCGCACTGTCCTCGCCGGTGTCGACGCCCTCGAGCCAGTGGTCGAACCCTTCGTGCACCTCGACGTCGAACGCGGCAGACGGGTCGATCAGGTCCTGCAGGCGCGGGCCGACGCCGGGATCGGTCATCACGACGGCGTTGCCCGGCTCGACTTCAGCGGCGAGGTCAATGACGTGGGCCAGATCGCGCGAGATGTCGCCGAAGTTGTGCATGACCTGCAACCCGAGCCACACCTCGCCGTCGGGCCGCACGATGCCGGGCCCGCCTCCGGGCAGCAGCGAGCAGACCTTGACCTCGCGGCCGTCCCTGAGCTGCACCGTTGCCGTCGCGGACGGCACGAACTCACGCAGCGCGATCCAGTCAGCCTCGTGCGGAAGCCCCTCGAAGGTGCGTGCCACGTACGGCATGCGCTCCTTCTTGGCGGCGCGGTTCTTGATCCTCGACTTCTTGCCCATGGCAGTCAGCCTAGGCCCTGGACAGCCAGCCCCTGCAGGTGTGCCTGCGGGCAGGTCAGCGAGGCGACAGCTGCAGCTCCGCGTTGACCCGCGTGCCATGGCTCATGTCGACCCACCAGCGGTCGGCGACCGTGCTGATGATCGACAGACCGCGACCGCTCAGAGAATCCTCGTCGAAGTCGACGGGCTTCAGCGACCCGCCGGATCCGGCGTCGAGCACGCTGAGCTCGAGCAGGTCGCCATTGATCGACCAGCTGATCTCCATGCCGCCCTCACTGGTGGGGCTGCCGTGGCTCACCGCGTTGGCAATCATCTCGCTGACCACGATCAGGGCGTCGTCGATGACCGTCGGGGCCGCCCGGTTGATGGTCAGGAAGGACGCCAGGCGGGTCCGTGCGATGGCGGGGGTGGAGGACTCGAACGGCAGGACGACGACATCATGTGCGTCCACAGTCGTACCTCCGATGGCGAGTTGATGAGCACGAAGAACTAGGTCCGGCCGTCCAATCTAGCCACCTGAGGCTCACGAATCCAGCCCCATCCCCTTCACGGGTATCACCGGGACCGTGGACGATGGATGAATGAACCCCTCTGAGATCCCCTGCACCGACGTCGCAGACCTGCCCGATCCTCTGCCCGACGACCTCGTCGTCCTCGATGTACGCGAGCCCCACGAGTGGGAGGCCGGGCACATCGCTGGCGCCACCCACGTCCCGCTGGGCGACCTGCCGGGCCGCGCCGACGAGCTCGACCCGCAGAAGCGGACGGTCGTCGTCTGTCATCTCGGCGGACGGTCCGCCCAGGCCACTGAGTTCTTGCAGATGCGCGGCCTCGACGCCATCAACCTCACCGGCGGCATGGACGCCTGGGAGTCCGCGGGTCGCCCCGTCGAGCGCTGATCTCCTCCGCACACCGCTGTCACGCGTGCAGAAGGCCCCCGAACCCGTGAGGGTCGGGGGCCTTTCGCCGAGATGGCGAGATCTACTTGGCTGCAGCCTTGAGGCGCGAGCCGACGCTGACCTTGACGCCGTAGCCGGCGGGGATGTTGATGGTCTCGCCGGTGGAGGGGTTGCGACCGGTGCGGGCGGCACGCTCGACGCGCTCGACCGACAGGATGCCGGGGATCGAGACCTTCTCACCCTGGCCGACCGACTCGAGCAGGATCTCGCTGAAGGACGAGAGGACCGCGTCGGCGTCGGACTTGGTGGTGCCGGCCTTGTCGGCGAGAGCTGCCACGAGGTCGTTGCGAGAGATAGCCACTGAAACTCCTAGTAAACGTTGGGTATGTGCGTCGATCAGTCTATGGATGGTGCCCGCACGAAATCGCCCACCCCGGGGCGAACCGTGCGTGGCGTGTCACGGTAAAGGGCCAAGAACAGGCTCCAGTGGCTGACCAAACCTGGCGTGGAAGGTCACCAGACCTGGCGTGGGGGCTCGCTGACCAGCTCGCCGATGGCACTCAGGTAGTCCGTGCGTGCCAGCTCCACGACGCCCAGAGACGCCAGGTGTGGCGTGCTCCACTGCACGTCGATCAGCCCGTGATCCCAGCGGCGAGCCAGCTCGACGAGCGCTGCCTTCGAGGCGTCGGTGGCGTGGTGGAACATCGACTCCCCTGCGAACAGACCGCCGATCGCCAGTCCGTACAGGCCCCCCACCAGCTGCCCATGGTCGTCGCGGGTCTCGACCGAGTGCGCCCAACCCAGCTCGTGCAGGCGTTGGTAGGCCGCACGGATGTCCTCGTCGATCCAGGCGCCCGGCCGGTCCGGATCGGCGCACGCGTCCATGACCTCGTCGAACGACTGATCCACCGTCATGGTGAAGCGCGGCAGCGAACGTCGCAGAGATCGGCTGACGTGCAGCTCGGCCGGGTGCAGCACGCCGCGCATCATCGGCGACCACCACAGCAGCAGGTCGTCGTGCGGCATCGGGAAGGCACCGAGGCGGTAGGCCTCGATCACGGTGGAGGGATCGAGGTCCGCGCCGCCGGCCACGCAGTCGTCATCGGGCCAGGCGGCGGGGTCGAACTCCCAGGGTGAAGGAGGCAGTGGCCGAGGCATCACGAGTCGAGCACCTCCAGCAGGTGCACACGGGGCGCCTCTCCCCACTCCTGCCAGTCCTGTGCCGTGGCCTCGGAAAGACAGCGCCACCACGTCAGCGACCGATTGACCGCGTGGGTCAGCGCGACATCTGGCCAGTCGTGCTCGAGATCCGACACCTCGACCCCCCACACCTCGGCGAACTCCCCCAGGATGGGCGCCCACGGCAGGTCCGAGAGATCGGTGACCACACCGAAGGGCACCATCAGGGTCTCGAGGGCGTGCGCCCACTGACTGTCACCGAAGTCGAACAGGCGCGTCTGCGTCTCGCGGACGAACGCATTGCCCGGGTGCAGGTCGCCGTGCTGCCAGGTGGCCGGGATCCGGGACCCCTCGAGACGCGCGGCGGCGTCCACGAGCCGCGGCCGCGCCGCGCGCAGGCGCCCCGTCAGCTCGGCCGAGACGTGCGCAGGATGCTGATCGGGCAGGTCGGCGTAGACGGCGAGCAGTCGATCGAAGCGGTCCACGGTCGTGTGTGGTGCGCAGTTCGGAAGCCCGGTGGCGAGAAGACGATCGCGGTGACCGGCCACCAGACGCTGCGCCTCGGCGATGGTGCGGACGACCCGGCGCCAGTCCTGGACGGTCGGGTCGTGCTCGTCCAGCAGGGTCCTGCCCTGATCGGCGGTCAGCATCCAGCCGCGGTCGGCGTCGACGGCGACGAGGGGCGACACGGTGCTTGGCGCGATCTCGGCCAGCGCCGCGTGCAGCGCCGGCTCGAAGGCCATCGATCCGCAACCGGCCTTGAACCACCAGCGGCCTGCGTCGGTGGGGGCGATCAGCTGGGTCGACCATGGCCGGACCCGGATCTGCTCGATCGGACCGGTCAGTGCACGACCGGCGCGGCGCACCTGGTCCTCGATCCAGCCCGTGGCGGCCGACCTCCAGGTGGGGTCCGTGACGCGTTGGGAGAACGGCGGCTGCGACGGTGCCATGCGCTTCACCCTAGAACTCCTATGCTGGCTTCATGGGTGTTCGTGACAGAGTCGCTAGGAAGGCTGGCTCGTCGCTGGCTCCTCGGTTTGCCGGATCGTTCGTGCGCGGCACGCTCGACAAGGCCATCGACGGCATCGGGCCACTGCGATCGGCCGGCGCTGCCGCCGACGCACGTCTCGTCGACCATGGTGGCGACGTCGAGGCGGCGATCAGCTCGTGGGTGCATCAGCACACCATCCTGGCCGGGGCGCAGGGATTCGTCACCAACGTCGGCGGCCTCGCGACCTATGCAGTGTCGGTGCCCGCCAACGTGGTCGGGGTGACGCTGGTGCAGTGCCACCTCGTGGCCGGCATCGCGCACCTGCGGGGCTACGACCTGGAGAATCCGCGGGTGCGCAACGCCATCTTGGCCTGCATGCTCGGCGAGGACACCGTGAAGTCGTTGGTCAAGAAGCACCGCCTGCCGTCCTCACCGATGGCACTGGCCACCTCACCGGTCCACGATCCGGAGCTGGACGAGACGCTCGGTCGCGAGGTCACCTCCGAGATCGTCGCGCGCGCGGCCGGCAAACGGGCCGTGACGCTGATCGGTCGGCGCGTCCCGCTGGTCGGAGGCGCCGTCGGCGCCTCCAGCGACGCCCTGGCCACGCGACAGATCGGCCAGTACGCCGCCGAAGAGCTCCGCGAACGCCGCCTCAGCCACTGAAGTTGCCGCTGAGGGCGCGGACCACGGCGGACGCAGGGGGCTTGGCGAGGTGGTCGGCCATCCAGGTCGACGTCGCGACCAGGGCCTGCAGGTCGACGCCGTGGCCGATCCCCAGGCCGTCGAGCATCCAGACGAGGTCCTCAGTGGCCAGGTTCCCCGTCGCGCTGTGGGCGTAGGGGCAGCCGCCGAGGCCGCCGGCTGATGCATCGAAGGTCGTGACGCCGTGCTGGAGTGCCGCGAAGGTGTTGGCCAGCGCCTGACCATAGGTGTCGTGGAAGTGCATCGCGAGGCGATCGACGACGACCCCCTCGCCCGCGAACGCCTCGAGCAGCGCGCCGACGTGACCCGCTGTGCCGACGCCGATCGTGTCACCGAGCGACAGCTGGCTCGCCCCAAGATCGAGCAGTCGACGGCCGGTGGCGACCACCTGATCGATCGGCACCTCGCCCTCCCACGGATCGCCGAAGCACATCGAGATGTACGCACGGACGTCGAGCCCGGCCTCGAGGGCCCGGCGCATGGTGGGCTCGAACGCCTCGAACTGGCCGTCGAGCGTGGAGTTGAGGTTCTTGGCGGCGAATGTCTCGGTGGCGCTGGCGAACACGGCCACGTGGGAGCAACCGGCGTCGAGGGCCCGGTCGAGGCCACGTTCGTTGGGCACCAGCACCGGCAGCGGAACCGTGCCGGCAAGGTCGAGGCGGGCGACCACCTCAGCGGCATCGGCCAGCTGCGGCACCCACCGGGGGTGCACGAAGCTGGTGGCCTCCACGATCGGGAGCCCGGCTGCGACCAGCCGCTCGATGAACTCGACCTTCGTGTCGACCGGGACCAGCGCCGACTCGTTCTGCAGACCATCGCGCGGACCGACCTCGTAGATCGTGACGGTCTCGGGCATTCCGGGGGAGGAATGGCTCATGAGCCCGTTCCCTGTGACTCGTCAGCGGGTCTCCGTGACTCGTCAGCGGTGATGGTGAAGAGGGGGGCGGCCATCGTGACCTGGGAGCCGGGCAACGCCGCCACCGTCTCGACGATGCCGTCGAAGGGAGCCGTGAGCGCCAGCTCCATCTTCATCGCCTCCAGGGTGCCGAGGACGTCCCCCGCGGCCACCGTGTCGCCGACTGCGACGCGCACGTCGAGCACGGTGCCGGGCATGGGGGCCGTGATGTCGCCGTCGCCGACCGCAGCGGCGGAGCCCAGCCGGTCGGGAGCTGCGAACACGTGTCGTTCGCCGTGCACCACGACCTCCACCCCGTTGGGAAGCGCCTGGACGGTGGCGCGCACCCGGGTGCCGTCGACATCGACGACCAGCAGGGCACCGTCCGACGCCACGAGCCGCACGGCCCACGTCTGGTCGTCGTCGCGCACTGTTCCGGCGGTTCGATCCACGAGCAGGTCGCGATCGAGCCGCACACGGGTCGAGGCAACAGGTGCTCCGAGCCGGAACCCGTCAGAACCGAAGGCATCGTGGCTCCGCGCCGCTTGCGCAGCCACGAACCAGGCCGCCACCGCACGGGGACCGTCCGCATCGGGACGGGGCAGAACGGCGGTGTCCAGCCACGCGGTGTCGATGGTGCAGTCGGTGAACTCGGGCGAGGCGGCCAGCGCGCGCAGGAAGCCGGTGTTGGTGGTCAGGCCGAGGATCGCGGTGTCGTCGAGCGCCGCCACCAGCGCTCTCCGCGCCGACTCGCGATCGGGCCCGCGCACGATGATCTTGCCGAGCATCGGGTCGTAGGAAGTGCTGACCACCTGACCCGACTCCAGCGCAGCATCGACGCGGGCGTGCTTCGGCCAGCGCACCAGGTCGGCGGTGCCGGCCTGCGGCAGGAATCCACCGAAGGAGTCCTCGGCGTAGACGCGCGCCTCCATGGCGTGACCACGGAGGCGCACATCGTCCTGCCCGAGGGCCAGCGGCTGGCCCGCTGCGATGCGCAGCTGGTGCTCGACCAGGTCGATCTCGCCAGCCGGGCCGGCACAGATCAGCTCGGTGACCGGGTGCTCGACCTGCAGGCGCGTGTTCATCTCCAGGAAGTACGCCTCGCCTGTGTCGGCGTCGAGCAGGAACTCGACCGTGCCCGCGTTGGTGTAGCCGACATGACCGGCGAGATCGACCGCCGCCCGGGTGATGCTGGCGCGGGTCGCCTCGTCGATCGTGGGCGCCGGCGCCTCCTCGATCACCTTCTGGTGGCGACGCTGGGTCGAGCAGTCGCGCTCGAACAGGTGGATGACGTGTCCGTGGTGATCGGCCAGGATCTGGACCTCGATGTGCCGGCCGTGCTCGACGTACTTCTCCAGCAGCATGGTGTCGTCGCCGAACGCGGACGCCGCCTCACGCTTGGCCGCCGCGATCGACTCGTCGAGATCATCCGCGGCGCGCACCACCCGCATGCCCTTGCCGCCGCCCCCGGCAGCCGCCTTGACCAGCATGGGGAATCCGGCGTCCTCACCTCTCGGGACGACCGGCACCCCCGCAGCGATCGCGATCTCTCGGGCCGCGTCCTTGCGACCCATCTGATCCATGACCTCGGCGGTCGGGCCCACCATCACGAGTCCGGCGTCGACCACCGCAGCGGCGAACTCCGATCGCTCGGACAAGAACCCGTAACCCGGATGCAACGCCTGGGCCCCGGACGAGACGGCTGCCGAGACCACCTCGTCGACATCGAGATAGCTCTCGATGCGGACGGCGGCATCGGCAGCCCGCACGTGCGGTGCGTGCGCGTCGATGTCGGTGAACACGGCGACCGAACGGACCCCGAGGCGGCGACACGTCCGCATGATGCGCAGGGCGATCTCGCCGCGGTTGGCCACCAGAACGGTCTCGAAGATCATGGCTCTCGACATGTCGCTCACATCCGGAAGACGCCGAAGTCGGTCGGCGTCTGGGTCGGGGCAGGTGTGGAGACCACCTGCAGGGCCATGCCGAGGATCCGACGGGTGTCGGCCGGCTCGATGATGCCGTCGTCCCACAGTCTCGCGGTCGCGTAGTACGGCGAGCCCTGCCGCTCGAACTGTTCGCGGATGGGAGCCCGGAACGCGTCCTCGTCCTCGCTGGACCAGTCCTCGCCGCGGGCCTCGAAGCCGTCGCGGCGCAGCGTCGCCAGCACGGCAGCCGCTTGCTCCCCGCCCATCACCGAGGTGCGCGAGTTCGGCCACGTCCACAGGAACCGCGGGTCGTAGGCACGCCCGCACATGCCGTAGTTCCCGGCGCCGTAGGAGCCACCGATCACGACGGTCAGCTTCGGCACCACCGACGTGGCGACGGCCGTGACGAGCTTGGCGCCGTCCTTGGCGATGCCGCGGTTCTCGTACTCACGCCCCACCATGAAACCCGCGATGTTCTGCAGGAACAGCAACGGGATGCCGCGCTGGTTGGCCAGCTCGATGAAGTGCGCACCCTTGAGGGCCGACTCGCTGAACAGGATGCCGTTGTTGGCCACGATGGCGACCTGGTGTCCGTGGATGTGCGCGAATCCACACACCAGGGAGTCTCCGTACAGCGGCTTGAACTCGTGCAGCCGAGAACCGTCGACCAGCCGGTCGATGACGTCGTGCACGTCGTAGGGCGTGCGCGCGTCCGCCGGGATCACGTCGCCGATTCCGGCCGGGTCGTGCAGCGGCTCGATCGACTCGCGATCGGCCACCGCCTGGGTCTGCGGAACGGTCTCGAGGATCGAGCGCACCAGCTCCAGCGCGTGTGCGTCGTCCTCGGCGAGGTGGTCGACGACTCCCGACGTGCGCGCATGCACCTCGCCGCCCCCGAGGTCCTCGGCGGTCACGACCTCGCCCGTCGCCGCCTTGACCAGCGGCGGACCGGCGAGGAACACCGTTCCCTGGTCACGCACGATCACGGTCTCGTCGCTCATCGCCGGGACGTAGGCGCCGCCGGCGGTGCACGAACCCATCACGGCGGCGACCTGCGCGATCGACCGGGCCGACATGTTCGCCTGGTTGAAGAAGATGCGACCGAAGTGCTCACGGTCGGGGAACACCTCGTCCTGCATCGGCAGGAATGCTCCCCCGGAGTCGACCAGGTAGACGCACGGCAGGTGGTTCTGCTCGGCGATGGCCTGCGCGCGCAGGTGCTTCTTGACCGTCATCGGGTAGTAGGTGCCTCCCTTGACGGTCGCGTCGTTGGCCACGACCACGCACAGGCGCCCGGAGATGCGACCGATGCCGGTGATGATCCCCGCGCTCGGCACAGTGCTCCCTGCGCCCGAGCCCGGCGTGTCGTCGTACATGTCGTGGGCGGCCAACGGGGCGATCTCGAGGAAGGGCGATCCCGGGTCGAGCAGCCGATCGACGCGGTCACGGGGCAGCAGCTTGCCGCGCGCCACGTGTCGCTCGCGCGAGGACTGCGGACCGCCGGCTCGGGCGGTCGCCAGGCGCTCGCGCAGGGTGTCGACGAGTCCAGTCATGGTGATGTCGGACATGGGGCTGAGACTAGCACCGCCGGTTAACGATCATTAACCTCCTCTACGCTGGACCGGTGCCCACTCCCCGACGCGCCCAGATCCTCGACACAGCCGCCGAGCTCTTCGCGGCGCGGGGATTCCACGGTGTCTCCGTGCACGACATCGGTGCGGCGTGCGGTATCAGCGGACCGGCGATCTACAAGCACTTCGCCGGCAAGGACGCGATCCTCGCCGAGTCGCTGACCTCGATCAGCGAGCGGCACGTGGCCGAGGCTCGGGCCCGCACCGCAGAGCACCGCGACCCGGCGGTCGCCCTCGACGCCCTGATCGCCTGGCACATCGACTTCGCGGTGGACCATCCCGCACTGATCGTGATCCAGGAGCGCGAGTGGTCCAACCTGCACCTCGAGGACCGCGAGATCGTGCGCGGACTGCAGCTGGACTACATCGACGTGTGGGTCACCGTGCTGCGCCGACTGCGTCTCGATCTCTCGGCGGCCGAGGCGCGTGCGGCGGTGCAGGCCACGTTCGGCCTGTTGAACTCAACCCCCCACAGCGCGCGGATCAGCGCCGACTCGATGCGGGCGCTGCTGGCTCCGATGGCACGCTCGGCACTGCTGGTGCCCGGCGACCGGGTGCCCGGCGACTGATCGTCGCGATGGCGACACCGACCAGCATCACCGTGCCGCCGGCCAGCTCGAGCGCGGTGGGCACCTCACCCTGGACCAGCCAGGCCGTGACGATGCCGATCGGCGGGACCAGCAGCACGAACGGCACCACCGACCCGGCCGGGTGCCGCGCCAGCAGCGAGTTCCAGATGCCGTAGCCGATCAGCGATGCCCCGATCGCGGTGTAGAGCGTGCTGGCGATCGCGATGCCCGACAGGTTGACCAGGGCCTGGCCGACCTCGTCGGGACCGTCGATCAGCAGGGACAGCGCCGCTGCCGGAACGGGCACGACCAGCGCCGACCACACCACCAGCGACAACCCGGACGTGACACCTGCGGCTCGACTCACCACGTTGCCGATCGCCCAGGACAGCGCAGCGCCCAGCACGACCAGCAGGGGCACCACCGGTGAGCTGAATCCGTGCGCCAGGGCGACCGTGGCGAGTCCGGTGGTGCCCATCAGGGCACCGAGGGCCTGCTTGCGGGAGGGGCGTTCGTGCAGGGCAACGGCTGCGATGGCGATGGTGAAGATCACCTGGGCCTGCAGCAGCAGCGAGGCCAGCCCGGCCGGCAGCCCGAGATCCAGCGCGATGTACAGCAGGCTGAACTGGCCGAGGCTCATGAACACGCCCACGGCCACCACGGCGCGCCACCCGGCGGCCGGACGGCCGACGAGGAACACCAAGGGAAAGGCCACCAGCACGAAGCGCAGGGCCAGGAACAGCAGCGGCGGCACGTCGTCGAGCCCGGCGTCGATCACCACGAAGTTGGCGCCCCACAGGATCATCACCAGCACGGCGAGGAGGGAGTGCTTGAGCGGCATGTCCTCAGTCTGCGGCCCTCGATCATCAATCACCAGCGATGGTTTCTGCACGGATCACCGTAGGGTTGCTTCATGGTCGATATCGCTGCGCTGCGCGCGCTGATCTCGGTGCGGGACCACGGCAGCATCGTGGCGGCCGCCGAGGCCCTGGACTTCACCCCTTCGGCGGTCTCGCAGCAGATCAAGAAGCTGGAGCGCACCAGTCGGGTTCCGATGCTCGAGCGGGTCGGCCGCACCGTGATCCTCACCGAGCGTGGTCGCCTGCTGGCCGAGCGCGGCCAGGTGCTGCTGGCCGATCTCGAGCAGGTGGAGAGCCTCGCCGCCGGCGGAACCGAGGACCTGCGCGGAAGTCTGCGGCTCGCCTCGTTCTCGACCGCCACGGCGGGCATCGTCGCACCACTGGTCGCTCGACTCCGCTCCACGGCGCCCGATCTGGAGGTGGTGGTGATCGAGTCGGACCCACGCGAGACCGTCAGCGTGATCCAGCGTGGCGGGGCCGACCTCGGGATCGTCCACGACTGGACGGGCCTGCAGCTCGACGTCCCCGGCTCCCTCGAACGGCGACCGCTGATGGACGATGTCGCCGACGTCCTCCTGCACCGGGACCACCCGCTGGCCGGTCGGGACTCGGTCAGTGCGAGCGAGCTGCTGGCCGACCGGTGGATCACCACCCTGGCTGGGACGATCTGCCACGAGTGGTTGATGCACATGTTCGCGCTGCACGGCGAGCGACCCGACACCCGGTACTTCGACGGGGCCTACGGCACCCACGTCGCCATGGTCGACCGTGGCGCTGCCGTCGCGCTCGTGCCGCGCCTCGGACGCCCCGTCCTGCCGGAGAGCGTGGTGGCCGTCCCGGTGACCGATCCTTCACCGCGGCGCAGCGTCAGCGCCGTGTGGCGGGCCTCGACGGCCGAGAACCCGGCCCGTCGACACGTCGAGCAGCAGCTGCTGCACGTGGTCAGCTGAACGTGTTCGGATTGAAGCCCGACGGTCGGTTCGCGACACGGTCACGAAAGTCGTCGGGATCGGCCAGCGCCCAGTCGTCCGCCCATTCCTTCGGCACGTCCTGCAGCAGCTGACCGGGCGTCAGCCACTCGTGCAGCTCGGCGTAGGTCGTGGTGATCTGGTGCTCGAGGCGACGGTGCAGCAGTCCCGGATGCAGCTGCGTGACGGAGTCGAGCCCCATCGAGCTGACGATCTGGTGAGCGCTGGCCACGGTCTGGGCGTGGAAGTTGCGCACCCGCACCGACTTGTCGTCGACCCGCAGTGCCCTCGCACGGTACGGGTCCTGGGTCGCGACACCCACCGGGCAGTGGTTGGTGTGGCAGACCTGAGCCTGGATGCAGCCGATCGCGAACATCATGGCCCGGGCCGAGAGCGTG
The DNA here is from genome assembly GCF_051262695.1 of Aeromicrobium sp. CF3.5. Classification (NCBI taxonomy): domain Bacteria; kingdom Bacillati; phylum Actinomycetota; class Actinomycetes; order Propionibacteriales; family Nocardioidaceae; genus Aeromicrobium; species Aeromicrobium sp. CF3.5. Next base: position 29,511 of record NZ_JBIMEZ010000013.1, read on the forward strand.
AAGTCCGCGCCCTGGCAGATGCGCTTGACGATGTCGATGCCGGTCGCGATCTTGCCACTGGCCCCGACCTTGACGTGGCTGCGCACGCCGACTCCGGTCAGGGCGTTGTGCACGAAGACCAGACCCTCGGTCAGGGGCATGCCGACGTGATCGGCGAACTCCACCGGAGCGGCGCCAGTGCCGCCCTCGGAGCCGTCGACGATCACGAAGTCGGGGTAGGACTGCCGATCGACCATCGCCTTGCAGATCGCGAGGAACTCGTGCCGCGACCCGACGCACAGCTTGATGCCGACCGGCTTGCCGCCGCTGAGCTCGCGCAGCTGCTCGATGAACTCCAGCAGGCCCCGGGGCGTCGTGAAGGCTGTATGCGCCGGCGGGGAGACCACCGTCCTGCCCAGCGGGACGCCGCGGGTGTCGGCGATCTCCTGATTGACCTTGACTCCCGGGAGCACGCCGCCGAGGCCGGGCTTGGCTCCCTGGGAGAGCTTGATCGAGATGGTCTTCACACTCGCCCCGCGCGCCTTCTCGGCGAACTGGTCGGGGTCGAAGTGCCCCTCCTCGGTGCGGCAGCCGAAGTATCCCGAGGCGATCTGCCAGTTCAGGTCGCCACCGTGCTCGAGGTGGTACGAGCTGATCGCGCCCTCGCCGGTGTCGTGCAGGAAACCGCCCATCGCGGCGCCTGCGTTCAGTGCCTCGATCGCGTTGCCCGACAACGATCCGAAGCTCATCGCCGACACGTTGAACAGCGACATGTCGTACGGCTGGGTGCACTGGGGTCCACCGACCATGACGCTGGGGATGCTGCCGTGCGACGTCTTCGCGCCCATCGAGTGGGTCACGAACTCGTACCCGATGGAGTTGACGTCGCGCTCGGTGCCGAACGGGCTGGCGTCCTCCTCGCCCTTGGCCCGGGCATAGACGAGGGCGCGGGTCTCCCGGTCGAACGGTGCACCATCGGTGTTGCGCTCGATGAAGTACTGCTGCAGCTCGGGTCGGATGGCCTCCATCGCGAACCGTGCGTGCCCCAGCACCGGATAGTTGCGCAGGATGCTGTGCTTCGTCTGCACGAGGTCGTGGACGCCGACCAGACCGATGGCCAGCAACGGCGCCGCCAGGACCCACCACACCGCCGAGGTCAGCACCGCCAGCGCTCCCACCGCGACTCCGGCCACCACGATCGCCATCACGCCTACCCACCTGATCATGGCTTCATCGTGCCAGCCGGTCAGGCGCCGTGCAGGACCTGGACCTCACACGCCACGCAGCGCGCGCCAGCTCACGGCTGCGGCGCCGAGGACGACCACGATCGCCACCGCCGACGTGCTCTGCACGCCGAGGTCGAACGCCGCGGCAGCCGAGGCCCGCAGCTGCTCACCGACCTCGTTGGGGTACTGAGCCGCCGTGTCCAGCGTGCTGCCGAGCGTCTCGAACGACCCGTCGCGCTCGCCGAACTGCGCCACGGCCGGCACCGTCAGATGAGAGCGGAAGACACCGGTCAGGATCGTGCCCAGAACCGCCGTCCCCAGCACGGCACCGATCTCGTAGGCGGTCTCGGAGATCGCGGCAGCCGCTCCGGCGCGCTCCGGCGGCACGCTGGACAGCATGAGGTCGTTGGTGATCGTCTCGGCCAGGCCGATGCCGATTCCCATCAGGCTGAACGCGAGTCCCACCGAGAACACCGAGGGGACCGGCGTCAGGGCCATGAGCCCGTAGCCCAGCGCCGAGCCGCCGAAGCTGGCCGTGACCAGCACCCGAGCGGAGAAACGGCGCAGCAGCGCGACCGCGGCGAACCCCCCGACCACCGTGACGACGAGCCCGGGCAGGAGCACCAGGGCGGCGTCCATGGCCGTGAGACCGAGCACCAGCTGCAGCAGCTGGGCGCCCAGGAACAGGAAGCCGGTCAGGGCCGTCAGGCTCAGCAGATTGGCGACGATCGCTCCGCTGAAGACCCGGTTGCCGAACAGGGACAGGTCGATCATCGGGTGCTCGCTGCGCCTCAGCCGGCGAATCAGCGTGCGGCCCGAGACGATGGCCAGTGCGAACGCCGCCGCAGCGATCAGGTCGAGTCCCTCGTGCGCGGCGTGCTTGATGCCGTAGACGAACGGCAGCATCACCGTCAGCGACAGGACGATCGCCGGCAGGTCCAGCGGTCCGGGCGAGGGATCGCGCGACTCGGGCAGCAGGAATCCGGCCAGCACGACCAGCACGATCACGACGGGGACGTTGATCAGGAACACCGAGCCCCACCAGAAGTGGCCCAGCAGGTAGCCGCCGAGCACCGGGCCGAGCGCCGCGCCGCCGGAGAACATCGCGGCCCAGGTCGCGATGGCGATCCGCCGCTGGTCGGGGTGCACGAACAGGTTGCGCAGCAGCGACAGGGTCGAGGGCATCAGGGTCGCGCCGAACACACCGAGCAGCAGACGCGACACCACGAGCATGTCGGCGCTGGTGCTGTAGGCCGCGAGCAGCGACGTCGCGCCGAACCCGGCAGCACCGATCACCAGCAGCCGACGGCGACCGACCCGGTCGCCGAGGCTGCCCATCGCGATCAGCAGCCCGGCCAGCATGATCGCGTAGATGTCCACCATCCACAGCAGCTGAGCGCCCGAGGGCCGCAGGTCGACGCTGACCGCGGGCAGCGCGAACGTCAGCACCGTGTTGTCGACCGAGACCATCAGGACCGGCAGCATCAGGACGGCCAACGCCGTCCATTCGCGGACTCCCGCCCGCGGGGCCGCGCTCGACCGGACCTCGGTGATCGTGTTCATGATGCTCCTCCTCGTGGAACTCGTGTGTACCGTCTGGCCGGTACATCTTTACTATACCGACCAGACGGTACACCTTGCGGGTCCGCTGGGCCACGTCGCGCGACGTGATCTCGGTCGCGCGGCCTAGGGTTGGGCCATGCCCGACGACCGCAGCACGCGCGACCGCCTCCTCGACGCCTTCGAGACGCTGCTGGTCACGTCGGGCAGCCGTGCCGCCACTCTCGATGCGGTGGCCGCGGGCGCGGAGGTCTCCAAGGGCGGCCTGCTGTACCACTTCCACAGCAAGGACGACCTCGTCGCCGCGATGCTGGACCGCCTGCGCGAGCAGGGCGAGGCCGACGTCGCAATCATGCGCACCCACGATCTGGGCCCCGTCGAGTACTACCTCGTCACGTCCGTCGACAGCGGCAGCGACCTGGACCGTGCACTGGTCGCCGCAGCTCGCATCGCCCAGGAGAACGACTCCCGAGCGGCCGCGGCGCTGGCCGACCTGCGCGAGGGGTGGTTCGGGGTCATGGCCGAGCATCTCGGCGACGAGGCCTTGGCCCGCACGATCCAGCTGATCGGCGATGGTCTGTACTTCGACAACACCACGGGCCTCAGCGAGGGCGATGCGCTGTCGCACGTCCGCGACGTCCTGCGTCGCCTCGACGTGCTCTGAGGCGCGCCTCCAGACGTTCATCTGACCGGTTGACGCAGTCCACCCGCAGGACACCTGCGTCCCGTGCACTGAAGGCATGACACATATCGGGGGATTTGTGCGGCGCGGCATGCGCCGAACCTTCACACCAGCCATCGTTCTTGCCGTCGCACTCGTCGGAGGCGCCATGACCGTCCCAGCCACCGGAGCCACTCCCACGCTGCCCCGGGCCACCGAGGGCGACCGCTCCGGGCGGACGGTCGAGGTGTTCGGCCACCGCGGAGCCTCGGGCTACCGCCCCGAGCACACGCTCGCCGCCTACAAGCTGGCCATCCGCCAGGGCGCCGACTACATCGAGCCCGACCTCGTCAGCACCAAGGACGGCGTGCTCGTGGCCCGTCACGAGAACGAGATCAGCGGCACCACCGACGTCGCCGATCGTCCTGAGTTCGCCGACCGCAAGGCGACCAAGTCGATCGACGGCAGCCCGATCACCGGCTGGTTCACCGAGGACTTCACCCTGCGCGAGCTGCGCACCCTGCGGGCCAAGGAACGGCTGCCGCAGGTCCGCCCCGGCAACACGGCCTACGACGGCCGCTACAAGGTGCCGACCTTCGACGAGGTTCTCGCGTTGGCCCGCATCGAGAGCATCCGCCAGGGTCGGCGCATCGGCGTCGCGCCCGAGACCAAGCACCCCACCTACTTCCAGCAGATCGGCCTGCCGTTCGAGAAGCCTCTGCTGCGCTCGTTGACCCGCTTCGGACTCAACCACCCGCGCGCCAAGGTCGTGATCCAGTCCTTCGAGACCACGAACCTCAAGGAGCTCTCGCGCAAGACGCGCGTGCCGCTCGTGCAGCTGACGTCGGCGACGGGCGCTCCGTTCGACCTGATCACCGCCGGCGATTCGCGCACCTACGCCGACCTGATGACACCCACCGGACTGCGCGAGGTCTCCCGGTACGCCGACTGGCTGGGCCCGGAGAAGAACAGCGTCATCCCGCGCACGCCGGCCGGGGCCCTCGCCCGGCCGTCTCGGGTGGTCGGCGACGCTCACCGGGTCGGACTGAAGGTCGTCGCCTACACGTTCCGCGTCGAGAACCAGTTCCTGCCCACGGACTTCCGCATCGGCACGGACCCCAACGCACGAGGCGACCTCGCTGGCGAGATCTCCGCCTTCGCCGACGCCGGTCTGGACGCGGTGTTCTCCGACAACCCCGACATCGCGGTCGAGGCACTGCGCCGCCAGCGCGTCACCGCCGGTTCCTGAGGCCAACCTCGCCTGGGGCGGTGACTTTGCGTCCTTTCCCAGCGTTGGGCGGTGGGCCTGCGTCCCATCAGGGGTCGTGAAAGAACGCAGACCCACCGCTACCTGGGACACCGGCCCCAACCTCGATCAGTTCTTGCGGATCTCCAGGAACATGCTGGGGCCGAAGTCGGACTTCGCCAGGGGGCCCTGCAGTCGCTTCTCGATCGCGAGCATGAGCTTGGTCGGCAGCAGCTTCTTGAGGCGAGGGCTGCGCAGGTTCGAGACCGACAGCTTCTGGTGCACGCGGAGGCCGGCATCGGCCAGCTGGGCGGTGACCGTGTCGATGTTGTGGTTCACGAACGCGATGGCGTCGGGCTCGTCGGCCTTGACGGTGCGAATGCTCACCGGGGTCGCGGGCAGCTGCTTGCCCTGCTTCTTGAACGAGCGGCGGTTCATGAAGTGCCCGTAGTTGGCGACCTCGATGATCGCGGTGCCGCCGGGCGCGAGCACGCGCGCGATCTCGGCGAACTCGGCGCTCGGCTCAGGCAGGTGGTGCATGACGCGGACCATCGTGATCAGGTCGAGCTCGCCGTCGGCGAACGTGAGGTCGTCGGCCTGCATCTGCACCTGCGCGACATCGGTGCCCTCGAGCAGCTTCGCCGCGGCGTCGAGCTGGGTGCGGCTCGGCTCGGCGAGCGTCACGTGATCGGAGAAGGTGCGCAGCAACAGGCACAGTCGTCCGTACCCACCACCGATGTCGGCGGCCTTGCCGAAACGGCGACCCTTGAGGAGCCGCCCGATCGCGATGTGCTCGGCGCCGTTCTCGTAGGCCCGCTCGTCGAAGTAGGTCGTGTAGTCGTACCCACGGTCGTACTGGTCGGCGACCTTCTTGCCCGGCTGGTCAGGTGTCTGCTCATTCACTCCGCTGACTCTAACAACTCCCCGCACCGGCGCTCGTCACCCGAAGGTGCGGTCCCCGAAGGTGGGGTCCTGCTTGCGCATGCCCGCCTCACGAGCGATCTTCGTGTTCGGCGACGTGAACATCTTGGACTGCAGACGCCTCTCGCGGCGCATGGCGCCGCGGTAGGAGCCCCGCTGGTTGCGGTACAGCAGCTGCTTGGTCGCCGCGACCGAGTCGGGCGAGCGCTCACAGATCTGGTCGATGAACGCCAGCGCCTGCTTGAGCGGGTCGTCGGCCACCTCCGTCGCCAGGCCCAGCTCGAAGGCTTCAGTCCCGGAGATGACCTCTCCGGTCATCGCGAGGCGCTGCAGGACGTCGACCGGCAGGTTCTCGATGAAGGGCACCGTGCCGCCCATGTCGGGCACGAGCCCCCACTTGGCCTCGAGGATCGACCACTGCGCATCGGGCTTCGTGAACCGGAAGTCCGCACCCGCGGCGAGCTGCACGCCTGCGCCGTAGCAGTGGCCGTGGATGACGGCGATCACTGGAACGGGCATGTCGCGCCAGATGGTGGTCACCTTCTGGAAGCGGTTGACCGTGCGCCCGCCGGCGAAGAAGAAGCGAGCGACGCGGCGCTTGTCGGCGAAGGCCGACGCGAAGTCGAGCCCCGCGCAGAACGACCGGCCGGAGCCCTGGATCACGACGGCCCGGATCGACCTGTTCGTCTTCAGCGCCTCGGCCGCGGCGAGCAGCTGGGTGATCAGCTCGAGATCGAAGCCGTTCAGCTGATCGGGCCGGTTCAGGGTGACGAAGGCGACCGGGCCCTCGATCGTGGTCAGCACGCGGTCTTCAACCATGTGCGGGAGCCTACTAGCGGTCCACGATGGCGTGGACCGCCTCGCTGAGGTCGCCGACCCGTCGCGCGCCGGGCAGCGACAGCGAGCCCCATCCCGGACCGCCGAGGACGAGCCGCGTCTGCTCGGGCAGCTCGGTGACGGCCTTCATGAGCGAACCGTCGAAGTGCCGCTCCAGGGTGGCCCACACGAAGATGAGCTCAGGATTCGTGCGGCGAGCCAGGTTCGACAACGATTCCCACGGCACCCGAGCCCCCAGCATCAGGCTGCCCACGCCCTGCTCGGCCAGCGCGCTCTCCAGGGCATACACCGGCAGCGAGTGCTGATCCTCCTCCGCGCTGGCGAGCACCACGGCGGTGTGTCCGGTCGGGGAGACGGCGAAGCTGCGCGTGTGGAGTCGCAGCTCGGCCGACAGCCGCTCGCTGGCGATGTGCTCGCCGACGATGTCGATCGTGCCGTTGACCCACCCCTCGCCGATCGCGACGAGAGCGGGGGACAGCAGCTCGGGCCACGCAGCAAGCACTCCGTGGCGGCGCAACGCTCCGCTGAAGAGCCCGGACAGCCGGTCGGGGTCGATGACCTGGACCGCACCGATCACGGCGGCCACGAAGGCCTCACGGGCCAGGTCACTGTCACCGGGTTTCTCCCCGGCGATCAGCGCGGTCAGCTCGGCCGGGTCGAGGGCATGGGCACTGCGAGCCGCTTCGCGCGCCGTGACCCCCCGGTCCAGCAGCCGGCGCATGACGTCGACCCGCTCGATGTCGTGCGCTGAGTACCGACGATGACCGCCGGCCGTGCGGAAGGTCGGGCCGATCTCGTAGCGCCGTTCCCACGTGCGCAACGTCGACGAGGTGACCCCGAGTCGCTGGGAGACGGCTCCGACGCCCCAGGTCAACGGCGCCGACGCGTCCGACGAGTCGTCATCGGAGGAAGCCGCTGCCATTGCCCCACTCTAGAAGTTCTGCAGAACTTGTCCACTTATACCCAGCTGTGGATGGGTCCGTGGAGAGCGCCCGGGAGAAGCTCCCGATAAAGTTGTTCAGAACTTCCGCATAAACCTATTCAAAACCTATTCACCTGGGTACAGTTCGAGGTCCACCCCCTCAAGGAGCACCCATCATGGCCAATGTTCACCACCTCCCCAAGCCGATCATCGAGTCCTATGAGTGGCAGTTCGACGGGGCCTGCGCTGACCTCGACGTCAGCGAGTTCTTCTCCCCCGAGGCCGAACGCGGCGCCAAGCGCATCCATCGTGAGGAGACGGCCAAGGCCGTGTGCCGCACCTGTCCCGTGCTGGAACGCTGCCGGCAGCATGCCCTCGAGGCGCGCGAGCCGTACGGCGTGTGGGGCGGCATGACGGCCGGTGAACGCCAGCGTCTGCTCGAGCACTCGGTGGCCAGCTGACGGCAGGTGGCATGCTCTCTGTCCATGACCACTGAACTGCGTCCAGAGCTCGCCGTGATCGGCGGTTCCGGGTTCTACACGTTCCTGGAGAACCCCCGCACCGTCACCGTGGACACCCCCTGGGGCGCCCCGTCCGCGCCCATCGCCATCGGCCGGGTGGGCGATCGCGAGGTCGCCTTCCTCCCGCGACACGGCAGCGGACACGAGTTCCCGGCCCACCGCGTGCCGTACCGCGCCAACCTGTGGGCGCTGCGCAGCCTCGGCGTGCGTCAGATCCTCGCCCCCTGCGCGGTCGGCGGACTGCAGGAGGCCTACGGCCCCGGCACGTTCGTGGTGCCAGACCAGCTGGTCGACCGCACCACAGGTCGCGTCCAGACGTACTTCGACGAGGGCGCCTGCCACATCTCGTTCGCCGATCCCTACTGCGATCGGCTGCGTGGACACCTGATCGACGGACTGCAGGGACATGATCCCGTCGAGGGTGGCGCGATGGTCGTCATCGATGGTCCACGCTTCTCGACCCGCGCCGAATCGCGCTGGTACGCCGATCAGGGGTGGGCCGTGGTCAACATGACCGGACACCCCGAAGCGGTCCTGGCCCGGGAGATGGCGCTCTGCTACGCCACCGTCGCGCTGGTCACCGACCACGACGCGGGGGTCGACTCGGGCTCCGCCGTGAACATGGACGCGGTCTTCGAGGTGTTCTCGACCCACACCGACACGCTCAAGGACGTGCTGCGGCACGTCGCCGCCGGCATCGGGCCAGAACGCGACTGCGCGTGCGGCTCGGCCGTCGACGGCATGACCCTTCCGATCGAGCTGCCATGAAGATCCTGCTGACCGGCGCCGCCGGCTTCATCGGGACCCATATCGGTCGCATCGCCTCTGAGCGGGGCCACGACGTCGTGCGACTCGACGCGTTCCTTCCACAGGCACACGGCGAGGATGTCGAGGTCCCCACCGACGTCGCACGCCTCGACATCCGCACTGCGGACCTCGACGAGATCCTCGACGGGATCGACGTGGTGTGCCACCAGGCAGCCGTCGTCGGCAACGGAGTCGACGCCCAAGACCTGCCTGCGTACGCCGATCACAACGATCACGGAACGGCGCGGCTCCTGGCCGCCATGGCGCGCGCAGGAGTGCGCGACCTGGTGCTCGCGTCGTCGATGGTCGCGTACGGCGACGGTCGGTACACCTGCCCCGAGCACGGAGACGTCCCACCGGCCGTGCGCCAGGTCGCCGATCTCGACGCCGGCAGGTTCGACCCTCGCTGTCCGGTCTGTGCAGGCGAGATCACCTGGCGACTCATCGGCGAGGACACCCCCTTCCTGCCGCGCACGAGCTATGCGGCCTCCAAGGTCGCCCAGGAGCACTACGCATCGGCGTGGTGCACCCTGGAGAACGCCCGCGCCATCGCGCTGCGCTACCACAACGTCTACGGCCCGGGCATGCCCGCGGACACCCCCTACGCCGGTGTCGCAGCCATCTTCCGCTCGGCCATCGAGCGCGGCGAGGCACCTCAGGTGTTCGAGGACGGCGGCCAGATGCGCGACTTCGTGCACGTGCACGACGTCGCGCTCGCCAACGTGCTCGCCCTGGAGCGCATCGGCGAGCACGCCGAGGGCCTGACCCCGTACAACGTCGCATCCGGCCAGCCCTGCACGCTGCTGCACATGGCCGAGACCCTGGCCGCGGCGGCGGGTGGAGCGCCGCCGGTCGTCACCGGTGACTACCGGCGATTCGACGTCCGCCACGTCGTCGCGTCGCCGGCGGCAGCCACGGAGGGCATCGGCTTCACGGCCCAGCACTCCCCCGACGAGGGGCTGGCGCAGCTGGCCAGTGACCCCCTGCGCACACGGTAGGCGTGCAGACCGGCCATGACAGGCCGTATGATTGCACAGACGGCATCATGTTCAGGTGGGCCTTTCTCAAGCACGGATGGGTCCGATTCATGAACCGAACGATGTGGAGCCGCCTGTGATCATGTGTGACGTGGTCATTCCTTGTCGCGATGAGGCCCCGGCGTTGCCCGGCGTTCTCGCCGACCTGCCGTCCGGCTGGCGCGCGATCGTCGTCGACAACGGATCGACCGACGGCACCCCCGACGTCGCCGCATCGCTCGGCGCCACCGTCGTCCACGAGCCTCGTGCGGGGTACGGCGCAGCCGTGCACACCGGGATCGAGGCCGCGACCGCCGAGTACGTCGCGATTATCGACGGCGACGGCACCATGAAGCTGTCCGACCTCGTCCCGATGTACGACATCGTCACGTCCGGGGGAGCCCGCATGGCCGTGGGCCGGCGTCGCCCCACCGGGCGCGGCATCTGGCCCTGGCACGCACGCCTGGGCACCAAGCTGCTGGCCACCGTCATCCGCCGTCGCAGCGGATTCGGCATCCACGACCTCGCTCCCATGCGGGTCAGCCGCCGCGACGACCTGCTCGACCTCGGTGTCGAGGATCGCCGGTTCGGCTACCCGCTCGAGCTCATGCTGCGCGCCTCGACCGCCGGGTGGACCGTGCGCGAGATCGACGTCGACTACGGTCGTCGCGCGCCGGGCACCAAGTCCAAGGTCAGCGGCTCGGTGAAGGGCACGCTGCGGGTCATCAAGGACTTTGCGAAGGTCATGCGGTGAACCGCGGACTCGGGGGGGTTGCGGTGCTGGTCGTCGCCAAGGCACCCGTTCCCGGACTCGCCAAGACCCGCGTCGCCGCCGACACCGGTGACGCCACCGCTGCCCAGCTGGCCGCCGCGGCGCTGCTCGACACCCTGCACACCGTGATCGCCGTCGCCGAGGAGCGCGCGTGGCCCGTCGTGGTCGCCCTCACCGGCGATCTCGACGACGCCGCCCACGCCGACGAGATCCGCACCCTGCTGGGGCAGGACGGCCTCATCGTCGTGCCTCAGCGCGGCGACGGCCTCGACGAGCGACTCGCCCATGCGCACGTCGACGCCGCGGCGGCCTCGGGAGTCCGCGGCATCATCCAGGTCGGCATGGACACCCCTCAGCTCACGCGCGGCGACTACGTCGCGGCGGTCGAGGCCGTGCAGGCCGGCGATCGCGTGCTGGGACCCGCCGACGACGGCGGCTGGTGGCTGCTCGGTCTGCCCGATGCCGCCGATGCCACGGCGCTGATCGGCGTCCCGATGTCCACTGACCAGACCGCCGAGCACACGGCTCGCGCGCTCGACATCACCGTCCGGCTGCGCACCGTGCGCGACATGGACAGCTGGGCCGACGCCCAGCACATCGCTGACGACGCTCCCGACTCACGGCTCGCCGCCGTCGTGGGCGAAGCACGTTCGACGGGAATCGACTCATGACCGAATCAATGGATCCGCACCAGGCGTACGACGCTGCCTTCGCGAGTGGGCGAGCCGACGTCGTCGATGCCTTCGGACAGATCGTCCCGTTCGAGGTCCATGCGTGGTCCGGGGCGCCCGACGGCGTCGACCGCGCCCTGTTCATCGATCCGTGCGACGGCCCCACGATCGATGTCGGCTGCGGGCCCGGGCGCCTGGTCGGTGAGATCTCGAGGCGCGGCGTCCGTTCGCTGGGCATCGACGTGTCGTCGGAGGCCGTCCGCCAGGCCCGCGGTCGCGGCGCCTACGCCCTGCGCCGCGACGTCTTCAGCAAGGTTCCCGGCGAGGGCCAGTGGGAGGTCGCACTGCTCGCCGACGGCAACGTCGGCATCGGTGGCGACCCCGTCCATCTGCTGCGCCGGGTGCACGAGGTCCTCTCACCCGAGGGTCGCAGCATCGTCGAGGTCGCCGGGCCCGGTATCGGGCTGGTGGCCGAGCAGCGCCGACTTCGCATCGGCGACCAGCACTCCGCGGAGTTCGCGTGGGCTGTCGTCGGCCTGGCAGGCATCGAGTCGGTGGCGACCGACGCCGGCCTCAGGGTCCACGCGACCCGCACGGTCGGGCAGCGCCACGCGGTCACCCTCGTCAGGGCCTGACCCGGCCGCTTCATCGCGCAACTGGTCCGCCCGGGACTACGCTTGAGCCACCATGAGATTTCCCCGCGTAGAGGACATCGAGGCCCGTATCCCTCGTCCTGAGCATTTCGACCAGAACCGCCGCGGGACACCCACGACGAGCCGGGTCGGCACGGCGCTCGGGATCGCGTTCGGGATCTGCTTCCTGACCGGCATGTGGAGCCACTTCCAGTACACCAACCCCGCCTGGCTACCCATCGGGCCTGATCCGGCCTGGCTGTACCGCTGGACGCAGGGTCTGCACATCGTCTCCGGCACCGCAGCGGTACCGCTGCTGCTGGTCAAGCTCTGGTCCGTCTTCCCGCGCTTCTTCGAGCGGCCTCCGGCGCTCAGCGACAAACGTGCCCTGGTGCTCGAGGGACTCTCGCGCCTGTCGATCGCCGCGCTGGTGGCGTCGGCGATCTTCCTGCTCGCCACCGGAACCCTCAACATCGCCGGCTGGTACCCGTGGGACTTCAGCTTTCGCCGCACCCACGAGGCGGTCGCGTGGATCGCGATCGGCTCGCTGATCGTGCACATCGCCGTCAAGCTGCCCCAGATCAAGCAGGGGCTCGGCACCCCCGTCGACCACGTCGAGGACTCCGCCGACCACGTCGAGGACGATCACGACGACACTCCGCCCAGCGGCACCTCCCGGCGGGCCGTGCTGGGTGCGACCGGTGCGGCATCGGGTCTCGCCGTCGTGCTGACCGCTGGTCAGACGATCCCGTTCCTGCGGCAGCTCTCGGTGTTCTCGGTGCGTGACGGCGAAGGCCCCCAGGACCTGCCCATCAACCGCACGGCCAGCGGCGCCGGCGCGATCCCCGGAGCGACGTCGCCGGACTTCGTGCTCGAGATCGTCGCGGGCGATCAGACGACGTCGTTGTCGCTGGAGGATCTGCGGGCGCTGCCGCAGAGCACCCACACCCTGCCCATCGCATGCGTCGAGGGCTGGAGCCGATCGGCGGAGTGGACCGGCGTCGCCGTCCGCGATCTCATCGCTCTGGTGGGTGCCGCACCACGCTCCACCGTGCAGTTCCGGTCGACGCAGACCCGCGGAGCGTTCGGATCCTCCGAGCTGCCGAGCCAGTTCGTGGCCGACGAGCGGACGCTGCTGGCGCTCAAGCTCAACGGTCAGACCCTGAGCCTCGACCACGGCTTCCCGTGCCGACTCATCGCACCGAATCGTCCCGGCGTGCTGCAGACCAAGTGGGTCCAACGGATCGAGGTCGTGTGATGGGCCCGAGATCGAGCCCCAAGATGGGCACCGTGTCCCCCGCCCGTCTCGCGCTCGGAGCGGTCGGTGTCGCCGCCGGGCTCTTCGGGCTGTGGCACCTGATCGACGACGGCACCACGGCGCTGCTGTCGCTGGGCCTCTGGCTGATCGGCGCCATCATCGTGCACGACGCGATCCTCGCCCCGTTGACGATCGGGCTCACGATCCTCGCCGCCCGGTTCCTGCCCACACCCGCGCGGATGCCGGCTGTCGTCGGCTTCGTCGTCTGGGGCACCTGCAGCATCGCGTTCTTCGCCGTGATCAGTGGCCAGGCCGGCAAGACCGGCAACGAGACGATCGGCGGCCAGCCCTACACCGCGGCCTGGCTGACCTTCACGGCACTGATCGTGATCGCTGTCGGCGCCAGCGCCTTGGTCCGCGCCCGCCGCGCCAGTTCTCGCTGAGACCGAGCATCATGGGGGCATGGATCACGAGGAGCTGACCGACGAGCAGGTGCAGGCGATGTTCGAGCGGCCCTCGTGGGAGGAGCGGTACGGCACCCCGGATCGCGTGTGGAGCGGCAAGCCCAATCCCCAGCTGGTCGCCGAGGCCGAGCACCTGCCGCCCGGCACGGCCCTGGACATCGGGTGCGGCGAGGGCGCCGACGTGATGTGGCTGGCCGAGCTCGGCTGGACCGTCACCGGGCTGGACTTCTCCCAGTCCGGGCTCGACAAGGCGGCCGCCGTCGCCCGCGACGCCGGGCTGGCCGACCGCACCCGCTTCGAGCAGGGCGACATCCGCACCTGGCAGCCGGCGGAGTCCTACGACCTGATCAGCTCGCAGTTCATGCACCTGCTCGACGGCGGCATGAGGGAACTCGTGCCGCGCCTCGCCGACGCCCTGAAGCCCGGCGGCCTGCTGCTGGTGGTCGGCCACCACCCCGACGACCTGCGCACCGGACTGCGCCACGCATCCCGACCGGGCGTCATGTTCACGCCCGACGACCTGGTGCCGACGGTCGATCCGGACCGGTTCGGCGTGAGCGGCGAGGTCCGCGAGCGCGAGCACCTCAAGGACGGCGCACCCGTCACGGTGCGCGACTCGGTCGTCACGGTGCGCGCCCGATGAGCGCCACTCCCCACGACACCTGGCGCGAACGGGTCGACGCCCTGTGGGCCGAGGCCGATGCCATCGGCGACGAGGCGCTGCTGGCTGGCATGACCGAGCTCGCGGCCGAGCACCCTGACGATCCCGAGGCGCTGGCCGAGCTCGGCGGAGCGCACGACTCGACCGGCCACCCCGTCGAGGCAGCCGCGCTCTACCGGCGCGCGGTGGACGCTGGGTTGGCCGAGCCGGAGCTGTCGCGCGTGACGATCCAGCACGCGAGCACCCTGCGCAACCTCGGCCAGCACGACGCATCGATCCAGATGCTGCGCGACCACTTCGGCGCGCAGCCCGATCACGAGCTGGCCAGTGCGGCCAGCGTGTTCATCGCGCTCGCGCTCGCGACCAACGGCCGTGAGCGCGAGGCCGTGGCCGAGCTGATGCGCACCATCGAGCCGACCCTGCCGCGCTACAACCGCTCGGTCGCCGCGTACGCCGACGCCCTCGAGGCCGGCGACATCTAGCCACGTCGCCCCTCAGTGGGCGCAGGTGCAGGCGTCGGTGCCGCAGCACGACGCCCCTGACGTGGCCGGTGACGGTTCCACGTCGAGCGAGGGGTTGCGGTCGAAGAAGCCGGTCGGTTTGAGCCAGAACGACACGGTGTCGGCGGGCATGACCGGCCAGTCCTCGGGTCGGGTGATGTGGTGGATGCCGAAGACGTACCAGAGCACGACGTCGGTGTCCCGGGTCGATCGGCCCTGCTGGATCCACTCGGGCAGGCCGTGGTCGGTCTTGCTCTGGTTCACGAACTCACCGGCCGGCCACCGCTCCTCGGCGTCGTGCGGGGTGACCCAGACCGTGTGCCCGATGACCTGGGCACGCTGAAAGACCGGCGACTCGGGATCGAAGAACGACGGGATGGCGCCGCCGGGCACGAGCTTGTAGGCGACCGGCGTGCCGAGCCCGTTCATCGAGCTCTCGTTGACGACCTTCCACGACCGCTGGCTCTCCCACCTGAAGTCATCGTGGCCCTCGACCTCGATCGGGGTGCTGGCCTGGCGCAGTGCGAGTCCGAGCGGGTTCTCCTCGGAGATCGGGTCGACCACGGTCTCCGAGCGGTAGACGGTGTTGCCGCGGCCGTCCGGTTCCAGGTCGAGGCGCGCCACGATGAAGTGCTGGTGGTACGGCGCGTAGGTGCGCTGGTCGACCAGGGTGCCGTGCGGGTGGGGCTGACCGTCCTCGATGTGGGTGACGACCATGATGCCGGTGGCGCGCACCTCGCACTCGATGTTGCCGTCCTCGTAGAACCGCCAGTAGATGAGGTACTCGTAGTTGGCGACCGTCACGTGGCTGGACACCACGAATCGACGCTGGCGCCGCACCTCGGCCCCGACCTGTCCGCCCTGACCGTCGGCGCCGTGATCGACGTGCTTCCAGCCGACCGCGCTGTCCTCCTCGTGCAGACAGATCGCGTTGCCGATCGTGTACGGGGCGCCGGTGCTGTCGTGCATCACGGCGTCGAGGTAGCGGATCTCCCCCAGGCAGTCGCAGCCCAGCTCCAGCGACTCGGTCATGAAGCCCAGGCCCCACTCGCCGATGTCGAAGGCGGTGCGGCGGTAGTGATCGACACTGGGGTCGCGGTAGGGGACGACCATCTCGGCGAAGCTGAGCTGGTGTGCGACGGGGCGGGTGCGTCCGGCGTCGTCATAGGTGATGGCGTGCAACGTCATGCCCTCGCGGTGGTTGAAGCCCACCCGCATCGACCAGTTCTGCCAGCGCAGGTGGTGCCCGTCGACCTCGAATCCGATGCCCTCGGGCTGGGTGACCTCCAGCGGCTTGCGCGGCGGGCGGTGGCCCTTGAGCCGGTCGGGCACGTGACGCGGGACGTACTCACCCATGACCTCGGGGCGCGACACCGTGTGGGTGTCCTCGATGTCGAGCACCTCCATGGTGTTGAGGTCGATCACGCAGTGCAGACCATTGATGGGCCCGGCGTACGGGTTGGCGCCGGCTGCGGCCCGCACCCAGGTGTCGGACCAGCCGATGCGGCGATCGCTCCACTGGGCGGGCATCACGGCGTCGCCGTAGGTCCACGTGTCCATGAAGACCAGCGACATGTCGGTGACACCGCGCTTGGCCAGCGCCTCGATCACCCCGGGGTGGGCCCGCAGCGCCGCATCGGCCTCCTCCCACTCATCGACGGTGAAGTTGGCCTGCACGTCCGGGACGTGCTCGAAGGACAGGACGTCGTCGGAGGTGAGATCGAGCCGGGCGCGATGCGTCCGGTTGGTGGCGCGCTCCAGGACGATCGCCTCGACGATCCGCGCGGGCCGGGTGCCGTCGGACGCGTAGGCGTCCAGCGCCGGCTTGGGTGGAGCCAGGCCCTCGATCGAGCAGTAGCGCCACCCGTCGCCGACGCCGTGCTCGCGTCCCAGCAGGGCCGTGGTGGCCTCGAACTCGGCGGCGGTCAGGGGGTCGAGGGGATGGTCCATGAGGGGATCATGACACCGGATCCGGTCGCTGTCGCGACTTTGTCGACGAGTCATTCGATCCGATCCTCCGCGGCTGTCGGGCCCCACGGATACGTTGGCCGGGAGAACCCTTTGCACGATCACGAGGAGACATCATGACCAACCCCGTCTACTGCGTCACCGACCCGTCCACCGGCGACGTGATCGAGAGCTTCGACCACGCCGGCGACGCCGACATCGAGGCGGCCCTCACGGCCACGCAGGACGCCTACATCAGCTGGCGCGACGTCCCGATCGCCGAGCGCGCGAAGGCCGTCAAGAAGGTCGCTGCCCTCTTCGGCGAGCGCGCCGAGGAGCTGGCCACGATCGCGACCCTCGAGATGGGCAAGCCGCACCACGAGGGCGTCGAGGAGGCGCAGTTCTGCCGGGCGATCTTCGAGTACTTCGCGACCGAGGGCCCCGGGCTCACCGCCGACCAGCCCATCAAGGGCATCAGCGGCGGCAACGCCATGGTGCAGCGCCTGCCGATCGGCCCGCTGCTGGGCATCATGCCGTGGAACTTCCCGTTCTACCAGGTGGCACGTTTCGCAGCCCCCAACCTGATGCTGGGTAACACGATCATCCTCAAGCACGCCGAGTCGACGCCGCGTTCTGCCCTCGCGATCGCCGACATCATGCGTGAGGCCGGCATGCCCGAGGGCACCTACGTCAACGTGTTCGCGACCTTCGATCAGATCTCCACGATCATCGCCGACCCCCGGGTCCAAGGCGTCTCGCTCACCGGCTCGGAGCGCGCCGGCTCCACGGTGGCCGCGCAGGCTGGCCAGAACCTGAAGAAGTGTGTGCTCGAGCTCGGTGGATCCGATCCCATGGTGGTGCTCGACAGCGCCGACGTGGCCGACGTCGCGACGCAGGCGTGGGAGTACCGCACCTACAACACCGGCCAGGCGTGCAACTCCAACAAGCGGATGATCGTGATGGAGGACATCTACGACGACTTCGTCTCCGAGATCACCGCCCAGGCCCGCGCCATGGAGTCGTTCTCGCCCCTGTCATCGCGTGCCGCTGCTGAGAAGCTGCACGAACAGGTGCAGGACGCGGTCGACAGGGGCGCCACCCTCCACGCGGGCGGCGTGCTGTCCGAAGGACCCGACGCGCACTACTCACCTGCGGTGCTCACCGGCATCACCGAGGACATGCGCGCCTACCGCGAAGAGCTGTTCGGCCCGGTCGCCGTGGTCTACAAGGTCGCCTCCGACGACGAGGCCCTCACGCTGGCCAACGACACCGGCTACGGCCTCGGCGGCTCGGTGTTCAGCCAGGACACGGCGCGTGCCCAGTCCCTCGCCCAGCGACTCGAGGTCGGCATGTCGAACGTCAACACCACTGCCGGCGAGGGCGCGGAGGTTCCGTTCGGCGGGGTCAAGCGCTCCGGCTTCGGTCGCGAGCTCGGCCCGCTGGGCATGGACGAGTTCGTCAACAAGCGGATGTACTACGTCGCGGACTGATCTGATCGGTCACACTGCAGGGATGCGTGCCGTGGTGATCGACGATGTCGGGGGCGTTCCGACGGTGCGGGACGTCCCCGAGCCGTCGGCGCCCCCGGCCGGCGTCGTGGTCGAGGTGCGGGCCACCGGACTGTGTCGCAGCGACTGGCATGCCTGGGCCGGCCACGAGGGGGTTGCGTTCCCGCACGTGCCGGGACACGAGTTGGCCGGCGTGATCATCGAGGTGGCGCCCGAGGTCCAGCGATGGAGCGTCGGCGATCGGGTCACGGTCCCCTTCGTCTGCGGCTGCGGGCGTTGTGCGTGGTGCCTGGCAGGGGACGCACAGGTCTGCCCCGACCAGCAGCAGCCAGGCTTCTCCCACTGGGGTTCGTTCGCCGAGCGGGTCGTCCTGCACGCGGCTGACACCAACCTGGTCGCGCTCCCCGATGCCGTCGAATTCGCCACGGCGGCCAGTCTCGGCTGCCGGTTCGCGACCGCCTACCGGGCGCTGGTCGGTCGGGCCCGTCTCGCCGAGGGCGAGTGGGTGACGGTCGTGGGTGCTGGCGGGGTCGGACTGAGCACCATCATGATCGCCAAGGCCCTGGGGGCTCGGGTCGTGGCTGTCGACCGCAATCCCGAGGCCCTCACCGTGGCCACGGATCTCGGCGCCGACCACGCGGTGCTGGCTGACGGGCCCGACCTCGCGACGGTCCTCACCGACCTCACCCAGGGCGGCAGCCACGTCGCGGTCGACGCGGTGGGCAGCGAGGCGACGTGCTCAGTCGCGATCCACAGCCTTCGCCGTCGCGGCCGGCACGTGCAGGTCGGGCTACTGCCAGCGAGCGAGGGCCACCCGCGGGTACCCATGGAGCGCGTCATCGGCTGGGAGCTCGACGTGCTCGGCAGTCACGGCATGGCTGCGGCCGACTACCCCCAGATGATGGACCTCATCGGGCGCGACCTGCTGCGACCCCAGCGGCTCGTCGAG
>NZ_JBIMEZ010000014.1:0-32096 GCF_051262695.1 Aeromicrobium sp. CF3.5
TGATGTCGGCAGCAGCCGTCGGATTCACAGGGTCGTCGCCGAGCGACCGCAGCGGTCCCGCGATACCGAGCGATCCACCGGCGCCTTCGACGAAGGCCACGAATGGCGCACCCAGGTTGACTCTGGGGGACGAGGAGGTGTCGGTCGAAGTTCCGCAGAGGTCGTACGTCTCGTACTCCGACCGACGTACCACTCAGTACCGGGAGCCAGAACCCATCAGTGCAGGCCAGCTCACCCTCAGTACGTCCGACGACATCGGAGGCGAGGTCACCATCTTTGTCACTCGCCCGGACAAGAGGATCAAGGATGTCTTGGTCTTCGGCAACTACGTGACTGCTCGTCAAGTCGTGCACATGCAGTGGCTCATGTCGAAGGACGGCATCGAACTTGCCTGGAAAGCCCTCGCTTTCTCGGACTGGACCGTCGAACGCGGTGACGTTGTCCTCACCAGTGAAGGTGCTGGCCGCTTCTTCGATGCCGTCTCCCTGGATGAGCCAACTCCTTATCAGATCTCGCATGTCAAGAAGGTTGAGGTTCAGACCGACGGGAGAACCGTGATTGCTGACAAGGGCACCTCTTACCTCGGCTACCTGCCGCCATACGACGACTCGTTGATCGGGAAGCACATCGACTCGGTCGAGATCGGGCAGTCAGCACCTGGACTCGTGCCGAGATCGCCGTGGACTGCGCCGACGCCCTCGGAGGATGCGCCATGAACCAGCAGTGGCAGGCGCGTCGCGGGTGGATCGCTGTGCTCGCGGTAGCGATCGCCACCGGAATTTGCGTGGTGCTCGTTCGTGCGGCCCCGTCGACCGAAGAGCCACCCGACGCTGCCCCACCGATGGGCCCGATTCCAACAGATTCCCCGGAGCCCGCCCGCGCCACAGTCCACTTTTCCCAGTCCGAGGGTTGCAGCGCGATCTTGGCCGCCGACCCCGAACGGGTGTCCGACGAGACAGCCGAGGCCGACAAGGAGTGGGTGTCCGAGGAGTTCTTCGGCGACCGCCCCTCAGACAATTCCTTCCGACTCCTCGTGCGGTCCTCATGTGGCGATCTGCCCGTGGTCGTGATCGGGGTCAAGAATAGTTCGGTCGAGGTCCCGTCGCACGGGCCCGGCGGCACTCCCGTGATCGCGTACCGCCAACCAAAGATTGTGGCCTTCTGATCTCAGGTGGCGAGCGATCGCGGCAACACCAGGCTCGAAGCCATCTCACCTAGGAAGGCGAAGGAGACGCCGTGGAGCTTTCGAGGAGAACCCGACGAGGGTCGATCATCGTCGCAGTCTGCTTGATCGCAGCGGGACTCTGTCTCGGAGCCGTTGGACTCAGGGCGTTCGGCGAGAACTCACCGAACGACTCAGACACCGAAGTGGATGACGCCCCGTTGACCGACCAGACTCCCCGCGAGCAACCACCGCCTCCGCTCGCCGACATTCAAGCCTCCCGATCCCAGGGTTGCCCCGCGATACTGGACAGCAACACCGAGCCGGTTTCCGACGAAACGGTCAAGGCCGACCTCAGCTACCTGACCAAGACCGTGTACCGCGTTCAGTTCCCGGATGGCCCTGTCCACGGTATTGGAGAATCCTCGTGCGTACACCCGTCATGGCTTAGGTGCAGAGGGAGTTCGTGGCTTTCTGAACCCGCTTCGACAGCGGGGGTCAGCCCACCCAGAAGCCGCGGCCGCCGCCCCACATGTCGCCCATGCCGCCGGCTCCCCCACCGGGAGCGCGTGAGCCCAGGTACGAGCCGACCACGGCAGCACCGAGGTCGTCGAGCTCGGGCGCGACGACGGTGCCGCCGGCCCGTCGTGCCATCTGCTCGATGAACCGCGCCAGGCCCGGGTCCTCGCCCAGCCTGAAGAACGTGGTCTGGGCGCCGAGACGTGTGGCGTTGTCGAGCTCGCGCACGGCATAGGCGACCGTCAGCGGGTGTGGCGGGTAGTCGAAGTAGACCTCGCCACTGGACTCCAGGTGCGACGTCGGCTCGCCATCGGTGACGATCAGCAGCACCGGTTGGGCGTGGGGATGCTTGCGGAAGTGCCGGTTCGCCAGCAGCAGTCCGTGGTGCAGGTTCGTGCCCTTGGTGTAGGAGGCGTCCAGCGCCGTGAGCTGCTCGATGTCCATCGTCTCGGCGTGCCGCCCGAAGGCGATCAGCTCCAGATCGTCGCCGCGGAACCGGCTCGAGATCAGCGTGTGCAACGCCAGGGCCGTGCGCTTCATCGGCACCCACCGGCCGTCGAGCGCCATCGAGAACGACGTGTCGACCAGCAGCGCGACGCACGCCTGGGTGCGGGCCTCGGTCTCCTGCACCTCGACGTCGTCGATCTGCAGACGGACCCCCTCAGCAGTCGAGCCGCCCTCGCCGGCCGTTCGGGTGATGGCGTTGGTGATGCTGCGCGTGACGTCCCACGGCTCGGTGTCGCCGAAGGCCCATGCCCGGGTCGCACCGGATCGTTCACCGGCGGCGCCGGCCTGACGCAGATCGCGATTTCCCTGGCGCCCCGACATCTTGTCGGCGACGTCGCGCAGCAGTGCCTTGCCCAGCTGGCGCATGGCCTTGGGCGTCAGACGCAGCTGGCCGTCGGTGCCGCGCTTCATGGTGCCCGAGTCCCGCAGCGCCTTCTCCAGCTCCTGCAGGGTGCGGGCGTCGACGGCGGCCTCGTCGCCGAGCTGGCGTGCCAGCGTCTCGAGGTCGAGGTCGTCCATCCGTGATCCGTTGTAGGACTGCGAGAGCTGGTCGGAGAGCTGGTCGAGGTCGGCGATGTCCTGAAACACCCCGGTACCGTCGCCCAGCCCCATGCCCTGGTCGCCGTCCATGGGCGTGGATCCGCCCCAGTCCTCCCCCGGTCGCATCGCCTGCAGGTTCTCGTCGAGCTGCGCCAGCGAGTCCATCAGCTCCGGGGACCCGAAGGCCTGCTCGGACAAGGCATCGAGCTCGGCGCGCTGCTCGGCCGACATCGAGTTGCGCATCCTCTGCGCCGCGGCTGCACGCTGGGCCAGTGCGTCCAGCAGCTCCTCGATGGTCTGCGGGTTCTCGGGGAAGTGCTCACCGTGCTTGGCCATGAAGTCGGCGAACTGGCCGTCGGTGTCCTCGCCACGGCGGTGTGACTCCAACAGCTGGTTCAGGTCGCCGAGCATCTCGTTGATGGCGGCGCGGTCCTCGTCGGTGGCGTTCTCCAGGGCGTTCTTCATGCCAGCGAATCGCTGGTCGAGCATCTCGCGGCCGAGCAGATCCTTGATCTTCTCGAAGTCCTCGCGGGCCTCCGAGCTCTTCCAGTCGTAGTCGCCCAGCTCGCTGACAGCGGCCGCCGGGGAGCTCGGCAGGTTGTCCAGCTGCATCTGGGCGAGCGTGCGGTCGGTGTCGTCGATGTCGACGTCGCGGGCCAGCTGTCCGCGCTCGGCTAGAACGGCCTTGTCGAGCAGCTCACGGATCTCGTTCAGCGTCCCGTCCAGATGGTGCTTATGGGTCAGCTCGCGACGCTTCTCGGCGACCCGGCGGGCCAGATCATCGAGCCCCGCCTGATCCGCGCCGCCACGGCGCAGGAACTCGGCCATCGCGCGCTCGGGCGAATAGCCGGACATGACGTCGTCGCCGATGGCGTTGAGTGCCTCGGACAGGTCGACCGGTGGTGCCAACGGGTCGGGTCCGCCGTCGTAGCGGCCGTACCGCGAATCACGTGTGAGACGCCGGTTCTGACGACTAGCCATAGATGGTCTCGCCGCCTCCGGAGTCCTTGCTGATCTGGCGTCCGAGGTACAGACCTTCCAGGGCCAGCTCGATGGCGCCGGCGCGCTGGCCGTCGTTGGTGGCTTCGAGGCGTTCGCAGACCTCGTCGTAGATCTCGGACTCCCCCAGGACCGGCAGACCGGCCAGGAAGTCGCGAGCGGTGACCTGCTCACCGGTGGAGACCATGACGCCATTCTCGATCGCCTCGACCAGCACAGCGAAATCGATGCCGCGCAGGTGTGCCCGCACCGTCTCGGCGGTCGCCGTGCGCAGCAGGTGGTCGAGGATGTCGTCTTCGCGGCCCTCCTCGCCGGACTCGAACTCGATCTTGCCGCCGAGCACGTCGACGGCGGTCTCGAGGTCGACCGGACGAGCGACTGCATGGTCCTCGCCCTGGCGGGTGGCGCGGTGGATGGCCGCCGCTGCAATGGTCTCGGCGCCCGCAATGGCGAATCGGGCGCTGACGCCGCTGCGCTGGTCGACCGCGCTGGACTCGCGCAGGGCGCGGGTGAAACGCGCCAGGATCTCGACCAGGTGGTCAGGCACCTCGGCGACGAGGTCGGCCTCCTGACGGATCACTGCGATCTCGTCGTCGAGCTCGGTCGGGTAGTGCGTGCGGATCTCGGCGCCGAAACGGTCCTTCAGCGGCGTGATGATGCGGCCGCGGTTGGTGTAGTCCTCCGGGTTGGCACTGGCGACCACCAGCGTGTCCAGCGGCAGACGCAGGACGTAGCCGCGGATCTGGATGTCGCGCTCCTCCATCACGTTGAGCATCGCGACCTGGATGCGCTCGGCGAGGTCGGGCAGCTCGTTGATCGCCACGATGCCGCGGTGGCTGCGCGGGATGAGTCCGAAGTGGATCGTCTCGGGGTCACCCAGGCTGCGACCCTCGGCGACCTTCATCGGGTCTACGTCGCCGATCAGGTCCGCCACCGACGTGTCGGGCGTGGCGAGCTTCTCGGCGTAGCGATCGTCGCGGTGACGCCAGGCGATGGGGAGGTCGTCGCCCATCTCGGCCGCGCGGCGCTGGCTGCCCACGGTGATGGGCTCGAAGGGATGCTCGCCGAGCTCGGCACCGTCGATGACCGGGGTCCACTCGTCGAGCAGGCCGATCATCGTGCGCAGCAGGCGGGTCTTGCCCTGCCCGCGCTCGCCGAGCAGCACGATGTCGTGCCCAGCGATCAGCGCACGCTCGAGCTGCGGGATGACCGTGGACTCGAAGCCGTGCAGGCCCGGCCACGGATCACGTCCCTCGGCCAGTGCAGCCAGCAGGTTGTCGCGGATCTCGACGCGCAGAGTCTTCTGGACATGTCCTGAAGACCGGAGCTCGCCGACGGTTGCCATGGAGGGAGCAGTCACGTCTTCCACGCTACTGCGATGCACCAGATCCGCTCGGTGCGCGGTGCTACTTGCCTGGCCACTCCCCGGTGGCACGCTCGAAGAGCCGAGCCCCGCCCCGCTGTGTCGCCGCCTTCACGACGCCGTAGATCGCGCCCTGCACGAGAGCTGCGGTCAGCACGGTGCGCATCGCGTACTCGCTCTGCAGGGGGTCAGGAGTAGAGCCGTCCGAGCTGGGGGCCGCCCTGGCCCAGACCTTCTTGTAGACCGCGCTGGCCGCGAGGCCCGCGATGATCGAGCCCGCGATGCCGACCGGACGGTAGAGGATCTTCGCCGACGTGGACGCGGCGGGCTTCTGGTGCGCCATCATCGGGTCCACCGCCAAACGAGAGTGCCGGCGACGGCGACGAATGCCGCGGCGACGGCGGCCGGCATGACCGGACTGGTCCTGACGGTCTCGGTCGCCTGGTGCGCCGAGTCCTTGACGTTCTCGGTGACCTGGTGGGCGGTGTCCTTGACGTTCTCGGTGGCCTCGTGGGCCGAGTCCTTGACACGTCCCTTCACGTCGAGCTTCTCACCCAGGGCGGACACGGTCTCGCCCAGCTGCTCGCGGGTGGCCTCGATGTCGGCCACGATCTCTTCACGTTCATCCATGGTCGCGTGCTCCCTTGATGGTGGCGATGTCGGTCTGGACCGACTCGATGGTCTGCTCCGGTGCCACGGGGGCTGCGGTGGCGATCTGCTTCTTGCCCACCAGCGCCGTCACACCGGCGATGGCGAACAGCACGGCCGCGACGATGAGCGCGGAGAGCCAGCCGGGGACGACCTCAGCCAGCCCCAGCACTGCGGCAGCCACGAGCACGGCCAGTCCGAGGAATCCGAACAGGCCGGCTCCGCCGAACAGTCCGGCACCGAGGCCCATGTGCTTGACGGAGTCCTGGACCTCGACCTTGGCCAGTGCGATCTCGTCGCGAGCCAAGCGCGTCACCTGGTCGGACAGCTGGCTCATCAGCTCGGGCAGCGATGCGTCGTTGTCGGGCATGGAAATCCTTTCGAGAACTCGGCGGCTCGGTGAGCGCCTGGCTTCCTCGTGCCCCGGCCGGACCGAAGTCAAACATAGTGCCCCGCGCCGAGGGCGGCCGATCAGCCCGCGTACGGACAAGCGGTACTCGTGTGCCGCGTCGTGCTCACGGAAGGGCTGAATGTTTTGGGCTCGCCAGATGGTCTATCGACAGACTGTCGCCCGATGACCATATTCCGGCGCGAGCCACCTCACACCGAGCCGCGGCGTGCGGGACTTACCGGGGCTCGTCCCACGTGAGGGTCCCAACATGAAGGGGGAAGACCATGAAGCGAGTTTCACGACCGGCGGGGCCTGCCGTCATGGCTGTCGGGACTCTGGTCTTTGCGCCAGTGGCCACGGGCACAGCCCTCGCCGCGAACCATTGCCACCGGCCCAAGTGGGACGTCCACCCCGACAAGGTCAGCACCGGCTCCTTCAGGTGGGGAAACGGCACGGCCATTCGGACCGCCGGCTTCACCGACTGCACGATCGTTGGACGGGGATCTGGCAGGGGATCCTCGGCGAGTCAGGGCATCGACGTGCACTGCCTTCGCACCAACGACAACAACCTGGACTGGGTGTACGCCCGCAACACGAGCATCGGCAAGGCTGGGTGGGCCAGGGCCGACGCCGTCTACACGAACAGCCTCGTCATTCCGCCGCGCTGTTGAGCCATCCCCGCTGCGGGGCTCACGGGTGGTTGGTCCTGGCTGGTCCGGACCCCATGGGGCGGAATTCACGCCTACTTCCCGCGCCTCACGTCGAGCGAGCGACGGCGGCTTCACAGCTCAGGGCCACGATCGCTGGAATGAAACAAGACCCCCACACCGGCGAGAGTGTGAGGGTCTTGAGCGGGAGACATTACCAAACTTCAATCGACCTTCGGTCCCAGTCGACGATGACTGAGGTGCGCAGCGTTTCGCAGATCTCCTCGGACGAGGAATCCCCGGCCGATCCGTACACGGCGGGGAGCAATGACTCAACTGTGACTGCGGAAGTCAGCGTGCGCAGGGGTCCTGACAGATTACGCGGCACCGCTCCCCCGCGGCCCGCCGCTCTGCTCAGCTGATGCACCTGCCAGGTAGCAGCCACCGCCTTGGTCCGATGCGTGAACCGTCCCCGTGTTTCCGCCGCTCTCAATCGTTGACCTTACAGTTACGTGGCGGCCGCCCCAGATAGTTCCGTGTCGTCCGCGGGCACGGCCCCCGAGTCATCGGCAAGGGCTCGTGACCGTTAGCAGAACGTTGCCCGGGACATGCCGAGGTCGTGCACGACTTGCGCGGCCGGCGTGCCACCTTGAATGAGTCTGAAATCGTCGTTGCCGCTCCGCACGGTCGATGAGATGCCTGGGGTCAAGAGACCCCAGAACAGTACCAACCTCGTCGCTCCGACCTGCGCCGCTGCGCGGAGGAGGTCACATTCTCTATGCTCCGGCAATGATCGTGTTGCGCAGGACGCCGAGCCGATCGACCTCGACTTCGACGACGTCGCCTGGTTCCATCAACCAAGGAGGGGTGCGTGAGTAGCCGACGCCAGCCGGGGTCCCCGTTGCTAGAAGATCGCCGGGATTGAGAGTGAACGTGCGACTGATGAATGACAGAGTTTCGCCCACGGTGTAAACCATCTCATCGGTGCTGCCCTCTTGCACCAGCTCGCCGTTGACCCGGGTCCTGATCTCCAACCCGTCGCGCAGGTCCCCCACCTCTTCTGTGGGGACCAGCGGTCCCAACGGTCCTGACCGGTCAGCATTCTTGCCGAGGGTCCACTGCGACGTCAGCTTTTGCGCTCGCCGTGCCGTGATGTCGTTGAACGTGGAGTAGCCCACCACCGCCGAGAGCGCCTCTTCTGGTGTCGCCTCAGACAGGGTGGCCCCGACGTAGGCCACTACTTCACCCTCCCAGTCGAGCCCGTCCTCGTCTGCGGGCACCGGAATCTCGGCCCCGTCGACGGCGAGCGAGGTCGGCCATCGCGCGAACAACGTCGGATGCGGTGGTACGCCCTCTGCAGCATACGAACCCTCCGCGACGTGCTTCATGTAGTTCAGGCCGATGCAGATCACGCGAGCCCCAGGCAGCACCGGGGGCACCAGCAGGACCTCGGTCGTCGACATGGCTGGCAGACCGACCACGTCGGCCTGTGTGAAGCGACGCGGATCGGACCAGAACTCCTCGAGCCCAGCCAAAGGGATCACCTCCGCGCCGTCCTGAGTGAGACTGCCAATCATCGTGACCTCGTCAGCACCGCGGTAGCCGACCAGACGGACACTCATACTCTTCCTCCTCGTTTAAGGAAAACACCTAAATGTTCTATATGGTAAAGATGTATCATGCCGAAGTGACTTCCCACGCGCTGATGTCCCGGTCCGAGCGCCTGGCTGCCACCATCGAGGAGCAGATCCGTCGCGATCGCCTTGCTCCTGGGGACCCGATCGGCACACTCGACGAACTGCGCATGGCAAGCGGGTACTCCAAGCCAACTGTCAGCGAGGCGGCCCGCCTGCTGCGCGACCGTGGGGCTGTGACCATCAGGCCCGGTCGCGGTGGAGGCCTGTTCGTCACGAACCGGGGCCCAGTGGTGCGACTGCGACGCACACTCCTGTCGGTCGCTGAGACTTCGACCACTGTGGCCGATGCGGTCGAGCTGCGCGAGCACCTCGAGCTGCTCGTTGACCAAGGTGCCGCTCGGTGCAGGACCGACTCCGACGTGCGCGAGCTACGCGACCTGGTCAAGACGATGGGAAACGCCCCCGACTGGGCGACGTTCATGGCGGCGAACTGGTCGCTGCACGAACGGATCGCCCTGATCTGCCCCAACGAGATGGCCCGTGCCGTCTACATCTCCACCCTCGAGCACCTCACCTCGACCACCCCGTCCTTCGACGGCGAGGCCGACTTCGTCGGGTACCTCGAATTGCGGCAGCAAGCGCACATCGACTTGGTCGAGGCGATCGCCTCCGGGGACGTCGAACGCGTCGTCGGCGCAGTTGCCACACACTCCGCCACGGCGAACGCTCCGACGGGATCGCAGCCGTGAACCCCACCGAAGCCCGGCACCTGAGCGCGAACCTGCTGCACTCTTACACCGAGATGGCAGACTCCCAAGACATCGATGCCGCAGTGGCACTTCTCGGCGACGCCGAGGTGCGCTTCCCCTCCGGTGGATTTGATCGACCGGAGGACGCACGCCCCTTCTTCGAACGGATCTGGTCGGCCCACACGACCCACCGACACGACGTCACGAACCTCATCGTGCAGCCCGAAGGGCATCGCTGGCGCGCCCAAGCGCATTACGTGCGATGGATGTTCGAGGACGAGCCTGCCGTGCACACGCTCGGCCTCTACGACCTGCTGCTCACCACCACCCACAACGCTCTCATCGTCCGTCGGTTCACGGTGGCCAGACAGTGGTCCCGAGCCTGAGCCACCGAGCTCGGTTCGTCTCGTTGATGACTATCGGGTGATGAGGTTGACTGCGCCGTCAGCGAGGGCGGATCCGCCGCCGGTCCAGAGTCCGGCCCACAGGAGGGACCCGACGCCGACGATCACGCAGAAGTGCGTGCGGGTGGTGCCGAATTCGCGAGCCATGAGTGCGGTCGGGGTACGTGCTCCGGGGATGAAGCGGAGGGCCGCAAGGCCGACGTCGCTGCACAGCGGCCGAGTTGCCAGTATGGACAACAGCGCGCTGAAGTGCGGTCGTCTCTCTCTGAGACGTCGAGCACGGCCCAGCATCGGACCGGCGGCTGCATACGTCGCGAAGTCGCCACCGAGCATGCCGGCGGCCACCACGAGGACCGCCGCCCACAGCGGTACCACGTCGCCGTGGGCGAGTGCGCCGGCGGCGATGGCAGCGGCCTCTGCCGGGCCGAAGGGGATGATCATGACGAGACCGATGACCGTGAGCGCCACCCAACCGGGCGGGTGAATGTCGAGCCCCGTGACGTTAGAAGGCAGGCTGAGCAGGTCAGCTGGCCAGTTCATAACGCTTGTCGGCGCTCTCGGCGATGGTCGAACCCGACATGACGTCCCGATAGTGCTCGAGGAGGCTGTCGTTGACGTTCTCCCAGGTCCGCCCCGCGACCATGGCGTGCGCTGTCGTTCCGAGACGTCGGCGAAGGGAACGGTCGTCGGCCAGCCGTTGGACGGCGAGCATGAGACCAGTGGGGTCTCCGGTCGTGTACTTCAGTCCGTTGACGCCATGGTCGATGCGGTCGATCAGACCCCCGGCATCGGGACCGACGATCGGGACAGCGCTGGCCTGCGCCTCCTGCACTGCCTGGCAGAAGGTCTCGTCCGCGCCAGGGTGGACGAAGATGTCGAGAGAGGCAAATGTTTCAGCGAGCTCGACTCCTTCTTGAGGCCCGAGGAAGAGTGCCTGAGGCAGGACTCTGCGCAGGTGTGCCTCCTCAGGGCCATCCCCGACCAGCACCAGTCTGGTTCCCGGCAGGTTCTGGATCGCCCGCAGCCGATCGAGCCCTTTTTCCTTGGCCAACCGGCCGACGTAACCGATGAGCACGTCCCGCGACTGAAGCAACGTGTGTCTGTGTTGCGCGTTGCGGCGGCCGGGGTTGAAGCGCACGGTGTCGACTCCGCGCGGCCAGAAGTGGACGCGCGGGACGCCGAGGGAGTGGAGCTGTTCGAGGCTTGCCGTCGAGGGAGCGAGTGTGCGGTCGGTCAGCCGGTGGACACGCCGCACGTGGCGCTTGATGACCGGTGCGACGGCGGCTCCGAGGCGATATCGGGGGACAAACCCGATCAGATCGGTCTGGTAGATGCTGACAGTCGGGATGCCGAGCGTGCGGGCTGCGTGAATCGCGGCCGCGCCGAGAAGGAAGGGACCCGCCAGGTGGACGACGTCTGGCCGAAAGGCCTCCATGATGTGCTGGAGTCGGCGCCGGGTGGCCAGGCCCACCGTGAAGCCACGGTTCATCGGTAGGTCCACACCGGCGACGTGGTGCACCCGGGCACCTGCGTACGTGGCTGGCCCGGTGGGCGCGACCACGGCTGCGGTGTGCCCCCGAGCAGTGAGGTGCTCAAGAACCCGACACACGGAGTTGGTGACTCCGTTGATCTGCGGGAGGAAGGATTCAGTCACGACCAGCACGCGAAGCGGCTGGTGGGGTCGGAGCGCAGTTTCAGTCATGCCTTCTACTCTCGGCATCTGCGGCTCCGCGGTGAATCTGGTTGAGTCCCCTTCTGGGGTGGTGATTTCCCTACCCAACTGGGTGTCCAACCCGATTCCAGACGTTCTGCGAAATCCCTAGCGTCGTCATCATGAACCTCATCGACTCCCACCGGGAGATGTCATGAACGCATTGAGCCTGATCGGCGAGGCGCTGTCGGGGCTCGAGGCCGCCGTCGTCACGCTGGGCACGTCGCCCCAGACGATGGTGGTGATCGTGCTGCTGTGCTGGCTGGACGGATTCTTCCCGCTGGTCCCGAGCGAGTCCGTCGTCATCGCTGTCGCCTCGACGCTCATCGGCTCAGGTGGCTCGATCATGGACGTCGCCCTGCTCGTTGCCGCAGCAGCCTTCGGCGCCTTCTGCGGAGACATGACCGCATACGCGCTCGGCTCACGCTTCAGGAGAAATCGGTGGGGGCTGGCTCGCACGGCACAGGGGCGAAACGCGCTGACCCGGGCGCACGCATCGCTGGAACAGCGCGGCAGCTCCTACGTCCTGGCGGGCCGGTTCGTCCCGGCCGGGCGGGTCTTCATCAGCATGGCCGCGGGAGCAACCGGCTACTCCAGGGCGCAGTTCACGCCGCTCGCAGCGCTTGGGTCTGTGATGTGGGGTGCGTGGGTGAGCATGCTTGGCGTCGGGGCAGGTCACGTCCTGCGTGACCAGCCGCTTCTGGCAGTGGTCGTGGGTGTGGTGGTCGGCGTGATGATGGGTCTGCTCGTGGACCGGCTTCTGCGTGCGCTCCGGACTCTGAAGCGTGCCGACCCGCCGGGGATGGGTTCGCGTCCGCGGGCGATGGTGTCGGCTCACCGCGGTGCGGCCAGGCAGTCAGGTTCTCGGGACAACTCGTGGGAGTCGCTGGTCTCGGCGATGCAGATGCCCGTCGAGTACGTCGAGTTCGATCTTCACCGCACCGCCGACGGAGAGTTCGTCCTTCATCACGGCAGCCGGGCGCTCGGTGTCGATGGGCGTCGCCGCCGGATCTCGAGCAGCGCCTACGTGGAGCTGCTCGAGGCCGGGGAGGGCCCACTACCGCGCTACCGCGATGGTCTGGAGTTGCTCAGCGCCCACGGCAAGCGTGCGCATATCGACCTCAAGTTCACCGACCCGACAGGAGGGTCTGCGGCTGATGAGATCCGAGCCGCCGAAATCGCCCTGGCCGTCATGGGTGAGAGCTCTGCATTCTTGATCACCACGCTCGCCGACGCGTCCGTCCGTGCGCTGCGGGACTGGGCGGAGGCCAGGTCGCCCGGCACGTTGGTGGGCCTTTCACTCGGGCTGCACCGATGGCCGTCGGCGCTCTTCCCCGGCCGACGACTGCGCCGCTGCGGCGCGAACGCGGTGGCTGTCGACCACCGAGTCGGCTGCTTCCGACTCCTTACTTGGGCGCACCGGCAGAACATGCCGGTCTTGGTATGGACGGTAGATGAAGGCCGCCCGTTGCGTCGTCTGCTGACCGACCCGCGGGTGTGGATGGTGGTGACCAACCACCCGGGCAGGGCGACACTCAGCTCGGCAGGCGTGGGTGAGTTGACGCCCGTGCTTGCGGCGTGATGGGACATTCTGGAGCAATGGAGATCGAATGGACCAAGCCCGTCGGCCGGCTGGGCGCGGAGTGGGTCCGTGCCGAGGCGGTGGCTGAACGGCTGCGCTTGACGGTCGTCTCGGCGGGCTATGCCGTGCTGGCCGCGCCGTCTCTTGCTCTTGTCGTGCTGACGATTCTGTGCTTCGCGCTGACCCCGTTGTTCGGGGCCGGTTACGTGGTGATGCTCGCGGTCGTTCCGTCGATTCAGGGGATCGCAGTGCTGCATCGGACGCTGTCTGGCCTGTTGCTCAACGAGCAGATCCCGGTCTCCTACCGCGACACCAGCGGGATCGCGTTGAAGCATCCGCTGGTGTGGGCGCGCGACGCCGCGCGGTGGCGTGACTTCGCCGGACTGTGGTTCTCGATCACGGTGGGATTTGCGCTTTCGATCCTCCCGGTGGCACTCCTTGCGGTGCCGACTGTACTCATCATCAAGGGTCTCACCGTCGATGGCTCCGACCTCGTGCGCGGTCTGGTCCTGTGTGGTCCCGGTGTCGTCGCCTGGTGGCTGATCACACCGGCCGTCGTCAAGGTCCGCGCGCTGGTCGACCGCAGCGTGTTCAGCGACACATCCGCGCGACTCGCGGCGCGAGTGAGCGTGGTCGAAGAGTCCAGGGCGGAAACGTTGGACCATTCGGCCGCAGAGATCCGCCGGATCGAGCGCGACTTGCACGACGGCCCACAGGCCCGGATCGCCGCGGTCGGGATGAGCGTCGGCTTGGCCGAGAAGTTGGTCGCGACGGACCCAGAAGCTGCCGCGACCCTCCTGCGCGAGGCGCGCCAGACGACAGTCTCAGCGTTGGAAGACCTGCGCGGACTCGTCCGCGGCATCATGCCGCCGGTCCTTGCCGACAAGGGCTTGTCCGAGGCGATCGAGGCGCTCACGGTCAGCCTGCCCCTGCCTGTCACCGTGAGCCTTCCGATCCACCGGCTGCCGCAGCCCATAGAGTCGGCGGTTTACTTCGCAGTGGCCGAGTGCTTGGCCAACACCGTGAAGCATGCCGAGGCGTCCACCGCGTTCGTGCGCGGTTCCCACCACGGCACCCGGCTGCGGCTGGTTGTCGGCGACGATGGGCGAGGCGGCGCCGCAGCCGACGGGCGCGGACTGAGCGGGCTCGTCCGCAGACTGGCCGCCTTCGACGGTACGGTCTCGGTGGAGAGCCCGCCGGGGGGTCCCACAGAGATCACCATGGAGCTGCCGTGTCAGGCCTGAGAGCTGTGCTCGCCGAGGACCAGGCCCTGCTCCGCGTGGGACTCACCCGAATCCTCGAGACCGGTGGCGTCGAGGTGGTCGAGTCGGTCGACAACGCTCCTTCGCTGGTTCGAGCGCTCGAACGCGAGGACATCGACATCGCTGTGGTCGACGTACGCCTGCCTCCGACCTTCACCACCGAGGGACTCGAGTCCGTCATAGCCGCTCGGGCGCACCGCCCGCTCCCCGTCCTCGTGCTGAGTCAATATGTCGAACCGCTCTACGC
Organism: Aeromicrobium sp. CF3.5; assembly: GCF_051262695.1. Classification (NCBI taxonomy): domain Bacteria; kingdom Bacillati; phylum Actinomycetota; class Actinomycetes; order Propionibacteriales; family Nocardioidaceae; genus Aeromicrobium; species Aeromicrobium sp. CF3.5. The sequence continues at coordinate 14,369 of NZ_JBIMEZ010000014.1, forward strand.
CCGCAACCTGCTGGCCGATGGAGCAGGTGCGGTGGGCTATCTCCTCAAGGACCGGGTCTCTGACGTCGACTCCTTCCTCGCGGCCGTCGACCAGGTAGCAGGCGGCGGGACAGTATTGGATCCGGAGGTGGTCGCGCGCCTTTTCGCCCGGCGACAGCAGCCCCTGGACCACCTTTCCGAAAGAGAGCGCGACGTGATGACCCTGATCGCCGAGGGTCGTACCAATGCCGCGATCGCGGCCCGGCTCTACGTCTCCGAGGGCGCGGTCGGCAAGCACATCAACTCGATCTTCGGCAAGCTCGACCTGCCCACCGCACCTGACGACAACCGTCGAGTGCTTGCCGTCTTGGCATGGCTCGACCGCGGTTGACGTCGACACCCCGCCGCGCGGCACGCTCACCTGGCGGTGCTTAGGTCCTCGGGCGTCCGAAGATAGGCAAGGACCATGTCCGCCAGCTCGTCGGCATAGCGAGTCCAGTCGTCGCCGGAGAACTTTTCCGGTGCTCCCTGTGCCCGCATGGCGCGGTGCACGAACGACGCCAAGATGGTCTCAGCAGACGCTCGCACGGCGTAGCCCACGTCCGACCGTTCGATCATGGACCAGTACGGCTTGGTCGCAGCCGCGAAGAAGTCGTAGCCAGCCTCCAGAGCAGCCTGCCCGGGGTCCCTGAGGTTACGCCGATCCGTTCTACCGAAGAGGTCCGGCAGAACGGCCGAGTCGTGAGTGAAGGCGACCGCGAGTGCATGGACGTAGGCGCGGATGATGCCGTCCAGATTGTGAGGAGCGGCGTCTACGGCGGTCACGATACGGGCTTCCAGGTCGCTCAGCATGCGCTCCTTCAACACCGTCAACAGTTGATCTCGCCCCTCGAAGCGTCGGTAGATCGACCCGACCGAGACACCTGCGCGCTCAGCGACGGCAGCCATCGTGCAGTCCTCGTAACCGACCTCGGCGAGAACTTCCTCGGCCGCAGTCAGGAGCTTGCGGAGCGCCTCGCGACTGCGGGCCTGCTGCGGTGGTCGGAAACCCACGGGATTGACGGCGTGCTCCATGCGGGGATCCTACCGTTCGGCCGACGCGTCCTGCCCCGGGCGGCGCAGCGGAGGAGCGGTCACCGCATCGCGCGATGCCCAACGTCGGCGACCACTCGGCCGCTGCCTCGGGCCCTGCTCCACGACAGGTGAGAATTGGTGATTGACGTCACATGGCCCGCCCCACATACTGTTACCCAACGCGAACGCGAATATCGATTCACGTTAGCTGCCGGATGCTGACTCTGCGTCCACGTTGTAGTGCTCCCCCACTATCGGAAGGTTCCACCCTGATGGAAGCTGGTACGCAGTCCGCCACCACGCCACCCACGCCGAGCCAGGTCGTCCCGCGACTGACGAAGGTGATCGGGTTCCTCGTCTTCACGGAGATCGTCTACGGCATGTTGCGCGGCTTCTACGGCCCACTCGTCAGCGATATCTCCGTCAATCTAGGTATCTCCGATGGTGCGTTCAACTGGTTCGAGACGGCCCAGCACACCATGGCGGTGCTCATGGTGATCGTCTTCGCGCGCCTCGGTGACGTGCGGGGGCTCAAGCGGGTGCTGCTCTGGACAACGACCATCACGGCGGCGGGGGCTTGGATCCTGGTGTTCGCCCCGTCGTTCAGCACGTTCCTCGTCGGATACGTACTGATGGGCGCATGCGCCGTCTGGCTTCCGCTCGAGATCGCGATCGTCTACAAGCGGACCGCGGGATCAGAGCACCAGCACCGCCTGAGCCGACGCGCGGCAGGCATCCTGATCAGCGCGTTCTACCTCTCGATCATCGGCGGAGCCGTCTTCGGCGGAGCCCTGGCGGACGCCGTGCCACTCCCGGTCGTCCTGTCGATCCCAGCCGTCCTGGCCACCGCCGCCACCGTCGTCGTCTGGTTCGGCATCGAGAACGACGAGCCGACTGCTTCTGCGACGAACCTGGACTGGGGGGGACTCGGGCTCCTGATGGCATCGCTGGGATCGTTCCTGGCGGGAATGGTCGCTATCCACATCCAGGGTGTGACGAGTCCGCTGGCCTGGGCGCTCGTCATCGTCGGCCTCGCCATCCAGATCCCCTTCGCACGCTACGAGTCGCGCCAGAGCGAGCCGATCATCGACGTGCAGCTCCTCAAGATCCGTGCGCAGTGGCCCGTGCAGTTAGCCGGGTTCCTGTACGGGCTCGCTCTCATCGGTGCAGAGATCCCGAACATCACCTACTTCGGCACCGACCCTGACGTCGTCGGGTACGGGTTGGGCGTCGGTGCGGGATTCGTGTCCCTTGGGATCGCGAGCCAAGTCGTCTGCATCGCGATCGGAGCGCTCAGCTTCCCGACGATGGCCAACCTGCTCGGAGCACGTCGCGCGGTCGTCCTCGCTGCCTTTGTCGGAGCGCTGGGAGCGGGCCTTTGGCTGCCCTTCCACGACTCGTCAGGCATGGCACTGGTCAACCTGGGGATCACCGGTCTGGGAGCCGGCGCTGTCATGGCCGCCCTTCCCGTCCTCGCGGCCTCGGCGGCGCCACCGGATCGGACGAGCTTCGCTACGGGCATGAACAGCGTCGTCAAGAATCTCGGCGGCACCATCGCGACAGCCATCTTCGCCATCGTGCTGTCGGCGACCGGCTCACTCGACGCAGTCGCCGACAGGTTCGCACCCTTCTCGGGATACGTCACCGTGTGGTCGACCTGCGCCGCAGCAGCGCTTCTCGCCGGCTTCGTGCTGCTGCTGCTGCCGCGTTCGATCGACCGAGAGCCCGTGGCATCGAAGGCGGACTGATCCCGCGTCGAGGCCGCAACTGCGCTTGACAAATCTCCGCGCAAACCGAAAGATGAATGTACGTTCGCGTTTGCAAAGGCCACTTCTCGGCCCTGCGTCGGCCGATCACACGTCACTCGTCACCACATCGCCAGCAGGCGCCCCAACCCCATCAAGAAGGAGCCCCGTGGCCACGATCGCCCATGCCGAGGTGCACCACCTCGCCGTCCCGCAGCCGCACCCGATCCGGAACCAGTACGGGTTCGCCCTGGACGTGCTGGGGGTGGTGGTGGTGCGCGTCACCGACACCGACGGTCGGGTCGGTGAGGGGTGGACCAACGTCATCGGCGGCGGCGGCGCCTCGGTGGCGTCCTTCCTGAGCACCGAACTGGTCCCTCTCGTGATCGGAACGGACCCGGCACACGTCCGCGACCTGTGGCAACGCATGTTCATGCACTCGGCGAGTCGTGGCCGCAAGGGTGTGGCCATGTATGCCCTCTCGGCGGTCGATATCGCCGTGTGGGACCTGCGCGCGAAGACGGCCGACCAACCAATCCATGCGCATCTCGGCAGCGTCGCGACCGAGGTCCCCGTGTACGGGGACGGCTGCTGGGTCTCGTTCTCGCACGACGAGTTGCGGGCGGCCGCCGAGGCCTACGTCGACCGCGACTTCTGGGGCGTCAAGGTGAAGGTCGGAGCGGACCTCAGCGACGCGGTCCGACGGGTCGAGATCGTCCGCGACGTCGTCGGCCCGTCGGGCCGGGTCATGGTCGACGCCAACCAACGCTACGACCTGCTGACCACGCGTCGGCTGTCCGCGGCCATCGCCGACCTGGACGTCACGTGGCTGGAGGAGCCGCTCCTCGCCGACTCGATCCACGACTACGCGCGACTCCGCGGCACGGTCGGGGTGCCGATCGCCGCCGGGGAGAACGAGTACTCGCGCTACGGGTTCCGTGAGCTGCTGGAGCACGAGGCGCTCGACATCCTGCAGCCCGACATCCACCGGGTGGGCGGGATCACGGAGTTCATGCGCATCCTCGCGCTCGCCGACGCGTGGAACATCCCCGTGGCTCCCCACACGTCCTGGGAGCTGCACAGCCAGGTGGTGTGCTGCGGAACCACGGCCATGGTGGTCGAGTACTACGACTGGCTGCCAGACGACTTCTTCGCGGTCCGACCCGAGATCACGGGCGGGATGATCCCGGTGTCACAGATCGCCGGTACCGGCGTCTCGATCAACCCCGCCTCGCTCGAGAGGTATCGAGTCATCCCGTAGACGTCCTGCAGGCACGGGAGGCTCGCTCCCTTGGACCTGCTGACCGGTCTCTCGACGAATCGTCGTCGCCGTCCGTCGCCGGCGCGGGCCTCGCCCACGCCGGCCTCACCCGCGCTCATGGTCACGACGATCAGCCAGGTCCGTCTCGGATTGGTCCTGACGGCTGCGCTGCGACAGCGCAGGAGATCCTTCTCCGTGCGACGCACTACCGGTTCGGCAAGGACGTCTCTCGCGAGACCATCTCGATCGCCACCGCGACGTCGCTACCGGCGGCGATGACGATCGCCCTCGTGCTGGGTCGAGCAATACGCGACCGAGTGCCCGGGCCAACCCGCCGTCACCGAGGAGGGGCACCTCCACGACAGTGTCGTCGAGGTGCCCGTCCACCGTTGACCAGTGCTCCGCGCGGACCTACGGAGCCGGGATCGCCGGGAGCAGCAGGTACGAGGGCGCATCGGGACCGAAGTGCACGGTGACCTCACCGCCGAAGATCTCTGCCGGACGATCCTCCGGGTCGGTGTGGGTGAACGGCCCGACCCCCGTCATCGTGTACATCGCGTTCTCGAAGTTCGTGCCCTCGTTGCTGTAGTCACGACCACCGATGCCTAGCTGAAGGACGTAGCCGGCCGGGACCACGATGCTCGTCGGCCAGATCTCGACGTCGACGTCGACGGGCACACCGGGGACGAGCAGCTCGATGGCATCATGGCTGTGAACCGGTCGATAGGGCTCGGACCTCTCGACGTCGAGTCGCCGATGAGAGGCGCGGAGCCATCCCAGCCCAACCGGCACCTTCGGGTCGTTGGAACCGATGAACGTGACCTCGGCGCCCTCCGGATCATAGAGCCGCAGACTCAGGAACAGATCGGCATCGACCGTGGCCGAGGAGATCCTCAGCTTCGCCGCGGAAGGACCGGTGAACTCCCGATCGTGATCGGCAGGCGGAAGCGAGAAGCGCAGGTCCTCATGCTCCGGGTCGTAGCTCAACGTGCCCGAGGCGCCCGGCGAGGTGCGCAGCTCCATGGTCTCCGGGCAGAGATGGAGCTGCGTCCACTCGGTCCGGGCGATCGGCCACTCCTGCTCGAACCGCGCCTCGAACTGCTCGCCGGGCCGGCGCACGAGCAGCTCGACGGGAGGCCGGTCCAGCCAGCCATTGCGCTCGTCCTTCAGAAAGGTCCCGAAGAACTGCTTCTGGAGCTCGAGCCCGCGGGCGTTGTAGAACGGGCTGAAGTGGGTGTCGCCGTGCATCTCGAGCCACTTGAGCTCGGACCCGGCCCCCAGGTACCCCTCGACGTTGCCGCGCAGGTGCAGTCCCATACCCCCCCAGTTGCCGGCCGAGAACAGCGGAACCTCGATCCGCGAGAGATCTGCTGAGCGCTCCTGGTAGAACTGGCCGTTCAGCGGACGCGCCTGGACCTCCGGATAGAGGTCGCGCCGGTTCTGCCGCAGGGTGTCGTCATCGAGATCGACGTCACCGCCGACCGGTCGACCGGTGTTCCGGTCGACCGGACCCCGACTACCCATGCCGTGCTGGACGGTGACCATCTGGCGTGCCTGCGCGCCCCTGACGAACTCACACGCGATGCCGCCGTGGCGGCCTCCGTCCCGGTAGTGGTCGGCGAAGCCCTCCCACACGCAGATCGCCTCGAGATGGGGCGGCCTCAGGGCGGCCACCTGCCACTGATTGGTCGCGAAGTAGGAGATGCCGAGGAGACCCACCTTGCCGTTGCTCCAGTCCTGCTCTGCGGCCCACTCGATGCACTCGTACATGTCACGGGTCTGGAGTGCCGCCAGGATGTCCATGAATCCCGGAGAGCGCCCGCTGCCACGGGAGTCGACGCGAACGCACACGTATCCGTCCGGGACCCACTTCTCGGGGTCGGCGACCTCCCAGTTCTGGTACCGCCCTGTTGACCCCTCCCCGACCTCCGGGAACGCCTCGTGCATGCGCCGCCAGTTGGCCGGGTACCCGTCCTCTAGGTGCAACCCCTTGCCATAGGGACCCATGGCCAGGATGACGGGGTAGTGACCCGCCTGCGCCGGGCGGAACACGTCTGCGCGCAGAACCGTGCCGTCGCTCATGCGGATCGGAGCGTCCCGGTCGACCGCAATTCCATCGACCTCGGTGGATTCATCGTGCATGATCGCCATCGTCAACTCATCTCTCTCTTGAGGATCTTTCCTGTGGACGTCATGGGAAGCTCCTCACGGAACTCCACCAGACGGGGGTACTTGTAGGCGGCGAACTGCTCCCGGCCCCAGGTGACGAGCGTCGCCTCCGTCACGTCGTCGTGATCCTTGTTCCTGACGACGACCGCCTTGATCTCCTCCCCGTGGGACTCGTGCGGGACACCGATGACCGCGACCAGGGAGACCGCGGGATGCGTCATCAGCACCTCTTCGAGCTCACGGGGATAGACGTTGTAGCCGCCACGAATGATCATGTCCTTGGACCGATCGACGATGGAGTAGTAGCCGTCGTCACTCTTCTTGGCCAGGTCGCCGGAGCGGAACCACCCGTCGCGGATCGCTTCGGCCGTCGCCTCAGGTCGGCCGTGGTAGGACTTCAGGATGTTGGGACCCTTGATCGCGATCTCGCCGATCACGTCGGGGTCGCCCGTCGGCACGTCGCTCCAGTCTTCGTTGATGAGCTTCATCTCGACGCCCGCGATCGGCCTGCCGACGGTGCCGACACGTGGTTCCTCGCCGAATACGCTGAAGGAGGCGATGGCGGAGGTCTCCGACAGTCCGTAGCCCTCGAGGATCGTGACACCGAAGCGATCCTGGAAGTTCTTGTGCACCTCGACCGGCAGCGCGGCGCCGCCCGAGGCGGCGACGCGCAAATTGGCGGCGAGCTCGGCGATCGGCACCTCGGGTGTCAGGGCGCCGAGCAGACCCCAGTACATCGTGGGGACACCCGCAAAGAACGTGACCTTCTCGCGCAGCATGAGGTCAATCGCAGACTCGGCCTCGAATCGCGGCAGCATCACCACGGTGCCGCCGAAGGCGAACGCAGCGTTCTGGATGACCTGCTGGCCAAAGGCGTGGAACAACGGCAGCACGCACAGGTACGTGTCGGGATTGTCAGCGTCGGCGCCATACATCTTCTCGCCCGCCAGCGCGGTGTGGCGCATGTTGCCATGGCGCAGCTCGGCGCCCTTGGGCTGACCCGTCGTTCCCGAGGTGTACAGGATCACCGCGGTGTCGTCCTCGTCGCGTCCGACCGTCTCGAACGCGGGCGACTGCTGCGACCACGGCGCCGGGCCACCCGCGAACACCACGAGATCGACATCCGTGCCGCCGACCGCCTCGCGCGCCGTGTCGCCGATGGGGAGGTCCGCGGTGCCCTCGAACGCGAAGAAGGCGACAGCGCCGGAGTCGTCGAGGTGATAGGCCACCTCGCGTGCTTTCAGCAGCACGTTGAGCGGCACCACCGTCGCGCCAACCTTCAAGATGCCGAAGTAGATGATCGGGAAGAACGGCAGGTTCGGGCACGAGAGTGCCACCTTGTCGCCAGGCTTCACGCCGCGCTCGACCAGCAGGTTCGCCACCTGATTGGCTGCCGCATTCACCTGGGTATACGTCAACCTGCTGTCGCCGAACACGACAGCGGTGCGCTCCGGATAGCTCTCGGCCGATGTCTCCAGCAGGCCAGCGAGGTGACGCTCCGTCATGGGCTCTTTCCTTTCGATGGGGCAGGCCACATCAACTCGAGGAGATCATCGAGATTTCCTAATGTGAACTGACATTCGCGTTTATCTTGCGGCATCCCCACGCCGCTGTCAATGCCCGGGCTCGACTCACGAAGGTCGGCAGTTGCGAAGATCGGGCCAAGACATGTTGCACCGGGCCGCGATCAGGCGGCGGTGCCACGTTGGACCTGGTCGAGTCACCGGACTCTGCCGGTCGCCCAAACCCGTGGCGGCGAAGGAACGCACCAACGCGTTCACGCACTGTGGTGGCGTCACGACCGATAGTCACCATCTCGGATCTGTGACGAACGGGGCGGGGTTCCGATGACCAAACTCGGCCCGGGACGCCGAACCCACCACCACGCTGCGCGGCGACGAGTACCCCACCGCTACGGGACATACCCCTTGTGCTCGGACTCGCCCCGGGGGGAATGGGTGCTTGAGGGGACCGGCCGGCACCTGGACGAAGGCGACACCGCAATCGGCCATCGATAGTCGACTGTCCTCGTCCCCTCACATCGTTGCCGGCCGTCAGCCTTATCTGAGTTTCACCAGCACATCCGGGGTGAGGTCGGCGATGCTGGCATGGCCGTTAAGGCCCATGGTCAGGTCCGCCTCGGCGAGCAAGCAGGAGAGAACGAACTCGATACCGGCCTGGCCCCCAAGAGCGGCGCCATACCCATAGGGGCGGCCGATGCCGACCGCGGTGGCACCCAACGCGAGGGCCTTGACGACGTCAGCGCCTGATCGAATCCCGGAATCGAAGATCACCGGCACACCTTCGGCGGCTTCTACGACCGCCGGAAGCAGGTCGAGGGCGGGGGCGCTGGCGGCCTGCCGGCCGCCATGGTTGGAGCAGTAGATGCCATCGACGCCTCCATCAAGCGCACGACGCACATCGTCGGGATGCCCGATGCCTTTGAGGAGCAGCGGGAGGTCGGTGAGGCCGCGCAGCCAGGCAAGGTCGTCCCAGGTCAAGCTTGGATTGCCGAAAGTGGCGGCCCAGTGCATGGTTGCGGCACCTGGATCCTCCTCGGGCGAGGCGGCAAGTCGCGAGCGGAAGACCGGATCGCTGAAGTAGTTGGCCAGGCAGTAGCCGCGCAGCTGCGGGAAGGTCGCGTGCTGCAGGTCGCGAGGCCGGTATCCCAGAGTCCAGGTGTCGAGGGTGACCACGATGCCGCCGAAGCCAGCGGCCTCGGCGCGGCGCACGAGACTCTCTGCGACCTCACGGTCGTTGGGGGTGTAGAGCTGGAAGAAGCTGAGGGTGTCGCCCAGGCCAGCGGCGACGTCTTCCAACGGGTCCTGCATCAGGGTCGAGGCCACCATTGGCACGCCGGAGGCCGCTGCGGCAGCGGCCGTGGCGAGGTCGCCGTGCTCGTCGTCGGTCATCACGCCGATGACGCCGATCGGCGACATCAGCAGCGGCGTAGGTAGCCGATGGCCGAACAGCTCCACAGACAGATCCCGCTCGACCGCGCCGGCGAGCATCCGCGGCACGATCCCCCACCGCTCGAAGGCGGCGACGTTCGCGCGCTGGGTGTGCTCGTCGCCTGCCCCACCAGCCACGTAGTCGAACAGCCGGTGTTCCAACTTCGCCCGCGCCGCCTCTTCCAGACCCGCGAAGGTCACAGGGTAAGACGGCGGATTGTCCTGCTCGAGTCCCGCGAAATAGATCCCGAGGTTGAAGTCTGCGTAGTTGGCCATGTCTGTCTGTCGCTCCTAGTGATGATTGACCCGCTGGGAATGGCTCGGGGAGTCGGCGGACTCCCGCGAGAAGGCGTCGAGTACCGCCGGAAGGGCCAGGCGCTCCATGAGCCGGGCGTCGAGGTTGCCCGGCTCCACGAACTCCTGAGCATTACCGCCTTCGCGCAAGGCGACCGCGAATCGGGCCACCAGTTCGGCATCGACGACGAACTCCCGGCCGGTCGTGGCCAGCAGCTCGGTAAGGATCCGCCCGATCTCCTGGCGGACCGTTTCGTCCTTCCGAGACAGGACGACCGCCGCTTCGGGGTTGCGGATGGCATACAGCGTGAACTCGGTGGTGATGAGGAACCACTGCCGATCGTCGTCGGACTGGCGGCTCGCAAGTCGAGCGAAGTGCTGGAGTGGATCACTGGCCGCGGAAGCCTGTTCAAGGGCGAATCGCAACCGTGTCAGCAGCACATCGGCGTGCGCCTCGAACATGGCGAAGAAGAGCTCGTCCTTGCTGGCAAAGTTGGAGTAGAAAGCGCCCCGCGAAAAGCCCGCATGCTCGCAGATCATCTCGATGCTGCCGCCATTGAAGCCGCGCTGCGCAAAGACCTCGGCGGCGCTCTCCAACAGTCGGGCGGTCGTCACAGCGCGCTGACCGGTCGATCCTCGAGGCACCGTTACTCCACTCTCTCGCTTTGAGTACAGCAATGTATCTCAGAATCGCCACAAATACACAGCCCCCTTGACAACAGCCTGGAACAAACGAATATTGGGCGTTGTAAAGAATACGAGTCTGCATCCCATAGAAAGGGCACCCCATGACGACCACGTTCACACCGGAGATCACGCCGGAGATTCGAGAGATGGTCCGCGCCAGCATCGGACCGGCTCCCGACGATTTCGAACTGCCGCTGCCTCCAATGAACCTCACCGTGGAGGAGGAGCGGGAGCACCGCAAGCAAGAGCTCGCAGCCGCATTCCGGGTCTTTGGCAAGCTCGGCTTCTCCGAAGGCGTGGCCGGCCACATCACCGCCCGCGACCCCGAGTACCCGGACACCTTCTGGGTCAATCCGTTCGGCATGAGCTTCAACCAGATCAAGGTGTCTGACCTGATCCATGTAGACCATGACGGCACGCTGCTCCATGGCAAGCGACCGGTGAACAAGGCAGCATTCTGCATCCACTCCGAGGTGCACAAGGCGCGACCGGACGCCGTCGCCGCCGCGCACGCTCACTCGCTGAACGGCAAGGCCTTTGCCGCACTCGGCATCCCGCTCGCGCCGATCACGCAGGACGCGTGCGCGTTCTACGAAGACCACGGGATCTACTCAGATTTTCGCGGCGTCGCCAACGACATCGACGAAGGCCGCCGGATCGGTGTCGCGCTCGGCGACGCGAAGGCGGCCATCCTTCAAAACCACGGCCTGCTCACCGTCGGTCAGTCCGTCGCCGCGGCCGCGTGGTGGTTCATCACCATGGAACGCTCCTGCCAGGCTCAGCTGCTGGCGATGGCTGCCGGTACGCCGACCCTCATCGACCACGACACCGCGGTGGACGTGCGCAACTTGACCGGGAACCCCGTCGCCGGATGGTTCCAGTTCCGGCCTCTGTGGGACCAGGTCGTCGCGGAATCTCCCGACGTGTTCGACTGAATCTGTGCGCCCCGAGGGGCCACCGCCGGACTGTACTGCGCATCCGAGACTGAGCCCCCTGGCGTTCGTCCCCAACCAGCCCTGCCAGCGTCGTGGCCGGTGCCGCAGCCGCGAACAGGCTGCTGAACTCGGAACGAGATAGAGCAGCAGGAGGTCAATGGCCTCCTGCTGCTCGAGCTCCCCGGCACCAAGGAGTTGACAGCACCTCCCGACACTCCTGGGCGGTTCGTCGCGACGATTGGACCCGACCTCGACCATTGGCACCCCGCCTGGAGAACCGAATCCGTTCCGCCGCGGGCCCTACTGGCCAACAACCAGGTGTCACCGACACGGTCGTCGCGCTGGTCGGCGCCACCCGCCGGGAGCGGCACGCAGATGACACCCGCTGAACGATCGGCGATGTCCGTGACCGGCTCGACGACACGCTCGCCCTCTACCGGGCGCGCCTCCAAAGGAGCCTCGACGGACTGAGCGAGGACGAGGCCCGTCGATCGCTGGTGCCGTCCAGGACGACCTTGCTCGGCTTGGTCAAGCACGTGACGTATGTCCAGAAGTTCTATTTCGAGCACTGCGTCACCGGTCGATCCCTGCAGGACCTCGGTGCCGCGACCACGCCGGATCGCTCCTTCGTCTTGACGAGAGCAGACACGATCGTGCCCATCCTGGCGGCGCACCGCACGGCCTGCGAGGAGTCGCGGCAGATGGCTGCGGGGTTCGACCTCGTGACCGGTCGGGTCGAACAACCGGTGCTGACGGAGACCCTGCCTGCGACGGCCAGATGACGCCGCGGGCGGCGCGGACGGCCGCCACCCGCGCAACCCGACTGTCACCTGACCGTCGACTCCTTCTCGGCTGGAGCCATCGGCGCCCAACAGGCTCGGCGAGCGGTCAACGCACCCCAATCCGGCGGCCCCACAACGTCTGGTGGCCGAGGTACTGGCTCTGCTCCGACAGCACATTGGATTTGAGTGTGCCGCAACGGCACGGTGTCGGGTTGATCTGGGACCCAACCCGGGCCCCATCACGCACACACAAGGAGCACCATCATGTCCAACTTTGCCACTCGCGGACGCGCATGTGCGGCCGCGGCGGCCGCGCTGACACTGTCGCTGGGAGCCTGTACGTCGACGAACGACACGGCGCCGGACTCCCCCGAGACATCGGCAGAGCTGAGCGGATTCTACGACCAAGAACTGAAGTTCGGACCGTGCGACGACTACGCCACCACGGCACTCGACACGCAGTTGTTCGCCATCGACGAGCGCACCGAGTGCGCACGGCTTGAGGTCCCGCTCGACTACGACGAGCCAGACGCCGATACCGCCAGCATCGCGGTGCTGCGCGTGCCGGCAAAGGGCGAGGCGATTGGTTCACTGGTCACCAACCCCGGTGGTCCCGGCGGTCAGGGTCTGGCGCAGGGTGCGGCGACTGCAGCGGCCTGGAAGGACATCGAGATCACTCAGCGGTTCGACGTGATCGGCATGGACCCTCGAGGTGTGGGAGCCACCGAACCGCGGATCGAGTGCTTCAGCGGCTCGGAGCGGGACGCCGGAGAAGCTGTCACCACACTTCAGGGCCAGGCCGGCTCGTGGAGATCGAGCGACACCCGCGAGCTCACGACGAACTGCGCCGAGGGCTCCGGTGGCGAGGCGGCGCTAGCAGCAGTCGGCACTCGCGACGTGGCTCGCGACCTCGACATCCTGCGCGAGACGCTCGGTGACGATCAGCTCACGTATGCCGGACAGAGCTACGGCACCCGACTCGGCACGGTCTACGCCGAGATGTTCCCTCAGAACGTGCGCGCCCTCATGCTCGACGGAGCCGCGGATCCGGATCTCAGCACCGCCGAGCGCAAGATCAGCCAGTTCGAGGGCTTCGGGCGCTCGTTCGAGCAGATGGCGGCCTTCTGCGCCAAGCAAGACGAGTGCGTGCTCGGGGACGACCCCGCCGGCGCCTCGGATGCATTCTCGGCGATCGTCCAGCCTTTGCTCGACGATCCGGCACCGGCCGGCGACGGCCGCACCGTCGACTTCAACGGAGCCACCGGTGCAGTCCTGGCCGGTCTGTTCGACTCGGGAAACTGGGAGGCGATTCTGCAGGGTCTGGCCGAGGTCGAGGCCGGCGACGGAACCACACTCCTCGCGCTCTCGGACGCTTTCGCCGGTCGCGACCCTGACGGGACCTACGCCAACTATCTTGACGCCAACCTGGCCATCAACTGCATGGACGAGCAACGCAGCACTCCTGAGCAGGAAACTGCGCTACGCGAACGCCTGATTGAAGTCGCGCCCTTCCTCGACCCTGGACCAGGAGGCACCGACGGTGGTCGCGACGCGTGCGAGTCGTGGCCCGCGGAGCCGACTCTCGGAGTGCCGTACGCCCAGGACATCGACGAGAATCTGCCCGGAACGCTCACGGTCTCGATCACCGGCGACCCCTCGACGCCCTTCGACGCGGGCGTCAGCCTGGCCGAACGCCTCGGAGGCTCGTTGCTCACGGTGGAGGGTGAGCAGCACACCGTCGCCATGTCCGGCGCAAGCGCGTGCGTCAACGACACGGTGGCCGACTACCTGGTCAACCTGGAGGTTCCGAAGAAGGACGCCTCCTGCACGATCGAGTAGCGCAGATCAGGCGGTGACACCGGCGGCCACGGCCTCACGCAGCGACGTCTCGAGGATGTCGAGCCCTGTGTCGAGGTCGTGGTCGCTGATCGTCAAGGGCGGGGCGATCCGGAAGATGCCGCCCATGCCGGGCAGCTGGACGATGTTCAGGTGCAGCCCACGCTCGAGGCAGTCCGCCGTGATGGCCTGCCCGAGCCCGTCGGCGGGCGCACGAGTTGCCTTGTCCTGAACGAGCTCGATGCCTTGGAGCAGACCACGGCCCCGCACGTCGCCGACCACCTCGAACCGATCTTGCAGATCGAGCAGTCTCTCGCGCAGTCTCGTTCCGAGTTCGGAAGCACGAGACACCAGTCCGTCGCGATCGACCACATCGAGGACCGTCAGGGCCACCGAGGCGGCCAACGGATCGGAGACGTGCGTCGTGAAGAAGAGGAAGCCGCGGTCGTGGCAGACCTCCTCGATCCACTTCGAGGTGACCACTGCGGCCACGGGGAGCCCGGCACCCAGGGTCTTGGACAAGGTCAGGATGTCCGGAGCGACACCATCGCGCTGGAACGCGTACATCGTGCCGGTGCGTCCGATGCCGGTCTGGGCCTCGTCGAGGATCAGCAGCATGTCACGCTCGTCGCACTTGTGCCGCAGTCGGCGCAGGTAGCCCGCCGGCAGCTCGATGATGCCTCCAGAGGACAGGATCGGTTCGACCAGGCAGGCCGCGAGATTGCCCGTGGACTGCCGGTCGACGAGGTCGAAGCCGAAGTCCAGCTCGGTCTCCCAGTCGTGCGAACCGTCGGCGTGCCGGAACGGCGACCGGTAGGCATGCGGGGTTGGCAGCACGAGACTCCCCGGAGCCGACGGCCCGTACCCGCGTCGCCCGGCTGAGTATGTTGCCGCCGAGGCACCCGACGTCATACCGTGCCACGACCGGTCGAAGGACACGATCTCGTGGCCACTGGTGGCGAGCTTGGCCATCTTGATCGCGGCCTCGTTCGCCTCGGCTCCGGTGGTCAGCAGCATCGAGGTGCTCAACGAGACCGGCAGTGTCGAGGCGAGTCGCTCGGCCAGGTCGACGACCGGTCTGCTCAGCATTCCGCTGTACAGGTGGGCCAGCGATGCCACCGACTCGCTGACCGTCCTGACGATGTCTGGGTGACCGTGGCCGAGGATGGCGCTCATCTGCCCGGAGGTGAAGTCGAGGATGGCCCGCCCGGTGTCGTCGAACACGTACGAGCCGGCGGCCCGTTCGATCACCCGTGGGGTGAACGAGGTTCCGTACCGGATCACGTGGCGGTCGATCCTCGACCAGATCTCTGGCGTGGCGGTCATCTGATCAGTCTCCCGGTGTCGTGAGTCTTGTGCTGCCCATTTGTGTCCTAGTACGTTATGACACAACGATGTCGTTGTCACAGGGGGAAGCGTGATCGAGCCGGTACGAGTTGACGCGGACTCCGACACTCCCCTGTACCGCCAGATCGTGCGTCAGGTGGCGTTCCTGATCGAGGGCGGCGACCTCGTCGCGAACGACCGACTGCCGAGCGTGCGTCTGCTGGCAGCCAATCTGGACGTCAATCGCAACACCGTGGCAAGGGCCTACGCCGACCTGCGGGATCGCGGGTTGGTGGTGTCTCGCGGCCGCGCTGGCACCGTTGTCGCCTCCTCGGCCCAGCGCCGCGCACGGCCCGCGCAGACATCTACCGCGCCCCAGGAGCCGGCCCTGCGAGCTCTCGACGACGCCGTCCAGGAGTGTCTGCGACGGGGGGTCTCGCCGGACCTGCTACGGACGACGGTGGCTGATGCAGTCAGAGGCTCGGGACTCCCCCGGTTGACGGTCGCGTTCGTGGAGTGCAACGAGGAGGAGGCCAAACGACACGGCGCCGACCTGGCCGCACGTCTCGACCTGACCGTCCTGCCCTTGGTGATCGGCTCATTCGACCCGTCCGACGTCTCCACGGACCTGGTCGTGACGACGTTCTTCCATCTCGCCGAGGTCCAGACCGGACGCTGGCGTGCCGGGACGCCGATCGTCGCTACCGTCGTCGGGCCGCACGTCAAGACGCTGGTCGCGATCGCTGCCGCGCCCAAGGATCAGACCATCGGCATCTGCTATTCCAGCGAGGAGCAGGCAGCCAGCATCAGCACAGCGCTGGCGCGGTCCGGAATCGAGAACACCCAGGTCGTTCACGACCCCGAGGTCGCCGACCTGCGTGACGTGTCCCTCGTGGTCATCCCCAGTGGTCGTCCCGACCTCGCGTCCACGCTTCGGCACCGGGTCGAGGTCGTGGAGTTCGGCAACGTGCTGGACGACGCATCGGTTGCGATGGTCGCCGAGGTTGTCCAGGACCTGTCTCGGCGCCGAAGGTTTTGACCATGACGCAACGTCACAGTGTGCACTGGGCACCTGAACAGCAGATGCGCCGGACGGACCGGCGAGTAGCGAGTAAGGAGCGAACTCCATGGGGTGGAGCACTCGAGAAGTGGCCAAGCTAGCCGGCACGAGCCTTCGGACAGTCCGGCACTATCACGACGTGGGTCTGTTGGACGTTCCCGAGCGCGGCACCAACGGGTACAAGCACTACACGGCGCCCCATCTCGTTCGCCTCCTGCAGATCCGCCGGCTCACCGAGCTCGGCTTCTCCTTGTCCCAGATCGCCGAGATGGGCGGTGAGGACCGGCCCCATGACGCGCTACGCGCTCTGGACGCCGAGCTGGCCGCCACCGTCGAGCGGCTGCAACGGGTACGCCTGGAGCTCGCGGCGATCATGCACGACGGCCGACTGCCCAGTGATCTGCCCGCACACGTGGTGCCACCACGGGTGAACCCCCACCTGTCGGCGGCCGACCAGTCCTTCATGGTCGTGTTGACCTGCGTGGTCGGACCTCGCTCGATCGCGGCGTACCGCGAGATGCTCGCGCGGATCCACGACGACGCCACCTGCGCCGAATTCGATGCCCTTGCACCGGACGCCGACGAGTCCGTCCGTCAAGATCTCGCCGGGCGCATGCACGACCACGTGCTGCACCTGCGCGAAACCCATCCGGCCACACGGGACTTCGGCGACGCACCTCGGGGCGCCGCCTTTGCGGCACAGGTGGTCGCGGCGACGATCGAGGACCTCTACAACCCCGCACAGATCGATGTCCTCAACCGGCTGGGGCGGTCGTGACACGTGTCATCGTCCGGACGTGAGGGAACCACGCGCATCGATGACGCCGCTCACTACTGCCACGGCGGTGCGGACGGAACGCTGGAAGCCATGAGGACAGCACACCCCGAGAGCACCCAGGAGTCCCCCACTTCGTCGAGCCGAATCTGCCAGACAAAGAACTGTCCTGCTCGCTGTGATGCACGAAGGCTTCGCATCTTCGGTCTCGACAGGAGGGACAATGAGGCGTGACCGAATCATTGCCTCCCGACCTTGCTGACCGCCTGTTGGAGATCGCCTACGACATCACGGCGGCCAAAGGCCCGGCGGCTGTGTCACTACGCGAAGTGCAGCGTCGAGCTGGCGTCTCGGCGGCCACTGCCTATTGGCACTACAAGGACCGTGCGCACCTGCTCCTTGCTGTCAGCAGGCGAGCCACCGCCGATCTGGCCAACGCGCTGACGGACGCGATCAAGCACAGCGAGTCGTCGCGCACGTCCGACCTGTCCGCAGTGTGTCTGGGTTACCTGCACTTTGCGCGTGATCACGTCGGTCTGTTCCAAGCGGTCGTGCTCAACTCCTCGGTCGAGGAGCTCCTGCAGCCCTCGCAGTCAGCTCGGGGAACAACCGGCCTGGCCGCGTTCGAAGTCCTTCAACACGCCGTCAGCGACTTCCGCCCCAACGGCGAGTTCGAGCTGACGAACAGCGATGCCTCGATCCATGTGTGGGCCGCCTGCCACGGACTGGCGGCGTTGCTGATCGATACCCCCATGGCGGTGTTGCCCGAGCCCGACAAGGAACGTCTGCGGAGACAACACGTCGGTTTCGTCCTGGATTCAATCGCGGGCCGTTGATGCCGAGAAGGCCTTCCT
>NZ_JBIMEZ010000015.1:0-25711 GCF_051262695.1 Aeromicrobium sp. CF3.5
GATACCCTCGCCAGATGTCGGTGTCGTCACAGCTCGCCCACGCGATCGAGGTCGTCACTCCAGATCTGATCGAGCTGCGCCGCACGTTGCACGCCTCGCCGGAGCTGTCGTGGCAGGAGGAACGCACCACTGATCTGGTCGCGACCTGGATGGAGAAGCTCGGTGTCGAGCACGAGCGACTGGACCGAACGGGCCTGATCGCCGAGATCGGGCCCGCCCAGGGGCCGATGGTGGCGCTGCGGGCCGACCTGGACGCGCTGCCGGTCGACGACACCTCGAACGACCCGTGGCGCTCGACCGTTCCCGGTGTCGCGCACGCCTGCGGACACGATGTGCACGTGGCCGCCCTGGTCGGCGCGGCCGTCGCCCTGTCCCAGGCCCACGCCCAGTCCCCGCTGCCCCAGCGGGTCCGGCTGATCTTCCAGCCCGCCGAGGAGGTCATGCCCGGAGGGGCGCTCAAGCTCGTCTCGGGCGGAGCGCTCGCCGGTGTCTCGCGAATCTTCGCCCTGCACTGCGATCCGTCACTGGACGTCGGACAGGTCGGTCTGCGCGAGGGCCCCATCACCTCGGCGGCCGACCAGGTCGACGTCGTGCTGACCGGCAGGGGCGGACACACGTCCCGACCGCACCTGACCGAGGATCTCACCTTCGCCCTCGGCACCCTGCTCACCCAGCTGCCGGCCGTGCTGTCGCGCCGGTTCGACCCACGTGCGGGCGCCAGCATGGTGTGGGGAGAGGTCCGCTCGGGGCGGGCCGTGAACGTCATCCCCGCCACGGGCGAGCTCAGTGGCACCCTGCGCATGCTCGACGCCGGCGCATGGCACCGGGCCGAGGATCTCGTGCGTGAGCTCATCGCGCAGATCGTCGCGCCCTACGGCGTGACCGCCCACGTCACCTACACGCGCGGAGTTCCACCGGTGGCCAACGACTTCGCCGCGACCGAGACCCTGCGCCGAGCCGTGGCCAGCTCGGTCGGGCCCGGCGGCGTCGCGGGCACGAGTCAGAGCCTCGGGGGAGAGGACTTCGGTTGGTACGTCGAGACGGTCCCCGGTTCACTGGGACGCCTCGGCACCCGCACGCCCGACGGTCCCACCTACGACCTGCACCAAGGGAACTTCCGCGCCGACGAGCGCGCCATCGCCATCGGGGCTCGGGTGCTCGCGATGGCTGCCGTCGGTTGAGGCGCGCTGCTCGTTCCTCCCAGCTCCAGCCGTTCGTTCCTCACGGCGCACCGCTCGTTCCTCGCAGCTTTAGCCGTTCGTTCCTCACGGCGCACCGCTCGTTCCTCGCAGCTTTAGCCGTTCGTTCCTCACGGCGCACCGCTCGTTCCTCGCAGCTTCAGCCGTTCGTTCCTCACGGCGCACCGCTCGTTCCTCGCAGCTTCAGCCGTTCGTTCCTCACGGCTGCCGGGCTTCGCCCGGGCGCCTGCCTCGCTTCGCTCGGCCCATGGATGCGTGCCGACACGCTGCGGCCGGGCATCTCTGGTCGGTGACGTTTCGATTACGGGGTGCGGTTTTGGCGGCAAGGGCCTCCCCGGTGCGACGGCCAAGGCCTAGTGTCGTCTCGTGCCGGACCTCCGGCCCCCATTTCGAGGAGGAATCTTGCGTCGACTGACTCAAGCCATCACCACCACCGGAGTCAAGGGCATCGCCGTCACCGGCGTGCTGGCTCTGGTGCTGACCGGGTGTGCGCGCAACGACAGCGCGAGCGATGACAGCGCAGGCAGCGGCGGCGAAGACTGCGTCGAGGCCGACCCCGACAAGAAGGTCGGCATGGCCTTCGACGTCGGCGGACGGGGCGACCAGTCGTTCAACGACTCCGCCGCCACCGGGCTGGACAAGGCCGCCTGCGATCTGGGCCTGACGGTCCAGACCGCAGAGGCCCAGGACGGCGAGGCCGAGTCGGCCCGCGAGGGACGTCTGCAGCAGCTGGTGGATGCCGGCTTCAACCCGGTCATCGCCGTTGGCTTCGCGTACTCGCCGTCAGTCGCCGCGGTCGCCGCAGCCAACCCTGACATCGACTTCGCCATCGTCGACGACCTCGCTGAAGGCGACAACATCGCCAACCTCGTCTTCGCCGAGGAAGAGGGATCGTTCCTGGTCGGCGCTGCCGCCGCGCTCAAGTCCGAGACCGACAACATCGGCTTCGTCGGTGGTGTAGAGACCCCGCTCATCAAGAAGTTCGAGGCCGGCTACACCGCAGGCGCCCAGGCCGTCACGCCTGACATCGAGGTCCAGGCGCGTTACCTGACCCAGCCGCCGGACTTCAGCGGCTTCGGCGACCCCGCCAAGGGCAAGACGGCGGCCGAGGGCATGTTCGACAACGACGCGGACATCGTCTACCAGGCCGCTGGCGGCTCGGGTGGCGGCGTCTTCGAGGCCGCCTCCGAGGCCGGCGCCATGGCGATCGGCGTCGATTCGGACCAGGCACTGACGGCTGACGACTCGGTCAAGGACGTCATCCTCACCTCGATGCTCAAGAACATCGACGTCGCGGTGTTCGACTACCTCGAAGCGGTCGAGGGCGGCGACGCCCCCAGCGGTCCGACCGTCTACGACCTCTCGGTCGACGGCGTCGGCTACTCCACCACCGGCGGACAGGTCGACGACATCACCGACCAGCTCGAGGAGTTCAAGCAGCAGATCATCGACGGCGAGATCACGGTTCCTTCCAGCTGATCGTTCACGCACGTCCTGACTGCAGACGTGGCCCGGGTCTCGCGATAGCGTGAGGCCCGGGTCGCGTCGTCTTTATCCCGGAGGTGAGGGAGCTGAGCTCCTCGACAGCACGGAACCTGCCTGACCAGGGCGGGGCCGATCAGAGTGGGGCCGATCAGAGCGGGGCCGCCGGCGACATCGTCGTTCGCCTGCGCGACATCGGCAAGACCTTCCCCGGCGTCATCGCCAACCACGACGTCAACATCGACGTCCGGCGCGGCACCGTCCACGCGATCGTGGGGGAGAACGGGGCCGGCAAGTCCACGCTCATGAAGATCCTCTACGGCGTGCAGAAGCCCGACTCGGGCACCATCGAGGTCGGCGGCCGGCAGGTGACACTGTCCTCACCCGCTGATGCCATCGCCGCCGGTGTCGGCATGGTGTTCCAGCACTTCATGCTCGCCGACAACCTCACCGTTCTCGAGAACGTCGTGCTCGGCGCGGAGAAGCTGCACGGCATCGGCGATCGCGCCCGTGCCCGCATCGCCGAGATCTCCGACGCCTACGGCCTCGACGTCGACTCCGACGTCCTGGTCGAGGAGCTGGGCGTCGGGGCCCGGCAACGTGTCGAGATCCTGAAGGTGCTGTATCGCGGAGCGTCGATCATCATCCTCGACGAGCCCACTGCGGTGCTCGTCCCTCAGGAGGTCGACGAGCTGTTCGGAAACCTGCGCGAGCTCAAGACCGAGGGTCTGTCGGTCATCTTCATCTCCCACAAGCTCGACGAGGTGCTGTCGGTCGCTGACGAGGTCACGGTGATCCGTCGTGGAGCGACCATCGACACCGTCGCAGCCGACTCGGTCGACTCGCACCAGCTGGCCGAGATGATGGTGGGTTCAGAGCTGCCCACGCCGGCCACCGAGGATTCCACGGTCACCGACCGGGTCGTCCTGGAGGTGCGCGACCTCGGGCTGGGCTCGGAGACCGGGCGTCAGCTGCTCAGCGACATCGACCTGACCATCCACGCTGGCGAGATCCTGGGCATCGCCGGTGTCGAGGGCAACGGCCAGGCCGAGCTGGTCGAGTCGATCATGGGCATGCGCTCCGCGTCGACGGGCTCCATCCAGCTCGCCGGCACCGACGTGTCCACGCTGTCGACGCGGCAACGCCGCGAGTCGGGCATCGGGTACATCCCCGAGGACCGTCATCGCCACGGACTCCTGCTGGACTCCTCGTTGTGGGAGAACCGCGTGCTGGGTCACCAGACGCGCAAGCCCAACGTCACCGGGCCGCTCATCGACCGCGCCGGCGCACGGCGCGACACCGAACGCATCGTGGCCGACTACGACGTCCGCACGCCGGGCATCGACACGGCAGTCGGCGCACTGTCCGGCGGCAATCAGCAAAAGCTGATCGTCGGACGTGAGATGGCCGGCGACCCCGTGCTGCTGATCGCAGCCCACCCCACCCGCGGCGTCGACGTCGGCGCGCAGGCCGCCATCTGGGGCCACATCAAGGACGCGCGACGCGAAGGTCTTGCCGTGCTGCTGATCTCGGCCGACCTCGACGAGCTGATCGGCCTGTCAGACACCATCCGCGTCATCCTGCGCGGTCGCATCAGTGCGGAGTTCGATCCGAGCAGCGTCACACCGACCGACCTCGGATCGGCCATGACGGGAGCAGATTCGTGAGCAGTCCCCGCACCACCCGCATCGCACTGGCGGTGGGCGCTCCGGCGCTCGCCCTCGTGGCGGCCTTTCTCATCACCAGTCTCGTGCTGCTGTTCGCCGGTGACTCGGTCTCGGGCGTGTGGGGTCAGATCCTGAGCTTCCCCACGCACCGCGGATACGTGAACATCATCAACTCCGCGACCGTGTACTACCTCTCGGCCGTTGCGGTGGCGATCGGTTTCCGGATGAACCTGTTCAACATCGGCGTCGACGGCCAGTACCGGGTCGCTTCCTTCGCGGCGGCGGTCGTGGCTGGCGAGGCATGGCTTCCCGGGTACCTGAACACCGCGCTCGCCGTCCTCGCGGCCATGCTCGCGGGTGCTGCCTGGGCCGGTATCGCCGGTCTGCTGCGCGTCACGCGAGGGGTCAGCGAGGTCATCTCCACGATCATGCTGAACCTCACCGCGACGGCCCTGGTGGCCTACCTCCTGCGCAAAGCGGCGGTCGACGGCGGATCGAGCAACATCGTGTCGACCAAGCCGGTGCCCGAAGGCAGCCGGATCGGGGGATTCACACTGTTCTCCGACACCCCCACGCAGGTCTACGGCCTGCTCATCCTCGCGGTCGTGGTCGGTGTCGCATACGGGTTCGTGCTGAACCGCACCCGGTTCGGGTTCGACCTGCGCGCGACGGGATCTTCGGAGTCGGCGGCCGTGGCCAGCGGTATCAACGTCAAGCGCATGGTCGTCATCTCGATGCTGCTGTCCGGCGCGATCGCCGGGCTCGTGGGACTGCCGCTGCTGTTCGGCGACGCCTACGCCTACGGGTCGACCTTCCAGTCCGGACTGGGCTTCGCCGGGATCGCGATCGCGTTGCTGGGCCGCAACCATCCGGTCGGCATCGCCCTGGGCGCGGTGCTGTTCGCGTTCCTCGACGAGCAGGCCAACCCACTGCAGATCGTCCTGAACGTCTCGCCCGACATCGTCAAGATCACGCAGGGCACCATCGTGCTCACCGTCGTGATCGCCTACGAGGTGGTGCGGCGCTACTCCGTCGGGATCGAGCAGCGCCGTGTCGCTGCCTCCCTCGGCGACGACGCACCTCCGGCCGCTGACTCGAAGGAGGTCCGGGCATGAGCACCATCGCGGGCAACCCCACCGCTGCTCAGCCGGCCCCCGCGAAGAAGCGACGTCCGCGGCTCAGCATCGGCTGGATCATGATCGGGCTCGCTGGCGTGCTCGTGCTGATCTCGCTGTTGCGAATCATCACCGGGGCAGATGACCTCGACTCCTCCGGCACCGTGAGCGCCACCCTCGTCGCGGCGATCCCGATCGGCCTGGCCGGACTCGGTGGCCTCTGGGCCGAGCGAGCGGGCATCGTCAACATCGGCCTCGAGGGAATGATGATCCTCGGTACCTTCGGGGCTGGATACTTCGGCTACTTCTACGGGCCGTGGCAGGGCGTCGTCGGGGCGATCCTGCTCGGTGCGGTCGGCGGCCTGCTGCACGCGATCGCCACGGTGACGTTCGGCGTGGACCACATCGTGTCGGGTGTCGCGATCAACATCATCGGCGCGGGCGCCGTCCAGTACCTCGCCGGGCTGTACTTCACCGGACTGCCCGGTGGCGGAGCGACCCAGTCCCCGACCATCGACAGTCTGCCTGCCATCACGGTGTCCGGACTGTCCGAGCCGTTGCGAGACGTGGAGGACAAGGGGTGGTTCTTCGTGTCCGACCTCGCCTCGATCGGCGGGGCCCTGGTCACCAACCTGTCGGTCCTCACCCTCCTGTGCCTGTCGCTGTTCGTGCTCACCTACGTGGTGCTGTGGCGCACCGGCTTCGGTCTGCGTCTACGGTCCTGTGGCGAGAGCCCCGCTGCGGCCGAGTCGCTCGGTGTCAACGTGATCCGCTACAAGTTCACCGCCGTGATCATCTCGGGCGGATTCGCCGGACTGGCGGGCGGATTTCTCGCACTCGTCGCCTCCAGCACCTTCCGCGACGGCCAGACCGGCGGACGCGGCTACATCGGTCTCGCCGCCATGATCTTCGGCAACTGGCGGCCCGGAGGTCTCCTGGCCGGTGCCGGCCTGTTCGGCTACACCGACACGTTGCGTCTGCGCGGCGGCGGAGACACGATCCACGGACTCCTGCTCCTGGTCGCAGTCGGCCTGATCCTGCTGGCTGCCTGGCAGGTGCGCAAGGGAACGATCACCGCCGCCTACGTCAGCGGTGGAATGGGCGTGGCGATCGGCGTTCTCTACGCGCTGACCGACTCGATTCCCGAGGATCTCACCGGCATGACCCCCTACGTGACCACGTTGCTGGTGCTGGCACTGTTCTCGCAACGGCTACGCATGCCGGCAGCAGTCGGCAAGACCTATCGCAAGGGCTCCGCGGGATGACCCACTCGCAAGCTCGAGGGAGGACAGACCGATGAGTCTGGGAATCACAGGAGCCGACGCTCCCGTCGACTGGGACGCACTTCGTCGCTACGCCACCGAGGTGATGGGACGTGCGTACGCGCCGTACTCGAACTTCAAGGTCGGCGCTGCCGGACTCGTTGACGACGGGCGTGTCGTGCTCGGGTGCAACGTCGAGAACGCCTCCTACGGCATCGGCCTGTGCGCGGAGTGCGGCATGGTCTCAGCGCTGCACGCCACGGGTGGAGGTCGACTGCGCGCCGTGGCGTGCGTCGACTCATCCGGCGAGCCGCTCATGCCGTGCGGACGGTGCCGTCAGCTGCTCTGGGAGAACGGTGGCCCCGATCTGCAGCTGATGTCGCCGCGCGGGGTCTTGTCGATGGCCGACGTCCTGCCCGACGCCTTCGGCGCCGACGATCTCGCCTGATGGCGGCACCTGCCCCGGTCGACCTGTCGGGCCCAAACTTCGTCGCCGATCCATACCCGACCCTCGCCCGGCTGCGCTCGATGGGGCCCCTGATCGCCCACGGCGAGGGACGCTGGCTCGCCACTACCCACGACGCCGTCAGCCAGGCGCTGCGGCACCGCGACCTCGGCCGGATCTGGTCCGATCACGAACCGGTCGACGAGATGGAGCCGTTCAACACCCTGCATCGCAACCAGATGATGGAAAGCGAAGATCAGGCTCACCGCAGGCTTCGCTCGCTCGTCTCGAAGGCGTTTGGGCGCGGTCACGTCGAGCGGATGCGGCCGCGGATCGAGTCGCTGGCGGCCAGCATGGTCGCCGACCTGGGGGATTCATTCGACGCCCTGGCCGACTACGCCGAACCCATGCCGGTGTATGTCATCGCCGATCTCCTCGGGGTGCCGCGTGCTGATCACGCCGACCTGCGGGCCTGGTCCCAGGCGATCGTGCACATGTACGAGCCCGACGTCGACGCGGCCACTCGGACGGCCGCCGTGTCCGCGTCGCAACAGTTCGGGGACTACGTGCGCGACGTCGTGGAGCATCGCCGCGATCACCCGGGCGAGGACCTCATCACGGATCTGATCGCTGCGCGCGAGGAGGGCACGAACCTGTCCGAGGACGAGCTCGTCGCATCGGTGGTGCTGCTGCTCAATGCGGGGCACGAGGCGTCGGTCAACACCTTCGGCAACGGGCTGCACGCCCTGCTGTCGGCTCCCGACCAGCTGGCTCGCATCACGTCGGGCGAGGTCCCGGTGGACGTCGCGCTCGAGGAGCTCCTGCGCTTCGACGCACCGCTGCAGATGTTCGAGCGCACGGCGACCGCCGACGTCGACATCGCTGGCACGCAGGTGCGTGCCGGCGAGGTCATCTGGTGCCTGATGGGATCGGCGAACCGCGACGAGGCCGTCTTCGACGGTGCTGACCGCTTCGATGTCGGCCGCGATCCCAATCCCCACGTGGGCTTCGGGATGGGCCGGCACTTCTGTCTCGGCGCCCCGCTGGCGCGCCTGGAGCTGTCGATCAGCCTCGCGGCCCTGCTGGATCGCTTCCCCCGGCTCGAGCTCGTCGGCGCATCGGCGCGCCGCCCCACCTGGGTGCTGCGCGGCTTCGAGAGCATCCAGGTCCACGCACTCCCCGCTGAGGAGTCACGTAGACCGAGCGAGGAGTCACGTAGACCGAGCGAGGGTGACTCGTCAGTGGGTCTGCGTGACTCGTCAGCGGAAGAGAAGGTGGAGAGATGACCGAGAGCTTCGATGCGACCGAGGTGATCGCGGCCAAGCGCGATCGGCTCGAGCTCAGTGATGCCCAGATCGACTGGGTCGTCGACGCCTTCACCCGGGGCGTGGTCGCCGACGAGCAGATGTCCGCGCTCGCGATGGCCATCTTGCTCAACGGGATGGATCGTCGGGAGATCTCGCGGTGGACCCACGCGATGATCGCCAGCGGCGAGCGAATGGACTTCTCCGGTCTGTCCTGGCCCACGGCCGACAAGCACTCCACGGGTGGGGTCGGCGACAAGATCACCCTCCCGTTGGCACCGCTGGTCGCCGCGTGCGGTGTGGCGGTCCCGCAGCTGTCGGGTCGGGGGCTCGGCCACACCGGCGGAACCCTCGACAAGCTGGAGGCCATCCCTGGGTGGCGCGCCGATCTCGACAACGACGCCATGATGCGTCAGCTCGAAGACGTCGGGGCCGTGATCTGCGCTGCCGGAACGGGTCTCGCGCCGGCCGACAAGAAGCTGTACGCGCTGCGGGACGTCACCGGGACCGTCGAGGCCATTCCCCTGATTGCCAGCTCGATCATGAGCAAGAAGATCGCCGAGGGAACGGGCGCGCTGGTGCTGGACGTCAAGGCCGGCTCGGGGGCGTTCATGAAGGGCC
Organism: Aeromicrobium sp. CF3.5; assembly: GCF_051262695.1. NCBI lineage: Bacteria > Bacillati > Actinomycetota > Actinomycetes > Propionibacteriales > Nocardioidaceae > Aeromicrobium > Aeromicrobium sp. CF3.5. Next base: position 9,096 of record NZ_JBIMEZ010000015.1, read on the forward strand.
GAGATCAGGCTCACCAATTGGCACAGATCATGGTGGAGCTGGGGACCGACGCCGGGGTGAGAACGGTGGCGCTGATTACCGACATGTCCACACCGCTGGGCCTGACCGCCGGCAACGCCTGCGAGGTGGCCGAGTCGGTCGAGGTGCTCCAGGGCGGTGGCCCGGCCGACGTGGTCGAGCTGACCCTCGCACTGGCCCGCGAGATGCTCACCGCTGCTGGTCGAGATGATGTCGACCCCGCGGACGTGCTGGCCTCCGGTCGCGCTTTCGACACCTGGAGGGCGATGATTCGCGCCCAGGGTGGCGATCCGGACGCTGCCTTGCCCACGGCCAGGGAGAATCAGGTCATCACGGCGCCCCAGAGCGGGGTGGTCACGCGACTCGACGCGATGGCCGTCGGCGTGGCAGCGTGGCGCCTGGGTGCTGGACGGTCGCGTCCCGGCGAGACCGTCCAGGCCGGCGCTGGAGTCGTCCTGCACGCCAAGCCGGGTGACACCGTCCGTGCTGGCCAGCCACTGATGACGTTGCACACCGACACGCCTGAGCGATTCGGGCGAGCGGTTGACGCACTCGACGGCGGGTATGACATCGGCGTCGAAGCGCCACCGGTCCAGTCCGTGATCATCGACAGCGTCCGATGACGGCACGGAGACACATCGACATCAGCGCCCTCCGACCGCGGCGGGCCAGCGGGCGTCAAGCACAGCAGCGCGGAAGGTAATGACATGCGAGTTCTCAATGATCCCGACGAGATTGCAGCGGCAGCCGGCGAAGAGCTGGGTGTCGGCGAGTGGGTGTCGGTCAGTCAGGAACGGATCGACATGTTCGCAGACGCCACCGGGGACAGGCAGTGGATCCACATCGATCCCGAGCGTGCAGCCGACGGCCCGTTCGGCAGCACCATCGCCCACGGCTACCTCACCTTGTCGATGCTGCCCGGCCTCGGCGCGCAGGTCTTCGCCTTCGCCGGCGACTTCGCCCGGGTGAACTACGGTCTGAACAAGGTCCGGTTCGTCACGCCGGTGTGCGTGAACAGCTTCGTGCGCATCCGGGTCAAGATCCTCGAGGTCAATCAGCTCGACCGCGGCCAGCAGGTCATCCTGCAGCACACCGTGGAGGTCAAGGGTGAGGACAAGCCGGCCTGTGTGGCCGAGACGCTCACGTTGCTGATGCCGTCTTGATTCGACGAGGTCGTCGACCGACGTGAAACGATGCGGGGGTGAAGCCGACCTCCGCACAGATCGTCCAGGCGCCCAAGGTGGCGCTCCACGAACACCTCGACGGCGGAGTGCGTCCCGCGACCGTCGTCGAGATCGCCGCCGAGATCGGCCACGACCTGCCGGCCGAGGGCGCGCTGGCGCTGGGGGAGTGGTTCGAAGAATCCTCCAGCTCCGGGTCGTTGCCGCGTTACCTCGAGACCTTCGTGCACACGGTCGCGGTCATGCAGCGCCCCGAGGACCTGGCCCGCGTCGCCCGCGAGGCCGTGATCGACCTCTCGGCAGATGGATGCGTGTATGCCGAGCTGCGCTGGGCACCCGAGCAGCACCTGTCGGCGGGTCTGACGATGCGCGAGGCCGTCGAGGCGGTGCAGACCGGCATCGAGCAGGGGCAGTCCGAGGCACAGGCGACCGGCCAACCGATCGTGATCGGCCAGCTGCTTACCGCGATGCGTCACGCGATGCGCGGCCTCGAGGTGGCCGAGATCGCGGTCGAGCATCGCGATCGCGGCGTCGCCGGATTCGACATCGCGGGGGCTGAGGACGGCTTCCCGCCGATCCTGCACCTGCAGGCCTTCGAGTACCTGCGTGAGAACAATGCCCACTTCACGATCCACGCCGGCGAGGCCTTCGGGTTGCCGTCGATCTGGCAGGCGATCCAGCGGTGTGGCGCCGAACGACTCGGCCACGGGGTGCGCATCGTCGACGACATCGACTTCGACGCTCCGGGCGGACCCGCACTGGGCGAGCTTGCTGCGTACATCCGGGACTGCCGCATCCCCTTGGAGATGTGCCCCTCGTCGAACCTGCAGACCGGTGCGGTGCACGGCATGACGTCGATCGCTGATCACCCGATCGGGCCCTTGAAGGATCTCGGCTTCCGCGTCACCGTCAACTGCGACAACCGGTTGATGAGCGGCACGTCGATGTCGCGTGAGTTCGAGCTGCTCGTCGACGCCTTCGACTACTCGCTCGATGACCTGCGGTGGTTCACGATCAACGCGATGAAGAGTGCGTTCCTGCCGTTCGATCGCCGGCTCGGCCTGATCAACGAGGTGATCAAGCCCGGCTACGCGGCTCTCTGACGCGGTGGGCCAGCAAGCAGGGCGCGGGCTCGGCGGGGCGACATCGCGGTGCATCCGTGGGCGACGGCGTCGGCCACGATGCGGGGCTCGTCCTGCAGGAGTCGCCATCCCCTGCGGGCCAGCACCCAGGGGGACTTGCGACCCTCGCGCAGGTCGCGGACGAGGCGCAGCACGAAGGTGATCAGGCGATGCCGGTGCAGGCAGATCGCCTGACTGAGCAGGTTCGCATCGCGGCAGGCGTCGACGATCTCGGGGGCGAAGAGTCCTTCGGCGATGAATCGTCCACCGGGCGCGTGCAGAACCTGGGTGCTGGTGCGCCGGCTGGTGGCGATGTCGTAGACCGGAACCTCGGCGCGGCCGGTCGAGCACAGCTCGGCGATGGCCGCCACGGCGGCTTCGGCGTCCCAGGAGGCGGGATTGTCCCAGTCGACCAGGCCCAGGCTGGAGGCCGGCATGTGCGGTGCGTCGCCATCTCGGTAGAAGTCGTCGAGGCGCAGCACGGGCCACCCCAGGGTGGCCGCCAGGTGGGACTTGCCCGAGCCCGACGGGCCCGCGACGATCACGACTCCTCCGGGTGTGCCCACCGCACGAGGATAGTGGTCGGTCGAGACTCCTAGACTGGTGACCATGTTCTTTGCACTCACCGCAGCCGAGATCGCCCAGACGATCGACCATGCCATCCTCAAGCCCGAGATCACGCGCGCCGACCTGGACACCGAGCTCGACCTCGTCGCACGATATGGCGTCTTCAGTGCGTGTGTGCGTCCCAGCGATGTCGCCCACGCGGTGCAGCGACTGGCCGACTCCGGCGTCGCGGTCTGCACGGTCATCGGCTTCCCGCACGGCACGACCACCACGGCCACCAAGGTCGCCGAGGCCACCGAGGCGATCGAGGCTGGTGCACTCGAGGTCGACATGGTCGTCAACATCGCGCGGCTGCGCAGCGGACTGCTCGACGACGTCGAGGCCGACATCCGCGCCGTGGTGGAGGCTGCCGGTGATCACGTCGTGAAGGTGATCATGGAGACCGCTCTGCTCGACGACAACCAGATCGTCGCCGGGTGCGAGGCCGCGGAGCGGGCCGGGGCGTCGTTCGTCAAGACCTCCACAGGATTCGCCGGCGGCGGTGCCACCGTGCCGCACCTGCGGCTCATGCGGTCCTCGGTCGGTGCTGACGTCCAGGTGAAGGCCTCCGGCGGGGTGCGGGGCCTCGACACGCTCCTGGAGATGCAGGCGCTCGGCGTCACACGGTTCGGCACCAGCGCCACCGCGACGATCCTCGAGGACGCCCGCGCCCGTGAGGACGGCCGGAGCGGGTCGGGTGCCACGGACGACTCGTCCTACTGATCGCGACGACTCGTCCTCCTGAGAGTTCACCGTCTCGTCATCTCGGGGCGGCTTCGCGCTGTTGACGTGGACACCCGAACACGGTGGTCTGTGCGGACACGTGGTTCCGGGGGTCCGGGCCACGATCAAACCGGTCCGGAAGGGAACACCCGTGTCAGTTCTGCCCCCTCGTTCTTCGCGTGCACGCCTGCGCCGCGGCTTCGCCGCCGTCGTCGTGGGCACTGCGCTCGGTGCCTCGACGCTCGTCGTCGCACCGGCCCAGGCCGCCGACGACGTCACCATCACCCTGCTCGACGTCAACGACTTCCACGGTCGCATCGACGCCAACACCGTGAAGGTGGCCGGCACGATCGAGCAGCTGCGGGCGGACGCCGGTGAGGGCAGCACGCTGTTCATGTCGGCGGGTGACAACATCGGCGCCTCGCTGTTCGCGTCGGCCACGCAGGACGACGAGCCCACGATCGACGTGCTCAACGCCCTCGACCTCGCGGTCTCGGCGGTGGGCAACCACGAGTTCGACCGAGGCTTCGACGACCTGACCGGTCGCGTCGCCGACCGCGCCGACTTCGACTACCTCGGTGCCAACGTGGTCGACGCGACCACGGGTGAGCCGGCCATGCAGGCCGTCGACACGTTCGAGGTCGGTGGCCTCGACGTCGCCGTCGTCGGCGCCGTCACGCAGGAGACGCCCGCCCTGGTCACCCCGGCCGGCATCGCCGGGCTCGAGTTCACCGATCCGGTCGACGCGGTCAACGAGACCGTGGCCGAGCTCGAGGCGTCGGCCACGCCGCCCGACGTCATCGTCGCGGCCTACCACGAGGGCGCGGGCGCCGGCGTCCCCGACGGCTCGACGATCGAGGAGGAGGTGGCCGCCGGCGGAGCCTTCGCCGACATCGTGACCGGCACCGACGCCGAGGTCGACGCGATCTTCACCGGCCACACCCACAAGCAGTACGCCTGGGACGGCCCGATCCCCGGGGAGACCGACACCCGGCCGGTCCTGCAGACCGGTAGCTACGGCGAGGCCATCGGTCGCATCGCCCTCACCGTCGACGGGGACACCGGCGAGGTCAGCGCCTACGACGCCTCGGTCGTCGCTCGCACGACCACCGCCGACGCGACCCTCGTCGGACAGTTCCCTCGGGTCGCCGAGGTCAAGACGATCGTCGACGCCGCGCTGGCCAACGCCGCGGCCGTCGGCAACCAGCCGGTCGCCGAGATCAGCGCCGACCTCACCACCGCCTTCCGCGATGGCGCCCGCGACGACCGCAGCGCGGAGTCCACCCTCGGCAACCGGGTGGCCGACGCCCAGCTCGCCGGTGTCGCCGACACTCCGGCCGGCGCCGACCTCTCGGTCGTCAACCCGGGCGGTCTGCGCAGCGACCTGCTGTTCGCCGGCACGGGCGGTACCGACGCTGACGGTGTCGTCACGTTCGCCGAGGCCAACGCGGTGCTGCCGTTCACCAACAACCTCAGCTCGGTGTCGCTGACCGGCGCCCAGCTGAAGACCGTCTTCGAGCAGCAGTGGCAGCGCGACGCGGCGGGCAATGTGCCGTCGCGTCCGTACCAGCAGCTGGGGACCTCGAGCAACGTCGCCTACACGTTCGATCCCACCCGCACCGAGGGCGACCGCATCACCTCGTTGCGCGTCGACGGCGCCGAGATCGACCCGGATGCCACGTACCGCGTGGCCGTGCCGTCGTTCCTGGCCTCCGGCGGCGACAACTTCCGCGCCTTCGCCGAAGGCACCGCCGTCGACACGGGCCTGCTGGACTACGAGGTCTGGATCGACTACCTCGCCGAGAACAGCCCGGTGGCGCCCGACTTCGCCCGGCACGCGGTGCAGGTCGAGGGCCTGCAGCCGGAGTACACCGCCGGTGACGAGGTCAGCTTCACGCTCCCGAAGCTCGACCTCACGTCGAAGGGCAGCCCGGCCAACACCACGGTCGAGGCGTTCCTGGTGCAGGGTGACTCCGAGACCTCGCTCGGCGAGTTCCCCGTCACCAGTGGCGCCGCCACCGTGACCGCCGCGCTCCCGGACGATCTCAGCGGCTCGGCCCGCATCAGGGTGACGGCGTTCCCGACGGGCACCACGGCGCTCCTGCCCGCCTTCGACGTCGCCGCCGCCCAGCCGTCGGCCGAGATCGCGGCCGCTGCCAGCGGGTCCCTCAAGGAGGGGTCGAGCACGGTGGTTCGCGTCCGGCTCGACGGCTCGGAAGGCCGTCCCACCGGCGGGCTCACCGTCACGGCAGACGGTGAAGAGATCGGCTCGGGTGTGGTGCGCAACGGGACCACCGTCATCAAGGCCGACACCAGCTCCTTGCGAGCAGGCCCGCACACCCTGGTGATCGGCTACTCCGGCGACGCGACCTACGCGCCCTCGGCGGCCGACCTGGACGTCACCATCAAGGCCAAGGGTGGTCGGCGATGAGGCGGCTGGGCGGGCTCGCGCTCGCAGCGGCCCTGGTCGGAGGCCTCCTGGGCGCCGCCCCGGTCCAGGCCAGCCCGGACGGCGACGAGGTCGTCATCTCCGAGGCCTATCTCAACGGCGGCAGCTCGGGTGCGACGTTCCTGAACAAGTACGTCGAGCTCTCCAACCCCACTGACGAGGCCATCGACGTCAGCGGCTGGTCGGTCCAGTACCGGTCGTTCTCCTCGACCAGCGCGTTCACCGGAGTCATCCCGCTCGGCGAGCACCAGATCGAGCCCGGGGGGACGCTGCTCGTCGGCGCCAACAGCAACGCCGCCAACGGTGCGGCGCTGCCCACGCCCGACGTGACGTCGAACATCGCGTTCTCGGGCAACACCAACGGCGGGACGCTCGCCCTGGTGTCGTCCACCACGGCACTGTCCGGCGACCGGGCCGCCGTGCTCGGCTCGGACCAGCTGGTCGACCTCGTGGGCTACGGCGCCTCAGCCACGTACGAGGGGTCGGCCCCGGCCCCCCGGCAGTACTCCGTGACGGCCTCGCTGAACCGCACCGACGCGATCGACACCGACGACAACGCGACCGACCTGACCGGCGCGGCTCCCACGCCGCAGGCGTGCGGCGAGGCCTGCGACGGTGGCGTGGTCACGCCTCCCGGTCCGGCCATCGACGCCACGATCGCCGAGATCCAGGGCGACGGTGCCGCCAGCCCGCTCGAGGGCACCACAGTCACCACGCGCGGCGTCGTGACCGCCGCCTACCCGACCGGCGGGCTCGACGGCGTGTACCTGCAGACGCCCGGTACCGGTGGCGATCTCGACCTCGCCACCCACGACACCTCCGACGGCATCTTCGGCTACTCGGCGGCGCTGGCTGACGACGTCCGGATCGGCGATCTCGTGGAGGTGACCGGCGAGGTGACCGAGTTCTTCGGTCTCACCGAGATCACGCCGGCCGCGGGCGGCTGGACCGTGCTCGACGAGCCGGTCGAGGCGGTCAAGCCCGCCACCATCGCCTTCCCGCTCACCGAGCAGGAGCGCGAGAGCCTCGAGGGCATGGTGCTGGCGCCGCAGGGCGGTTTCACCCTGACCAACAATTTTGCGACCAGCACGTTCGCCGAGATCGGGCTGGCCTCCGGCGACACCGGGCTGCCCCAGCCCACCGACGTCGCCCGCCCGGGCACGCCGGAGTACGACGCCGTCGTGGCCGAGAACGCCCGACGACTGGTCACCGTCGACGACGGCGCCACGGTCAACTACACGCGCGGCGGCCAGGACGATCCGGTGCCGTGGCTGCGGCCCGACAACGAGGTGCGCACCGGGGCCCCGGTGACCTTCACCGATCCGGTCGTGCTCGACTTCCGGAACAGCCTCTGGAAGCTGCAGCCCACGCAGCAGCTGCTCGCCGGCGGCGACGAGCCGATCACGATCGGCAGCACCCGGGTGGCGGCACCGCAGGACGTCGGTGGCGACGTGTCGATCGCGTCGTTCAACGTGCTGAACTACTTCACGGTCACCGGCGAGATCTTCGAGGCGAACGGCCTGGGCTCGTGCACGTACTACACCGATCGCACGGGAGCCCGGGTCACGGTCAACCGCTGCAACCCCGACGGTCCGCGCGGCGCCGCCGACGCGGTGAACCTCGCCCGGCAGCAGGCCAAGATCGTCGCGGCCATCAACACCCTCGACGCTGACGTGGTCTCGCTGGAGGAGATCGAGAACTCCGCCGCCTTCGGCATTGATCGCGACACTGCGCTCAGGGCGCTCGTCGGCGCGCTCAACGAGGCGGCAGGCCGCGAGCAGTGGGCTGCCGTCACATCACCGGCCGCTCTGCCGGAGTCCGAGGACGTCATCCGCACGGCGTTCATCCACCGGGTCGGCGTGGTCGAGCCGGTGGGGGAGTCGGTCATCAACGACGCCCCGGCGTTCGACAACGCACGTGAGCCGCTGTCGCAGGAGTTCCGCCCCACCGGTGGCGACGCCGACGACGACTTCGTCGTGATCGTCAACCACTTCAAGTCCAAGGGATCGGGATCCGGCGACGACGCCGACACCGGTGACGGCCAGGCCGCTTCCAACGCCTCGCGGGTGCGGCAGGCCACCGAGCTGGTCGCGTTCGCCGAGCGGCAGCAGACCGCTGCCGACACCAATCGGCTGTTCCTGACCGGCGACTTCAACGCGTACAGCAAGGAAGACCCGATCCGGGTGCTCGAGGACGCGGGGTACGTCAACGTGCCGGCGCGGTACACCGACAAGGTCACGTACCAGTTCGGTGGCCTGCTGGGCTCGCTCGACCACATCTTCGCCTCCCCGGCCGCGAACGCGGACGTCACGGGTGCCGACGTGTGGGACATCAACGCCGATGAGTCGATCGGTCGCGAGTACAGCCGGTACCGCAACAACGTGACCGACCTGTACGACGCGAGTCCGTTCCGGGCCAGCGATCACGATCCGGCGATCGTCGGCTTCAACGCCGTCGTGGCCGACCCCGAGCCGGAGATCGGTCCGACCCGCATCACCGTCACGGGCACGACCGGCCCGCCCCGGACCACGATCTCGGTGTCCGTCGTCGGGGGTGAGGTGCCCGCCGACGGCGGCCGACTGCTGGTGCTCGACCGCCGGCGCACGGTCGGCGTCGCCACGGTGCGCGACGGGCAGGCCACCGTGCGGCTGACCGGCGTGGGGCGCGGCAAGCGCTCGCTGTCGCTGGTCTACGAGGGCGACGACACCCTCGGCCCGGCCGACGCGTCGTACGCCTGGAAGGGCTGACGGCCATCGGCGGCCGGGCCTCTATCGGCGCGGTCGCCCGTGGCAGCATGTGGTCATGGTGACCACCCGTCGCATCCCGGCGCGCCTCGTCGCCTCGACCCTGCTGGGCCTGCTCGTGCTGGCCGGCTGCACCGGCGGGCAGGGATCCGCGACCGACTTCGCCGACCTGGCAGCGGGCCAGCGCGTCTACGACACGACGGGCGACTCCCTGACAGAGGACGACGTCCTCGACGTCGCGCAGCAGCTCGACCGACTGCAGGCCGACACGGGGGCTGACGTCGTGGTGGTCGTGCGGGAGCTCGACGCCGACCCCGAGGACACCCTCGAGCAGGTCGAGGCCCTGCAGCAGGCGTGGGTCGCGACCACCGGCGCCGACGAGGACACCGCGGGGGCCATCCTCGTCAACCGCGAGCCGGGCACCGACGACGAGGCGCGCGCCGGCATCTTCGTGGGTTCCACCTTCGACGACGGCAACGTGCCCGGCAGCGAGCAGGAAGACATCATCGAGGATGCGATCGTGCCACCGCTGCGCGACGGGGACGTCGCGGGCAGTCTGACCGCCGGCATCGATCGGTTGGGCAGCTCCATCGTCAACGGCCCGCCGACCAACGGGCTGAACGACTTCGCGAGTGGCCCCGGGTCCACGTGGCTGCCGTGGGTCGGTCTCGCCGTCGTGCTGGGTGGTCTCGGGACGCTCGGGCGGATCTTCGTGGGCCGTCCTCGCCCAACCCGACCCCCGATGTCGCCGACTCGGACTCGGCCGGACCAGGACACGGGCGCACCGTGGGCCGCTGCCATGGCGTTGGGTGCCACCCAGCCCAGTGCCGTGCCGGCGGTGATCCTCGACCTCGCCGCCCGTGACGCCGTGGTGATCGAGCAGGAGAAGGAGCCGAGCCGGGGCACCACGGGCACGGTGCGCATCCGGCTGCTCGATGAGTCGAAGGTGCGTGACGAGGTCGACCGCGCCGTCTGGGACCAGCTGAGGGACCAGGCGCACGACGACGTGGTCGACGCCAAGAGCCTGGGCAAGGTCGCAGGCGATGCGGCACGGGTCAAGAAGGTCGTCAGGGAGGATCTTCGGGCCAGAGGGTGGCTCGACCCGGGGTACGGGCCAGCGATGCTGACCGTGACGATCCTCGCCGCGCTGGGTTCGATGCTCCTGATCTTTGCGCTCGTCGTCACCTCGGCTGGGGCGCAGCTGATGCTGGTGACCGCGGTACCTGCCGGTGCACTGGTCCTGCTCACCTTCATCTTCGCCGTGAGCCGGTCCAAGCTGTCGGCGGCGGGTCGTGATGCGGCGCGGCCGTGGGAGGCCTATCGCGAGGGGATCAAGGAGGCAGGCAAGGACGACACCCTCGTCCTCGATCTCGACGCTGCGCTTCCCGACGTCATCGCGATGAATCTCGGCAGCAACCTGAAGAAGCGCTTGGATGCCGCCGCTGATGGTGAATCAGCCAGCAGCCTGCGCGCCTTCACCGCACCCGCCGGGTCCGCATCGGCCAACCCGGCGATCTTTCCGTGGGCTGCCTTCTCCGGGGTGTTCGCGAGCAGCAGCGGTACCGGAACCACCTCTGGCGGCGGTGCGGGCGGCGGTGGTGGAGCTGCCGGAGGAACGTGAGAACGTCCGACTGAGAGGCTGTTCACACCGGGTTTCCGGTGTGAAGGTTGATGTCGGAGGGTGCCACTAGGTTCGACACATGAGCAACCACGAGAGCACCGAGAACGAGTTGAAGACTGGTCGTCTGACTGAGCTCGCTCGCGTGTGTGCTCGTGCGGAGGCCCGGGAGACCGAGGCGATGATCGGGTACCGCGACAGTAAGTACGACCAGATCGCTGAGTTGGAGCAGCCGGTTCAGCGTCAGATCGAACTGGCGGCGATTGCTTCGGACATCGGTCAGGCGATGGGATTGTCCGAGGCCCAGGTTCATGGCCGGTTGGCATCGGCTGATCGGGTGCGTGAGCACACGCCGCGGGTGTGGTTGGCGTTCCGCGACGGAACCATCAACGAGGCACGCCTGCGCGAGATCTCCTCCACGGTCGAGCTGCTGCAACGCGATGAGTCCTCCGTTCGTCTCGACCAGAGTGTCCTCGCCTACGCCCAGTCCCACACCGTCTTTGAGCTGCGGCGGTGGTTGCGGCAGTTCGTGGACCGGGTCGAGACCGACCTTGCGCCGTGAGGATCGTCGGGTCGATGTGCGCCGCGGTGACGATGGGGTGTCGGCCCTGTTCGCCCTGCCAGCGCCACCGCATCCTCACAAGTCACCGCGTCCTCAGGTGGAGCCTGCCCTCCGGCCAGGCCTTCGACGCCGAACCCACCCCGCTACTGGCCGTCGGCGCGGTTCCCGTTCGGGAGTCCAGGTGTCAGAGCCCGAGAGCGGTCGCGAGATCGGCCTTGATCAACTCCAGGGTCTCGGTCGATGACTCGCGTGCGCTCTCGATGGAACCGTCCACCTCGCGGACCACCTCGATGTAGCACTTGAGCTTGGGCTCGGTTCCCGACGGGCGACAGATGATTCGCGTGTCGCCCTCGAGCCCGAGACGGATGCCGTCGGTGGGAGGAAGGCTGCGGTAGCCGTCGGCGAGGTCGTCGACCGAGGTGACGGCCAGTCCGCCCAGCGTCGTGGGGGGAGTGGAGCGCAGCGTCTGCATGGCCGTCGCGATGATCGACAGGTCCTCGACGCGCACCGAAAGCTGTCCGGTGGTGTGGAGACCGTGTTCACGGTAGATGTCGTCCAGGCGGTCCAGCAGGGTGCGACCCTCGCTCTTCAGCGCGGCTGCCATCTCCAGCACCGCGAGGATCGCCGTCACGCCATCCTTGTCCCGAGCGATGTGCGGCGCGACGCTGTATCCCAGCGCCTCCTCGTACCCGAAGGCCAGATCGGGGATCTTGCCGATCCACTTGAACCCGGTGAGTGTCTGCTGCCACGGCTGGCCGTGGGCAGCAGCCTGGCGGCCCAGCAGGTCCGACGACACGATCGAGGCTGCATACGTCCCGGTCAACCCGCGCCGCAAGCACACGTCAGCGAGCAGGGCACCGGTCTGGTCGCCGGAGAGCATCCGGAAGGCTTCACCGTCGCGGACGCCGACTGCGCAGCGGTCGGCGTCGGGATCGTTGGCGACGATGAGGTCGGCGCCGACGTTCGAGGCGAGCTTGAGGGACAGGTCCATCGCCCCGGGCTCCTCCGGATTGGGGAACGCCACGGTCGGGAAGTCCGGATCGGGGTCGCCCTGCTCCGGCACCACGTGCAGGGGAATGAACCCCGCGTGAGCCACCACCTCGACCAGGGTGTCGCGTCCCACGCCATGCATGGGGGAGTAGACCGCGATGACGTCACGGGGTCCGGGTTGCGCACACGCGGCTGCAGCCGCGACGTAGGCCGCGGCGACGTCGTCACCGAGCGTGACGTACTCGGTCGATCGCGGCATCTCGTCGACTCGTCCGACGGCGTCGATCGCCGCGGAGATGTCGGTGTCGGCCGGGGGCACGATCTGGCTGGTGTCGGCCAGGTAGACCTTGTAGCCGTTGTCCTGAGGGGGATTGTGCGAGGCAGTGACCATGACGCCGGCGCTGCAGCCCAGGTGGCCGATCGCGAAGGCCAGGACCGGCGTCGGCAGGTGCTCGGGCAGCAGGTGCGCCGTGACGCCCGCACCCGCCATGATCTCGGCGGTGTCGCGGGCGAAGCGCTCAGAGTTGTGGCGGGCGTCGTACCCCACGACCACGCTGGGGGCGTGGTCGTGCTGCAGCAGGTAGTCGGCCAATCCGGCCGCGGCCTGGGCCACGATCACCCGGTTCATGCGCTGGGGGCCGGCGCCCAGCGCGCCCCGCAGGCCCGCCGTGCCGAACTGCAGACGCCCGGAGAACCGCTCCTCGAGGGCGGTGGAGTCGTCTGCGTCGATCAGGGCCTGCAGCTCCTCGCGGGTGACAGGGTCTGGGTCCTGGGTCAGCCACGCCTCGGCGCGCTCCTGCAGCTCGTGGTCCATGCTGCCCACGATGTCAGATCCGCGGGATGACGTCACTGAGCAAGGCGCCCATCCGGGCTGCCGCCGCCTGGCCGGCCTCCAGGACCTCTGCGTGATTCAACGGTTCGCCGGTCATGCCGGCTGCAGCATTGGTGACCAACGACAACCCCAGCACCTCCAGACCGGCCTCACGGGCTGCGATCGCCTCGAGGGCGGTGGACATGCCGACCAGATCCCCGCCGAGGGCTCGGATCATGCCGATCTCGGCCGGGGTCTCGTACTGCGGACCCGTCAGCTGCAGGTAGACGCCCTCGTCGAGGCTGGGATCGACCTCATGGACCAGATCGCGCAATCGCTGGGAGTACAGATCGGTCAGGTCGATGAACGTGGGGCCCTCGAGCGGAGTCTGCATGGTCATGTTGATGTGGTCCCTGATGAGCACCGGGGTGCCGGGGCTCCAGGCCGGGTTCAGCCCTCCGCAGCCGTTGGTCAGCACCAGGGTCCGTACGCCCGCCGCCGCCGCCGTGCGCACCCCGTGCACGACGGCCGCAACGCCCTTGCCCTCGTAGAAGTGCGTGCGACCCAGGAACAGCAGCAGTCGCTTGTCTCCGACACGAACGGAGCGCAGGGTGCCACCGTGACCCGCGACGGCCGGGGCGCTGAACCCGGGCAGGTCGGCCAGCGCGATCTCGTGCTCGGGCTCCCCGAGCGCGTCGGCAGCCGGCAACCAGCCCGATCCCATCACCAGCGCGACGTCCCAGACGGCTTCTGGCTCCCCGATCGTGGCCCTCAGGGCATCCGCGGCTTCGTGTGCTGCTGCAGTCGTGTCCACCCGCCGAACTGTACGTGAGCCGATGCGCGAGACTGGTGACGTGACGCACGTGACGATCATCGGCGGCGGGCCCGGCGGATATGAAGCGGCCCTGGTCGCCTCGCGGCTGGGCGGACAGGTGACGCTGATCGAGCGCGACGGTGTGGGTGGGTCCACCGTGCTCACCGACTGCGTGCCGAGCAAGACATTGATCGCGACCTCGGACCTGATGACCGATGTGGGGGCGTCCGCCGAGCTCGGGGTCAAGGTCCCGTCGGCTGTACGTCCCGATCTGGACGCCGTCAACAAGCGAGTGCTGAGACTCGCACTGGCGCAGTCGGCGGACATCGCGCAGCGTCTCGAGACGAGCAACGTGACGGTGCTGATCGGGACCGCACGGATCGTCGACTCCTCGACCGTCGTGTGCAGCACGTCGGACGGCGAGCAGACCCTCGCCACCGACGCGATCCTGGTGGCGACCGGTGCTCACCCGCGGGTCAGCTCCGAGGCCCAACCCGATGGTGAACGCATCCTCACGTGGGAGCAGGTCTACACGTTGCGCGACGTGCCCGAGCACATGATCGTGGTCGGGTCGGGTGTCACCGGAGCGGAGTTCGCCAGCGCGTACAACGGACTGGGAGCCGAGGTCACGCTCGTGTCGAGTCGTGATCAGGTGCTGCCCGGCGAGGACGCCGACGCCGCAGCCGTGATCGAGAACGTCTTCACCCGTCGAGGCATGACGGTGCTGGACCAGTCGCGCATGCAGTCGGTCGAGCGTGTGGGGGACAGGGTCGTCGTGACCCTGACCGACGGCCGGACCGTCGAGGGATCGCACTGCCTGCTGGCGCTCGGCTCGATCCCGAACACCGCCGATCTGGGCCTGGTCGAGGCCGGCGTCGATCTTGACGATCGTGGGTTCGTCGACGTCGATCGGGTCTCGCGGACGTCTGTGCGCGGCATCTACGCCGCCGGGGACTGCACCGGGGTGCTGATGCTCGCCTCGGTGGCTGCGCAGCAGGGCCGCATCGCCATGGCCCATCTGCTGGGCGACGCCGTTCGTCCGCTCGACCTGGCGACGGTCGCCAGCAACGTCTTCACGTCTCCGGAGATCGCCACCGTGGGTGTCTCGCAGCAGCAGGTCGACGGTGGTGACATCGCCGCCGAGATGGCGATGCTGCCGCTGACGTCCAATCCGCGGGCCAAGATGCAGGGCGTGCACGACGGTTTCGTGAAGCTGTTCGCTCGGCCCGGCGTGGGCACGATCATCGGTGGAGTCGTGGTGGGACCGCGCGCCAGCGAGCTGATCCATGCGGTGTCGCTGGCCGTGACGGCCACTCTCACCGTGGATCAGTTCGCCGATTCGTTCACCGTCTACCCCTCGTTGTCGGGCTCGATCGGCGAAGCGGCACGCCGCCTGCACCGACCGACTTAAGTCCCGTAGGCCCCTGACCAGCACGGTCTTGAATTACAGCGGTGTTCTTCTGTGACTGATGTGGTTACTGGGACCAAAGTCGTGTCTAATCAAGCCTGAGAAATGCTTCGGCGTCCTCACCTCGTCTCGTTCTCGACCGATCGGAACCCGTCGCCATGACTCTCGGACGCATCGTCTCCCGTGGGCTCATTCCCCTGTCCGTCTTTGCCTTGCTCGGATCAGGTCTGGTACTGCACGACCCGATGGCCGAGGTCAATGCGTCGGTGAAGACCCAGGACGTGTCCGGCACCCCCGCCGAGGTGCGCGACACGGCCGTCGAGACCGTCGACCCGGCCGAGCAGATCCCCACGGAGCAGGAGGCCGTGCCCGAAGGTGAGGCCGTGCCCGAAGGTGAGGCCGTGCCTGAAGGTGAGGCCGTGCCGGAAGGCGAGGCCACTCCAGAGGCGGGCGAGCCCGAGACACTCGCCGCTCCTGAGGACGAGCAGAACCTTGACGAGGGACACGGTGAAGAGGGCCACGTCCACATCACCGATGGCGTCGTCGTCGCCGAGCTGGAGCCGCAGGACCTCGAGTCGTTCTCCATGCTGGGCGTCACCTGGTCCAGCGGGCTGGACGCCTCCAGCAGCCGCGTCGAGGCGCGCTGGCGCACCGATGGCACCTGGACCGACTGGACCGAGCTCCACGTCGAGCCATCGACCGAAGGTGTTCCCGGCACCGAGCCCCAGTGGGTCGGTCAGGCCGATGCGGCTGCGGTGCGCGTGATCTCCACGAGCGGGGCGCAGCCGCAGGACGTGGCGCTGTCGACCGTCGACCCCGGCCAGGTGCCCGACGTCGCACCGGCGGCGTTCGCGACCGCTACGGCCTCCGGCGTCCCGAAGCCACGCATCATCACCCGCGCCTCGTGGGGCGCCTCCAACATCGGTGGGTGCAGCTATCCACAGTACGGGGCATCGACCCGCGGTGCGGTGGTCCACCACACGGCCGGCTCGAACAACTACTCCAAGTCGCAGTCGGCGTCCATCGTCAAGGCGACGCAGGCGTATCACACCGGTAGTCGCAACTGGTGCGACATCGGGTACAACTTCCTGGTCGACAAGTACGGCCAGATCTTCGAGGGCCGCGCCGGTGGCGTCGACAAGGGCGTCCGTGCCGCTCACTCGGGCAATGGCACGGTCAACGAGGAGACCATTGGCATCTCGATGATGGGGACGTTCAGCTCAACCGCTCCGACCTCCGCATTGAAGGCCGCCGTCAACGACCTGACGGCGTGGAAGTTCGCGCTGCACGGCATTCCCGCCACTGGTACGTACGTCTCCGGCGGAGTGCGGCTAAACCGCATCGCCGGGCACCGCAACGTGGTGGGCACTGAGTGCCCCGGTGCGGCTGCCTACTCCTGGGTGACGTCCAGCGGCGGCATGCGGCCAGCCGTGGCTCGCCGGCTCGCTGCGGGGGGCGGGGAGCCGGCCGGCTCGGGCTTGAGCTATCGGTGGCCTGCGCCGGCGGGTCTGAAGGTGTCGGGCGCGACGACTTCGACGTTGGATGTGTCGTGGGGGGCGCAGGCGGGGGCC
>NZ_JBIMEZ010000016.1:0-12232 GCF_051262695.1 Aeromicrobium sp. CF3.5
AGGCTCGTCGCCCTCAGGCCGGCACGTCGAACAAGGACGCGCCGTTGTTCCACAGCACCGCACGCATCCAGTCATCGCCCAGCTCGAGTCGCTCGAGGGCCTCGATCTGGTGGGCGTACTGGTAGGGGATGTTCGGGAAGTCGGTGCCGAACAAGATCTTGTCCTGCAGCTCGACCAGGCGCTGCGGGACCCCGTCCGGCACCGGCGCGGCGAAGAAGTCGACGAATGCCATCGTGGTGTCGAGGCGCACCCGCTCGTGCAGCGCCGCCAGGTCGAGGAACTCGGTCATCTCCGGCATCCCGAGGTGGGCGATCACCAGGGCGAGCCGAGGGTGTCGGGACAGGACGTCGGCGACTGCGGAGGGACCGGTGAATCGGCCGGGAGCAGGGCCGGAGCCCGCGTGCAGCACGATCGGCGTGCCGCTGTCGGCCAGGGCGCCCCAGACCGGCTCGAGCAGGGGGTCGTTGGGGGCAAAGTCGCCCACCTGCACGTGGACCTTGAACACGTCGACGCCGTCGGCGATCAGCTGCGGCACGTAGGTCGCGGCCTCCGGCTCGGGGTAGAAGGTCGCCGATCGCAGCGCGTCGGGGGTGCGATCGGCGAACCCGAGCGTCCAGTCGTTCATGTATCCGGCGATGCCGGGCTTGTGGGCGTACGACAGGGCCGAGAAGCGCCGGACCCCCAGGGCACGGAGCTGCTCGACGCGCTCGTCATCGGTGCCGCGATAGGTGATCGGCCAGGACCTGCCACCCAGCAGAGCGCCGGCCCCCGACGCGGCAGCGTCAGATCCAGCACTGTCGAAGTAGGCCCAGACCTTGGCCATGATCGGTGGCGCCATGAAGTGGGTGTGGACATCGACGATGCCCGGCACACCCAGCGACGTCAGGTACGCCGGAACGTCGACGTCTCGCATGGGGAGGCGCTCGCTCACATGCCCTTGAGCCGGCGGCCCAGGTCGCGCTGCGCCTCGTTGAGTGCTGTGCGCTCCGCCATGGCGTGGCGTTTGTCGAAGGTCTTCTTGCCGCGGGCGAGGGCGATCTCGACCTTGGCCCGACCATCGCTGAAGTACAACGACAGGGGCACGATCGTGAGCCCCTTCTCGGTGGTGCGCCGCTCGATCTTGTCGATCTCGGAGCGGTTGAGCAGCATCTTGCGACGGCGTCGGGTCTCGTGGTTGGTCCACGTTCCCAACGTGTAGTGCGGGATGTGGACCTGCAGGAGCCAGGCTTCGCCGCGGTCGATCTCTCCGAAGCCGTCGACGAGGGAGGCACGCCCCGCCCGCAGCGACTTGACCTCGGTTCCGGTCAGGACGAGACCGGCCTCGTAGGTGTCCTCGATGTGGTAGTCGTGGCGTGCCTTCTTGTTCTGGGCCACCAGCTGGCGGCCGGTCTCTTGAGGCACTGAACCATGCTCTCACGCGAGCGGGTGGCCGTGCGAAGCGCGGCAGGCCGGCCCGTGGCGAGCCCCGGCGAGCCGTGGTGGTGAGCGCGAGGGACGAGTGCGCCCGGCTTACAGCCAGCCCGCAGGGTTCGTGGTGGAGCCGTTGGCGATCACCATGAAGTGCAGGTGGCAGCCGGTGGAGTATCCGGTGCTGCCGACGTACCCGATGACCTCGCCGCGGCTGACCCTGGCGCCCGGCCCCTTGGCAAAGCGGGACAGGTGGTTGTAGGTCGTGATGACGCTCTGGCCACGCTTGACGCCGTTGTTGACGATGACGCGGTTGCCGTAGCCGGCGTTGAAGTACTGCTCGATGATCGTGCCCGAGGCAGCCGCGCGGATCGGTGTTCCACACCCGACACCGAAGTCCATGCCGTCGTGCAGCTTGTACACACCCGTCACTGGGTGCAGCCGCATGCCGTACTGCGAGGTGGTCGGGCCGCCGACCGGGCGGGACAACGCGCCGCCGCCGTCGCCACCTGAAGAGCCGCCGGACGATCCGCCACTGGAGGATCCGCCGCCGCCACCTCCGCCACCGCCACCGCCACCGCGACTGTTCTGCTGGGCCTGGGCCTGGGCGCGGGCCCGGGCCTCGGCGACCTCGCGCGCGGCGATGGCCGCCAGACGGTTGTTGAGTCGGCTTCGCTCGGACTCGAGCTCCTGCAGGACTCCCAGGTCGCTCTGCAGCGCCGAGTCGGCCTCCTTCGCGGCACCGGCCTGCTTGGCGACCAGGTCGGCGACGGATGCGGCCTGTGCCGCAGCTGCGGCTTCGAGCTCCTCTTGCTGCTGCAGGTTCGCGGCGGCTTCTTCGCGTTGCTGCTTGACCTGGTTGCGCAGCTGCTCGACCTCGTCGCGCTTGAGCTTGAGGACCACTCGCGTGGCATCGAGCTCTTGCATCGTGGCCAGCTGGGCGTCGCCCACCGAGGTGTTGATGGAGATCTGCTCGGTGAAGTCTGACGGCTTCTCGCCGGTCAGCAGGCCACCGAAGGCACGCATGCCACTGTCGCCCTGCTGCACGCTCTGCACCGTGAACGCCTCGACCTCGGCCTCGGAGGCCTTGAGCTCCTTCTCGCTCTTCTCCAGCTTGGCCACCGCGGCGTCGAGCTTGGCCTGCGTGGCCTCAAGCTCGGCCTGCAGACGCGCGTCCTCGGCCTTCGCCACGGCCAGCTGAGCTCGCGTCTCCCCCAGCACGGCCTGGGCCGAGTTCAGCTCAGCCTGGGCCGCGTCGAGCTTGGCCTGCGCGGCCTTGAGCTCCTTGGTCGACTCGGCGACGTTGCCCTGCGCGGAGCCGATGCGGCCACTGACGCCGTTGCGCTGATCGCGCAGGTCGCTCTTGTCGTCGGCGATCGAGGGGGCCGCGAACCCACCGATCAGCAGAGCGGTGAGTGACGCAGCCACCAGGGCCTTGGTCGCAGTGGGCTTGGCAAGGATCGAACAACGCATGAATCAACCTCAGGGAAGGGTGTCCTCTAGGCAGGACGAGGTAAGTCTCTCGCACACCATACGTCACATCCGTCACACGTCTAGGTCTATGAGTCCTATACGTCGAGATATTTGCGCGTCATCACCAGGGTCGGGATCAGCGCCAGCGCGAGCGCCAGCACCGTGGTGATGCCCATGACGAAGATCGCCTCGTTCCATCGCACCCACGTGGTGAGCTCACCCAGCGAGGTCCGCAGGTAGCGGTAGACGACGAAGTAGACGAACGCTCCGAGGCCCAGGGCCGCCAGGGCCGCGGACAACAGCGCGGCGAGCAACGACTCGAGCACGAAGGGCAGCTGGATGTGCCAGCTGGAGGCGCCGACCAATCGCATGATGCCGATCTCGCGGCGACGCGCGAATGCCGTCATGCGAATCGTGTTGGACACCTGCAGGATCGCCGCGACGATCAGCAGCAGGGACACACCCAGCGCCGCGAACTTCATGTTGTCCAAGAAGGTGAACAGCGGGCCGAGCAGCTCGCGCAACGACGTCACGCTGCCCACGCCGTCGAGTCCACTGACCTGGCTGGTGATGCTCGCTGACTCCTGGGGGTCGTTGAGCGTGACCAGGTACGACTCGGGGAAGGAGTCGGGACTGATCGTCTCGAGCTGCTTGCGGCCCGTCTCGGACGTGCCGAGGGTCTGGCGAGCCCGGTCGAACAGGTCGGCCGGACTGCGGACCTCGAAGGACTTGACCTCTGAGTTCGTCTCCAGCGCTTCCTGCACGGCAGCCTTCTGCGCATCGTTGGCCACGCCACCGACGCACGTGGCCGCCGGGGAGTTGTCGGTGCAGAGGTTGACCTGGATCTGCAGCTTGTCGCCGTAGAAGTTCTCGGTGCGGTCTGCCTGCATCTGCATCAGGAGGCCGAGAGAGGCCAGCAGCAGGGAGACCGACATGGTGACGACCAAGGAGATCGACATGGACTTGTTGCGCGCCATGCTCCGGAAGAGCTCGCGCCATGAGGTGAGCACGATGCCCTCCTAGTTCTGGTAGCCGTAGATGCCGCGGGCCTCGTCGCGCATGATGCGACCGCCGTCGAGCTCGATGACGCGCTTGCGCATCTGGTCGACGATGGTCGAGTCGTGCGTGGCCATGACCACGGTGGTGTCCGTGCGGTTGATGCGATCGAGCAGCTTCATGATGCCCACACTGGTGGACGGGTCGAGGTTGCCGGTGGGCTCGTCCGCGATGAGGATCATCGGCCGGTTGACGTAGGCGCGGGCGATCGCCACGCGCTGCTGCTCGCCGCCGGACAGCTCGTCGGGCATGCGATGACCCTTGCCGTCGAGGCCGACCATCTCCAGCGTCTCGGGAACGAGACGGGCGATCTCCGCGCGCGGCTTGCCGATCACCTGCAGAGCGAATGCGACGTTCTCGGTGACGTTCTTGTCTGGGAGGAGCCGGAAGTCCTGGAACACCGTGCCCACTTGCCGGCGCAGAGCAGGCACCTTCCAGCTGGAGAGCTTGTTGATCTCCTTGCCGGCCACGTAGACGCGGCCCGCCGTGGGGCGGGCCTCGCGCAGCACGAGACGCAAGAAGGTCGACTTGCCCGAGCCCGAGGCCCCCACGAGGAAGACGAACTCGCCCTTCTCGATCTCGAGATCGACGGCGTCGAGCGCAGCGCGCTTCTGTCCCGGATAGGTCTTGGTGACCTTGTCGAATCGAATCACTCGATTGAGTGTAGGCAGACGAACCCGCGATCTCGGGGTGCCGCGCCCCTCTCAGCAAGTTCTCGGGTGTTCCCGCCCACACCGATACCGGACTCGCGTGCCCGGGAGGACTAGCCTGCAGGGATGCGCCTGCCTGTTCCCGATCCCCTTGCCGTGCTCGCTCGCGGACAGGGGCTGATCGATCAGGCCACGTCACTGCTGCCGCGGGCCCTCGCGCTGCTGGGCGAGGCCGAGACCCTGGTACGCGGCGCGAACGCGCTGATCGAGCGCATCGAAGAGACACGGGCTGCGGCCGACGAGGTCGTGCAGCGCACCGATCGTGTCGTGGCAGATGCCAACGCCCTGATCGTGCGCACGGCCGGCACGGTGGGCAGCGTCGAACCGACCCTGGATCGCGCCCAACGGCTGCTCGACTCGTTCGCCCCGTCGCTCGAGCGCCTGCAGCCGACCCTCGACCGTCTCGCCCGGAGCACCAGCCCTGAGGAGGTCGAGGCACTCGTCCAGCTCGTCGACCACCTGCCGATGCTCGTGGGCACGCTGGAGACCGACCTCCTGCCGATCATCTCGAACATGGAGAACGTCGGCGCCGACATCCACGACCTGCTCGACATGGCCACCGAGGTCAACGCGATGATGGCGAAGCTGCCCGGAATGGGACGGGCCCGTCAGCGCGTCGAGGACCGGCAGGCCAGCCGGGACTGACCGTTCACCTTGGACGAAACAGTGGGGGTCAGGCGGTGGCGCGAGCCACGAAGGCGTCGACCGCGGGAGGCGCGAGCACGGCGTCGACCACCATGGCCCCGGCACCCAGGATCCCGCCCAGCGGGCCGACCGTGGTGCCGACGATCCGAAGATCGTTCGTGGCCAGCGGCAGCGAGCGCTGGTAGACGATCTCGCGCACTCCGGCCAGCAGGTACTCACCGGACTCCGACAGCTTGCCCCCGATGACGATGACCGAGGGATTGAGCAGGTTGACGCACGTGGCCAGGACCGTGCCGATGGCGCGCCCCGCCTCGCGGACGGCCTGCAGCGCGGCGACATCGCCGGAGTTGACGGCATCGACGATGTCCTGCGAGGAGCTCACCTGCACGCCCTGCTCACGCAGACGCGTGGCGATCGCGGGACCCGCAGCGACAGCCTCGAGGCAGCCGTGATTGCCACAACGACAGACCACGTCGGATCCCGGCCCGGCCACCTGGACGTGCCCGAGGTCTCCGGCCGAACCGAGGAATCCGCGCAGCAAGGACCCCTCCGTGACGATCCCCGCGCCGATGCCGGTGGCGACCTTGACGAACAGCAGATGCTCAGTGGGCCATGCCGAGGCGTACTCCCCCAGGGCCATCAGGTTCACGTCGTTGTCCACCAGGACCGGGCCGCTGAAGGTGCGTCCCAGGTGTGCAGGGATGTCGAAGTCGTGCCAGCCCGGCATGATCGGCGGATTGGCAAGCCTCCCCGCGGCGTGCTCGACGGGTCCGGGGACACCGATGCCCACGCCGGCGACATCGACGACGTGGCGGTCGATCTCGGCCAGCAGGTCGACGGCCCGGGCCACGATGCGGTCGAGCACCGGGACTGGTCCATCAGCGATGTCGGATGCCATCGTCCGGTCGATGAGCACCCGCCCGCCGAGATCGCACCACGCGACGGTGGCGTGCGATGCACCCAGATCGACGGCGAGCACGATCCTCGCCGATCGATTCAAGGCGTACCGCGTGGGCGGGCGCCCGCCGGTCGATGCCGCCTCCCCGACGGGCTCGAGCAGACCGGCGGCCAGCATGGCGTCGATGCGTGAGGTGATGGTCGAACGGGCCATGGACGTCAGGCGGGCGAGGTCGCCCTTCGTGCGCGGGGTGCCGTCGCGCAGCAGCTGGAACAGCTCACCGGTGCCGGCCAGTGTCGGCGGCAGCACGGGCTCGACAGGCTCGGCAGACATGCTCACCAGTGTTCCACACCTGGCTGTCGGAAGATCGAGGAACTATGTCGATTTGCACCAGACTTTTGCTTGACGAACGACATAAGGGGTGACTAGCCTCACAGTCATGCCCGCCCCCCACCCTCCCCTGCTCGAGATGCACGGCATCGTCAAGGAGTTTCCGGGAGTCCGCGCGCTCGACGGTGTCGATCTGGTCGTACGCGCTGGCGAGGTGCACTGCCTGCTGGGCCAGAACGGTGCCGGCAAGTCGACGCTCATCAAGGTGCTGTCGGGGGCGCACGGCATCGACGCCGGCACCATCGCCTGGGAGGGCTCGCCCATCACGCTGACCAATCCACAGGCGGCGCTCGACACCGGGATCGCCACGATCTACCAGGAGCTCGACCTCGTCGACGGACTGAGCGTGGCCGACAACATCTTCCTGGGTCACGAGCGGGCGCGGGCCGGTATCACCCACCGGGCGGAGATGAACCACACCGCAAGGGCGTTGCTGGCTCGACTGGGCCACCGCGAGATCCGCCCGACCCGCGAGGTCGGATCGCTGTCGGCCGCCGGCAAGCAGATCGTGTCCATGGCGCGCGCCCTGTCCCGCAACGCCCAGGTGATCGTCATGGACGAGCCGTCAGCCGTGCTCGACTCCGACGAGGTCGACGGCCTCTTCACGGTCGTGCGCGACCTGCGTACAGCCGGGACGGCCATCATCTACATCTCGCACCGGCTCGAGGAGATCCGGCGCATCGGCGATCGGCTCACGGTGCTCAAGGACGGGCGCACCGTGGCCAGTGACATCTCGGCCACGGACACCCCCACGGCGGATCTCATCACCTTGATGACCGGCCGGACCGTCTCCTCGGTGTTCCCCTCTCGACCCGGCGTCGCCGACGCCGCTCCCCTGCTGAAGGTGTCCGGCCTGGGTCGCAGGGGTGAGTTCGGCGACGTGAGTCTCGAGGTCCGCCCCGGCGAGATCATCGGACTGGCCGGCCTGGTCGGCGCTGGTCGGAGCGAGATCGTCGAGACCATCTTCGGGGCACGGCGCGCCGATCACGGCACGGTCGAGGTCGAGGGCACCCGGCTGCGAAACGGCTCGGTGGACGCCGCTGTCAGCGCTGGCCTCGGACTGTGCCCCGAGGAACGCAAGTCTCAGGGTCTGATCCTCGACGACGCCGTGCACCGCAACGTGTCCCTGGCCAGCTTCGATCGGTTCTCCCGGTTCGGCATCTCTGCCGAGAGCGCCGAGCGTGCGGCCGCGCACGAGGCCGCTCGCTCCGTCGACATACGTCCCGACGCACCCGACCGGATCATCCGCACCCTGTCAGGCGGTAACCAGCAGAAGGTCGTCCTGGCCCGATGGCTGCTGCGAGGATGCAAGGTGCTGCTGCTCGACGAGCCCACCCGCGGCGTCGACGTCGGAGCCCGAGCAGAGATCTACGCCCTGATCCGCCAGCTCGCCGACTCCGGCGTCGCCCTGATCGTCGTCTCCAGTGACATCGATGAGGTGCTCGGCCTGTCCGATCGCATTCTCGTCATCGCCGAGGGCTCGATCGTGCACGAGGGTCCGAGCGACGACATCGACGCGGCAGGGGTCCTCGACCGCATCCTGGCGATCCACGACCGGCCGACCCACCCACAGAAGGGGGAGGTCGCATGACCACCCTGAACGATCCCTCACTGACCGTTCCCACACCCACTCCGAGCCGCGGCGACCGCGGCGGCTCCCCCGGCTTGGCCCGCAACCTCGGCCTCGTGATCGCGCTGGTGATCCTGTGCGTCGTCGGCGTCGTCACCGCCGGCGAGCGCTTCGCCAGCGTCGACAACCTGGTCACGATCCTGCGGCTCGCCACCGTCACCGGCGTGGTCGCGGTCGGCATGACGTTCGTGATCACCGGCGGTGGCATCGACCTGTCGGTGGGCGCCATCGTGGCGCTCGCATCGGTCTGGGCCACCACCACCGGCACCCAGGCCATGGCCGACAGCATCGGCTGGATCGCCATGGTGTTCGCCGCGGTGCTGGTCGGTGCGATCTGCGGCACCATCAACGGACTGCTGGTCGCCTACGGACGCGTGGTCCCGTTCATCGCGACGCTCGCGATGCTGGCCTCGGCCCGCGGGCTCGCCGAGCTGGTCGCCGACCGCAAGACCCAGATCATCAGCAACCAGGGCTTCACCGACTTCTTCGGCGCCGAGCCGCTCGGCATCCCCGTGATCGTCATCATCTTCGCGGTGGTCACGGCCGCCGGCTGGTTCCTGCTGAACCGCACCACGTTCGGACGCCGGACGTTCGCCGTCGGCGGCAACCCCGAGGCGGCACGCCTCGCCGGCATCAAGGTGCAGCGGCACACCGTCTACCTGTACGCACTGCTCGGGGTGACCTGCGGCATCGCCGCCGTGATGCTCATGTCGCGCACCACGGTCGGGTCCTCGACGCACGGCACCCTGCTCGAGCTCGACGTCATCGCGGCGGTCGTGATCGGGGGGACGCTGCTCAGCGGCGGACGCGGCACGGTCGTCGGCACGCTCTTCGGCGTCCTGATCTTCACCACTCTCACCAACGTCTTCACGCTCAACAACCTCTCGACGTCGTCCCAGAACGTCGCGAAGGGCGTGATCATCGTGATCGCCGTCCTTCTCCAGCAGCGGATCGCGAATCGCAAGGCCTGAGCACAGCCCTCACCACCGCACGCCCCCCACCACCAAGGAGCACACATGTCCACGATCACCCACCGCCGTCGCAGCCTGGCCGCGCTCGGCGCCGCTGCGGCAGCGACGCTCGTCCTCGGCGCGTGCACGAACAGCACGAGCGATGACGACACCAGCGCGGCCATCGGCACCAGCAACACCGACAACGACAAGCCCGGCGACAAGGTCGTCATCGGTTTCTCCGCGCCCGCCGCCGACCACGGCTGGATGGGTTCGATCAGCAAGTCGGCCATCGCCCAGGCCGAGCAGTACGACGACGTCGAGCTGAAGGTGGCCGAGGGCACCAACGACGTCAACCTGCAGATCTCGCAGGTCGAGACCTTCATCAACGACGGGGTCGACGCCATCGTGCTGCTGCCCTTCGACGGTGCAGCCATGACCACCGTGGCCCGCAAGGCGATGGATGCCGGCATCACGGTGATCAACGTCGACCGTGAGTTCAACTCACCGTTCGCCGCCCGCACCACCGTGCTGGGCGACAACTACGGCATGGGCGTGTCCGCCGGGACCTTCGTGTGCGAGGACGCCGCCGGCTCCGAGGACAAGGTCGTGACCGAGATCGCCGGTATCGATTCCCTGCCGCTGACCCAGGAACGTTCACAGGGCTTCTCCGACGCTCTGGAGTCCTGCGGCCTGTCGGTCGACAACCGGGTCGCCGCGGAGTTCACGGTCGAGTCCGGCGAGAAGGCCGCATCGAACCTGTTGCAGGCCGCACCGCAGATCGACTACCTGTGGAACCACGACGACGACCAGGGAGTCGGCGTCATGGCAGCGATCAAGAATGCCAACCGTGACGAGTTCGCGATGATCGGCGGCGCGGGTTCGGCCAACGTCATGCGCGACATCAAGGCCGGCAACTCGGTGCTCAAGGCGACGGTGGTCTACCCGTCGACCCAGGCCGCCGACGGAATCAAGCTCGCCCGCCTGCTGGTGCAGGGCAAGTCGCTGTCGGACCTTGCCGAGATCGAGGTTCCTCGCGAGATCAAGCTGACGGCGCCGGTCGTCACCCAGGACAACGTGGACACGTACCTTCCGTCCGCCTTCGAGTCCTGACCGGTCGGGGACTCGCGACACGTCCGTCGCGGGTCCCCACCCTGCTTCCCCCGCTGAACACCACCACACGAAAGCTGCCCGCATGAGCGACACACGGACCGATCTCGGGATCGGCATGATCGGCTACGCCTTCATGGGCGTGGCCCACTCGCAGGCGTGGCGCACCGCCCCTGCCTTCTTCGACCTGCCGCTGCACCCGCGTCTGCGCGCGATCTGCGGGCGCAACGAGGACGCTGCTGGCGATGTCGCCCGCCGATTCGGCTGGGAGTCGGTCGAGTCGGACTGGCAAGCCCTGCTGGAACGCGACGACATCGACGTCATCGACATCTGCACCCCCGGCCACACGCATGCGGAGATCGCGATCGCCGCCCTCGAGGCCGGCAAGCACGTCCTGTGCGAGAAGCCTCTGGCCAACTCGGTCGCCGAGGCCGAGGCCATGGCGGCCGCCGCCTCCGCCGCAGCCGAACGCGGCGTGCGAGCGATGGTCGGCTTCACCTACCGGCGCACCCCTGCTGTCGCACTGGCCCGTCAGCTGGTCGCGTCGGGACGACTCGGCACCATCCGGCACGTGCGGGGCCAGTACCTGCAGGACTGGCTCGCCGACGAGAACGCTCCGCTCAGCTGGCGACTCGACAAGTCGCTGGCCGGATCCGGGGCTCTGGGTGACATCGGCGCTCACATCATCGACATGGCCCAGTTCGTCACCGGCTCCCCCATCGCCTCGGTGAACGGACTCATGGAGACCTTCGTCCAGACCCGCCCCCTCGGGGGTGATCACGCGACGCTCGGCGGATCGGCATCCCCCGACGCCGAGCGTGGTCCGGTGACCGTCGACGACGCGGCCGCCTTCACCGCCCGTTTCGTCGGCGGCGCCCTGGGCGTCTTCGAGGCGACCCGGTTCGCGACCGGCCGCAAGAACGCACTGCGGCTCGAGATCAACGGAACACTCGGCTCGCTGGCTTTCGACTACGAGGACATGAACGTGCTCGAGTTCTTCGACGCCACCGAGGATCCTGCGGTCGCCGGATTCCGGCGCATCCTCGTGACCGAGTCGACCCATCCGTATGTCGATGCCTGGTGGCCGCCCGGCCACGGGCTCGGCTACGAGCACGGCTTCACCCACCAGGTCCTCGACCTGGTCACCGACATCGCCAAGGGCGCGGACCCGATCCCGTCCTTCGCCGACGGCCTCGCCGTCCAACGCGTGCTGGCCGCGATCGAGCAGAGCGCAGCGTCCGGCACCACCATCGAGACAGGAGCATGAGATGAGCAGCCGACCGATCACCCTGTTCACCGGCCAGTGGGCCGATCTTCCGTTCGAGCAGGTGGCCGAGCTGGCCGCCGGCTGGGGCTACGACGGCCTCGAGATCGCCTGCTGGGGCGATCACCTCGACCCGTGGGCCGCGGTGGAGGATCCCGACCACATCCAGAGCCGCAAGGACATCCTGGACCGGCACGGTCTGCAGGTGCACGCGATCTCCAACCACCTCAAGGGCCAGGCCGTCTGCGACGACCCGATCGATCAGCGCCACCAGGACATCGTCGGGTCACGGGTGTGGGGCGACGGCGACCCCGAGGGCGTGCGCCAGCGCGCCGCCGAAGAGATGAAGCACACCGCTCGCGCCGCCCGCATGCTCGGCGTCGACACCGTGGTCGGCTTCACGGGCTCCTCGATCTGGAAGTACGTGGCGATGTTCCCACCGGCCTCCGAGGCCATGATCGCGGCCGGCTACCAGGACTTCGCGGACCGTTGGAACCCGATCCTCGACGTGTTCGACGCCGAGGGCGTGCGCTTCGCCCACGAGGTGCACCCCAGCGAGATCGCGTACGACTACTGGACCACCCACGCAGCTCTCGACGCGATCGGCCACCGTGAGGCATTCGGTCTGAACTGGGATCCGTCGCACTTCGTCTGGCAGGACCTCGACCCGCTCGGCTTCCTCTGGGACTTCCGGGACCG
>NZ_JBIMEZ010000017.1:0-6553 GCF_051262695.1 Aeromicrobium sp. CF3.5
CAGTGCTAGGCATTTCCCCTAGCACTGCTAGAGTTGGCTGTTGTCCGCACCTTGCACCCCGACGGTGCTCCGCGTACTTCGAGAAAGGCGATTCACATGTCCGTGACTCTCAGTCACCCCGAGGGCCTACTACAGCAGGCCGACTACGCACCCGTCGCTTCAGCGACCGGCTCCCGCACCCTTCTACTCGCTGGGCAGGCAGCAGTGACTCCTGCTGGTGAGGTGACGTCCACAGATCTGGCAGGCCAGGTCCAGTCCGCGCTCCACAATGTCGCGGTGGGAGTGGCCGGCGCAGGAGGACACATCAGCGATGTGGCTCGGCTGACGATCTACGTGGTCGGCTGGACACCCGAGATGGCCGAGCAGCTTCTCGACGGAACGGCCCGTGCCCAGGCGTCCGACGGGTACAGCGCGCCGCTGCCGCCCATCACCGTGATCGGCGTCCAGGCACTGTGGACACCAGAGCTTCTGGTCGAGATTGAAGCGACCGCCATCATCGATTGATCTACCCACAGTGCTTTCCGGTTTCAGCGCGTAGTGCGCTTGACGGTCTCCGCTTCTGCCCGCGTCGTTCGCGCTCGAGCCAGATGACGTTCTTCATCGTTGCACCGGACGAAACTCACGTTCGATTGGTGACATCGCACACTGGTCGCTGCGACGATCAGCGACCAGGCTCGTGGCATGAGCCTTGACCACACCACTCCCCCACGTTGCATCGAAGCAGGGGCGCCCGTGACCCGCTTCGCCCATCCGGTCGGGGGCCGTCGCGTCCTGATCGTCTCAGGCGTGGCGATGGCCGCGGCCATGATCCTCGCAGGATGCGGCTCGACGTCGACGTCGACGCCGCCTTTGGTGACCTCGCAGGACGTCACCGACACCACCCAGTTGATGATTGCCCTGAAGTCTTTGGAGTCAGACTTCGACGCTCGCGTCGGAATCGCCGCACTCGACACGGAGACCGGCACGCGAGTGGAGTTCAGGGCTACGGAACGCTTCGGGTACGCGTCCACGGTGAAGGCTTTTGTCGCAGCTCAGCTTCTGCGCGAGGTTGCACCCGCAGATCGTGAGGAGCTGGCGACCTGGGACCAGGCAGATGTCGACTCCGCGGGCTACTCCCCCGTCACCAGCAAGCATGTCGCCGAGGGGCTGACTTTCGCAGATCTCGCGGAAGCGGCTGTCCGCGAAAGTGACAACACCGCCATGAACCTCGTCCTCGAGCGCATCGGCGGTCCTTCCGCACTCGACGCCACCTTCGCACAGCTCGGTGATGCCGCGACCGAGGTCGTCAACGGCGAACCGGAGCTCAACACCATCCAACCTCACAGCACCGCCGACACCACGACACCGTCTGCGTTCACGACCAATCTCGCGGCCTACCTGGACGAGGCCGTGCTGAAGCCCAGCGACCGGGCCGTGTGGCTGGACTGGATGAGCGGAAA
Organism: Aeromicrobium sp. CF3.5; assembly: GCF_051262695.1. Lineage (NCBI taxonomy): Bacteria > Bacillati > Actinomycetota > Actinomycetes > Propionibacteriales > Nocardioidaceae > Aeromicrobium > Aeromicrobium sp. CF3.5. The sequence goes on from NZ_JBIMEZ010000017.1 coordinate 1,440, forward strand.
CGCGACCGGCGACACCCTGATCCGAGCTGGTGCGCCCGAGGGGTGGGTCGTCGCGGACAAGTCCGGCGGTGCCGGCGGGATCCGCAACGACATCGCCCTCGTCACACCACCAGGTCGGCAACCCATCGTGCTCAGCATCTTCACGGCGAAGGACGACCCTGGAGCCGAGTACGAGGACGAACTGGTGGAACAAGCAGCCGCCCTGGTCCTGGACTCGTACCGCTGATCGATGAACGCGCGGCGCCTCGAGGCGCGATTCGCCGCTCACAGAGTTCGTGACCGCTCAGCGGTTCAGCACCACGTGCGGCCCACAAGCTCTTGACACGACGTCACTGGATCAACTGATGAATCCCACGCGATACTGGGATCGAGTGTGTACCCGAGTGAAAGTGATGCCGCAGTGGTAGTTCGTCGCATCACCCACGAGCCGGAGTCGACACCGCGGTTGAAGCGCCTGAACCTGATCCTGCTGCTTCCGATGATCACGGCTGCGGGAATCCTGCACATCGCCCTGGACGCCCAGAACTGGTGGCAAGCACTGGTTCTTGCCTGCGGCGTCACGGCAGGCATCGTGGGGTTCGTCTGGTGGGCCGGCGGGAGACTGATGATGGTCGCCGTGCCGTGCCTGCTCGTGGCCGGAGCCGTCTGGGTGTTCGGGGTTCTCGTGGCTGACAGCAGTGCTGCGCACATCGGTCTGCTCATCGTCGGACCACTGGTCATCCCAGAGCTGAAGCGGCTGCGTTTCACCGCTGCGGCTGGGTTGGTCATCTTCGTCGCCGCTGTCGGGTCGGCGAAGTTGTGGGGGTCGCCTGACGATCTTCGCAGTGACCTGATCGGCTTTGTCGTCCTCCCCGCAGTGATCATGGCCGTCGTGATCGGGTTGCGATTTCCCAACCAGACGTTCTACGACGTCGTCCGTGACCTGGAGGAGTCCCGAGAGCGTGAGGCCGAGATGGCTGTGATGCGCGAGCGAGTCCGCTTCGCCGGCGACCTGCACGACATCCAGGGCCACACCTTGCACGTCGTGAAGCTGAAGGTGGCGCTGGCCCAGAGGGTGCTGCGAGTGGATCCGGCCGGGGCCGAGGACCAGCTGCGCGAGATCCACGAGCTGGTCACGGACACGATCGGCAAGACCACCGCCCTGGCCTACGGTCAGCGGCGACTCAATCTCGAGGTGGAGATCGCCAATGCGACCAACCTGCTCGAAGCGTCGGGCGCCGAGGTCATCATCAGTCGAGACGGTGAGGCGAGCTCCGGTTGGAGCGACACGCTGAGCCAGGTGCTCCGCGAGACCACCACCAACATCTTGCGACATTCGCGGGCTCGGCACGTCCACATCGGGCTGGGGTCAACCGGTCTGGCGATCTCCAACGACGGAGCGAACGAGACGCGAATTCCGGAGCTTCGGGGGCTGGCCTCGTTGCGCGACAAGGTCGCGCAGAGCGGTGGGGTCCTGGACGTCAGGCAGGACGGCGAGAATTTCCGAACTGCGGTGACACTTGGTCGCGACGACATCGGTCGTGACCAGCCCCCATCCACAGACGTGCCGAGTGAGAGGTCCCGTCGATGATCACGATCGTCCTGGCAGACGACGAAGCGCTGTTGCGCAATGCACTGGCCCAGCTGTTGCCGATGGAGGCTGACATCGAGGTCATCGCCGAGGCGTCGACGGCTCACGAAGCGGTGGAGACGACGTTGCGCGAGCGGCCCGACGTCCTCGTCATCGACCTGGAGATGCCGGGTGACGATGGCTTGGCTGCGGTGTCGGCGATTCGACAGGCGCATCCCACCCAGGTGGTGCTCATGCTGACGCGTCACGCCAAACCGGGCGTTCTACGGCGGGCCCTGAAGCTCGGCGTGCAGGGGTTCGTCACCAAGGCCGCCGAGCCCGCACACATCGCCACCGTGATCGAGACGTTGCACGCGGGGAATCGATGGGTCGACCCAGAGGTCTCGGCCCGCGCAGTGATGGACGACTGCCCGCTCACGGACCGAGAGGTCGATGCCCTGCGGCTCACGGGCGAGGGCTACATGGTCGCCGAGATCGCGGCCCAGCTGTTCCTGGCCGAGGGAACGGTGCGCAACTACCTGTCCCACGCGATGAGCAAGACGCAGTCGCGCACGCGACACGAGGCGGCCCGGTACGCACGCGAGCACGACTGGCTCTGACGCCTCGCGATCGGCCAGCCATCTGCCGAACGTGTGACATCACGTCATCTGCATCACCTGACTCCCGTCACTCACATCGCTGACGCCGCGACCCTGTGACACCAGCTCGGATCGAGATGTCATGGGTACATGGCATCCACGACAGTCATCGACGTCCAAGGACTCAACCTCACCTACGGTGAGTTCCACGCCGTGAAGGACCTGTCCTTCCACGTGGGAAAGGGCGAGCTGTACGCCCTGCTCGGAACCAACGGAGCCGGCAAGACGTCGGCACTGGAGGTGATCGAAGGGCACCGAGATCCCACCTCAGGATCGGTGCGCGTCCTGGGCCACAACCCGAGGAATCGTCGCGAGACGCGGCACCGGATGGGCATCATGCTGCAGGAGAGTGGTTTCGCTCCCGATCTCACCGCGAAGGAGACCGTCGGTCTGATCGGAGGGCTGTCCAAGCGCACCGACCACGTCGATCGGGTCCTGGACGTCGTCGGCCTTCAGCACAAGGCACGGACCCGGGTCTCACAGCTCTCAGGCGGGGAGAAGAGGCGACTGGATTTCGCCACCGCTGTCTACGGTGCGCCAGAGCTCATCTTTCTCGATGAACCCACCACCGGGCTGGACATCCAGTCCCGAGACGACCTCTGGGACGCCGTGGATCGGCTACGCGAGGACGGCTCCACCGTGGTTCTGACGACCCACTACCTGGAGGAGGCGCAGCAGCGCGCGGACCGCATAGGACTCATGCACCAGGGCCGGTTCCACCGCGAAGGAACGGTGCTCGAACTCACCAGCACATTGCCTGCCGTCATTGACTTCCATCTACCAACAGACGCGCCGACACCACCGCTGGAGGCCACGCGGGCCGATCACGGCGCGTATCGGATCGAGACGTTCACCCTCGAGAAGGACCTACGCACCCTGCTCAACTGGGCCCATTCAGCATCGGTTCCCGTGAGTGAGCTTCAAGCAGGACCAACCCGACTCGACGACGTCTTCCGGTCGATCGACCGCGGATGACACCCGCCCCTACCAAAGGACATGACCATGCTTGACATCGCCAGGAGCGAGCTCACCCAGACGCTGAGGAACCGATCTGTGCTGATCACCAGCTTCGTGATGCCTGCGGCCGCCAGCGCATTCTTCATCTGGCGTCGCGACATCTTCGAAGAGGTCGGCCAGGGCTTCATCGCTGCCCTCGTGGTCTTCACCATTGCCGCGTTCGGCCTCTACGCAGTCGTCGTGACGTCCTTGGCCGGTCGCCGACAGACACTGTTCCTCAAGCGCCTGCGGTCCACGGCCGTGAGCGACACGAGCATCCTGAGCGGGTTGGTGCTCCCGCCTGCGGCTGTCGCTGCTGTTCAGATCACTCTTGTCCTGGCGGCGCTGGGGGTCGTCACCGATCCGCCGCGCCAGATCACCCTCACCGTGATCGGGTCGTTGCTCGTCCTGGCCATGATGATCGGGCTGGGCCTCGCCACCGCAGGCGTGACGAGCTCGCCGGAGCAGGCGCAGGTGTCGACGCTACCGATCAGCCTGGGTGTGATCGCCGTCGTCAACTGGGTCGGCATCACTGGTACAGAGGACCTCACGGTCATCAAGCGCGTCCTTCCCGGAGGTGCTGCCACCGAGCTCGTCGGCGGAGCGTGGGACGGAGTCATCGCCGGAGCCGACATTGCGCAGCTTGTCGTGCCCACCTTGGTCTGGGTCATCGTCTCGGCGCTGCTCGCCCTGAAGTACTTCCGCTGGGAACCGCGCCGCTAGAACTCGGGCCTACCGCTCGTTCCCCAACCCATGTTCGCCTTGAGGAGCATCATGATTCACCCTGACGACGCCAGCGCGATCACCGCGAACTCCCCCACCCCGACCCTTGCTGAGGACCTGCTTCTCATGCTCTTCCAGCCGCAGTCAGGGACCATAGTGGACGAGAACACTCTGTTCTACTCGCTGGCAGGAGCAGTGCTGGCCGAGCTCGCAATGCAGGGTCACGTGGACATCGCCCTGAAGCCTCGTTCGGTCCAGACCGTCTTGGCGGCCACTGGACCACCCTTGCGAGCACCGGTGCTCCAGCGCCTCGTCGAGCGGGGTGACATCCAGCGAGTCCCCCACAAGACCTTGTTCATCTTTCGCACCACCGCTCTGCGGGGCGGGGCGAACGAGCGCCGCGTCCAGCTGCTCGACCAGGCACGGAGGGTTCTGGTGGACGGCGAGAAACCCACAGCACGAACCGCCGCAGTCCTCGCACTCCTCTCGGGCAGCGGAACACTCCCTCAGCTCCACCACGAGATCCCCTGGACATCCACCGTCATCGCACGCGCGAAGGAGCTCGAGAACGGCAACTGGGGCGCAGGCGCCGCTGCGGAAGCCGTCGCACGAACGGTGACCGCCACCGTGATCAACAACGTCGTGGTCGCAGCAACCGTGCTGCCCAGGACGACCTGAGGGCCGAGGGAACCACGAGGACGAGCACTCGTGAAGTCCATACCGTCCTCAGGAGCATCAGGCGCGGCGGACAAGCCGCCTCCCGCGTCACTCGGACCAGCTACCGTAGCGGCGGATCTGAGCTGCTCAACAATCCCGAGTCGGTGTCGAACGAGCTTCTCGGGGCGAGAGCGGTCATCACGCGCTGCACGCCCTTCCAGCTCGAGGGACGGGCGTTCAGCCCGGTTGGCCAGGCGACGGTGAGAGGTCGTGGTCCCAGACGTCCTCGCTCTCGTGCTTGCCGATGAGGAGCCCACGTCCTTCGTGGTGGAAGTAGAACGACGTCGAGAGAAGTCGATCGTCGACGGGGTCGCCGGATCCAGTCCGTCCACCGGCTCGGTCACCACGATCTGGCGGCGCAGGGGGCCGCACCGGCAGGTCGACGCCGACCCACGTGCCGATCGTGGACGACCATGCGCCGGCTGCGCAGACCACCGACGGCGTCTCCATGCGTCCGCGATCGGTCTAGA
>NZ_JBIMEZ010000018.1:0-5981 GCF_051262695.1 Aeromicrobium sp. CF3.5
TTGGGTCAGTAGTAAAGATCGATAGTTGATGTCGGCTACCACCTCATCTGACGGGTCGATCGGGGTGATCGCTCTATTGGCGCGTGTTCTCGAGGTCAAACCTAGACAGCTGGCTGCCAGACCCGAAAGACGTGGTATCCGGCTAGGTGACGTCTGGATGAAGAACATCGCCGCTTGCCACCTTTTCAGCGCAGTTAACTGATCGGCCGACCCCGAAGTCGCTTGCCGCCCGCAACGTTGTCTCGCCAGGACACCATCTGTATCGAGCATCCGAATCGCTTCGCAACGCTTTCGCGTGACCATCCAGCCTTCGCCGCGTACCTGACAGCCTTTCCGGGCACGAGCAGTGTGCCGGCTAGAAACTGCGCTTCCTCTTCGATCTCGCCGTTCCATGCGCGGCAACCCAGGGCATCGATCGCTTGTGACGGCGGATGCAGTAGTAGCGCGTGGCTTGCTTCATGAAGGAGGTCGCTGTTCTGGCGTCCTTCAGAATGTGCCTCGTTGAAGACAATCATCCGACGACCGGACGGACCAAAGACCGTGACCGCCGAGAGGCTCGATGCCTCATCATCTAGAAGGAATGAGATCGCTTTCGATAGCAACGGGTCTTTGCCGTCGTTGACTGCGGCGAGCTGGGTTAGTGAAACTGCCGGAACTTCAAGTTGTTGAAGTAGTGACATCGGGTCAAGGGCAGCAATGTTCCCGACGCCGATCTCAGCCCGAATGTTTTCAGCCAGTTCCTCAGCCTCTCGACGAAACCCAGAACTGAGAACCATGATTCAACTATGTCGCAACGCCTCGTAAGTGGCCTTTACGACGCGGTCAATGGCGTCGGCGGCTTCAGGTGAGAGGCTTCGGTCTGCGCGAAGGTAGGTCGAAATCATCGCGAGCGGTTCGGGGTCAGGCGCTGTCGTCGTCTGACGTCCTACGAACGCATTGGCATCAAGGTCAGCCCAACCAAGAAGAGCCGCAAGGCTGTCAACGTCTGGTCGCTTTCCTTGCGCTAGGCGCGTAAGCGTTGATTGGCTGATGTTGGCTGCGGATGCGACTTGCTTCCAATTCACTCCGCGAGAAATTCGCACGCCGTCAAGCGCCCTGAAGAAGCCCTCGGCGTCGAAATGGGCCCGATCACTCATTTGCCCACGCTAGCCCATCAAGATATTCGGAAGTAGGAACTGGTTGCAGATGTCGAATCATCGCGGTAGCCTCAACGTCACGGTTCGAATCTAGACCGGGATTTCGAGAAGTGCAATCGGCGCGCAGGAGGAACTGAGATGAATCGGAACGAACGGCATGTTGTACCCGACCCGGCTGGCGGTTGGAAGGTGGTTGCCCCTGGCTCCGATCGAGCCAGCGCCCACCGTGACACGCAAAGTGACGCGATCGATCGCGCGCGCGAGATCGTGCATAACGTGGGTGGTGGCGAGATCGTGATTCACGGTCGCGATGGCGCTATTTGTGACTCGGACACTGTCGCGCCTGGCAACGATCCCAACCCGCCGCGAGACAAGAAGTAGAGGCCTATGAGTCACTACCGCCCAGTCCTGAAGGCGAAACCAGGAGAACTGCAGGCTCTCGGCAACCTCTCCGGTGCGGTGAAAGCAGGTCTGACACCGATCCTTGAACTCTGTCCTGACGATGACGGCCCGGTCGTGGCAGTAGCGAAGGCTATGCAGAAGTTCGGGACCTACCTGTCCGGCTACGGGGTGGTTTGTGTCGACTTTGGACACCTGCCGCACAGCCACGGCAGCAAGGTCATCCCACTGGATGTGGCAACGGAGTTGGCATCAATTGGCTTGAGCGTTGTGCCAGTGGCGCGGATGAACGACTCGGCGGCAGCGCTCTCTTCGGCGGCGACAATCGCTGCTGATCACGGCCAGGGCTTGCTACTTCGGGTCGGTGTCGAAACCTTGGGCAGCACGGTCAGTTTTGACGCCTCGCATGTGTCGGCGCTGAGCAGCGCGCTCGGCCAGCCCATTTCGGAAATTGACCTGGTGCTCGATCTAGGGTCGATTCAGGGTCTAACGGCAACCCAGATTGCCTCACTCGAAGTGCTTCTCGGTACTGCCGGTGCAGTCGGCGCGTGGCGCTCCATCACGGTGAGCGCCGGCGCATTTCCAGATTCCATCAGTGGACTGGCACCCGGTAGTCGACACGACCTGCCGCGGTACGACGCGACGCTGTGGCGCGAACTTACTTCTCGGGGTCACCAGATCGATTTCGGTGACTACGCGGTGAACCACCCCGCGTTGCCTGGTCAAGGCCGGGGGCCTTTGCCGAACCTTCGATACACGAATGGCCACAATTGGGCAGTTTGGCGGGAGTCGAAGACTCGCCCCGGCAACGAATCCTTCTTCGATCTGTGCAAGAAAGTTCTGGTGGACTCAGCCTGGTCGGGGGCAACCTACTCGTGGGGAGACAACGAGATTGCGTTGAAAGCGGCGGAGGCGACCCCGAAAGCTGGGTCAGCGACACAATGGCGCGCGTACGGGACAAGCCATCACTTCACGACGGTTGTCGACCGCCTGGCCAGTCTTGGCGAGCCCTGAGTTGCGTCCGAACCAGTTTTCTTAGGTCCGTCTGGTTGACTGATGAGGCCAGGCGATCCCATACGTACCAACGCGCCATGCCGCTCAAACCCTGCGCCAGGCCGTGGGCGCGAAGCACCTCAACCGCTTCTTCGCGCCAGAGAAGCTGCGCAATGGACATCGAGTCCAGTACCGGGCTTTGTCTTGGGCGACGCAGCTGAGTCAACTGTACTTTTTCAAGCCGGTCGTGGGTCGCCAACATGACTCCCCACCACGCGGGGAGGCGAAGCTCCGCAGCGACCAAGTGACGTTGTGTCACCACGATCCACGAGCGATCCATGACCGACGAGTACGCCTCAATTTGCCCGTCAAGACGTCGCAAAGAGTCGGTGTCACTCTTGATCTCCCAACCATCAAGATGACCGTTGATGAGCGCAAGATCGACTCGTCGTCGCCCCGCACATACACCCATTTCGTGCCTGATCAGAGTGTCGGGTGAGTCTCCGAATCGAGATCTGAGCCGCGAATCGAGTGCCTTTCGGATTTCAAGATCTCGCACAGTTCGACAGTACCGTCTGGGATCCAGGCAAGGTGGGTTTGGACCAGGCGATTGGGTGTGTCACGGCGTGCGTCGAGCGCGGCTCCTGCCAAAATTCGCGCATTCGTCAAAGCCGCAATCGAGGCCACCTTCGAGTCGGCGACGGTCTCTTTGCGTAGCTGACGCTCAGCAGTTCAATTCGGACCTCGGAGATGACGACCCGTTGGAGAAGGGATTTTTCCGGTGTTCCGGTTGCGTCGATTCGAGTAATTGGTGAACGCAGGACGATATCGCGATTCCCTTCATCCAGCGAGAAGTCGCTGCCATGGAGAGCACCTGCGAAACTCGTGCCGTCGGTCAGGTCGACCCTCACGAATGTGTGTTCCCTTTTCCGCTCTGCGAGAACCTCTTGCCAAATTCGTGGGTAGTACTGCTTTGGTCGTACGAGGCGGGTCCCGAATGCCAATAGTCCAGCAAGGACAACTGACCCAGCAATCACGAGGCTTGTGCTTGCTGATAGGTCGCGAACAAGTTGAGGATCCCAGATGCCTCGTCCAATTCGCGAGGCCAGATTCGCGACTTCAGTAGATCGAAAGTAGCTGGCCGCCGCGATCACAACTCCGGTGGTAGCGATTCCTATGCCGAGCACTTCGAGCAGAGATGTGAGGGGCGATGCGTTGGCGCTTGAGTCACGAACGCCCCGTGTCCACAGAAGGTAGAAATACCCCGGGACCAAACCGATCAACAAGAGTACGGGCACCGCTGCGGTTGGAAGCACGCTAGTCGTCAGATGAGGTCGTCGAATCCTGTGCCGTCGGGGTACCGATAAGGGCTTGTGGAATCTCGGAGTCTTCGGCCGGAGGTGAGGAGATCATCTGCGCGCCATGTTCGATCGACTTGCTGAGGTCAATGCGGTCGTCGCCTCGTAGTGACTGCTTTTCGGGCCCCTCATTTGACTCGCTCATGCCACTCATCGTCGCACGATCGTTGGTCGAAGGCGGCGACGACCTTGAAATTTCGCGATTCAGAGTCAGGCCGACAAATTAGATCATCTGAGACAGAGCGGAGTCTGCTGTCAGCTCTCTGGATCGCCGTACCGGCAGGTTCAGTTTTGCAAAAGGGCGGGCATCGAGGGGGTGCGCCGATTCTTAGCCGATGAGGATCGCGAGCCGGCTCGAGCGCACGGTCTGGAGGATCTGCGCCGAGAACGGCTGATGAGCCTATTCAGGTTGACTATCCTGACCGAGCGCTCCACTCGCGAGGGCAAGGTCATTCTCTGAGCGAATCGCTGCGACGACCGACATCGATGAACGGTCAGCGGCGCGGGAGTGGCTCGATTTGACAGCCAGGTACATCGGGTCGCTCAACCCATTCACTCCGAACTTGCGATGCCGGAACCAATCAAGACGACGGCCGCGAATCTTCGTCCCTACCTCGGAGGTTGGAGCTCCTACGGGCCCGACTCCCTAGGACTGTTGTCAGACGGTGCCCAGTAGCCGCGGTCGAATGCTGGCGTGTTGAAGTCGTGGACGAGGCGCTGGTGTTGTTCTCGGACCAGGTCAATCCGAGCCGCCGCCTTCGCTGTCGGCTTGGTCTTGCCGCTGACGTGTCCGCGCGGAGATTCGGCCGGAGAGCTTGCCTTTCGCTGACTTGGCTCGGCCGATCGAATCGTTACGGAAACGTCGAGCAGCATCGACACCGTCTGTTCCATTCTCAAAGGCCTTTGACCGCACGTCCGACGCCGCGCGCTTCCATGGCCTTGCTTCGAGCGACTGCTGTCCACGCTCGATCCCGAGACGTCCGTGAAAGTAGTCAACGGCGATCGCAACCTGGTTGGTCGACTGCACGATGGCCGGAGACTGTCTCGGATGAAAGAGGACCTTCGTGTTGGCTATCCCTGCGGCTGCGTTCATGCGGGCCATCAGCTGGTTGGTGCTCCGCGAGATGATGTCCAGCCGCTTTAGGCGAGCAGCCCTCAGGCCGAGCCGGTGAGCGTCGAGATCTTCTGGAACTGCGTCGAGCACCCGGTCAAGTTCCAGCACGGCAATCGCATCCTGCAGCTGAAAACACCGCGCAAGGACTGCGAACCATTCCTGCGCCTTCGACTGAGTATCGCGGGCCGCATCGGCAAGGTCGCCGACCTTCGACTTGCTCTCCAACAACCTCTCCGCGATGGCATCTAGCTGGCGCAGAGCGTATGCCTGCGTCCTCGCCACTGTCGCCGAGGTGGCCTGGGCTTTCGACCACGTCACTTCGTTGACCCGACCGCTGTGCTCACGCAGGGCCATGGCCTCTTCCAGGACGAGATCGACGCCGATCATGTCGGCGATGACGGCGTCCTTCTGTGCGCGCAGGACGTCGTCAACCTTCTGGTCGATGAGCGCGAGATAGTCGGTGATCTCATCCATGCTCTGCTGCAGGGCTGCCTGCGCCATGATCCCTGCAGCGCCAGCCAGGAGTGCTGGTTGGTGAGCAGTGACCGCGGGCTCTTCGTGAACTCGACGAATCCCCGGACCTGTCCCTTCTTACCCTTCACAACACCCGTGCTGACGCCGGTCTTGGAGTTCTCACGCAACCCGTACTTCTTTACCGCCTCCGCTGATTCCTCGGTCAACTTCACCCAGCGTCCAGATGCTGCGGCGACCTCCGAACCGACCTGCGCTCCGCCAGATCCAGTGCTGAGAACTTTGGCGAGCCGAGGCAGCCCGAGATTCCTCGACTTCAAACCCTCGGAGACGAGGAACCGTTCGACTTCCGCGGCGTCACCGATGACCGCCAAGCCGTCCCCGTCACTGATCAGCTGGATCTCGTTATCGATTGTCGGCTCCTGACGCGAGGGAGCGAGATGAGCCCGCAACCCTGATGGATCTGTTCGCAAGTGAGAAGCGCGCCGCGCGGGAGCAAGGCCTCCAGCG
>NZ_JBIMEZ010000019.1:0-4407 GCF_051262695.1 Aeromicrobium sp. CF3.5
CGCTGGTCGTGAAGGCGTCTCGGAGAAAGGTCCTAACATGCACGTGCCAATCGCTGTCAGAATCGACAGTGTTGGCTAACTCGGTCGTGCGCTCTCGGAAGAGCGTGCGGGGCCATCGAAGAACGTAGTCGCTGACATCGGCAGGCATGTCGTTAGGTCTCTCGTGTCGCGGGATGCAGTCTGCCCATCTTGTCAGCCGGAACCGACGGGGACCGGTTAATGCCTGGCCGGCGCTGTGTTGGTCCGGTTTTCCGGCGGCACAAGTTTCGGCCACAATGAACTGCACGAAGTTGACCAGAGGGTCCGCCCAAGATTTCGTTGACCTCTTGAGCGGTCACGCGGTCGCCCTGCTGGTTCGCCTGTGAAGGTGATCGAGAATCAGTGGGCGTGGACACGGCCGATTCACAAGCGATGCGGACTTGGGGACCCAGGGTCCGGCCACTCCCATATAGTGCTTGAAGATAAGTAAAGATCGGTGCACCCCCAGGGGGGCACATCGCAGGGTGCAACAGTGAGTAACGGGGTGCAACGGAACCCAATTTCACGCTCAGCGCGCGGAACCCCGCCGTTCTGAGCGTGAATCCGTCTGGTTCAAGTCCCCCCTCGGACACAGAATCAAGTGAACGGAACCCCTGCAATTGCAGGGGTTCCGTTTTTGGTTTGTCTGAAATGACTCAGATCTGTGCCCCCTCAGGGGGCACAAAATGCCTGAGATTCGAGAAGTTGTCAGTTGCGTTGAGCGTGGATCCGAGGGGGACCGGAAATCGAGTGCGCGAGTGGTTGTGGCGCATCACGCGCGGGACTTGGCAACTACTCGGTTGAGTTCGGCTGGCGCGGGGTATCTACCGCCGGCGGCCGGCGCCTTCGCGGCGCCGGAGACCGCAGTGCACCCTGGCGTTGAAGCTACAACAATTGATAAGGTTTGCTTATGACCTTGGCATTGGAGTACCGCGCGGCGCGGCGTGACGAGGATGTGGCTCGTCTGCGGCGTGTCCTGGCGCTGCGCGCCATGGGCGCGCACGGGCTGAGTCAGCGGGAGATTGCCGAGGCGATAGGTATCACTCAACCGGCAGTCAGCCAGCAGCTCAAGCACGCGCCTGAGTTCGACGGGGTACATCCGGAGATGCTGCTCGAGGCCGCGGGGCCGGTGTTGAAGGCGTTGGCGGGGGAGTTCGGGTTCTCGAGGTTGGGCGTGTTCGGGTCGGTTGGTCGCGGGGACGCCCGACAGGACTCGGACATCGATCTGGTGGTGGAGGCGCCGGCCGGCACCTCGTCGTTCGGCTTTGTGCAGTTCAAGCAGGCTGTGGAACAGGTGCTGGGCCGAGGCGTCGACATGGTCGAGTACGGCGGACTGACGCCGGGGCTGGATGACGACGTTCGTCGAGAGGCGGTGCTGCTGTGATGGAACGAAAGGCAGCTAAGGAGCTCCTGCACATTCAGACGTGGCTGACCAGGGTTGATGTGATCGTCGAGCGCGGCAAGGCCTCCTACCTCGCTGACAGCCTTCTGCAGGAGGCTGGTGATTCGCTAATGATGAAGCTCGGAGAGGCGGCCAATCGGCTATCCAAGCTAGGTGTCTTGGCTCCCGTCGGAGTCGAGTGGGCGCTCGCGATCGCCAACCGCAACTTCATCATCCACCAGTACGACCAGATCAATCGAGAACTGACGTGGCTGACGCTGTCGCGCGACCTCGTGGAATGGAAAGCGTCCTTAAGCCCGCAATTCGTGGACGCGGCCCTCGCGATCGACTGGGAGACGAATTGATCCCGACTGTCGCGCCCTTGCTAGTCCACCTCGGTGAGAATTCATCCGAAGACAAGATCGTTGGAGCGGTACCTGAAGCTGATGATGAATCAGTGGCCCCTGCGGACAACCGTTCGACAAGGGTTGCGGACTGAGATGTCCAAGGCCCGACGACTCCCATATGGTGATTGAAGACAAGTGAAGATCGGTGCACCCCCAGGGGGCACATCGCAGGGTGCAACCGTGAGTAACGGGACGCAACGGAACCAGTTTTCACGCTCAGCACGCCGAGATCGGCCATTCTGAGCGTAAATCCGTCTGGTTCAAGTCCCCCCCCCTCGGACACTGCAAGGCCCTCACACTCTCGCCGGTGTGGGGGCCTTGTTTCGTTTCCAGCGATCGTGGCTCTGAACTGTGAAGACACAGTTGGGGCCACGTTGCACGTGTCGCCATGGGGGCACATGTAGGCCTTGGACGTTGCACCGATGACACCTCATGAGGGTGAGAGGAGCACGGGAATGGCATGGATCGAAGAGCGCGACGAGCTGATGGCGGAGTCTCGGCGCGAGTGATGTCGCTCGAAGTGCTCGATGGAGTCCCAAGCGTACTCATGGCTCGGACCCGCTGAGCTGTCATAGAAGCGCCTGTCCGCGGACCAAGTGCGAGCACCAAATTCGATGATGCCGTCGTGCTCAACGGAGCCGGCACAACCGACCTCCTGCCGGCGGCTTCGTCGACATAGGCATCGGGCCCTGGTCGGTCATCTCGAGCTCGCGGCCGGGCAGTATCGACATCGAGGCCGCCATTGACGTCCCCAGCTGCCTGTGGCCGACGATGTCATCGGTCAGCACGTCACGTCGAGCGTGCCGAAGCGCGCACCGCTGCTTGTGGTGCGCCGGAGTGACCGAGTGCCTCCATGGCAGTCGCGACGATGTGGGGGCGCCACGCCTCGGTGCGACCCAGCCGAGCCGCCGCCGACGCTGACGCCTGCAACCCCGCCGTTGCGATGATGAGTCGCACGAGGGCCTCATCGGAGACGTTGTTCGCGTCGAGTCCGAATGCGCCGACGAGAGCAGCGCCGGCCTGTGACAGCTCGTCGGATGCTCCCTGGGGGTCACTGGTGACGACCGACTGCAGGAATGCTGCCGTTCCCGGCCAGTCGACGGACGCGTCAAGGAGTGCGTCGACAAGGACCCGGTCCCGTTCTGCACCCTGCGCAATTCCGGCCGTATCTGCAGCGAGGGCAGTGGTCCTGACCAGTGCCGATCGCACGGCGGCGTCGTAGATGGCTTCCTTGCTGGAGAAGCGATGGAGAAGCCCGGCTTTCGAGTAGCCCGTGGCGTCGGCAACCTGCTGCAGCGAGGTGTGGCGGTACCCGTGCTGGGCGAAGAGGGCCGAAGCGCTGTCCACGATCTCAGCGTCTATCTCTTCTTTCGACTGACGAGGCATGAGCACACCTTAGCATTCTGAACCAATCTGGTAGGTTATGGACCAACTCGGTTCTATATAGACCGAATCGGTTCTATTCTTGACCTCGACTATCGAATGGAGTGATCTCCGTGCACCTGTTCACCCGCCACCTGCACCTCGTGAGAGCCAACCTGCGACCATTCCTCCTGATCAATGCGCTGGTGTATGGAGTGTTCCTGTTCGGAATCGGAGCAGCGCTCGTGTCTCCCTCCTTGCAGACGATGGACCTCGACCCCTTCGCCTTCGACTCGGACTGGACCGCATCTCTGGTGGCAAAGGTCGGTGGAAGCGTCGCGGCATTCGGATTGACGATCCTGGTCGTCAACGTCCTGCCCACCGCGTTGATGCAGATCGCCTTGCCGTCGTTGATCGTGCCGTTCGTCGGCCTCGGGATCTTCGCGTATCGGGCCTTCAACTTCGGCGTCACGCTCGCTCCGACCAGCGACACTCTGGCGCGGATCATGATCCCGCACTCGCTGACGTTGCTGATCGAGTTCCAGGCCTACATCTTGGTGATGCTCGGGGCATACCTGCTCGGCCGAGCGTGGATCAGTCCGACGACCGTCGGGTCGGCGAGCAGGAGCGAGGCGTACCGGATCGGGCTCCGGCAGCTCGGAGGTCTCTCCGTCCTGGCGTTGCCACTGTTCGTTCTCGGAGCGTTCTACGAGGCCTTCGAGATCATCCACCTCGTACCGATGGTCCTGAAGTGACACCGATGAACCGCACGCCAGCAGCGCTCACGTGGTCCTGCCGGAATTCTTGTCCTGATCCCACTCAGTCCCTCGGCCCACATCAACCTCTCGACCGTGGAACGCGCCACTGACCCGTTCTTGCGGACCATTCGGCGTGGATCTCCGAACCCAGTAGACACCGATGTTGTCGACGTGGGCCTTCTGGATCAGCGGCACCTGCGTGGCATCCTGACAGCCGGAGGTGTCGGCGGCCTGCGTGAGACGTACCGGACGATCGCGGACGACTCCGACCAGGCCATCGACCATCACGAGATCGGTACCTGTTCCTGCTCGACAACGAGGCCGAGGTGGTGACATCCACGGCCGATGTGACGCCGCTGAACTCGCTCGGCATGCCGAACCGGATGATCGACGTCGTGGAGGCGCAGAGGGTGTCGCCGTTGATCGAGCCCGACGGGCTGCTAGCCGCGGCGTTCTCTCCGACCGACGGCCGCACCACGGT
>NZ_JBIMEZ010000020.1:0-4029 GCF_051262695.1 Aeromicrobium sp. CF3.5
AACATCCACGTTGACCACATAACCGGCTCGTCGACGAAACGTCCCGAGCTCGATCAGGTCTGGCGATACCTCCGAGCGGGGGACACGCTTGTGGTGTGGCGCTTGGACCGGCTCGGACGAAGTCTCGCCCACCTGGTGCAACTAGTCAGTCAGCTGAGCGAACGTCAGGTCGAGTTCCGATCGCTGAATGAGTCGATCGACACCACCAGCCCTACGGGTCGGTTGACGTTTTACCTGTTCGCCTCGATTGCAGAGTTCGAGCGAGATCTCATCCGTGAGCGAACCGCCGCCGGCGTGGCCGCCGCCAAGGCGCGGGGCCGCCGCGGTGGTCGCCCCCGGGTACTCAGCAAGGCCCAGATCGAGCAAGCCCGCCGAATGATGAACGAGGACGATTTCACCGCGACCGACGTCGCGGACGTACTGCGCGTCAGCCGCGCGACGCTCTACCGTGCGATTAAGGGAGAGTGATGACGAACGGCTCGATGAGCCTTCTCTACGCTGGGGCTCGCGTCGATTGCGACATAAAAGCCTGATGCGCAAGGTGGAGTTCAGGACGCCTGGCGTTGTTCCTCGATCCCGTTGATCAGACTCATCAACGTTCGAGTCTTCAGCTCCTTGATGTCGTCGTCCATGTAGTACTTGTTGACACGTCGGCGAAGGTTGTTGGCTTGGCGAAGTCGGTCGACCTCCAGAGTCGGACGCCATGCTGCGGGTCGCTCGAGCATCGTGGCCATCTCTTGGGCGCGTGCATGGAGGTAGTGCCTGCGGGGATCCTCGGCTGGCCCGCGGACACTTCCGCTGCACGAATCGATCCGGCAACCGAGGCTGACGCGAATATCGGTGTTCTCCAGCAGCTTGTTTCCCGCCCGCCGGGTCACGGTGGCGGCGACGCCCGGAAGATAGATCCCGGCAATGGGGCCGCCGCCGGACTCGTCTTCGGTGCGTTCCTTGGGTGGCTGCTTTTGCCGGTTGATGACGCTGCTGTGGTTCACGCGCTCGAGCATGCCCACTCCGACTGAGAAGGAGTCGGCATATCCCATTGCTACGGCAACCTGTCCGATGTTGCCCGAACTGCCGAGGTCACGTGTAGGCCCGCATCTTTGAATAACCGAACGATTGCGTAGGCGTCGCGGATCTTGCGCAGACTCTCATCGTCGCCTCCGAGGGGCGACAAGCGGATCTCGATAGCCTGGATTCCTGCGGCTGCGTACTCTTTCGCGAGGTCTGCCGCTGAAGCCAACCCGAACTTATTGGCGATCGTCAGTACGGCCCTGACTGGCTGGATTGTTGACAGGCGGGTCATCTCAGCGAGCGCAATGTTCAGGTGGGCTGAGCGCTGGTCGGTTACGTAGAAGTGAGGTGCAGTGACGTGGGTGACCAGTGAGGGCTGGGTGGACAGCAGCAGCTCCACAAGGGCGCCGCGCTCCTTGGAAGAGGTCGCCAAAGCGTCCAAGTCATACGGTTGACCGGCCCACATCGGATACTTTTCGACTCCGTAGCCAGCCGAGGCCAGTCGTTCGGTTGCCGGTTCCCAGTAGACGCCGACTCCTGCCCGACGTGCGGCCTCGGCCGCACCGACCTGGTGGCGGGCGGCCTTCGCGTCGAGAACGATCGCTCCTGTGCCGGCATGCTGGCGCGACAGAAAATCCTCGACCGGCTTGTGGTCGTTGTTTCCGAGCCGAAATTGGATGCTCACCGGGGGCTGCCTTTCATAGTCCATCAAACTACGTGCCATACTACATGACAGAGTATCGACAGAGGGTGGACACAATGGCGATGGCAGATAGCGTCGGTGTACTTGCTCATAAGGTCAAGGGCACAATCGACAACCTTGGGCTGAGCAATGAAGAACTGGGTGGCATTCTGGATGCTTCCGCTCGCTCAGTGGCGCGCTGGAGCGTCGGCGATGTGGTTCCGCAGCGGCTGAACAAGCAGCGGCTCTTGGACCTGTCGTATGTAGCGGACGCGTTGGCCGAAGTGTTGCCACGGGGCCATGCAAATCTCTGGATGTTTTCACCCAACGCGATGCTGGATCACGAACGACCTGCTGACCTGGTGCGCGATGGCCAATACAAAAGAGTCTTGGATGCCATTGAGGCGATGGCAGACGGGGTGTTTATGTGAGCGCAGAGCTCAATGAGGTTCTGGTCGATAGAGTTGACGGGCTGGGATCGAGTCGTTGGTCGGGGGAGTGCTTCCGTTACACCGCCGGGCGTCGCGATCCGCTGTCAGGCGAGGGCGCCCGCAGACACGGCGGGCGGTGGAATCCTCCGGAGCTGTTCCCTGCGATCTATCTCGCCGACTCAGAGCATGCCTGCATGAACGAGGTTGATCGGGCGGCCGAGACTGCTGGCCTGACGACTGAGGCCATGCTTGCTGTGCCCTACAAGTTGCACACCATCGAGGTCAATGGGCTAGCCGTTCTTGACTTACGCACCGCACAAGCTCAAGAGTTCGTGGGCCTCGAGATCGAGGACATCTTCGGCAAGGACTGGGCCGCCTGCCAAGCAGTGGGACATGCAGCCTGGTTTTTGGAGATGGCGGGCGTCCTTGCTCCAGCAGCCGGCGGAATCGGCTTGGTCGTTACTGCTTTCGAGCACCGCGCTGAACCGGGGCAAGTGCAGGTCGGCGCGTCGCGCGACCTGACACCCGAGCTCTATCTTGATCTACGTCCGGCCTGACGATTCTGCAACAAAAGGGGCCAGCCCGTCGTATGTTCTCCAAGCCTAAGGCGACATTGCAGTGCCAGACTGATCGCGCTCTGGCCGAGGCCGAGCGCCGCGGAAGGGACCCCCGATGATCGACGCCATCAAGGTCTACCTGGACGAGTCAGGAAATGGGAATCCTCAAGATCCTCTGGTCGTTTGCGGCATCGCGGTGGAAGACGACCTGGTAGATGAGTTCGAGGAGCTAATCCGGACGACCCAGCTTCGAGTGCTTGCGCGTCCCGGGTTCCGCGATTCCGCCGATCGTGACCGGTTCCGGGCGACAGGTTTCCATCGGTCGGTTGACCTGCCTGAGGTCGGAATCGAATTCGCGCACTTGTTGAGCTCGACGAGCATCTACAAAGCTCTGATCATCGCTACCGACCGCAGCACGCTTGGCACTCAAGAGGTCGACCAGTTGGTGGAGCTCTACGTGCGAATGGGTGGCGTACTCAGGCGGCAATTTCGTCAAGCTCCCCAGATTGACCTCATCATCGAACGCAACGAACCCCTGAATGCTCGACTGGATGAGATTCGCGACCGAATCAATAGCCGTCGAAACAACCACGGACGTCGCCTTCCGGCCGTCACGCTGACCCAAGCCGAAAAATCGTCCGCCTCGGTTCTGGCGGCTGCGGACGGCCTGGCACTGATCGCTGCGGACTGGCTGAAAGCCGGCCGTGCCATGGACGCGGCGCGTCATCAGTACCGGACATATGTTGAAACAGAGGCTGCAATCTCATGGTTCTGTTCACTCGAGCTTGGTGTGTTGAGCACTAGGCGTGTCCGCCATTACGAATCTGGACAGGGCGTGAGTGCGGTAGCCTCATCTGGCGCGGGGGCGGAGTCAGTTCCGCGAGCGAATCCGCATGCGTCAGTTTCAGAGCAGTTGCTATCGACCCGCTCCCGCGCGCTTGAACAATTCCCTCCAGACCTGGTGTCAAACGTCCCCTCGTTCGCGGCCCATCTGCACACCGATCCTGATCGTCTCCTGCGCCTTGCCGATGAGGTCGACCGCGGCCTCGGTTACGTCACGAAGTACGTCCGCACTGGCAAACGCACGCGTGCAGTCGTCTCGCCCAACCCGCACTACGGCACCGTCACCAAGGAGCTGGCGCGCCTCTTGGTCGGCACATCGAACTACCAGCCACCACCCCATGTGTTTGGGTTTCTGCCTGGCCGGACTACTCGAGACAACGCCCGTGCCCACCTCAACCGCGACTGCGTGCTGCGCTTCGACCTACAGGCCTTCTTTGAGTCGATCGACCGGTATCGCGTCTTGGAAACGATCAAGGATGATGGCGTGGCTCCGGTCGTCGCAGAG
>NZ_JBIMEZ010000021.1:0-2922 GCF_051262695.1 Aeromicrobium sp. CF3.5
CTCGTCGAGCGCACTATCGGTCTCGACGAGGCAGCCGCGCTGCTACCGCGCTTCGACCAGGCCGTCGTGGCTGGCATGACGATCATCGACCCGACGATCTGATCCGAAAACCAGTCCCGCTCCAGGCTCCTTCACAACGGGCTTGGCCGTCCTCGGCGAGCCCGGCGCCGCGACCCCGCTAGGGCATACCGCTGCCCAGTGCGGCAGGGCAGGACTTTTAGGTCAGCCCCTATGCGCACAAGGTCACCTTGTGTATTGGCTTGCTCGCGCTCATAAGCCACGCGCCGACCGGGAGCTGGCCCGAGGGCCAAGTTGATCGACGGCAGAGATGGAGTGCTACGCGCTTGGAGGTCGAACCGCCCCTTCAAGCGGAGTCAATCTCTGCTCCCAAAACCGCCCACAGTGACACGGCTGCGTTCTACCACCGACCCGACCCTGACCGCGGTCGTACTCGAGGCCGCGCTGAGTGTTCTCTCAAATCGTGTCGACACGGAGCTGAGCGAAGACGGCGATGATCCCGTAGAGCGATCGCCCATCGGAGTCGTGGTGCCGATAACCGGTTCGGTCAGGCTCTTGGTGTTGACCTCTCGAGCGTCGAGGTCTGCCAGCGGAGTAGCCGATGGAGTCGCTCATGCCAGAAACGATAGGTGATCCGTTTTGGTGCAAATTGGTTTCGGTGAGGAGTTTCGGCGCGTGTCGTCCCGGCGTGTCGGCCGCCGTCAGATGCACCTGGTCGACCACACCAAAAACGACCGTTTCCGATCGCGGACTGGTTCCGCAGAACACCCCCGTCCCGGTGACGAGTTCGGACGGGGCGTACGGGAATTGATCAGCTGGCTATGGAATCCCTTAACCGTCCCACGCCCTTCGTTTCCTTGCGCCTTCGGCTTGCGGGGCGTTCGTGCATAGGTGATGAGCGCTCAATCGCGGTAGTCCTCGAACTCCCAGTAACCCAGCCTGCTGAGCTACTCTCCAACTTCTGCCCAGGTCTCTGAACTTGCCTCCTGAACCCTCGCCGACAGCCAGAGTCGTAACGCTCGCTGATCGAACTCATCAGAATTGACGATGACGTGGTGGCGAGCGTGATAGATGCCGCCGACGCGCGTAGACACCTTGGCTACCCACTCCGGGGTGCAGACAGTCACATCGAAGGACTCCTCGCCGGGTGTGTCGGGACGACCGACGATCATACGGGCGAGAATTGAGAACTGCGCGGGATCGTCAGGAAGCGATCGGGGGTCGGGTTCAAGCTCGAGACGTTTCAACAACACGGCGCGCATAGGACCGATCCTGCCTGATCTGGCGAGCCCATCTGCCAGCACCACCTCGAGAATCAACGCGCTCGCGATCAACGGGATGAGTGATGCCGCCCTCGATACTGAGATCGACTGCGCGGATTCAGCGGTAGCAGCGTTCAGTCTAAGTCAGGTCCGGCTGCTGGCGCTGTAGGTGGAGCATGAGCGGCTCTTGTCGCCGCTATGCTCTCGCCGAGACGGCAGGAACGGCAGCAGCGATGAGTTCCCTACTTGCCGCCGAACACGTAGTAGTACGGCACGCAGATCGCCACGGAAAAGATCAGGACGATGAGCCTGAAGCGTGGCGCGACTGCGCCGCCATCGCCTGGCTCTGCTCCGAAGAGGCGTCTTCGCACGATGAACTTCTCCAGCAGAACGGACAATGAAATGGCCAATGCCATGAGCGCCAAGAACGAAAGAGTCTCAGTCGCGTTCATCGAGCAATCCTTGATCAGCTGGCTGCACTGTTGCATGCCGTGGGTGTCGGTCCTTCATTCGACCTTCGCCGGACACCGTCCAGGAATCTGATCGACCCTAGCCCGTCAAGCGATCGTGCGCCGGTCACCGATCGCTGGCCGGGCACGGTTCTGCTAGCAGAGAATGGTCGCAATCTATGTGTCTCGGCCTTCGATCAAGGCAGACGCCGCAGCGAAGGAGCCGACCACGCCGCAGGCCAGTATTAGCCACAGCCATCCTGGGGTTGTGTCACTGATGACCAGGATTGTCGCGGTTGAAGTGATGATCAGATTGATGACTAGCGAGGCGATGAGAGAGCGTCTGCCCTTGCGTGGGCTGTTCACTTAGAACAACTTCACGATGATCGCCGCGTCGCCGACCAAGTAGCTCCTGGGCATGGAGCAAATGTCTCACAGCTCGGTCCCGCAGCACGTGGCCGCACATCGGGTGGCATCAGAAGTTGGCGGTTTAGCCGCTACAGGTGCGTCACCGTTTCGTGATCCCGCACTGGCACGCTCCGCGTGGCGATCCCTGCTGGGCTCGGTTGCGGTTGGAGGGCGGCACACCCACCCACCCCCAGTACACCGAGCGCCCGGTCGACTCGGTTGGGTTCAGGTGCCGATGAGTTCGATGTACTCGCCACGGTCGATCCTCTTGGCGCGTTGCGCAAGTCCCGTGTCGATCGAGACCATGACATAGGCAGCGAGATCCTCCACCCACTCGTCGAAAGAGTGGACCGGGCCCTCGTAGTAGAACTCTTCGGACGTGTCTTCGAGGTTGATCCTCAGCGCGAGCGGGATGAGCTCGTCGGGCCAGCTGAAGATGAAGAGGGCGAAGTCCTCATCGCGTCGAACATCTACGACTACAGCCGAAGTGCTCATGAAGCTAGTGCCGGGACCGTTGGGCATCAGTTCGGCACGGACTTGGGCGAACTTGTCGTCGATGCTTGGATCAGCCGCTTCGTCGTAGCCCGGCGACTTGTGTCGCTTCCAAGGTTTGCGGGCCATAGCCAGCAGGCTAACGTCCACGGCGGTCGTCGCTGGTGGCTCGCGCCCTGACCTCATGAGTGTCCATCAGTCGCCGACTGTGCCACGCGTCCCGCCAGCCGATTGTCACAGACTCACCGTCCTTGGTCGTCGAGAGTTGGCAAGCTCGCAAACTCCCAAGACAC
>NZ_JBIMEZ010000022.1:0-1905 GCF_051262695.1 Aeromicrobium sp. CF3.5
AGGTCCGGGTCCTGACTGCGGTTACCCGCAGCGTCATATGCCCACAGTCGCAACACGTGCAGCCCAGCGGTCTGCGCCGGCAGCTCCACCGCAATCGACTTGTCCGCGTTCGTCGGTGTGTGGGACTTGGCAGTTGGTGCCTGGTCGTTGTCGAGCGTGTAGGCGTACCCGGCCGTATCAGCGGCTTGACCATCAGCAGGCCAGAACTGGACACTCTGTTTCGCGCCGGCGAGCCACCGCTCGTCAGGGACAGACTCACCGGGATAGCTCTTGATCTGCGGTACCGGCGCCAAGGTCGAATCAACGGTGAACTTGCACTGAGCGCTGTACGAGCCGTAGTCGGAGTACGAATCCGATCCGCGGACCCTGAACGACCACGTCCCGGACGGGAAGGTGCCGTCGACCAACGCTCCCGGGAGCTTTGTAGAGACCGGACTTCCCGATGAGACATGATCCGCACTTCTGATTTCAGGGTCTGATGAGCTGATCGAGGATCGTTTCGCCCACTGGAACCAGCCTCGGACGTTTCCGCCGTCGGGATCTTTCATCACCGCAGACATGACCGGAGCCGAGGTCATCCGCTTCAACAAAACACCAGTAGACGTGCACGTCTTGCCTGCAACTTTCAACGATGTCGGGGCTGACGGCGGCCGGTTGTATTCGACTCGCAGGACCGTGGTGTGCCGGAACCGGCGCCACGACAATGGGTCACCCTCGTCGATCGCCCGCATACCGAACGAAACGGTGGGCCGGCTGGCGGCGGCAGCATCCGTCACGGCCGAGGTGACGTTCCAGGCCACGTCACGGCCGCCCGGGTTGCAGTCCGCCCAACCAGCCGAGTACGTCTTTGTGTCCTGCCAGTCCAGCCAGTCCGGCTGGTTGTTCCATGTCCGACTCGACACCGGCGCAGCAACCCGATACACCCGGATCCCTCTGGCTGCGCACGAAGCCGACCAATTCATGCGCGCCGTGAACGTGGCGCTCTTGATCTTCGTCCTCGACACCGACCCGATGTTGTGTTCGTAGAACAGGCGTTTGGTCGAGACGCCGTTGTAGTTCTGGTAGCCGACGCCTTGTCCTGCGGAGTCAGTCCACTTGAAGAACGTCGAGTTCGGATTCTGCTTGAACACCATCGACCAGTTGGTCGGCGAGCTCGACGTCGCGATCGGGTCGATATAGACCGGGTAGCTCACGTCCTCGCCAACAAGCGCATCCTCGTCGGGCGCCAGCACCAACGCGTCCTCGGTGACGGTCAGATCGATGTCAGAGATGTCGTCCCCCTGGGTCGGCCCCTGGATGCGTTGCTCGACAGCTTCAGCGGTGCGATCAGCGATGACATCGCGATCGGCGTCCAACAACGTGCCGCTGGAATCCCACATCACCGGCGGCGGCGACATTCCCACCTCGCGGCCCGTGTCGTCCACAACGAGGTAGCCACCATCCTTGGGCTCGATCGAACCTCCCTCGACGGTCGTCGCGAGATCCAATTTTTCAAGCTCAGGGTTGGCCGCCGCCTGCGCGTCATGAACCACAAGAACCTGAGACACACCCGCGTCTGTGATGCTCAGCTTCAGATCGACACCATCGAACACGTCCTCATACGTCGCAGTGGCACCGTCGACTACCGGTTCCGGCAACATGTCAGGCCACTGAACCGCTGTCGTGGCCGATCCGTGGCCGATCTCGACCATCGGATCGGAGCCGCCCGCCGAGAACTTGATCAGCCCCGCAGCCATTCGTGGGACCAGCACACCGTCCTTTTCTACGAGCGTGAGGTCGACCGGCTTCCAACCGGTACTGGTCTCCACCCGAATCGGGACCGTCGAGGTCTCCACCGTGTAGGTGCCGCTCGGGTTGGCATACGTCGTATCCGTTGCAGTGCGCTCATCAACGATCTCCACAGGA
>NZ_JBIMEZ010000023.1:0-1624 GCF_051262695.1 Aeromicrobium sp. CF3.5
CTAGCCTCGAAGTTTCATCGTTCGGTCTGGTGACACGGGTCTGAACGCACGGAAGTGCCTGTCATATCGGGAAGAATTGTGTTTGCGAAGACATAATCCGAACCGAGTGAAAGGCACTCCGTAGATGAAGAATATCGTGGCTGGCCGCCGTGTCCATGTCGCTGCTGGCAGCGAGTCGTTGATTTCGTCGTCGGGTCTGTCGCTGCTGGCCCAGACTGCAGCAGCCAGCGGCTTGTCCGAGTCGTTGTCGACTGAGTTGATGCCATGGCGCAAGCCGACTGCGGTCCATGATCCGGGCAAGTCAGTCATGGACCTGGTGCTGTCGATCGCTGCTGGAGGCGATTGTCTGGCCGATGTGTCGTTGGTCCGTTCCCAGCCGGAGCTCTTCGGCCAAGTGGCGTCCGATCCTACGATCAGCCGCCTCATCGATGCCCTGGGCGCCGACCCGGTGGCCGCGGTCGACGCGATCCGGGCTACTCGTGCGTCAGCGCGGGCGAAGGTCTGGGGTCACCACAGCCCATTTGCTGACCACGACACGGTGGTCGTTGATCTGGACGCGTCTTTGATCGGCGCTCATTCTGAGAAGGAGCTCGCGTCGCCGAACTACAAACGTGGGTTCGGGTTTCACCCGATGATGGCGTTCGTTGACCACGGGTCCGGCGGAACCGGCGAGCCTCTGGCCGCGATGCTGCGGACCGGCAGAGCGACAGCGAACAGCGCCGACGACCAGATCGCAGTCCTGGATCAGGCGCTGGCCCAGCTGCCCGAGCGATCGCGGTCCAGGGTGCTGGTCCGGGGTGATTCTGGCGCTGGTGTCCGCGAGTTCGTCCACCACATCCAGAACCTGGGACTGCAGTACTCAGTCGGCGTCTATGGCCGCCAACCAATCCTCGACGCGCTCGCCACGATGCCGCGCCAGGCGTGGAAGAAGGCCCTGGACACCAACGGCCAACGCCGCGAAGGTGCACTCGTCGCCGAGCTGACCAGGTGGTTGCCGGACACCTTCGCCGGCTGGCCGCCCGGGATGCGAGTAATCGCCCGCAAGGAACGTCCTCACCCCGGCGCGCAGTTGCGGATCACCGACGAGAACGGGTGGCGGATCACGATGTTCGCGACCAACACCACCGGCCCGACCCTGGCCGACCTCGAGGTCCGCCACCGCTCACGCGCCCGCTGCGAAGACCGCATCCGCAACCTCAAAGACACCGGCGCGACGAACTTGCCACTACACGCGTTCGGCAAGAACCAGATCTGGCTCGAGCTGGCTCAACTCGCCTCCGAACTGATCGCTTGGACCCAGCTGTTGGCCTTTCACGACCTGCCAGCCAGGGTCTGGGAACCCAAGAGAATCCGCCTCCGCCTGCTGGCTGTCGCCGGCCGGATCATCACCACCGCCAGACGCCGCATCCTTCGCCTGCCGAAACGATGGCCTTGGACTGACCTCATCCTGACCGGCCATAGGCGACTCGCAGCGATCACCTGAACATTGTCCCTGACACTACGACCCGAGGACACGGAGCACCGGCGAGAACGCAGCGCCGGGGAAACATCACGTCCGACACCAACGCCGCCGATCACCGACTCAGCGACCTCACACCACAGCCCGACGAAAGATCGAGGCTAG
>NZ_JBIMEZ010000024.1:0-1413 GCF_051262695.1 Aeromicrobium sp. CF3.5
GTCAAGTCCCAGGTAGTGGTGTAGCGCTGCGTGACCCTTTCGGGGTCAGGCGGTGAGTGCTGGGAGGTCCTCCTTGTCGATGTCGGCGTTGCTGGCGGGGACGATGTGGATGCGGGACTTGGTGAGGATCTCCAGGCCGAGGTAGCGGCGTCCTTCGGCCCATTCGTCGCTCTGTTCGGCCAGGACGGCGCCGACGAGACGGATGATCGCGTCGCGGTTGGGGAAGATCCCAACGCTGTCGGTGCGGCGGCGGATCTCGCGGTTGAGACGTTCGTTGGGGTTGTTGGACCAGATCTGTTGCCAGAGCCCTTCGGGGAAGGTCGCGAACGCGAGAATGTCCTCACGGGCGCCGGCCAGGTGTTCGGCGACGTCGGGGAGCTTGTCGTCGACGTAGTCGATGAGCCGGTCGAACTGGGCGGTCACCGCTGGTGCGTCGGGCTGGTCATAAACGGAGTGGAGCATCGCTTTGACCGCTGGCCACATGCTCTTGGGTGTCACCGACATCAGGTTGAACGCGTAGTGGGTGCGGCACCTCTGCCACGCAGCTCCGGGTAGATTCGCAGCGATCGCGTCTTTCAACCCGGCGTGGGCATCTGAGGTCACGAGCCGAACGCCTGTGAGGCCGCGGGCGACGAGGTCGGCGAAGAACGTGTTCCACGCAGCCCCAGTCTCGGATGTGGCGACCCGCAGGCCGAGGACTTCTCGGCGCCCGTCAGCGTTGACGCCAGTTGCCACGAGCACGACCGAGGCAACGACGCGGCCGCCTTCTCGGACCTTCATCGTCAACGCGTCGGCCGCGACGAACGTGAACGGGCCGGCCTCGCCGAGTGGTCGGTGGCGGAACTCATCAACGGTCTGGTCGAGGTCGGCTGCCATCCGCGAGACCTGCGATTTGGACAGGCCAGTGATCCCCAACGTCTTGACGAGCTTGTCCATCCGTCGCGTGGACACGCCAGCGAGATAGCAGTCAGCCACGACCGTGATCAACGCAGCTTCAGACCGTTTGCGGCGCTCGAGCAGCCAGTCCGGGAAGTAGGACCCGGACCGCAGTTTGGGGACGGCAACATCGACCGTGCCGACGCGGGTGTCCAGGGGCCGGTGCCGATAGCCGTTGCGCTGAGCGACACGACCAGGATCAGGTCGGCCGTACTCGGCCCCGACCACCGAGTCGGCGTCGGCTGAGAGCAGGGCGTTGATCATCGTCTGCAGCAGATCCCGCATCAGATCTGGGGAAGCGTCGACCAGGGCTTCGCCAAGTAGGCCAGCAGGGTCGACAATGTGTGGAGCGGTCATCGTGTGTCCTCTTCAAGGTGGTTGTGAGAGATCTCTTGAAGGATCACGCGGTGGCCGCGTCTATGTCCATCCAGGTGATGAACTCGGCAACCGCGCTACACCACTATCGGGGACCTAACT
>NZ_JBIMEZ010000025.1:0-1376 GCF_051262695.1 Aeromicrobium sp. CF3.5
TGAATCGCCCCGGGTCTGGTGGAGGCTCTCAATCCATGGAGGATGAGAGTTATGGCAGCACCCAGGAAGTACCCCGACGAGCTGCGTGAGCGGGCGACCCGGATGGCGGTGGAGCTTCGGGCTGATCCGGCGACGAAGTCCGGCGCGATCGTGCGAGTTGCTGAGCAGCTCGGCATGCATCCAGAGACCTTGCGCGGCTGGGTCCGGCAGGCTGAGATCGATGGTGGTGTCCGGTCGGGCACCACGTCGGCTGAGACCGAGCGGATCGCGAGGCTCGAGCAGGAGAACCGCGAGCTGCGTCGCGCGAACCACATCTTGAAGACGGCGTCGGCTTTCTTCGCGGCGGAGCTCGACCGCCCCACCACCAGGTAGTTGCCTACCTCGACGCCCATCGCCACGACGTGGTCGATGGGAGTGAGGTCGGGGTCGAGCCGATCTGCGCCGTCCTGAAGGACGCCGGTGTCCAGATCGCCCCGAGCGGCTACTACGCCGCCAAGATCAGGCCACCGTCGGCGCGCGCTGTCCGCGACACCGAACTCATCACCGACATCAGGACCGCCCACAAGGCCAACCTCGGCGTCTACGGCGCCCGCAAGATCCATGCTGAACTCAACCGCGAAGGCGTGAGCGTGGCCCGCTGCACCATCGAGCGGCTCATGAAATTCGAGGGACTTCGCGGGATCCCACGCGAGAAGACCCGCAAGACGACCATCGGTGACGGTGCTGAGACCGAACGTCCCGAGGACCTGGTGAGCAGGAAGTTCATCGCCACAACACCGAACCAGCTCTGGGTCGCGGACCTGACCTACGTCCGCACGCATGCCGGGTGGACCTACGTCGCGTTCGTCCTGGACGTCTTCAGCAGGATGATCATCGGCTGGCAAGTCTCCACGAGCCTGCGCACCGAGCTCGCGCTCGACGCGCTTGACATGGGTCTGTGGGCGCGCCAGCGGGCCGGTCACGACGTCACCGGCCTGGTCCATCACAGCGACCGCGGAGTCCAGTATCGAGCGATCCGCTACACCGAGCGGCTCGCCGAAGCAGAAGCCGTCGCGTCAGTGGGATCCAAGGGAGATTCGTATGACAACGCGATGGCCGAAGCGCTCAACTCACTGTTCAAGGCCGAGTGCATCCGCAACCCCGTCATGCGACCCCGGGGCGGCTGGAAGAGCGTGAGCGACGTCGAGATCGCCGTCGCTGAGTACGTCGACTGGTTCAACCACCGACGCCTCCACGGAGAGATCGGCCTCGTCCCGCCGGCCGAGTTCGAGATTCTCCACTGGGCGTCCCAGCCGACCGGCCGCTACTGTCAGAACCCGGCACTCGCCGAGGCTAGATCCAAGTAATCGAGCCTCCACGAAACCCGGGGCGATTCA
>NZ_JBIMEZ010000026.1:0-1009 GCF_051262695.1 Aeromicrobium sp. CF3.5
GAGGCCTTCGTGTCCCACGCTAACGCTGCACTCACTCCTCGCGCTCGTCTTCGGCTCGCGAAGCTGATCGTCGAGGACGGTTGGAAGCCGCCGCAGGCGGCCAAGATGTTCATGGTCTCGCCCGAGACCGCCCGCAAGTGGGCCAAACGGTTCCGCGATGAGGGGCCAGCCGGGATGCTCGACCGGACCAGCAGGCCGCGCTCGAGCCCGGCCAAGACCCCAGAGCAGGTGAAGCGACAGATCGTGGAGCTGCGATGGCGCCACCGTCTGGGACCGGTCCAGATCGGTGGCCGTCTCGGCGTTGCCCCGTCGACGGTCCACGCGGTGTTGGTGCGGTGTCAGATCAACCGGCTGAATCACATCGACCGGGTCACCGGTGAGCCGATCCGCCGCTATGAGCACCCGCATCCGGGCTCGATGATCCATGTTGATGTCACCAAGTTCGGCAACATTCCCGACGGTGGAGGGCATCGATTTGTCGGACGCCAGCAGGGTGTCAGGAACAGGTCCACGACAGTTCAGCGCACCGGACAACCACGCAGCAAGGGGCACGATCCGCTGATGGGCAAGGCGTTCGTCCACACGGTCATCGACGATCACTCGCGCGTCGCCTACGCCGAAATCTGCGCTGATGAGAAAGCCGAGACTGCCGTCGGCGTGCTCCAGAGGGCCGTTGTCTGGTTCGCGGACCGCGGAGTCACCGTCGAACGAGTGCTGTCCGACAACGGCAGCTGCTACCGCTCCCACGCTTGGGCCGAAGCCTGCACCGAACTGGCCATCAAACACCGACGGACGCGGCCCTACCGACCACAGACCAACGGCAAGATCGAACGGTTCCACCGCACGCTCGGCGACGGATGGGCCTACGCCCGCTTCTATGAATCAGAAACCGCGCGCCGCGCGGCACTGCCAGGCTGGATCCACTTCTACAATCACCACAGACCCCACTCCGCCATCGGAGCGCTTCCACCGATCAGCAGAATCGCCAACAACCTGCCTGGACATCACA
>NZ_JBIMEZ010000027.1:0-979 GCF_051262695.1 Aeromicrobium sp. CF3.5
CTAGGGCGTGTCTCCAATATTGAGCGGGGTTCGGACTCGATGCTGGGATGATGAGTAGAACTGCCGTGCTGAGCGATGAGATGTGGGAACGGATCGAGCCGGTTCTGCCGCCGCCGAAAGGGGCGATGGGGCGTCCGATGCGTGATCACCGGACCTTGGTCGAGGGAGCGATCTACCGCTATCGCACCGGTGTTGCGTGGCGGGATCTGCCAGCTGAATTCGGTCCGTGGCAGACCGTGTGGAAGCGCCATTACAAGTTCTCCACTGACGGGACGTGGGACAAGGTCCTGGCCGAATTACAGGTTCAGGCCGACGCTCGCGGCGAGATCGACTGGCAGGTATCGGTCGATTCCACGAGCGCGCGTGTTCATCAGCATGGTGCGACCGCGGCCCGGGTCCAGGGTGGGCCCAGCTCTCATACAGGGGGCAGAGTCGAATTACACGATTTCCTGCAGGCGCAGCGACGAGCCTGACGACCATGCGATCGGACGATCTCGAGGCGGGCTGACGACCAAGACCCACGCCCTGGTCGACGGCAACGGGCTTCCTCTGGTGATCGCGGTGACACCGGGTCAGGCCAATGACTCGCCCGCCTTGCCGCGCCTGCTGGCCGAGCTGAGCGTCGCTCGAGTCGGACCGGGCCGCCCGCGAACACGACCGGACTCGTTGCGGGGCGACAAGGCCTACTCAGCCAGAGCACACCGAGCGCATCTACGAGCTCGCGGCATCACCGCGGTGATTCCAGAGCCGTCGGACCAGGCCGCGCACCGGCTGCGCAAAGGCTCGCGCGGCGGCCGACCGGTGAACTTCGACGCCAGCGACTACAAGAACCGCAACGTCGTCGAACGCGCCTTCAACCACGTCAAGAACTGGCGCGGCCTCGCGACCCGCTACGACAAACACGCCCACGTCTATCGCGGCGGCATCGTCCTGGCCGCGATCATGCTCTGGCTGGCATGACTTCAGAGACACGCCCTAG
>NZ_JBIMEZ010000028.1:0-828 GCF_051262695.1 Aeromicrobium sp. CF3.5
CCAACCGTTCTATCGGTGGCTAGCCGAACCAGTCACCGCGGCTGAGTGGGACGAGGCCCGGTTGACCGACGCGATCTTCGACGCCCACCGAGACGACCCGGAGTTCGGCTATCGCTTCGTGGCCGATGAAGTCCGGGCGGCCGGGTTCGACGTCTCAGAACGCACGGTGTGGAAGATCTGTTCAGCCAACGGCTGGTGGTCGGTGTTCGGCAAGAAGCGAGGCCGGGGCAGCAAGAAGCCCGGACCGCCGGTCCATGACGACCGGGTCCAACGCGACTTCAACGCCAGCGAACCCAACGAGCTGTGGCTCACCGACATCACCGAACACTGGACCGGCGAGGGCAAGCTGTATCTCTGCGCGATCAAGGACGTGTTCTCCAACCGGATCGTGGGCTACTCGATCGACTCACGGATGAAGTCATCCCTGGCTGTCAGAGCCCTGGAGAACGCCGCCGCTCGCCGCGGCGACATCCCCGGCACGATCTGTCATTCGGATCGAGGATCGCAATTTCGAAGCCGCAAGTTCGTCCACGCCCTCAACCGTCACCACATGGTCGGATCGATGGGCCGAGTCGGCGCAGCCGGCGACAACGCGGCCATGGAGAGCTTCTTCAGCCTCCTACAACGCAACGTCCTGGACCGACGCCACTGGACCACCCGAGACGAACTCCGGATCGCGATCGTGACCTGGATCGAACGGACCTACCACCGCAGACGACGACAAGCAGCCCTCGGCCGATTGACCCCCATCGAGTTCGAGACCATCATGGCCCAACCGGCAGCACTCGCTGCCTAAACCGATCTGACACCAGATCGTTCAGCAGCCCC
>NZ_JBIMEZ010000029.1:0-824 GCF_051262695.1 Aeromicrobium sp. CF3.5
AAGGATCGTTCGACGGTGTTGCGTCGCCGGTAGGCCTCGGCGTCGAAGGCCGGTGGTCTGCCGCCGGCGCTCCCGCGACGGCGCCGGTGACCGGCTTGGTCGGACGGCTCGCTGATCACCGCCTCGATACCGCGGCCGCGCAACAAGGCCCGGTTGGCCCGCGAAGAATAGGCCTTGTCGCCCAAGACTCTGTCCGGTCTGGTCCGGGGACGGCCGGGTCCGATCCGGGCCACGGACAACTGTTCGAGCAGCGGGCCGAACATCGGCGAATCGCCACCTTGCCCGGGCCCGATGAGCACGACCAGTGGTCGACAGTGGCCATCGACGAGTTGGTGGATCTTCGTCGACAACCCGCCGCGAGACCTGCCGATCGCGTGATCGACGGGCTCGACCCGCGGGTTCTTGTAACTCGATTCAGCCCCCTGTGTGACGCGCCAGCGTCGTGGCGTGCTGATGGGCGCGGTTGATCGTGGAGTCGACCGACACATCCCACTCGACGTCGCCGTCAGCATCAGCGGCGGTCACGAGCTTGGTGTGAATCCGGTCCCAGGTGCCATCGACGCTGAAGCGCTTGTGGCGCTTCCAGACCGTCTGCCACGGCCCGAAACCACAGGGAAGATCACGCCACGCAACACCAGTACGGAACCGGTAGATGATGCCCTCAACCACCTGGCGGTGGTCACGAAACGGCCGCGACTTCACGCCATCAGAGGACGGCATCAACGGCTCGATCCGAGCCCACTGGTCATCGGTCAGAACAGCTTCACGAGACATGACTCCACAAAACCAGCCAGACCACGCTCAACTTAGGAGACGCGCCCTAG
>NZ_JBIMEZ010000030.1:0-451 GCF_051262695.1 Aeromicrobium sp. CF3.5
CGGGCGATCTTCAGAACCCGGCACGTCACCGTGACCGGCACCCTGATCGGGGCACCGGTCGCGGCCAACTCGCGGACGAGCGGGTAGATCATTTTCCCGGCAGATTGGCCTGAGACAGATACGCCGCCGCCCGCCGCAGAACCTCGTTCTCCTGCTCCAGCAACCGGATCCGCCTCTTGGCGTTTCTCAGCTCGACATTCTGTTCAACCGTCGTGCCAGGCTTCACGCCCTCTTCGATATCAGCGGTCTTCATCCAGTTCGCCAGACACGACTCGGAGATCCCGAAGTCAGCAGCGATCTGCTTCAGCTGATGGCCTGGCTCACGATTTCTGGCGACCCGGACCACATCATCACGGAACTCACGGGGATAGGGCTTCGGCACGGTCAACATCCTTCCAGCAGCACCTCACAGCACTACAAGTCAGTTGACACCGAATCGTTCAGCAGCCCC
>NZ_JBIMEZ010000031.1:0-413 GCF_051262695.1 Aeromicrobium sp. CF3.5
CTCACCACATACTTCGCGGCCCCCGCCTGCGCCCCCCACGACACATCCAACGTCGAAGTCGTCGCACCCGACACCTTCAGACCCGCCGGCGCAGACCACCGATAGCCCGAACTACTCACGCTCGTCGTCTTGGCAGTGACCTTCGAGGAGTACTGGCTGAGTGCCTCGTTGGTCTTCGAGTGCTTCACGATGACCTGCATGTAGTACGTCGTTCCCGGCTTCAACCCCGAGATCGTGCCCGAGTTGGTCGTGAACGCCCGGAACCCCGCATTCGACATGTCCGCACTCCGCGAGATCCTCACCACATACTTTGCGGCCCCCGCCTGCGCCCCCCACGACACATCCAACGTCGAACTCGTCGCACCCGACGCCTTCAGACCCGCCGGCGCTTCCCATCGGTAGCTCGAGGCAGA
>NZ_JBIMEZ010000032.1:0-399 GCF_051262695.1 Aeromicrobium sp. CF3.5
CAACGAGCTATTTCTAGTAGTTCCCATGAGCCATTTTCTCAGACTTCTCACATGACTTGTACGTGACCCCTTGTCCGGACTGCCTCGGCTATGAGAAATTCTGTTTGCATTCCTCATCGGGTGGATTGCACCGGATCCGTCGCTAGGCGGAAACGGGTGATCCAGCCCGCCATTGCGGGCTTCCCTTGAGGACAATTCACATGCGTGTGACCAACAGTCGACCGCGTTTGCGCATCCGTTCAGCTCGCCGCTCGGCGGCCACGCCGCTAGCTTCTCGAGCATTGGGCTTGCTGATCGCTTCAGCAGTGATCGCCGGTTTCGTTCCAGCTTCAGCTGACCCGGCCGCATCGGAAGTCGCGTTTGCTGATGAGTTCGCGGAGGCCACAGCGACTGGTGATC